>JAHDDW010000019.1 GCA_020629155.1 Acidimicrobiales bacterium | reverse complement strand
CTGGTTGAAACAAAGCAAGCTTTCTCGCGGACACACAACAGTTAACTAGCTGCCACTTTTGCCTCACATCAGGCGTTCTCTCTGCTGCAGGAAAGGATCTCAGCTGTCAATATTTACCATAGCCACCCTTGGTTGGTGTCTATTTTGGGTCTCTAATTCTTGTTCGACGGCTCGTCGTATCCATGACGAGACGGATCGGTCGTCAGCGTCAGCTGCCGTGCGGATTTGTTCGAGGGGTGTCTGGTTCGAAGTGGACAGGGACGAGTTCAATGAGTCTGGACTTGCGCCATCTCGGTTTACCCTGCGGTTTCTGGTTCTCGGGTTCGTCGTAGAATTCGTGTTCTTCGTTTCTGTCCACAATCATTGCTCCTTTCGGTATTGGTCAGCTAAATATTTAGAGGTGTAGCAACAGCCGATCGGTCTACACCGTGTCGGGTTGCCAGAATTTGGTGGGGCGAGGGCGACCATCAAAACCTTCATTCGATTTCTGCGACCATCAACCAATGAGCTGGCGGTTTCGCAGGGTAGAAAATGGGGACTGAGTGCTATACCTCAAAAACATCATCCACGCCGAGTGGTGTGTGTTTGAACAGGTGAGCTGCTTGCGTATCGATTTCAAACGGATCTACCTCGTCCAACAAATCGATATCAAACAGTTCAGCCACAACCCGAACTGTATTGCAAACGAATACGAAAGTCAAAACCCAGAAAAGACGCGTTATATCTGAGCGTGTATAGTGTTCTCTGAGGCCCACCACAAGGGACGTAGAGCGCTTGGAGTCTTGTTGACGGGGTCGATTAAGTCGGTTTCTACGGTTTTTTCGACGCTTCGACGCTTCGGCGTTTCCGGTCTCGGCGTCGAGCCAGAAGCTGTGATGAACTTTGGCTAAGCCCCTTTACAATTATTGAAATCGGAGGGTGACAGCCATGGTTGAATTTGGGAAGAAAATCTACCCCCAAAGAAGGGTGCTGAAAAAATCGGACACAATCGTACAGAGTGCTTATTGGTCGATTGAATACAAGAACTCTCTGTACGTATTCGAATATCTATCTGGTTCGCATGGAGGTGGGCATGCCGCCACATGGTTACGAAAGAAGACTTCGACGGAGTAAGAAGTGGCGACATGACAGACTACGATTTGATGCTTAAATACCACCTCAGTTGATACAGCAAAGTCTATATTTTGACTGTTAAGATCGTTCTATTGTAGCGTTAGCTTGGAGTTTGCTCTCGACGGCGCGAGGTATCCAGAATGAGACTAACCGTCGTCGGCGTCGGCTGCATTGCAAACTAATACGAAAGTCAAAACCTGAGAAAGTAGAGTCTCCTAAAGCAAGATCGTATCCTCCCATTACGACTTGACCTAAGGGGTCTCCCCAGTGGGTGAGGTTGAGAAAGTCCCGTTTTCACAAGCGACATCGTAAATGTAGTCAGAAGGCGCACTAAATCGCTCGAAGTCTCTACGAATTTGTGATCCCAGATCTTGAGCTTCAACAACCTTTACGGCCTCGACCTGGCCGCACTCAGTGATCAAAACAACGAACCTACCTGGCATGCATTCCCGCATCATGATTGCAAACAGGCCAATCAACAAATCTAATCTTTCTCTACCATCATTCGGCAAGCCAAGGTTTGCATCTGAATCATAATCAGCATAATCAGTCAAGTAACTCGTATTAGTTTTTCCCGGACGATCGCCAACGACGAAAGCTGCACACCCAACATTGTTAATCGGCATAACTTCTTGAGGAAAACTATGAAGCTCAGACATTGGAATTTCCTTGATGCCAATACCGCTGTTTCTCTCCATTTCCTCAAAAAACTCTGACCAATCAGTCTTAGAAAATTTCTTAAGATAGCCATATACTTCATTGGACACAATATCACCAACTCATCTATCCAAGGACCTACTGGATTCCCTGTTCATCAAGTTCACAACACTTCCTCCCTATCGGCTCTCATTCGCTAAATTCCACCTGTGTCATGGGGAACAGTGTTTCTTTCTCTATCGGTGTTAACAGGTCGATGCTGTGGTACAGCATGTCATGGTTCCACCAGTGAATACAGCTTTCCCCTGTGAGCGAGACGCGATAGCGACTATGTCACAACTGTCCGCACGCTGCATGGCTGGAATCACTTGCGTAACTCCAATTTTCACTGTTTCAAGAACACCCCAACGCACTCGCGACATCTCATTCACCAGTCTCGATCTACGGCAAGACTATCGCTTATGCCCAAATTTTGTTATGCCGTAGTATTAACCGTATCAAACCCTGATACATTTAGCCATATGGCTAACAATTTGCTAGACAAACAAACAGACGAAGAAAAACTTACGCTAGTTTTTAAAGCCCTTTCAGACCCCACGCGCCGCGCGATACTAAAGCGACTCGCCCACCAACCAATGTCGGTCGGCGAACTGTCTGAACCCTTCAAGATGGCCAAACCGACCATCTCAAAACATCTGAAAGTCCTAGAACGAGCCGACCTACTAGAACGAAACATTGATGGCCGAGTTCACTTTTGTCACCTGCGACCCAAATCTTTAAGCGCCGCCACCCAATGGCTTCTTTATTATGAACAGTTTTGGTCTGAAAAGTTTGACTCTCTCGAGACACACCTGGCCAACCTTGATGACGGCGACAACAAATGAACCGACCAAGCGAAGACCTCGACGACAAGCTTCCCATACTGCGCACATCTCGACTTTTTGACGCCGACGCTCAATGCGTTTTTGATGCGTGGACACAACCCAACCATTTAAGCGAATGGTTCGGACCACCTGGATGCACTGTCGAATCTACAACTGTCGACCTTCGTGTGGGAGGCCTCTACAACATCACAATCCAAACACCTGGAGATGAGCGAATCTACCACTACGGCGAATACCGAGAAATCGACCGACCCAGGCGACTCTCTTTCACTTGGGTTCTCTCTGGCCAGCCATGCGGTGGACATACAGGCGATGATATCGTCAGTTTAGTTTCAATCAATTTTGACGAAATTGACGACAAGACAGAAGTTATTTTGATTCACGAGCAGCTCCCCTCGACAGAAGCTATCGAAAGCCACAGATTTGGCTGGGAAGCTTGCTTTGACTCTCTCACGACTTGGCTTGAATGAAACCAAAACAATCAGTTCTATTCTGGGCATATTTTTAGGCTCAAATAGTTAGCCACTTGGCTAAGTAATTAAAGGAAAGATACCAGTGACATCAATATTGCACAAAATAGAAATCGAACGGTCTCCAGAGGAGGTTTTTAAAGCACTGAGCGATCCAGCCAGCTTGACTTGCTGGTGGACGCAAGCCCAAGCAGACAACCCTGACCAGAAAATCGCTTTTCGCTTTGGCCCAGAAGGTGACCACATCGTCAGAATGCAAGTCGATGAACAGCTACCTGACAAAAAAGTAGTCTGGCAATGCATCGAAGGTCCTTGGGCAGAAACAGGCAACTTCGTGTTTGATCTCGAACCGATAGATTGTGGCACAGCGCTGCGATTTGCTCACCATGGCTGGCCAGCCGCAGACGACTTTTTTATGCACTGCAACAGCAAGTGGGGTTTCTTCTTAGTCGTGAGTTTAAAAAGCTATCTCGAAACAGGCACTGGTCAACCACACCCAGCCGATCCAGCAATCTAAGAACGCCAACGGCGCAGCTGCAAGGAGAAACCTCAGCTGCGCCAAGAACGGCTACGCTTGGTATCTCTATCAGAATGAGGAACGAGTTATGGAAGCAAGTTTTTGGCATCAACGGTGGAAGACAAACAGGATTGGTTTTCATGAGCAAGCAGTAAACCCGCTGCTCGTTGCACATGTTGAATCGCTAGAGCTTATGCCGCAAAGTCGTGTGTTTGTTCCTCTTTGTGGAAAAACTCCTGCAATTGCTTGGCTGCTTTCGCAAGGCCATCATGTCGTCGGTGCTGAACTAAGCGAGCAGGCAATAATACAACTTTTTGCCGATCTCGAAGTCAGCCCTGAGGTCACCGACTTAGGAGTTTTAAAACAATACAGCGCTGCAAACCTAGACATTTTTGTTGGCGATATCTTTGAGATTACAGGCCAGACACTAGGCAACGTCGATGCTATTTTTGATCGAGCAGCTCTGGTTGCGCTGCCTCAAGAAATGCGTAATCGCTACACTCGCCATCTTATTGAAATCACAAGCGCTGCATCGCAGCTGCTTATCACCTTTGACTATGATCAGAGCCTTATGGATGGGCCTCCTTTTTCGATCACTAGTGAGGAAGTCAACCGCCACTATCAAGACAACTACACGATTACGCAACTCGAAAACGTTGACTTGCCTGGAGGCTTTAAAGGCCTCGACGTAAAAGAAACAGCGTGGCTTCTTGCCAGTAAAGATGGATGAACTCACAAAACAACAAGCACAAAAAATTGTGCTTCATAGCCAACGCCTGCCAGCCTCACCCAAGAAGGCAACAGCAAAGGTTGCAACGCTGGCGGCGATAGAACACCTTGGCTATGTGCAGATCGACACGATCTCTGTGATTTGCCGCGCACATCACCACACGCTTTGGAGCCGCAACCCAACGTACCAGCCCGAGCAATTACAACAACTTGTCGCCAGCAAAGACGTGTTCGAATATTGGGCACACGCCGCGTCGTATCTGCCGATGCGTGATTATCGATTCTCGCTTGTCCGCAAGCATGCGATGAAGTCAGGGGCGCAGAAACATTGGTTTGCGCGAGATGAAAAAATGATCGCGCATGTGCATGAACGCATTGCCAACGAAGGTCCACTGCAGGCAAAAGACTTTGCGTATTCTGGAGCGAAACTGAAAGAATGGCAAACAAAACCAGCGAAGCAAGCGCTGGAATATCTTTTTATGCAAGGCGATTTGATGATTGCATCTCGTCGCAATTTTCACAAAGTGTACGATCTAACTGAGCGCGTTTTGCCAGCAACTGTCGACGACTCTTTGCCGACTCAGAAAGAATATGCCCGCTTTTTAATCACAAGCTTTCTACGCAGCAACGGCGTCGCCTTAGCCGACGAGTTTGGCTATCTACGCAAACAAATCAAACCTGTGCTTCGCGCAACGCTACAAGAAATGTTGGACGCAAACGACGTTATCCTAGCCAAGGTCGACGGTACCAACTATTATTTGCTGCCCGAATCGCTAGCGCTTCTTGACAAGCCGTTAGCGCGCAAAAAACTGGCCATCTTGTCACCGTTTGACAATCTTGTTATCCAGCGGAAACGGATGCGAAACCTTTTCGACTTCGACTATCAAATCGAATGCTATGTTCCTAAAGCAAAACGTGTTTATGGTTATTTTGTTTTGCCGATACTTTGGCGTGGCCGCTTAGCAGCCCGCATCGACCTCAAAGCAGACCGAAAAACACAAACACTTTATGTGCTTAGCCTCCATCTAGAGGACTGGGTGACTGACATATCTGCATTCCGTGAAGCTCTCACCGCCGAGTTACAGCGTTTTATGATCTTCAATAATTGCGTCACCATGGACAACGAACAGTTAAAGTAACTCTCCAGCTAGAAACGACTAACTAGTTCTTAAATACGCCTTCGTTGATTGACTTATTTTTCTGTCGATTAAATTCGCCAACGTCGGCGGTAAATAAATGATTTCCTTGCTTGTCTTTAAGCACATAGAAGAGGAAATCAGTTTCGGCTGGGTTGAGGGCTGCCTCTAATGAAGCTTTGCCTGGAAACGCTATCGGGGTCGGCGGCAGGCCTTCTCTATTTCTTAGGTTATAGGGATTATCTGATTCGAGATTCTTTACCATTTCGTTAATGTCTCTTGTTCCTAAGCCATAAAATAACGCGGCATCGACTTGCAAGAGTCTGCCTGTCTGACCATTATCTCTGCCTTCTAAGCGGTTATAAATAACGCTAGCAACTTTGGGACGGTCGGCGTCAAGTGCGGCTTCTGCTTCGATAAGTGACGCAATTATAATGATTTCATACGGGGTGTACCCTCGAAGCTTTTCTGGATCATCCAAACCAACTTCGGTAGCTACATCGTTAAATTTGTTGTTCATCAGCGAAATGACTTCACGAGCAGTTGTCCCTTCAGCGAAGTCATATTTTGCTGGAAACAGCAAACCTTCCCAACTTGTTATACCTTCCGGGCGATACTTAGGAGTAATCGAATCAGAGGCAAGCACCGCCTCAAGATCAGCAACCGTGACTCCTGGAACGTCTTTTTCTATTTCTAGTAACGCTTCACTTACCCATAAGCCTTCGTTAACACTAAAGTTTGGCGATTCTGGGTCTGCTGGACCTGCGTCTAGAACTGCGATCGCTTCATAGACAGACATGTTTTCATTCAGCACATAGTCGCCAGCTTGAAAATTATTTAGGTTCTTATATTTTGTGTAATATCCGAACGCACGACTGCTCGGGATGATTTCGTTCTGTTCAAGGATGTCGCCTATTTCACCGCTTGACGAACCTTGCGGAATCTGAATATCTATCGCTGTTGTTCTAGGATCTCCAGAAGGGTCGAGTTGTTTGTCTATCCACAATTTAGCGAAAAATCCGACCGCTAGGATAATCGCAAAAAATGCTCCCAACCAAACTAGACGTTTTGACCTCTGCGGCGACTCGACAATAGCAGTTTGACCTGTTGCATTTGGCGCTTCCATCGTATTGACTTCTTCGTCGCCGAAACCGAATACATCGTCGTCATGTTCGAGACTGTCGGAAAAAATTGGAGCAGAATCTGTTCGCCTTCTATGACTTGGAGCTGGCACTTTCGTCCGATGACTCGGCGCTTGAGCCTTAGACACTACTTTGCTGGAATTTGCAGGCTCTGCTGAGGGATCAGACAGACCAGCAAGATAATCGTTTGATTCAGTAACCACTCTTTAGATGCTAGAGGAAATCAACAAAGAAGTGATCTATATACAGTTAAAATTTTGAGCGGACGACGAGATTTGAACCCGCGACCCTCACCTTGGCAAGGTGATGCTCTACCACTGAGCTACGTCCGCAGAAGTCATCATGATAGCACACCGAAAGACATTGCCCAACCATTATGCAAAGCGATGCGTAGAAATTTTGCATCGCTTTGCTATTTCGCCTCTATTCAAGCTATACAACAATCAGAAATCAGAACGAATGCCGCCCAGGTTTGTTACTCACTCAAGACGTTAGGTATGCAGCTATGAGCGCAAATCAACCGTAAGTGTTAAAACCCCGTCGACAAGTTTTGCTTCGGCGTCAGCTAGCAAAGCAAAATCCATATAGTCTTCTTCGGCTTGTTTAATAAACATTTGCCGCTCGTCTCCACCTACTGGAGGCAAGTTGCGATTTCTCACAGCTTTTGCACGTTCTTTAAAGCGTGAAACCATTTCTTGTGGATCAAACGCATTAGCCATCTGTAGTCCTCCGTCTTTCTGCAACAGCTGTCACCTCGTCAAACTCAGCGGTCTCGGTGGGCACCTGTCTTGTCTTGCGATATGGAACGCCCACGTCTACCTTTCGGCGGCGAGTCTGATTATTTCGATCTGCAACAGCTGGCACCATATAACGCTTTGGGCTGGTGTATTTCCAATACCAAATAGTTAACGCCATCAACGCAAACGAAACAAACAGCAAGGCAAAGATAAGCAACGTTATCGAACGTCGGGTACTGTCAGCTTCGCTTGCTAAGTATAGAACATCCACACTTGAAATCTACCCTAAATTATCATCGGAGACAGTTCTCACGATAAGTTTTTGTGAAGAACCTTTGCGGCGAACTATTCAGGCCTCTCATCACTAGATTTGCTGACCTTTGATTGACCCTACAGCCAGCTACAATAAGCTAGGTGCAGACACCAAACCCAGAACCAACGATAATCAACAACCGTTACCGACTAGATAGACAGCTCGGCATCGGCGGCATGGCTGAGGTGCATATCAGCAAAGACGTTTTGCTTGACCGTGATGTTGCTGTTAAAATTTTGCATAGCAAATTTGCCGAAGACGAAAGTTTTATCACTCGCTTCAGCAGAGAAGCGCAAGCAGCAGCCAAACTGAGCCACCCAAACATTGTGGCTATCCACGACATCGGCCAGTTCGAAAATCGCAATTTCATAGTCATGGAATATGTTGAAGGGCAAACACTTGCAGACCATATTGCTGAGGGAAAGACAAAAGACGTCAATGAGGCTGTCCGAATCGCTATCGGTGTTGCAAGTGGTTTAGAGGTAGCCCACCAACAAGGAACAATCCATAGAGACATAAAGCCATGCAATATTTTAATGGCGACAAACGGCACACCCAAAATAGCGGACTTCGGCATCGCACGTGCCTTAGACACTACGAACACAGCGTTGACACAAACCGGTTTTGTTGTCGGAACACCTATGTATTTCTCTCCTGAACAATCACGCGGCGATAAAGTCGACGCTCGCAGCGACTTGTATTCACTCGGTATTGTGCTCTATGAAATGCTGAACGGCAAAGCACCTTTCACTGGCGACTCTTCAGTGTCACTTGGTGTTAAACACGCAACCGAGCAGCCGCCTAAAGCAAACAGCAACAACGCTAACGTCTCACCTGAACTTGTTGCGATCATCGACAAGTTGTTAGCCAAAGCCCCTAATGAGCGCTATGAAAACGCCACTGAGCTGATTAGTGCGCTTAAAGGGCTTACCAGCTCAGCAAGCCAAAACGAAACAACTGCGCCGCCTGCGAAAGCGCCGCTAACACCGCCAGCGCCGCCTACTCCAGCACCAATACAGCCACCTGGGGCAGCGCCTCAACAGTCACCTACTGTTATTTCTGGGCAACATCAAGCAAACCCTGCCCAGTCGGCTATGACGCCGCCGCCACAAAATAATTTTCAAGCACCGGGCGGAAACGTCGCGCCGCAGGCCGTAACGAACTACCCACAAAACCAAATACCTCAACAACAGGCAACTAACCACTACCAGCCACCAAACAAAGACAAGACGTCGAAAATCTTGTTTATTGCTGCTGCTGTTTTCATAGGCCTTCTAGCTACCGCTGGTTTGAGCTATTTCTTGCTCACTGGTGATGACGACCCGACGACTTCGGCATCAGAAACTACATCTGAGGAAGAACCAGAAGATGAGAAGCGAGATGACGAAGAGGACGACGATGATGAGAAAAAAGATGACGAGCCAGAAGAAACAACCAAAGCTACTACTGAGAAAAAAGAACAGCCAGAAGCACTCGTCGGAAGTGGCGCTAACCTAGAAGAGATTTCGTCGCAAATTCAAGACACAATCGGGCAAACCAATGACGTGCATGAAACTATTTCTAACATTATAGAGTTTCCCAAGTTTGACACACCTGACGATTCACAAATTGTTGGCCTTGATGTGCGGCTTCGCTCGGGCGTCGACTTCAGGACAGATAAGCCGCAGCTCACTTCGCGCAACGCTGTCACTATTGTCACCGACGAAACAGACATTGACGCGCTCACTTCATTGCTCGAAGATTCAATAACCGACTGGGGGGAGCCAGAATCGTCTGAAACAAGCAAGGTTACCAGCGGGATCGCAACAGAGGTTCGAGAGATCAGCTACTCCACCGATGATTTTAACGTCAGCCTCGATATTAAGCTCAGTGTAACTGACGGCCAGCCAGCTGTTATTTCTATCACTCACAGCGACGCTATCTCTGAAAGTGACGCCATCGCTGAACAGATCGCCACTTTTGGCGGCTGGTCTAATGAATTGCCATTTCCTGAAGGCGGCACCTTTGACAGCGTGAGACTTCTAGGCGGACAAAGCATCTCTATCAATCTTGATTCTTCATACGCAAAAGACGTTTCGGCAGATATTGCGTTCAGATATCCCGGCGAAGTCAGCGAAGAAGATTTGAAAGAGAAAATAACTGATTCACTTGAAGGGTCTAATCTTTCGATTAACGATTCAAGAGGTTCAAGCAGCCTTGTCTATGTATTCGGCGATTCTGTAGACGACGACCGATCCTATTACAGCAGCTACTCAGGGTCTGACGATCACACTATCTCGTTTAACACTCGGGTTAGATAAACAAAGGTCTACGTGCAGGCGGTGGCAATTGTCCACTAGACTAACGCTGTGCTAGACCATGTTTTTACTGATGCCATAGGGGCGCTTCGAGACGCGCTTGAAGCTGCTCTTTTAGAACGTCATGCATTAGAAGAGCGGTTTCAAACTGATGTTCTTTTAGGCGATGTGACCTGGGAGACAAGCTATGGTTTGCCTGGTGAGGGCGACCCGCCGAGGATTCAAGTCGACATTACGCTGGAATGGCCCACATGGTCACAAACGTCGTATCGCATGTGGTATTTAGACTCTTCCCATTTTGAAGCACCGCAAATCAATATTGAAACGACGTTCCGTATCCAAAATCTTGCGCAGCCTCCAGAGCCTGCTGTTCTCAAAAAAAGTTTGCCAAGCAAAGCACCTTCTATTGGAGGCACAACGCTAGCGAGTGAAACCACAACGTATGAAACGGTTTACAACAAAAACCTTGAGTTGCTTTCACATGCCGTCGAGATTTCATACACAGGGATCTATGAGCTTCATGAAGAGGCAATGGTTGATGGATCAACGCTTGACACTCACTTCGCCGAAATAGGTGGCTGGACAAGCTCTGCTCTTGTCCGCCTCGGCGACATCGATTTGTCGTTTAATGATTGACAGACGTCTATCACTTGTCTTCGCGCTCCTATTGCCTGTAGTATCACCCTATGCAATCGGTAGCAAAATTATTTGTCTGCGCCGTTATGGCTGCACTGTTGCTCACATCGTGCGGATCTAGCACGATGATGGAAAAGCTTCTGTTCAAGGCATCACATTTGTTGTCCCTGAGGGTTGGACGACAATCCCCAAAGGCGAAGACGTAGAGAATGTTTTAGCGACAACCAACCCAGAAGCTTCGGCAGCTGCTGAGGCGAACAAGACTATTGAACAGCTACAGGAAAATAGTGAAAACGCAGAGTGGTTTGGTGTTTCTCCTGAGGCTGGTTCAGTCGGAATCAGTTTTCTGGAATCATCCTTGACTGAAGAGCCTGTCGAAGAAGTAGCGGCTACTTTCATGCACACTCTCAAACTCAATGACATTTACGCCTTCGACAAAGAGCGGTATGCTGGATCGTTAGGCCCAGGCTACAAATATAGTACATATCGTCGAGATAGAGGCGGCCTAAGCACTGTACACACGTTACTTGTCAAAGTAAATGACAATAAGGTCGCTATTTTCACATCCTCTAGCTGGAATGAAGAGTTAGCGGCAAGCCAACTCGATCAGATTGTCACCGCAGCTGAAAGCAATAGCTAACCATTGCGATCTACATCTCGTTGCGTTATTCCACAGAACATACCTAACTATATGACAGACCAGCAACTAGCCACTGGCACAACAAGTGATTAGCGCTACGATAGAGGTGTGCAGATAACCGATCCTAATATTACGCTCCCTGGCGCTGAGCCTAAAATGATTCTTCTCGGTGCCGCTGACACAACCGTCTTAAAGCATTTAGACGAAAAGCTGATTCAACTTGCCGATTCGATAGACATCCGTTCTGATGTCGTGTGGATAGAGGTTGATAATTGCCGTGAGTATCTACGTGCGCTTGTCGAATTGATTCCACCGACTGATCGGGTAAAGGTCGGCATCTCTAACGCTGACGCTTCGCCGCAAGAGATGATTCGTGATTGTCTTGGCAGCCTCGATTTGGTTGAAATTTCCGAAATGTTGCAGCAAGAAGACCTTGATCGCGAGCAGCTCAACTATCAGATTCGTTATCAACCGATTGTCACCTTAGCTGATCGAGCTATTGTCGGTTTTGAAGCGTTGTTGCGAGCGCATGATGGCGATAACGCAATTATTTCAGCCAACACGCTTATTGAACGTGCGACTAATGGCGGCTGGCTAGCCGAGCTTGACCAGTTGGGTCGCAGGCTTGCTATTTCTGGCATCGGTCCTTGGCTTGGCGAAGGCTTACTTTTCCTTAACATCATGGCTCCTGATGGCACATTTGATTTAACGGCGGCTAGGCAGACGTTACGCCATGCCGAAGATGTCGGGTTAGAACCTGACCAGCTCGTGCTTGAAACAGCCGAACGCAATCGCTATACCAACGTTGATTTAGCGGCGGCGCAACTCAACAAGTTACGCAACTCTGGCGTGCGCCTCGCAATTGACGATATGGGTGATGGCTATTCCACACTTGTTGTTGCCACAAGCTTCAAACCTGATGTTCTCAAACTGGCTGGCGATCTTATCGCGTCGCTTCCTAGCAAAGAATCGGTTGCTACGATTAAAGCTGTTGTTGACTTAGCCCACAGCAGCGACGCCTGGGTTGTCGCCGAAAATGTTGAGACAGAAGCCCAGGCAGACATGCTCCGCTCGTTAGATGTCGACTGGGCGCAAGGCAACCTTTTCGGCGCCCCCGAAGTAAAAGCTGTCAGCTAATGTATGCAGCCGCAGGAAACGCTGACGCTTTGACATGCGGCATATTTCTGATGTCATAGAGATCAGCGCCTGTCGCTAATGCTTCTAACATCGAGTCTGTTGCCATATCACCCATTAGCGTCTTAGATGAACTTGTCAACGTGTGTGACTGATTCATACAGTACCAACTATCCAAGGGCAAATCATCAAAGGCACCGTCTTGCATCGGATAGTCAGAGATCGCACGAATTTTTTTGGACTGAAGTGCGTCAAGTAAATCTGCTTCGACAATAACACCAGGGTGCATGACACTGACAAGTAACGCATTTGATTTCATTTGGTTAAACCGCACCTTGTCCATAAAGTTCTTCGCTGTATTTCTTACTGTGAGAAATACAACATCCGATTCATGCAATAATGTAGATCCATGCTGATAGTTGATTCCTAGCTCTGCTTCTACCGAAGCTGAACGTCGACGTGAATAATAGCTAATTGTGGATGGATTAAAATTTTTGACCAATTTTGCAACACGCTGCCCTATGTGCCCTAAACCGATAATGCCGATCTTTTGGTTTTCAAGACCTATAGATTCAGCGAATGAATTTCGCTCGCCTACACGCCCAAAGGTGAACAAGTTACGATTCATAGCAAGCGCTGCTGACACCAAAAATTCGGCGCACCCATTTGTGGGTCCCTCTGGCGTGTTTGTGACAAGAATATTTTTAGATAACGCGTGCTCCCATGCTGGGACAAACGACTCAAAACCTATTCCAGTGCATGCAATAGCACGTAGATTTTTCGCTGAATCTATAACTTTTTTGGTTACTTTCTCATTACCACCAAGTATGTATCCGTCGAACCCTTGCAAAGCTTCACATAGCTCTTTTTCAGTCATATCGCTATTGCTACTGCGAGTAACACTGCACCCAGCTTGCTCAAGCTGAGTGATATTGTCGCTATTTATAAAAACATCACCCGTCACAAGCACTTTATCCATGGCTACCTACTTCCGAATCAGATTTTCCGTTGTTTGAATAAGTGTGGCAACTCGCTAAACACCTGTTAGCGTTGTTCACCAGAATGGACAACATTATAAAAACGTTAGAGCAGGCTGGGCTTAAGCCCCGTGAGGCAAAATTGTATTATGAACTTCTACGCCTTGGCCCATCAACTCATCTTCAGCTATCACGGGCTACCGAAATCAATAGAACAAAGGTATATCGCCTAATAGAGAGTTTGCACGACCGCCAGCTTGTCACCATCAAAATTGACTCTTCTGGAAAACGTATTATTCCAGCAGATCCTACTAATATTCTCTTGCGCCTTAATGAAGAACAGGCAAAAATTCAGGCTCAACTTGACAATGCTATGAAGGTTATGCCTGCACTTGAAGAATTAGCGAGCGATGCAAATCCTCTTAACTTTCAGGTCAAGACCTATCAAGGCATTGCAGGTTTCAAGCAAATGCTTTGGAATGAGCTCTCTGCAGAAAACGATCTGCTTTGTTTTGAAAAAGGAAACCTTGACGAGCTAATCCCAGATGAAGAGTGGCTAGAACGATTTCGCGCACAGTATGTAAGGACAGGTATTATAGCGAAATCAATACAGCCCATAGATACAAAGTACAATCCGTATTTCACACAAAACCAACAGTACTTACAGTCTTTTCATCAACAAAAATATGTTTCGCCGTCAGAACTTGACCTAACACACCATATGACGATCTACAACAACTGTGTCGCAACATATTGCTGGCGTGATGGACAGAAAATTGGCGTTGAAATTGTCAATCAACACTACGCACAAATGATGCGCGACATCTTCTATTCTTATTGGGATCGACTGCCCACCGTTGCACGTGACAAGTACTATAAACCCAAACAGTAGTCATCCAAGAGCTTCACAAGATTACACAGAGATTTATCTAGATAAATGAGCTAGTAGCATTCAGATAAACGAGCTAGTAGGGATGGTCATGGCCGACTATATGCCAAGAATTGCCGATCAAGAGCTGAACAAACGCCTTAGCAGAACTGGCGCAGTTGTAATCGAAGGCCCGAAGGCCTGCGGCAAGACAGAAACAGCTCGCCAACTAGCTAAGAGTGAGTTTCTTCTTGACATCAACAACAATGCTGAGCTAGCCAGACTTGCTCCAAATATTGCTCTTGAAGGGGCAACTCCTCGCCTTTTGGATGAATATCAGGTTGCCCCCAGTTTATGGAAGTTCGACGCGAAATTGACAACCGAGGCAACGACGGCCAGTTCATCCTAACAGGTTCGGCCTCTCCCCCTAATGAAGTGAATCGCCACATTGGAGCTGGCCGGTTCAGTTTTGTTCAAATGCGACCAATGTCGATGTATGAATCGCAATCTTCTACGGGGAAAGTATCTCTTCGCAATCTTCTTGACGGACAAACTGCAACAGCTGCAGACAACAACATCACAATTCCAAATCTTGCCGAAATTGCAGTTAAGGGAGGTTGGCCTCTTCAACAAAAACGATCAGTTGAAGATGCACACAAAGCAGCAAAAGATTACCTCAGACAGACTGTCGAGGCAGATATCAACGCCGCAACTGAAGTTCGCAATCCTAGAAAGTTAACTCAATTAATCAGAGCAATCGCTCGAAATATAACGACAGACCGATCCGTTGCAAAACTTGGACAAGAAATTGGAGGTTCTGACTCTTCGGTACATGCCAAGACAGTTACTATCTGGCTTGAAGCTCTTCAGCGTATATGAATATTGGAAGAACAGCCTGGCTGGGGAAGCCACCTCCGCTCGAACGTTCAAGCAGTCCAGCGACCACGCCGCCATCTGACCTGCCCATCACTAGCAGCTGCTGCGCTCGATGCGTCGGCCCCGAAACTACTGAAAGATCTCAACACATTTGGGTGTATCTTTGAATCACTAGTCATTAGAGATCTCCGTATATACAGCCAACCACTCGACGGAAGTGTCGAGCATTATCGGGATAAAAATGGTCTTGAGGTTGATGCTGTGGTCACTGCTGGTGACGGCAGATGGGGTGCGTTTGAAGTTAAACTCGGCTCATCTCCTAAGATTCTTGACAAGGCAGCTGCTAATCTTCTTAGCTTCAAAAACAAAATCGACACAAAAAGTATTGACGAACCTGCAACGCTTGCAATTATTACTGGCCACGGAATGTCGTATCGACGAGATGATGGCGTGCATGTTGTCTCGATATCGACACTTGGCCCATAGGTTTGATCCCCAAACCTACATCAGCCTTTACAGCAGCGTACTCAGCTTGATTTCTGGGCGTGCACCTTGATGCGACACAACTTCACTAGCAGCCATTGCGCCGGGCCGACTCGACAGGTGACACACCTTGATTTAGACCATAGAAAACGCCAGCAGCATATTGATCGCCTGCACCAGTGACATCAACAACCCAAACCCACTGCAGAACCTTCTGTCGTATTTAGCATGGAGCCTCACGGTGAAACGAACTATAGATACTCTCGCAAAATATCTGCATAGAATAGTGGCCACACTTGATCCTTTGTGTCTGTTCCTCCAGCAGATCCGATGAATTTAAATGTTTTTGATGGTGCATATTTTTTCTGAAACGTCCGCAGACTTTTAGCTTTAGTATTCACACCTGCTTTCACTTCAACAGGGAAAGTTTCATCACCAACTTGCAACAAAAACTCAACTCGTGATGTATTCGCAGACCACCCATAGGTGTGCGACGCACCGTATGATAGCAACTCATTTTGTAGAAAATTTTCGATGATCGGCCCTTTATACGTCACATCAGCCAACTCTAGAACCGAGGACGAGATGCCAAGCTCACGACATAACAAACCAACATCTAGATGAAACAACTTAAAAAAGCTATCGGATGCATACGCACTGAGAGGAACTTTAGGCGTGTCAACAATAAACGATTTTGAAACAAGATGTGTTTTCTCAAGCCACGCAATAAGAGACTTAAAGTCTCTATACCCTGCCTTTTTGTGTATAACATCTTTAAATCTATACCTTTTCACAGATCCACGGATTTCTTTTTGCAACTGATTTGCGACATTAGAAAAGACCATTTCTAAATGTAATGCGTTTGCAGCGCCTGCATACTTTCCAAAATCTTGCTTGTAGTTAGAAAGGATCTCAGACTGTATAGCTCGAACGTCTCGCCTTCGTTCAAGGTCTAAGCTCTCTTGGCTGGCTACCCAGCTTGCCACTGCCTCAGGCATGCCACCAACAAAAATAAAATTCACCAGCAGAGACCAAAGTTTATTAAACACGACAAGGCTTCGATCCCGATTTTTAAACGCTTCATAAAGCAACTCATTTTTGTGGGCTAGCAAGAACTCTTCAAAGTTCATTGGCCGCAGTGTTAGCGTCTGTACTTTACCAACAGGAAAACTATTCAACAGACCAACATTTGAACCGCTCGCACAAACAAACCATGTCGGCTCGTCTTCAGCAATAAACTTCAATGACTGCAACGCCTTTGGACATTCACCAATTTCATCAAAGATAATAAGATCTTGCGTTGGATCTATAGATTTCTCTTTAAACAAGCTTAGCTTATTTAAAATATTTCTTGGATCAAGACCATTTGTAAATAGTTGGCAAATGTCTGGCGATTTGAGAAAGTCAAAAACGTGCACTTCTTTAAAGTGCTCTGCACCGAATTTATGCCGTAATAAATACGATTTTCCAACTTGACGAGCCCCGTCAAGAAGAATCGGCTTGCGAGTTGACTTATTTTTCCATGTGACCAGATCGTGTTGCAGAAGGCGCTCCATAGCAAAATAGTACCATTTATTCCTATGAAAAAATAGCAATTTCTCAACTTATTCCTATGAAAAAATGGGAACAGCAGTTGACCTTTACACCAGTTCGCTCAGTTTTATCTTTGGGCGTGCGCCTTGATGAGACACAACTTCACTGGCAGCCATTGCGCCAAGCTCCGCCGAGCCGACAGGCGACATTCCCTGATTTAAACCATAAAGCACACCTGCCGCGTATTGATCACCTGCCCCTGTAGTGTCTACCGCAGCCACTTTCTGAGCAGCCACTTGCGTCACTTGACCTTCAACTACAACCAAAGAACCCTGAGCCCCTCGTGTTAGGAAAGCCAGCGGAACATCTTTTGACACTTTTTCGCTGGCTTCACTAAAACTGCAATTATAAAGCGCCTGAATTTCGAGCTCGTTCGCGAACAAAATATCGACATCTGGCAACAAGGATCGCAGACGGTCTTGATGACGCTCAACACAACCCACATCTGAAAGACTAAAAGCAAACAATCCACCAGCTTGCCGTACGGAAACAGCCGCTTCTTGTGTCATATGCAACAACGCTGCGCTATCACACACATAACCCTCACTCAAAACAATCGCAGAATTAGCAAAGTGCTGCTGTTGCGACGCTGGCTTAAAGGTTGTGCTCGCACCAAGGTTAGCCATCATCGTGCGCTCACCATCTGGCGTCACCAAAACAAGACAGCACCCTGTCGACTGATTTTCTGATGTCGCGTCTCCTGCTGGGAGGAAGTCAACGCCAAGTGACAACAGGTCCTGTGTGAATGCAGTCCCCCACTCGTCTGATGCCACGTTGCCGATAAAAGCGCTTGTCCCACCAAACGATGCGACGCCAACCGCAGTGTTTGCTGCCGAGCCACCTGATGAATAATGCGGCGAACGTAGTTTGCTTGCGAGTTCCATGGCTGTTTCTGGAGAGACGAGGTCCATTGAACCTTTACGAAGCGACCGAGCAGCTAGAAACTTGTCAGACACATTGCCAGAAATATCCAACAGTGCGTTTCCCACGGCGACTACATCATATTTTTTTTCAGACACCGACACAGCCTATAGGCGCTTGGCGATATTTCTTTGCGAGCATACACCTGCTCAATTCTTTTTTCGATACACTGTTGTAATTACAGGTGTGTGATTATCATCTTTGTTGGTATGACGGAGATCAGTTTGTTAGAGCAGACAGGTCGAGGTTTGAATTGCGACTTTTGGTCGCGCGCTAGCTACCATCAAAGATGGTTATCTCACCCATGGGCCCCGCCTTTGTGCGCCCAGCCATACTGATGCTCTTACTGACCTCCATCACAACATTGACCTTAGCGGTCATCTGTCAGGATATGGGGTTTTGTCTGTGGATCAAAACTGGACAACCCTGTTAATTTCCTGTGGATAACCCAAGGCCAACCACTGCATGCGAGAAAGGCTATACCGGCTTCACTTTACGTGAGGGAAACCACAATGTTGTCTTTATTTCCACCTTCAGAAACCAAGATAGAGAACCTTGCAGAATCGCTACATGCAGAACAGCGCAACCACAACGTTGCTCGACCTTGGGTGATGAGTTCAATGGCATATTCCTTAAACGGCTCAGTAGCTGTCGGTGGAAAATCAGAGGGCTTAAGCAGCGACAAAGATCGCGAAATGCTTAAGATTTTCCGCTCTATTAGTGACGTTATCCTTGTAGGCGCTGAAACAGTGCGCGCCGAGAGATATGGCGCTCCGAAGCTCTCGACTGCACTACAGAGACTACGTGTCAACCAGGGCAAAACCGCAGTACCTGCTTTAGCTATTGTCAGCCAAAGCCTCCGATTTGACGACTCACTCCCCTTGTTTACAAACAACAGCTATCGACCTCTTGTCATAACTAGCGAAGCAGCACAAGCTTCTCAAAAAGTTGCAGAAAAAACCGAGATTATAAGGCTGGGGAAGACTTCGGTGGATTTCCCCTTACTTATGGGTTTTTTCGCCGAAAAAAAATTCGCTGTTGTACTATCTGAAGGAGGCCCTGCTGTGACACAACAGTTGATCAAAAACGATTTGATAGACGAATGGAACATGACGCTAGCGCCAACACTCGTCGACGTAGCCCCAACAAAGCAACGAAACACCACTCCCTGTCTACAAAACATGAACCTAGACAGAATATGGCAACACGAAAGCTTTTTGTTCGGCCGCTGGGTGCGCCTCAAAAAGCAGAGCTAGCCAAGATGTGACAGAACCGCACGCACGCTGTTCCAACCCAAGCCATCTGGTTAACGGTCACCACTTGCGGCCCCGACGGCAAGGGCATTGAGCGCGTCGATATGTTTTTTCAAAGCTTTCTTGCCTTCTTTTGTTGGGCTATACCACGTTTGACGACTGCGCCCCTTGCCTGTCTTTTTTGCGGTCACATAGTTGGCATCGGTGAGTGCGCCCATATGTTTTGACAGGTCGGAGTCTTTAAGCTCCAGTATGTCTCGAATAAGGGTGAATGCCGTTGAGGTGGAGTTTACTACGACACCTAATGCAGCCAGTCGTTTCGGGTTGGTTAAGATACTGTCTAGATCACCTAGACTCATGACTGCATGTTTATATCTCGTTCAGTTTTTTGCGCTGCTTTTGCAAGTCGGTGATCGGTGATGGCACTGTGGGCTGTCAATATGACAAAGGTGGCTACGGCTGCAACTTGCCATGAAGTAAACGCTTTGATAACAAACACAGCAGCCATTGAGATTCCGAAGCCAGCTACGAGCACTATCGATTCTCGTTTGATGTGTGGCGGCGCATTTTTCGATGAGGGGAGGAAGACTCCTCGTTTTCGAGCGCTCCTAAGAGAGTAGCCAACTGAGAAAACTATACTGATTGTCGCAAGCATTATTCCTAGCGAGGTTGTGGCGGCTTGTGCGGCTATGAGTACAGCAAACGAAAGCCCTGTGATCGGCATCTCCCACCAGGCAAGCCTAGAGTAACTGGTATATATTTTTGCTTGCGCCTTATCCAATTCGTGTAGATTGTCAGCCGCCGTTTGAGCATTTTTTTCAGATTCCATAATGGAATGTTAACATTCATTTTCCAAAACGGCAACTGAAAGATGGTCGAATGTAGTAAATTCTGGCGCCCCAAGCCTATTCAGGTCGTCATTCCCACGAAAGCGGGAATCTCTGCTGGATAAGATCGCCGATTTCTCGGGGATGACTATCTTGGAATCAACCATCTAGGGATCTCAGTTAACAGAGATGAGATCCCCAATCAAGCTGAGGGTGGCGAATTGGACTGAAAGCGTGCACCTGCTTACGTCTTCAGCTTTTTAGATAACTATTCAGAGGCTTCTGAAAGTAGACGGTCAGTGCTTTCGGTATAAAGGGCAGCCTTGTCTTTGCATTGCACCTCAAACACAAAATCTTGGAACGCTAGCTGCTTCTCATCCATTGTTTCCCACATAGCAACAAGCACATCATTATTTAGCTGGCAAATAAACTCAGCTTTGTCTAACTGCTTTGTCACTTCGGTTGAAGTAAGCTCTCGACCTTCAATTTTTTCGAGCCGCTCTTTAATTGTTTCAGGTTCAACTTTGTCGTCACCGCATGCGCTTAAGGCGAGTAAACAGATGAAAGGAACAAAAAAAATACGTTTCACATTTTTCAGGATACAGGGGCGGCGGCAAATACAGCTTGGAAAGCAATAGAGTGAAGCTGGTGGATTTTTTAGAACAAACCGTATCTATCCCAGATGCGGCCATCTTATACGCTAAGTAGCTGTACCGTGCAGGCGCGCGTCTCTATGCTGGGATATCATCTGCTCTACAGCTATGTCGCCCCATGCGACCTCAGCAAACCAGGCAGCGTCTGATTTCTGCAAGAAATATCGCTTAATGAGTGCAAGTCTGTGCCGTTTTTTATAAAGTGTCACACATAGGGTGTAGGGTCAGCTCTAACAAACATATTTTATGTATCAGGAGATCAAAGTGGATAAAAATAAGTCGTTAGATATGGCCCTCGGCAGCATCGAGAAGCAGTTCGGCAAAGGCTCAGTCATGAAAATGGGTGAGCGCACGGGTATGGAAATCGAAACTGTGCCGACTGGGGCTTTGTCACTAGACCTAGCGCTTGGTGTCGGTGGTTTGCCTCGCGGCCGTGTCGTTGAAATCTATGGCCCTGAATCGTCGGGCAAGTCAACGCTTGCTATGCATGTTGTCGCTGAAGCGCAACGCAACGGTGGCGTGTGTGCCTATATTGATGCTGAGCATGCAATGGATCCATCATACGCTGGCAACATTGGTGTTGACGTTGATGAGCTTTTAATTTCTCAGCCCGACACTGGTGAACAAGCGTTAGAGATCGCAGACATTTTGGTGCGTTCTGGATCAATCGATGTGATCGTCATCGACTCGGTAGCAGCGTTAACACCGCGTGCTGAAATCGAAGGTGATATGGGTGATAGCCATATGGGCTTACAAGCTCGTTTAATGTCACAAGCGCTTCGTAAGATCACAGGCAATCTAAACAAGACAGACACAATCTGTATTTTTATTAACCAGCTGCGTGAAAAAATTGGTGTTATGTTCGGTTCGCCAGAGACAACACCAGGCGGAAGAGCATTAAAGTTCTACAGCTCAGTACGGCTTGACATCCGCAGAATTGAGTCACTTAAACAAGGAACTGAAATCGTTGGTAACCGCACCAAAGTTAAGATCGTTAAAAACAAAGTTGCGCCGCCATTCAGAATCGCTGAATTTGACATTATGTATGGCAAAGGGATAAGCCGTGAAGGTTCTTTGCTCGATATCGCTGTCGAAAACAACATCGTGAAAAAATCTGGTGCTTGGTACACTTATGAAGGTGACCAGCTTGGGCAAGGCCGTGAAAAAGTGAAGGATTATCTTATCGCTAACCCAGATTTAGTGATGGAAATTCAAGACAAAGTGCTTAAAGCAGTTGGCCTTACTGAGTCTGACGAAGAAATTGACGTGCGTGACGACGCAGCCGAGAAAGCCGACAAAAAGCCCGCCAAAAAATAGCGATTACTTGCGTGCAGGCAAAGCAATAACGTCGAGGTCGTTAGCGACCACAACGTTATTGTGATGCCCACTGGCTTCTACCCCAAATTGTTCAAGGTTTGTGTAGCGGGCAGAAAAGTGGGTGAGCACAAGTTTTTGTGCCCTCGCTTGTTCTGCTAGCTGCCCTGCCTGCTTGGCAGTTAGATGTTTGTACTGCGCCGCTAGTTCCTTTTCTGCCTCTAGAAATGTCGACTCGCATACCAAAAAGTCAACGCCTTCTGCAAGTTGAAGAGCCTCATCGCACATAGCTGTATCCATAACAAAAGCCATTGATTGGCCTTTTCTGGTTTCGGAAACTTCCGCTAAACCCACCGTCCCCATAGAGGTTTCTATCTTGCCTTCGGCTAAAAGGGTCTTGACATCGACGCCAACAATGCCTTTGGCTTGCAACGCTTCTTTGTTGAGCGCCTGCTTGTCAGGTTCATCAAATCGATAGCCCAATGTTGTTATTCGATGGTCTAAATAGCGTGTGCTCATTGTGAGGTCGCCAAGCGTTGCCGTCTGGTCACCTGCAACAGTTGGTTTAGGTTCGATATTTGCCTGGTCGTTGAATGCACTTAGATGTCTAGCTCGATCAAAAAACTCTTGCCCGTCGGCTGTGAAATAGATAGGCAACGGCGCTTGCATTTTGTTCTGACGGTTATCTAACGAGCGTCGTTGAATAACACCAGGCAAGCCGAGGCAATGATCACCGTGGAAATGTGTTATGCAGACAGCGGTCAGTTTTGCTATTGAAACGCCTGCGAGTAAACATTGTCGTTGCGTCCCCTCCCCTGGGTCGAAAAGGACAAGCTGATTATCCCAACGAAGCACATAGCCGTTGTGCGCTCTTTTGCGTGTTGGGGTCTGACTCGCTGTTCCTAAAACAATAAACTCTCGTGAACTCATAGCTGAAGCCTACCGCTTCTATTCAATCCCATGTTTTATCGCATAGCGAACAAGTTCTTGCCTGCGGCTCAAATGAAGCTTCTTAAGGATATTTCGGACGTGGTTTTCAACTGTCTTAGGTGCGATGAAAAGCTCTTCGCCGATTTCTTTATAGCTATGACCTCGGGCAACATGTTGTAATACTTCTCGTTCGCGTTCTGAAATAGCGTCGGCATTTGAGGCATTTTTGATTCGACGAAACTCGCCGAGGACAAGGCTTGCAAGTTGAGGCGAAAAAGCAGGCTCGCCCTTACTCGCCCTCCATAAAGCATCTCGAAGCTGATCGGGCGGCGTCGATTTCACAAGGTAGCCCAACGCACCTGCCGCGACGGCATCAAGCAAATCCTTTTCGGCTTCTGAAACAGTGAGCATAACAATGGTGGTCTCTTCGCCACAAGTCTTAGCAACTTTGATACCACCACCTGGCATATGCAAATCACAAACCACAAGATCTGGCTTATGTTCCTTAATCAAAGCGATCGCGTCCGCTGCATTGCTTGCTTCAGCAACGACATGAAAGTTATCACCCAAGTCAGCCTTGACACCGCTTCGCCAAATAGGGTGATCATCAACAAGAATCACTCGCACAATATGTTTTGGGATAGTTGTCGTCACGCTTTGTTTATCTTATAGGTTATTTCGAAGTCCTATACAGCACCCCTAGCAGGCTGCGCTATCACTACAGCCACATTTTAACTTCTGTGCCTCGGTCAAGGCGGCTTGTTATTTCAACACGGCCACCTGACCCTTCGATCCTGCCTCGGATTGATCGAGAAATCCCTTGCCCCTCATCGACAGCTTCCGTTGCGAAACCCTTACCATTGTCTTTCACTGAGACAAATACTATGCCTCTATCGGCTGGTTCGGCGTATATCGTAACTTGTGTGGCTGGCCCATGTTTGGCTGCGTTAGTCACGGCCTCCCCAGCGGCTTTGCAAAGTGTTTGTGTATGAAAATCTGACTGAGATTTCAAGTCGGGGGCGGTCACGACTTCAACCTTTATTGGATATCGTTGCTCTGCCTTTCGAGCAACAGAACGAAGCCCTGTCGCCAAGTTTTGGTGCGGGGCATACGTCCCAAAAAGATAGTCGCGCAGTTCTTTTTCTTGCGTTCGCGCCAGGTTAACAAGTTTTGTATCCTCGCTCGTTCGTTGAATAATGGCGAGTGTTTGCAGAACGCCATCATGCAGCGTACGGGCAATTTCTTCTCTCGCTTTGAACGCGGAAATAGACCGATCTGTCTTCGCAAGTTCAATCATGATATAGCCAGCTATCCATCCAGCAATTCCAAGGAAAAAGATGGTACCCAAGCGTGCGATCGAATAAGAAGAGTCTTCAGCGAAAGGAAGCCATCCGATATAGCGACAAACCCCCAACCCTATGCCAGCAACAACAGCCGTGCGCCGCCCAGCAGCAATAGCAACAACAAAAACAGGGCTCACAATCCACATTGATGGCAAAGATTGGCTGTGCTCGGTTTGATACACCCACATATCCAAACCAATAAGCAACGCAGCGATAGCAATTTCGACAAGTATCTCTGCAACCCGTAAGATGCGCTTCGGATCTTTGCGATAGGCATAGGTCAGCCAACTAGTATGAGCAATAGCAAATCCGCATAAAATAAAACCGCTTAGTGGATGAGCAACAAATGGATCGTTACCTAAAATGTTACGGCGATACACCTCCCAGCTGTAGACCACCACAAACCAGGCAAGCGTCAACCAGCGATAGGCCATAATACCAAGCAGGATGCTCGATTTTGTCGGCGCTGCTACACGTGCAGTAGTGATTTTGCCAAATAAAGGCACCACCGCTATTTCTTTTGTGCTATCTGCCACAACACTAAGTGTAAACACAAGCGTGCATAATGACTCTACAGGCCGTTCACTAACACAAACATCAACGCTTCGAGTTTGTGCTACAATATCTATATGTTCTCTGATGGATTTTTAGCGCTTCCCGTAGACGAGCAAAATAAAAAAATCGTGTCTGCTGGCAACTCAGATCCATCGATTCTGCCACAAAAGATACAAAACCTGATTAAACAAAGTGTTGATACTTTGCTAGTCGAGAACGAACCATTTGGTAGACCTACGCTAAACGACAAGCGCGCTTCAGAACAAGCAGCTTGATAACGCCAGAATGGCGAAAAGTTAAACTATCGCCAAAAGTAATCGACAAATTACAATCTTCTTTAACCAATCGGGACAAACCTTCGTCTGACGAAATCATCCTCAGAAATATTCTTCACTATGTGATAGAGGCTTTCAGAGAACTATGGGAAGAACTACCCCTAGCCGCAAAATCATCAGACCATGTTCGTTACTACAATTTTTATGGAGATGACTTCCCTCTTCTTATCTTTCTCGGAAAGTTAGAATCCATAACGATATACGATTTGAGTATTACTGAAGAAACAGTAAACATACTTGATGTACAGATAATCGAACCAGAAAGATATTCCGAAGATCCTGATAATGCAGAATAACCTTAAACAGATGCCTTAAAGAAGTTTGATCGGTTCTGAGGTCAACAGCGCAGAAGCCGTATCTGCTAAGGCCTGGGCCCACACGTTGGTTGAAACAGAGAAGATTTTTTCACGAGCTTGCTCAACATACGATTCAGCGCTTTTCAACGCTTGGTTCAAACCTTGTGAACTTCTAACAATATCTAACGCTTTTTGTCGTTGCTGTTCATCAATAGAACGATGCAACAAGCCACGTAGCTCATCGCCTTCTGGAAGAGCCAGCGTATTCAATACAGGCAATGAGTACACGCCTTCAACAATGTCTTGCCCTGTTGGTTTTCCGACTTGCTCTTCGCTTGCGACAACATCTAAAATATCGTCGATGATTTGGAAAGCTATACCATATAAACGCCCGAACTCGGTGAGCGTATCAATCACATCACGGCTGTGGCCGGCAACGATAGCGCCCGTACGCGTTGACGTAGCAAAAAGCGACGCCGTCTTGCCTGCTATCGAACTGAAATATTGATCGGTCGTGCGGTTGCAGTCATAGAGGGTCTGCAACTCATGAACTTGCCCTTGACAAAGCTGAGTAATAGTCGTTGCAAGTAACCCAGCAACTTCTGTCCCTAGCGAAGCTGCTATCTCAGAAGCCTTAGCAAGGAGATAGTCGCCAGCTAAAATAGCTTTCTGATTGCCCCAACGAGCGTTCACACTTTCGACTTGGCGGCGAATTTTCGCTTCGTCAAGCACATCATCGTGGTAAAGAGAACCGACTTGAATTAGTTCAACGGCCACGCCGCCTCGCACCACGTCGTCGGCGACAACCTCGCCATCGCCTGCACCTGCGGCCGCTGCAGCGATCGTGAAACGAGGGCGCTGTCGTTTACCACCAGCTTTGACAAGGTGTGACGTAATCTGTGTTAGATAGGGGTTACCATCGACGGTGACAGCTTCGGCGAGAAACTTCTCGATCCTAGCTGAATCATTTGTAGCTGTCGGCACCGAGGCAAGAGGATTTGCCATAATACTATCTACGTTAGGCCTCAGATACGGCTTTAGTGGTTTCTGTCGATTCTTTTTGAAAATTATTTGCAGACCAGCTCCCTTTCCTAAAGATAAAGGGATTATTTTGATGATCTCAGCAGTTTTTTAGTGTGTTAGCTTACTAAGCTACTTGGAGAACCGAAATATAACTAACACTTTTCGTGTGATGCTGTGCGTTGATTGCAGCAACGCTCTATGATAAGTGAACCTTTCTATAGTAACCCTTTGTGGGGAGTGAAATATCATGTTTGAACGCTTTACAGATAGAGCTCGACGAGTTGTAGTGCTGGCTCAAGAAGAAGCAAGGCTCTTAAATCATAATTACATTGGCACAGAACACATTCTGTTAGGCCTCATTCATGAGGGTGAAGGTGTTGCTGCGAAAGCACTTGAGTCGCTGTCAATCTCTTTAGAGGCTGTTCGCAGTCAAGTTGAAGAGATGATCGGCCAGGGTGGTTCGTCACCGAGCGGCCACATCCCTTTCACACCTCGCGCTAAAAAAGTTTTAGAGCTGTCGCTGCGAGAAGCGTTGCAGCTTGGCCATAATTACATCGGCACAGAACACATTTTGTTAGGCCTCATCCGTGAAGGTGAAGGCGTCGCAGCGCAAGTACTTGTGAAACTTGGGGCAGACCTTTCTCGCGTCCGCCAGCAAGTTATTCAACTTCTTTCTGGCTATACAGGCCCTGGTCAAGGCGATACGGCTGGCGCCGCCGCTGGAGGTAAAGCTGCTGCAACAACAGGTGGCGGCGGTAAAGACGGCGCTTCTGGTTCGCTTATCTTGGATCAGTTCGGCCGTAACCTTACCCAGCTTGCTCGTGAAACAAAGCTTGACCCCGTTATTGGCCGCAAGACCGAAGCAGAACGTGTGATGCAGGTGCTTAGCCGACGCACAAAAAACAATCCTGTGCTTATCGGTGAACCTGGTGTTGGTAAAACCGCTATTGTTGAAGGTCTTGCACAGTTGATCGCTAAAAACGATGTGCCTGATACATTGCGAGACAAACAGCTTTACACGCTCGACCTTGGCGCTTTAGTAGCTGGCAGCCGTTATCGAGGCGACTTTGAAGAGCGTCTCAAAAAAGTTTTGAAAGAAATTAAAACACGCGGCGACATTGTGCTGTTCATAGATGAGCTTCACACACTTGTTGGCGCTGGTGCCGCCGAAGGCGCTATTGACGCGGCAAGCATTTTGAAGCCTATGCTGGCTCGCGGTGAGCTGCAAACAATCGGCGCAACGACCACCGATGAATATCGTAAACATCTCGAAAAAGACGCTGCGTTAGAGCGACGCTTCCAGCCGATCAAGGTTGAAGAACCTACGGTCGAACACACTATAGAAATTCTTAAAGGCTTACGCGAACGATACGAAAGCCACCATCGGGTGTCGATCACCGATCAAGCACTTGTGGCTTCAGCTAACCTAGCCGACCGATACATCGCCGACCGTCAACTACCTGATAAAGCAATTGACCTTATCGACGAAGCTGGTTCTCGTCTGCGCATCAAACGTATGAGCACACCGCCAGCGTTTAAAGAGGTTGAAGATGAGCTAAGCGATGTTGTGAAGCAGAAAAAGAATGCTGTTGAGTCGCAAAACTTTGAAGAAGCGGGCCGTCTGCGTGACGCAGAGAAAGATCTTTTGCAAAAGAAAGACGAGATGGAAGTTGAAATTAAAGCTTCTGGTGTTGATCTTTTCGATGAAGTGAACGAAGAGTCGATCGCAGAAGTACTCTCGATCTGGACAGGTATTCCTGTTTATAAACTCACTGAAGAAGAAACTGAAAAACTTCTTCGCATGGAAGACGAGTTACATAAGCGAGTTATCGGTCAAGAAGACGCGATCAAAGCGGTTTCGCAGTCGATCCGACGCACGCGTGCTGGTTTGAAAGATCCGAAACGTCCGTCTGGTTCATTTATTTTCTTAGGCCCTACTGGTGTCGGTAAAACTGAGCTTGCAAAAACTCTTTCTGAGTTCCTCTTTGGCGATGACTCATCGCTTATCACTCTAGACATGAGTGAATACATGGAAAAGCATACAGTTAGCCGCCTACTAGGTTCACCTCCTGGGTATGTCGGTTATGAAGAAGGCGGCCAGTTAACCGAAGCGGTTCGTCGTAAACCATTCTCGGTTGTTCTTTTCGACGAGATCGAAAAAGCGCACCCTGATGTGTTTAACTCGCTGCTACAAATTCTCGAAGAAGGCCGTTTGACTGACAGTCAAGGACGTTCTGTTGATTTCCGCAACACGGTGCTTATTATGACCTCTAACTTGGGTACACAAGATTTGCGCAAAGCAACGCTTGGGTTCTCGCAGAATAACGAAGCAGTCAGCTATGAACGCATGAAAGAAAAGGTTAACGATGCGTTGAAAGCGCATTTCCGACCTGAGTTCTTGAACCGTATCGATGAGACGATTGTCTTCCACGAACTTAGCCTTGAAGAAGTTACCGAGATTGTTGATTTGATGATTGCTCGCACTGTTGAGCAGCTTGAAGGTCAAGGTCTCAGCATGGAACTAACCGATGAGGCGAAACACTTCTTAGCCGAGAAGGGTTATGACCCTACAATGGGTGCTCGTCCGTTGCGTCGAGCTATCCAGCGCCGCATCGAAGACGTGCTTTCTGAAAAGCTACTGTATAAAGAGTTCCGTGCTGGCCAGATCATTCTGGTCGATGTGGCTGAGAATGAAGACGGTGAGAAAGATCTTACGTTCAACGCACATGAAGGATTTCAACCCCCTTCAACCCCAGAACTAGCTGAAACAACTGAATAAACAACATCGCAGCTAGACAGTAGAAAAACGATTAGGAGCAGCCTTCTTTACGGAGGCTGCTCCTGTTTTTGGGGCCTAATCTAGTTTCTGTCTGCTAGGAATTGCGTTACGACTTTCACAAGTAGATATCTTGCAAAGCGGTCGCTTTTGTGACAAGAACATCTTGTTGGCGGCAATAGCCACTAGCCTGTACAACGTGTATAGATCTTTGCCGTTTAGGTCTAAAAAAATCTTAAAGCTGGTTCTAGCTTTAGGGGCTATATTTTTCCTTTCTGGGTGTCGTGCCGATATAGACGTTTTGGTTGAGGTTGAACCTGACGGCTCGGGCGAAGTGACTGTGTCTGCTTTGCTTGATAAAGAAACAGCTGACGGTCTTTTTGATTTAACGTCAGGGGTACCTATCAACGATCTTGACACCGCTGGTTGGCAGGTATTGCCTCCGAGCGCAAAATCGGCAGGAGACCAACTTATCTCAGCGAGCAAACCGTTCGGCACGCCAGAAGAGTTCGCTCAGATCATGGGCGAAGTTAGCGGCCCCGACGGCTTACTCCGTGGTTTTGAGCTAACACGCAACAAATCGTTCGGGCGGGTCGACTACGTACTTGAAGGCGCTATAGATACGACCAGAGGGTTCGATGCTTTCGGTGACCAATCGTTAAGCGAATCGCTCGATTCGTCGCTTGCAGATATCGCACAAACCTATGACGCCGTGCCAGAAGATGTGGCAGTGAAAGTATTGGCCGACTTACCTGGGAAAGCAGAAACAGATGTTGCCTCTGGCGCTTTAGAAACACCTGAAGGCGTTATTTATTGGAATACTTCGTTAGCGTCAGCATCACAAACCTCGGTGAATGTGTCCTCGGCAACTCGTTCGCCTATGGCACAAGTTTTTCGAGGACTGGCGATTGTGCTTGTGGTTATGGCAGGGCTTCTAGCGTTTTCGCACCTGCTTCGGATTCGCAACCAGCGGAAAGAGAACGCAACAAAATCTATAGTAAAGCAGCGACCAGTTGATGCGCGAGGACAAAAAATGCCTGCTCCTCCTCGTGGCCAGACTAATGAAATGCTTGTCCCAGAGCTGTCTGGGCAAGATGTTGAAAGCCAAACAGGGATTCGAGTTGTATGCCTCGACGGGATGGGGGTTCTCTACAAGGAGCCCGATAACATCGCAAACATTTTGGTGCCGTTCGCCCATGAACATGGTTCAGTCCTCACCGACAGCGAAATAACAGCGCACGCTCGGAGTTTAACATTAGGACGTTTAAGCCCGAACGATTTCTGGTCAGCAGTTGGGGTTGAAGGCAATTTAGAAGAAATCGAAAAAGCCTATCTGTCGAGGTTACAGCTCAATCCTGGTGTTGTCCGTTATGTCACAGGCTTACGAGAGCGAGGGATTCGGGTTGCTTGCATGATCAATGACTGTGTGCAATGGGCCACCAAACTGCGCACACAACATAGCCTTGACACGCTTGTCGACGTTTGGGTGGTAAGCGGTTCAGTTGGTGTCCGTAAACCATACTTAGCTATGTTTGAAGTGTTGCGTCGCCTTTCTGAGGTCCCACCAGAACAGATAATGGTTATAGACGATGAACTTTATGTGTTAGATGTTGCAACAGATCTTGATTTTCAAACCTCATGGTATGCTCCTGAAGGAACCGTCGAAGAAGCTAAGGAACATACGCTGATCCGCAGCCTAGGATAGATACTGGGTGACACGGCTCCAGAAAGCAGGTATAGCTCGGAAGCGACGCCCTATATTCTTGCGCGATTTAGTAACGCTGATTTATTCAAAATAGTGTAGCTTCGATCTTTGCGAGCAATCCAGCCAAGTTTATGGAGCGCGGCGATGGCTTTGTTAACCCGCTCACGACTTGCCCCAACGATGCCAGCCAATTCTTCTTGGGTTACTGGCAAGCTAAACTCGTCTTCACCGCCTGATAGCAACAAAAGCTGTTTTGCTGTTCTGCCTGTCACGTCAAGAAATGTTTTATCGGCAAGTTGCATTTGTGCGGTGTGAAGTTGCTGCACAATTGCACTGCTTAAACGCCATAAAATATTTGGGTGATCAATACAAACTTGTTTGATCACTCTATAAGGCATAGCCGTTACGGTCGAAATAACAAGCGCTCGCTTTTTCTCTGTTAGTTCTTTGGCCGCGAAAAGTGTGCTTACGTCAAGCAACGAGCCTGTTTCTGCGATCCGTGTAACAGCTAGTTGTTCAGTTGAAGAAGTGTTATAGACAACAATTCGCCCTCTCGTTAAAGAAAACATACAATCTGTTGCGGTTGTTGCGTCTGTGACATGTTGCCCACGTCTGAGGGTGAACTGTTCGCTTGCATTTGCTATCGAAATAAGAGCATTCTCAGGAAGATCTTTAAACGTCTCGATAGCGCGAATAATTTCAACCGATATCATGACTACAAAGGGTATCTTCAAATAGCTTTTATCGTTCGATATTGACAACAAGCAGATCACAGATTTTATAAGTGGTTTAACCTGCATCACACGGTCTCATCTAGACGAATACTACTTTTTGTTTTGATGGACAGCGAATCTCAGCAGAGCTACAGCTACGCACGAAGGCGTTTTCTTGTGACGCTAGGTTTTAGCGCTGCAAGTCTGGCCATAGCAAAAAAGTTAGGAGACGAAGCTGTCGAGCCGCAGGCTTCAAAAACTTCGCAAGATCCGTTACCTCCAGTTGCCTCGACACTGGCAAAGCAACCTACTATCGAGGTTAAATCGAAACAGGTTGTCGAGCCGCCGCACATGCCAGACGCGCCGAAGGCAAAACCGGTGGGCTATCGGTTTGACATTGTGATAGAAAATGGTCGGGTGATCGACCCTGAGACAGGTTTTGATGCGATAGCCAACGTAGGTATTGCTAGTGGAACAATCGCAGCTATCTCTTATGACCCCCTTGCAGGAGAGAAGGTTATCGACGCTTCACAGCAACTAGTTACGCCAGGGTTTGTCGATCTGCTTTCATACGAACCTAACCCTTTCGGTGTTCGCCGCAAAGTGCAAGACGGCGTGACAACAAACCTTGCAATGCATGGCGTTAACAACTATGGGGAGCCTTTTTTCAGGCGTTATGAAGGCAAATCGTTGGTGCATTACGGCGGTGCGTTCCATCAACATTTTATGCGTGGCGAAGACATCGGTGCAAAGGTTTACAGACCTTTAGACACCGACCAAATAAATGAGTTGAATAGGTTAGCTGCATCTAACCTTGCAGCCGGTTTCGCTGGGGTTTCAATGTCGCTTGAATATTCACCCGGCACCTCGCAAGAAGAGCTTGATGCACTGGTGAAATTAACGACCCAGTTGGGCCATGTCTGCTTTTTTCATGTTCGCTATAGCGATGCGCAGCAGCCTGGAACTGGTTTCGAAGCGGTATCAGAGGTGGTCGATTTGGCGGAACGCCACAACGCTTCAGTTCATATAGAGCACCTAACAAGCACTGGTGGCACTTTCCAAATGCAGCAGGTTTTAGAACTGTTGGAAGCGAAACGAGCAAAAGGCGTCGACGTGACGGCGTGCGTGTACCCATACACATTTTGGGGCACTTTTCTAGCTAGCGAACGGTTTACAAACAATTGGCAGCAACGCTATGGTTTGACCTATGACGACCTACAAATATCTGGGACGACGCAACGGTTAACTAAAGCGTCGTTCGCAGCAGCGAAAAGCGAAAACAAACTTGTAGCCGCATTAGGTTCCATCCCTGAAAAGGAACTGGAAATGGCTTTGCAAACACCGTGGATTTTTATTGGAAGCGATGCCATCGCGACAGAAAGTTTAAACAATCACCCCAGAGGAGCTGGTGCTTTCGCACGGACGTTACGGCAGTATGTGCGAGAGAAAAAAACGTTGACGCTGCTAGACGCTCTAGCCAAAATGACAATTTTGCCAACGCAACGCGTTGAATCTATGATCCCTGCGATGAGAAAGAAAGGTCGCATGCAAGTCGGGGCCGATGCTGACGTTATCGTATTCGATCCACAAATGGTGTCTGATAAAGCGACGGTAGAGAACCCTGGAGCTCCTTCAGTTGGATTCACCCAAGTGCTTATAGATGGGAACCTTGTGATCCAAGACAGCGTTCTCGACGACTCTGCTATTCACGGCAAGCCACTACGCAGCATCACATTTGAAGATCTTTAGCTAACGCAGACAGGCCACGAACAACCCCCGAACCGTCAATAGCCTTTTTTGTTAGCCTGTAGTAGGCTTTTTTGTCCACTCACAATAGCCTTTTTTGTCAGCTTGTAGTATGCTTTTCTGCAGGTAGTTCAATTCCGAGGTTTGTGAAGAGCCTTAGCGTAAAGTTTTATAGTGGTTGCGATATGTCCTGGTTTTCTTTGTCGTCTTTTTTG
>JAHDDW010000040.1 GCA_020629155.1 Acidimicrobiales bacterium | reverse complement strand
GCGCGGTAGCTACATCTGATTCGCTAATGGATTCGCCCGTCACGTAGGCAGAAAAGCCCAGCTGGGTTCCCTGTGTATTCCAGTTATCTACTTGCCCGGATTGCGGTATATCCAGTCCTACCCAAACCATTCCGTGTTGTGCGGCCAGTATGCTGAAATATTGAAGGGTAGCGAGTTGATCACCGCCGGGGTTAACACCAACCGTGAAGCCTGACACGGCTTTGCCAGCCCATCGCTGAGTTTCCCATCGCTCACTTGATGCATCGGCAAACGCTTTAAATTGAGCTGCAGGGCCTCCCATGTAGGTTGGGCTGCCAAAACAGACTGCATCCGCCTCATCAATCATTGCCAAGCATTCTTCGTTAACAAACCTGCCGTTTACGATTTCACTGCCAGTGATTCGGTGTAATTGACATGAACCAGGACTAAAAAGATTTGCACCTTCAGCCACCGCATTGGCTATTTGATGAGTTGTCCCGGTTTGTGAGAAATAGATTATGGCTAAACGGCTCAAATTACCTCCAACGATTGATAATTCCTTACGTATCGCGTGAATACAATAACATCTGGGATGCTTAGAATCCTATTACTTCAGGTTGGACAAAGACCAAAAGAATGAAGTATTGGGAACCGTAATACCCACATAATTTGCGTGAGAATTCTATAAACGGTAAATCTATTTTATCTGCGATACATCACTATCATCTATTCAGTAGGAATTAATGACTAACTTCTGCTCTCGGTGCCATCCTGATGATTGAAGCAATCATTGGTAATGGCACCGAGAGGCAGTCTTGATTTTCGCAAGTTTGAATAACGCTTGGGCGGAAGTCTTCGGGCTTCTCTAGTCACGAAACGCGATAGTACCCGCAGCCCCCAACATTGCCCCCGCCGAGCCTCGGTTCAACCATTTCATGGCAGTGCCTGGGTTTAACCGTTTGCGTCCTTGGTCTGCAATGAGTGCGTAGCCGGCTAAAACAGAACTCCAGACGATAACAATGACCAACCCGAAGTTGATCGCTGTTGCTATGGACAATTGTTTTACATCCATAAATGCGGGCAGGAGAGCTACGTAAAAGCCAACCGCTTTAGGGTTTCCTAGAGGCAGAATTATTGCCAAGAGAAAATCGTTTAATCCGCGGTTTTTCTCAGCCGTTGAATTCAGTTTGACCGGCTTAGAAAACCACATCTTGTAGGCCAAGTACACCAAGTAGGCCACACCCAACCACTTGATAACGACAAATAGCGGGCCAAGCGTTTTTACTAAAGCCACTAATCCGAGTAGGGCCATTAAGAACAGTAGCAAATCACCAACTACCAGCCCTGCGATAAACGGCAGCGTTTTACCCAATCCGTCCGACGCGCTGCGGGACATCACCATGGCCACGGCTGGACCTGGCGCTATGGAATCGATAGCGAATATGATGAAAAAGGCCCAAAGTAGTTCTTGTTGCATGAGACCTCTCTATAGGTATTGCGATTTCACTTAGTATAAGGCTTACCACTTTTATTCGTAAACTGACGTTGTGTTGTTCCATTTGCAGGAATATGCAAATCTACATCTGGATAATGGCCAGTATCCTCCGTTGGATTGCGGGTGCCTACAATCAGGTATAAAACATCTTCTTCTGTGCGATTAATCAGGTGATGGCCGTTAGGAACGCCTGCGATATGTGTTGTTACATCCCCCGGTTCAAGTTGAGTCTCACCATTGTCATCAACCAAGACTGGCCTACCTTCCAAAATGTAGACTAACTCGTCTTCATGAGTATGCCAATGACGCTGCGACGACCAAGCACCAGGTGAAAGTACAAACCTGTGAACCCCAAACTGTGTAAGGCCTCCCGCATCAGAAAGGCGCTCACTTTTCCTTCCGAGACAAGGTTTATCAAATGGCGCCGGATAACCGCTACCAGTACGAATTTCGACTTTCGATATATCAACTTTGGGCATTGATTAATCCTTGTTTAGTCTGTGGAATATATTTTCGCCGAACATTGGCTCTAGTACGAAATTTGCCCTTTGACCTAGCATAGATGACGGGCAGAGAAGTCTTCATTGCTGTCTGTCAGGCTAGGATTAAATCCAGCTCTTGATTGGCAGCTTTGTCCCATAAGCGGACGTTGAGTAGATTTTAGAGTAGAGTTTCAATAATGGATGTCAGTAGTTTAGCCAACTCACCCGTTCAACATTAATATAATTCGGGGATCTAAAAGGTCACCTCGGACCTGAGGATTTACACAAAGCGGTATTTCATCATTTTGAAAAAATGACTCTAGTATTATTTTTTAAACTTTAGTTGCTTCTTAATGAACGTGAATTTACATCTTAACTTCACCGACAATGTTCAGCTTAAATTCGATTCGATGAAGGCACCGATCTCTTCTGCGGTCGTTAGTTTAGAATTAGATTTAGTTTCCAACATCAATTGACAACATACCCTTGACTTTGCGAGCAACAGGAAATCAAGTTTAAGCTTTTACGGATTACAAGTAATCCCAGATATATTTCAAGCGAGTATGGTGACACCGGACTCGCACGATCAATTATTTCGCGATTATAATAATTGGGCTGCTACAGTAACGCGACTATTTTTGTACCAGATTCGTTCTAACCTTTGTGCTCGCTATTAAATGCGACCTTTTTCTCCTTTAATGATAGCAATGTGGGCTTGTAGATTAAATTCCCATGCAAAAACCTCGTCTTTATTTTGATCATACGATGGCAACACAGCCGACGAAATGCCCATTTTTTCTAGCAGTTCGGTAGCTCTTTCTAATTCGTATCGATGTACGTAGGGCTCGCCGTCTGCCCACGCGCTGCGAAACGAATCCAACGCATGTCGTTTTGCCTCTTCTTCGTTTCCGATAGCGTTCCAGACCATCGATAGGTATCGATGAGCAGGTTGCCAAAGTTGAGATAGTCTATTTGCCTCGTTAAGAGCATCGTTCCCAGAAAGCTCACCTAATTGAATTTTAGAAAGAACAAGCGCAGTCTCGCTGATGGATTCAAAGAGACCTCGCTCGCGTGCCAGTTGTACTGCAGTGGACAAACTTTCTGCAGCTAACTCCCATTCAGACTCTTCGACTAACCATTCTCCGCGTATGCGATTCAGTAAGCGGACTCCCTTTCGGTTCTGTCCCTCATTGGTCGCCAGTTCGAATGCAGTAAAACTATCTTGACTGAGTGTCCCTCTCCATAATTCAGATTGAGCATTTTCGAAGCGCCATTGAGAGCCAGTAGCAACCAGCAAACGAGAAGCGATCTCATCGCAATTCGCAGAAATTGTATCTACCTTATCCCATTGCCCCAAGAAGGAATATATGTGACGAAGAAGTCGACTTATTCTCCACTTGTCTGTTGGGTTGTTTGCCAACGTTGCCAGATCAAGAGCCTGTGTGCAGAATTGGAGTGCTTTTGCAGGCCGGCTTTGAACTAGTAGGGATCGAGCAATATTTGAAAGTGTGGATCGGACGTCTCCGGTATTTTCGCAACTAAGATTATATTCCAACACGCTACCGTATGCTTCCAACGCCTCCTTTGGATGACCGAGATACGTTAGAGCACTTGCGACATCGTTGGATAAGTGATGAGAATTCTCACATTCAGAGGGTAACTTGCCCCATCCATCTGGGAATAAAGGACCCAGTAGGGCTAGTATCTCTGCATATCCTTCGACGTTTCGTTTAAGCGCTCTGGCAAAATCGCCGCGGTAGAATTTCGACGCATTCGCGAATTGGCCCAAAGATAAAAACGTTCTTACAACTTGTAATCCTGCTCTTAAATCATCTAGTGTTTCTGCGTGGTGATATGCATCACGTTGTTGCGACGAAAAGTGGTCTACAACACGCTGGCCATACAATTCCTTATCATTCATATTGATACCACCAGCCGCTACTCCACGCACGACTGGGTGAAGGTCGTATCGATTCTCGTGTACTTCGAATTGAAGAAGACCACGTTGTTCTAGATCGCGAACTATTTCTGGTAATTTAGATCGAGCAACTTTTGAATGTTCGATAGCTGTTTTATACTGATTCTCTACTCTCCGTTTTTCTGCAGGAGACAGCCAGCGCGAATTCCATCGATGGGTTGGTTTGCGAAGCGCGTCTTCGCTTGGGGCCAGTGGATTAAGGGCTACCAGCGTTTGGTAGTCCACGGACTCCGACAATAGCGCAAGTGTAGAGAGGAGTTGCCGGCTGGCATCAGGCAAGTCAGCGATAGCTGCATGTAGGATGTGGTTACGTCGTTGCACAAGATCTAGTTTACCGAGATTTAAGGCAATACCTGCCCTTGGATCAGTGCTCCACGCATCAAAATTTCCTCGGTTAGGTAAATAATTGACAATAAGGCCTGCTAGGATGCCTATAACAAGCGGATGGTTATCACAATTCTGGTGCAAGTATTCCTGCATCTGCGCGCTGGTACCTATTACTCCGCATGACCTCATTAGTTTTTCAGCATCCGGTGACCGTAGTCCTCGCAGCATTAGACGTTGAACGCCAGGTATTGGCTGTCCTGATTGATTCAATAAAACTCGCGGAGTCAATCTAGAACTGACAAGAATCTTTGATGGTTTGCAGCCGGCAAGTGCGCGGAGTAAGTCTGTATCTTCATCCCGTATAGCATCGCAAGGATTGCGATTAAGGATCTCGTCTGTAGGTGAGTCGATTTCTTCGTCACGAATTTCTGCAGCATCAATTCTGTGGTAGGCAACAAGTACCCTCTCGAGTCCGTCGAGTATAAAAAGCCAGGGCCGAGCATGGAGTTCTGCCAAAAGCTCCACTTTCAATTTTGCGGTTTTGCGTTTTTTGAAATCCTTTAGTGGCCGACCGGTTATATAAGAGAGAGCGCGACTGCAGAAATCTTGCATAACTGCTCCGCGTTCGTAAAATGAATACCAGAATCTCCCAGCCCAGTCCGAGCGCATCTGGATGGCGTGGTTGGTCGTCCATTCCCATGTCAATATACTCTTGCCGTTTCCACCGATGGCTTCAAGGAGTAGGAGGTTGGTTGAGTCTACAGACTTCGCCCAATCGTTTAAGACATTTAGTTCCGCAGTCCTTCCTACAAACACGTGCGATCCTATGTAGTCTGGCTCCGCATAAAATTCGGGAGCAACTGGAATCCTTGGCGCCTTCGCCATAGTTGCAGTAACAGAGGACCCTAGTGGATTAGAAGTTGTGGATCTATCCGGCAATAAAGACAAAAGATACTGCGATAATTCACTGTGGTCTTCACCAAATGCAACGGCACGTATATTGAATTTATGTTTGTCGAAATATGACTGGAACTCATCAAGTTGGCTCCTCAGTACTAAGCAAAAATCCCATAGTTTGGCCTGCCGAGCACGGGCCGCATATCGTTTGAAGAGAATTCCAAAGTCGGGGTCTGACAAACCACCTACACCACATCCAACATACACCCATGGGTTGGTTTTCCAAAAAGCAGCGAGATCCTCTCGGTAGTCTTTATCGCTTGCTATTCGGTTGTACGATTTCCAATCGAGAACGACAGAGGTCGGTTGACGCCAATGACCGTGCAGATAAATTACTTTCTCATTGTTCCAGCTTCGAACGGCATTGATGAGAGCTTCCGAATCTTGCCATGTGATACGATCCAGCTGTCCTTGTCCACCGAGCAACAAATCATCGTAGTTAGTTGTAAAAAGAAAGTGGCCATTCAAGCGAACAGCATTTAGCGAATCAAGAACGCTACGGTCATAAGCCTTGATACTGCCAACGGACTGTTCTAACCATTTCTGGAAATGAATAGAATGCACTCCGCCCATGCCAGTCACAATGTCTTCGGCAGCTGAAATGAATCTGTGCGTTTGAGCATTTTTTTTTAGCAGAATTATCTGTGCGTCAGCTTCTTCTAAGTCTATTAAATTGTGTTCTTTGAGCCATTTCAGCCCGCTTACCAGCAGACCAGTCCAAGAAGCTTGAGGATGCGATTGCTTCTTGGCAACATCATAGCTCGCTGCTATTGAGACCCCCGACCCAGCGACCAAGATCACTCGACCATTTTGAATCGCATTTCGCAATTCTGAATCAGCAACTTCTGCAGCATTCATAGGCAACGCTCAATTAAGGCTGGCAGTACAGCCTACTGTGATTAAATTTGATAGACGCCCGAAAATGTAGCATCGATCTTTTGATGAGAATTCAAAGTGTTTTTGGGATTTGGAATGTTTGGTAGAGTTCAACAACTATATAATTAAAAAACGATACATGATACGGCCTGAAAATACTAGACACATCCTATGGTAAAAATGTAACTTATCATGAGAGGTGAAAAGAATGGGTAGAGGTATCAGATACACGGAAGAGTTTAAGCAAGAAGCAGTCAACCAGGTGGTTGTTCATGGCTACCCTGTCCTAGAAGTGAGTCAACGTTTGGGTGTGACTAACAAAAGCTTGTATGACTGGATAAAGAAGTACGACAAACCGAAAGCTAAACGCACTGAAGACGAAGATCTGCGAGCAGAAGTTGCTCGTTTAAAACGTGAATTAAAACGAGTTGAGCAGGAACGTACCATACTAAAGGAGGCCGCCGTGTTCTTTGCAGGCGAGTCAAAGAACGGTACGGCTTCATAAAAGCTCGGCGTCACCTTTATCCAGTGCGAGTACTTTGCAGAGCCATGGAGGTTCAGCCAAGTGGCTACTACCAATGGCTAAAAAAGCCATTGAGTATGCGTGAAAAACGCGACAACGAACTGACCTTTCCCCTGCGTTAATGCCACAGCATCAATTAGATATTCATATTAAGCCGCTCTCGCAGCAAATTCCACTGGTGGTCGATAGTTCA
>JAHDDW010000008.1 GCA_020629155.1 Acidimicrobiales bacterium | reverse complement strand
AAAAACCCAGATCCCGACCATCGAAAACCGGCAACACAAACACTAGTACATAACGTGGCGTTATCCTTTTCTGTTTGATTGGTTTAAACAGAAGGGTACGTCACAACCCAACATCAAATACTGATCCACAACAATTAGTTATAACTCAACCCATACACCAGAAACGATCATAACTCATCAGGGGTCAACCTCACAATTGATTGTTAGTTGCGTGTCCCTTGGACCCAGGATCGACTATTCGTCTGAAATTAAGATTGAAACCTGGCACCGACGCTGATTGTGTACTCAATTTTTCGGTTTTTTCTGGAGGGATTAGTTCAATCACATCAGAAAAGATCGTCATTCTTCTATACGTTGGGTCTGCAGCATGAAGAGGTTTCTGGAGTCTGTCCATAGCTAGAACCATGCCAGGAATCAGCTGAGCAACTCTCTCTAAATTTGCTATCTCTTTGTCTGAAATTGTTTGGATGCGAAAGTAGGACTCGATCGGGTCAAACTCTTCCGGATGGAATTCAATTTCTGTCCCGCCATTTTTAAGATCCTTAAACCTAATATCGATATGATCTGTCGATGTTTCTCCCTTGAAGACTAAGGTTCCAGGTTCTAAAGCGTAGACCATTCTTAGCTGCATAACACCAGTTCCAGCAAGTGGAGTATCAGTTATAAAGCCTTTTACCTCATCTCGATGTGGCCTAGTAGAAGCTTCTTCAGGGTGGATCGGAGTAACATAATGCCGAATGGAAGCTTGGTTAGAAAAACCACAGTTTAGGGCGAACTGTTCCATCGCAAGAAATATTGGACGGACAGCTAAACTAGATTTAGCGCCGTAGATAGTATAGGAAGGGTTAAAAACAGTTCCAGTTTCTCCAAGACCACTATCAACGTGAAATAAAGCTCCTGGTTTAGTAGTTCGTAAAACTTCTGTCTTAAATTGTTCAACATCGCTATGTAAGACATCCGCAGATGTGTTTTCCAGATAATCAGAAGGGTTAAATTCTTCAATACCCTCATTATCAAGAGGAAGATGTAGCCAAATCAATTTTCCAATAGATTCCAGCAACTGTCTTATGCTCCTGACTTAAATCTACTAATTTCCGCAGCAGCTGTATTTACAAAAATACGATACAGATACCAACCAGTTGAGATTACAACTCTACCGTCCTCTAGTGTGTGCGACTTTATATCATCGAGAACTTCCGCTACGATTTCCTCTAAATCGACATGAGAATTGAACTCTCCTTCCATATGAAAGTTCATCAGAACTTCAAGGGCTTCCGAACTATTTTCGTAGTAGATAGGATCACCGCTTACCCTTTGCACCTCAAATGTAACAGATCCATCAGATCTAAGCAGCTCAATAGTTCTATCGAGAATCCTTTTAGAAGGAGCTTGACCAGACATGAGGGTTTTTGGATTAAATTCAGCGAAGTATTTGCCATATTGACGTTGACATATTGCTTGTTCTGGCGTTGTTAAATCAAAATGAATTATTGTAATCTCAGACTTTGGCTTCATCTTGTCTATTATGTCTTGCAACACGCTGTAGAACCGATCATACGCCTTTTCATATCCGCACTTTTCAATTTCTTGTTGAAGTGAATGTGATAAACTCCATAAACTGAATATGTAGTCAATACTGTCTACGACCTTAGGAATTTTTTCAAGAAACGCAAGGTGATCAAGTTCGTAGACATTAGTTCGAGGAAAATTATCTTTCAAGATACTTACCATTGCCGGACTCAAGTCATTTACATGGTAACTAGCCTGTTTCTCATCTAATAGATCTGTGGCATGACGGGTGACTCTACCGGAACCACCGCCTAGCTCTACTACGGTCGCTGAATCAGGTAGAGACAAAATAGAATCGGTGATACATTTGAAATCTTCTGTACCTTTGACACTATAAGGCTTAATTATTGAATCATAGTAATTGGGAGGCAAGTAATCAGAACGATTGCCGGGAGAGAACTTTAGGAAAGGGTAAATGTCTTGTACCGAATTTGATTTCATAGTTCCGCCCAGTGTTTGAAGTTTTGTTTGAGCTCATTCTAGCGTTATTTCAACCTCACTTACACTTCTCGAGCAGGCCCATAGATAGAAGCCCAACGTTCTAGCCTTTTTCTTGTTCTGGACACGATACCATTCTATCCAGTAGTTCTTAACAGGCAATACGCAGTTGGAAGAGCATCATGGCGTCGCTTTCTTCTGGATAGAGGTAGGTTACGCCGTTGCGTGTTTCTAGCTGCTCTTTCAGCTCGCTGTTTGCTTGTGGCGGGTCGAGCAACGTTACCTTGACATCTGATTCAAGCACTTGTTCTAGCACCGCTTCACCTTCGCTTTTAGTTAGCGTGCAAACGCTATAGGTAAGCGTGCCGCCCGGTTTCAGCACTCGAAGCGCCGAGGCAATCAAAGCGTTCTGCGTTTTTGCTAAACGCTGCGGCGCATCTTTATCGATCCGCCAGCGAGCATCGGCACGGCGACGTAAACTCCCCAGGCCAGAGCACGGCGCATCAAGCAAAACGTGGTCAAAGCTGTTATCGCTGAACGGCAGATTCGCTCCATCAGCTGCTACAACAGCAACGTCTGATCCTAACTGCGCAACATTTTTTGCTGTCAACTCCACCCGTTTAAGACGAATATCACTCGCGACGACGCTAAACCCTCGTGCTGCTAAACCTGTTGCTTTGCCTCCAGGCGCGGCGCACATATCAAGCACCAACTCACCTTCTGAACCTGCGAACGATTCGACGACCCATTGCGAAGCAAGGTCTTGGAAATAGCCGTCGTCTCGTTCGGTGGCTTTTGCTGGCTGGTTCATCGCACGCAACGCCGCTTCGCCACGTTCAACCCCAATATTGGCTTGTATGCTTTCCACAATCCAATCAGGGTAACTCAATTCAACAGCAAGCGAAGGAAACGTGACGGCCTCGTCTAGACCTGCAACTTTGCGCAGCACCGCGTTGAGTAAACCTTTCACACGTTTCGGCGCTAACGCAACAGTTTCGCCGACCCCAGCGTGCGGCGGTGTTTTCAAAAAATAGAGTTGATAGGCGCCAAGGCGTAGCAGCAAACGCACGTCTTGTTCTAATTTCTTTTTATTTTTCTCTGTGAGAAATTGGTCAACCAAGTAATCGCATGTTCGCTGCATTCGTGTTGTGCCATAAACAAGTTCCGTCACGAAACGACGATCTTTGCCATCAAGCGCCGTTGTGTCTAGTACTTGTTTGACTAAAAGATTAGCGTACGCTCCCCCAGTTTCAATTCGCTTCAAGCACCGTAAGGCAACTGCTCTTGCTGATTCAGCCAAGTTTCTCACCTGCTTCTGGACGAGCGCCTCGTAACCAATCGCTAGCTTGCATCGGTTTTTTGCCTTCAGGTTGTACTTTGATAAGCTGCAACAACTGGTCACCTGTGGCAACGGTGTCGTTGCGCAACTCCCCTGGCGCGCCATCACCTGACACAACAACGGCCTCGTTGATTACAAGCCTTTTCCCTCGAAATGTAGTCCACGCTTTTCCAATACGGGTGCGGCGTTGGCTCATAACTGCAGGTTCTGTCCAGTCGAGTTTCAGGTCAGCTTTGGTGAGCTTTGCAGCATGCGTTGCCTCGCCTTTTTGTGGAGTTGGTGTCGGCAAGCCGTTACGTAAAGTGTCAACTAAAAGGTCGCTACCGAGCAGAGAAAGTCGCTGGCGAAGCTCGGCGGCTGTTTGATCGGTTTCTAGCGGAATCTCGGCTTGGGCATAAATAGCCCCTGTGTCAAGACTTGGTTCGATAACCATGAGACCGACACCTGTTTTTGTGTCTCCAGCTAAGATAGCCCGCTCGACAGGGGCGGCTCCACGCCAGCGAGGTAGTAGCGAAAAGTGAATGTTTACCAGCGGCAAGACCTTCAGAAGATCATTTCTTAAAATACGTCCATAAGCGACGACAACGCCAAGGCCAGCTCCGATTGCTATCGCGTCGGCAGGGTCATCTGTAACGGCCAGGCCAAGCTCGATAGCCGCTTTTTTTACTGGGCAAGGCTGCGGTTTTTTCCCGCGCCCTCGACGAGCATCAGCTTTAGTAACAACAAGCGGTATTTCAAACCCAGCAGCATGCAATGCTTGCAAAGGCGGCACCGCCGCATCTGGCGTGCCGAAATAGACAATGCGCTGTATTGGATGCGGAGGTTTCGGAAGTTCTATCACTGTGCAAGTCTAAGAACTTCTATGCCTATCGCCTACTCTTCCTATAAAACAAACATTCTGGGGGGCTCTCACCGCATCTATCACTGCTTGCAATCTAGTGTAATACATAGTATTATTTTTGTATGACCATGTTGAGTTTTAGAGTTGACTCTGATGAAGCAAACCAAATACGAAATCTCGCTGATTCGCTAGGTGTAGATCGTTCAGAATTTCTACGCCAAGCAGCACGCATGTACGTTTTAAAAATCAAATCTGAAGAAGACGCTTCGATTTGGGAAGAAAAACCACTGAGTTCAGAAGAGCAGCAACTCGCAGAAATAGCTGATTGGGGCCCCGCTGAAGATTGGGCAGACTGGCGCCAATCGTGAAAAGAGGCGAAATTTGGTTTGCTGCAACCCCTGGCGGAGATAGACCAGTCGTTGTTCTGACGCGAGATCCAGTGGCAGATCGCATCGGAGCTGTCGTGGTTGCAGCCTTAACACGCACAAAACGAAATATTCTATCTGAACTCGAACTTTTCAAAGAGCTCGATGGAGTCCCGAGTGATTGCGTAATCAACTGCGACAATATACACACCGTGGCACGCAAAGATTTCAGAAAAATGGTTGTAGCTTTACAGCCATTTCGTATAAAACAACTCTGTCAAACGCTGCAAGAAGCCACAGGATGCTAAACCCTTGGCGGGTCGACGGCGATGCGTAAACGACCTGGAGGTTTTTTGGTAGCAGCGACTGCTTCGGATAGTTCTGTCCAGCTAGCAGCTTTCAACAAATACGCCCCTTTTTTGTTTGGCCCTAGAACTGAAATGGCTTTATTCGTTTGTAGTTGTTCAACAAACGCTTCAGCACCTTGATGTGACACCTCGGCGAGCGCACCAAACGGCGGCAACTGAGCGGCTTGACGCATAGCAGACTCAACAGCGCTACAACGAGATGGATCGGCTAAAACTGCAGCTTGCAGAACTCTATGCTTCGGATTGCGAGTCTGCACGATCACACGGCCGCCGCTACTACGCGGCCCGACACGACGGGCCGCTGCACAAAGCAGCGCCATTGCTTGCTCGCCAGCTCGATAACGAGACGCAAGCAGCTCTTGATCAAAATCTAGAAATACCGCCATATCTGCTGAAGCTTTACGACGCAGCACTGCTTCAGTCCCCAAGATAACCGATGCGTCAATTCGCACATCAGTTGTGGCTGTCATCTCTGCAACGTCGCGTCCTAGCAACGCAGCGAACTCTTCAGCGGCGCGAGTCACTCCAAGTCGCAACCGTTTGAGCGACGTGCCATTGCAGATAGCACAAATCTTTGGCCGCCGCTCGCCTGTTGCCGCGACCAGCTCGCCATCTTTTTCGGCCATAACCTGCTCACCATCTTGCGTTTTAACAAGCTCGCCGCAGCTTGCGCAGGCAAGCAACGACGCTCGCCCTTTCGTGTTCAACACAGCGATAATAGAATTTTTGTCTGCTACCAACGCGCCAAGCTGAGGAGCGAATAAACCGCCACGTCCAGGGTCTTCGTCACGACGATCGATCACCTCGATGACTGGCCAACCATTGCGCAACGTTTTTGTTGACAGACGGAACTGTTCTTTCACACGTTGTTGTGTCGCAACACTTACACAAGGCGAAACAACCAAACAACTGATAGCGCGTCTTCTAGCTCGTTCGAGTGCCATATCACATGCATGCCACGTTGGTTGTTGCTCGGCTTGCAACGACTCATCATGTGAGTCCAGCACAATAATAGAGGTGAGCGACGCTGCGCTAGGGGCCCAAATAGCGGCGCGTGTTCCAATAGTCACTCCCCCAGTTATCGCCTGATTCCATGCTTGTGGCAACAGATTCGTTTTAATGTTTTTGCGACGCAGCCCACCAGCAATGCGTTTCACATCTGCTTTGGTTGGAACGATAACGAGCACAGATCCTTGCGATGCCGCAGCCGTGACCACTTCGACGTAATCGCTTGTAGGAGCTACCAACAACGACGCAGACGCTTTTGTTTCTAATGCTTTTAGTACTGTTTGGGCAAGCTCACTAGTAGGGGCTGCTGGTTGCTTCCAAGAAGTAGCTGAAGCTGGACGGCGTGCATAATTGCGAGGTGGTGAGGCTGTCTTAAATAGCTTACTTAGTTTGCCGCACCAGCGGTCTGCAGCCCATTGCGCTAGTGAAAGTATTTCTTGCGTCGGACCGATAGAAGAAATTTTGTGTATATCGTGCACTTGATAGTCAGGCTGTTCAATATCGGTCTCGACAACCCACCCAGAAACGCTACGGCCGTTAAGCGTCACGCGAACAATAGAGCCAACCTCGACAGCGGCAGCCCAACGAGGCGGCACGCTATAGGTAAAGCGCTTTGCGATGCCAGAGACATCGGGCCAAACAGCCACAAGACGAGAACCTGGCTCTAGTTGCTGTTTTGGGGTCGGCTTTTTCCCAACATCAGCAGCAAAAAGTTGGCCCGATTCAAACACACTAAGAACCCTAGCGACTGTGAAAGAGTATACGCACCAAGAGTGGCTAGACTTGCACTAATCGATTGTTTTTGTAATAGGGTGGCGCATGAACTTTATACGGCGAAATATCGGACGCTTGGTTCTAGGTCTTGTTTTCTTACTTCTTGTATTTCTTGTCTATGGATGCACTAAAGTGAGACCTGAAGACAGTCAAGTAACACCTCTGGTTGTCGTTGAATACACGTGTAATATTTCTAATGGGTCCATGACAGCTAGTGGGTCGCTTAAAAATCTGCGGACAGAAGAACAGACTGTACGTATACTATGGTCCGCAGTATCAAACGAAGAGGCTGACCCTCCAATTCAAACGAGTTATATCGTCCAGCTTAGGCCACAAGAAAACACCGATTTTACACATCCCATAAGCAACGCAGCTCCAATCCAAGAAAGAATTATTGTTGATGAGGATTATCAATGCTTCTATCTACTCGAATCTGCATAGTTCTCTTTGAAATTCTTGCTAGTAAGCTGTGTTGCCCTAGTCGCAAGGCACGTCCTTTAGGTTCTCAGAGCAAATTCGACATAGAACATGTCTTCTACAACCCTAACGCTGCTTTGATAGCGCTGACTTTGTCTGTGCGTTCCCATGTGAATGACGTACCTGGTTCACGACCGAAATGACCGTAGGCGGCTGTTTCTTGATAAATAGGTTGTCGAAGTGCTAGCTCGTCGACAATCGCTGCGGGCCGCAAATCAAAAAGTTCATTCACTGCTACTTCAATTTTCGCTGGGTCAACCTTTTCGGTGCCAAACGTTTCGACAAGCACAGAAACAGGGCGTGCAACCCCAATCGCATAGGCTAACTGCAGCTCGCACCTATCGGCAGCACCGGCAGCAACCAAATTTTTCGCCACCCAACGTGCAGCATAGGCTGCAGAACGATCAACCTTTGATGGGTCTTTCCCAGAGAATGCACCGCCACCATGGCGAGAAGCCCCACCATAGGTATCAACAATGACTTTGCGCCCCGTTAAACCAGCATCGCCAACAGGGCCGCCGATAACAAACCGACCAGTCGGATTAACAAAAACGTTATAGGCATCATCAGCGAAACGCTCAGGCACAACAGGACGAATAACAGACTCTAAAAGATCAGGATGAATCATAGAATCTCGGTCGACGCCATCATCATGCTGGGTAGAAATCAGCACCGTCGAAAGACGAACAGGCACACCATTTTCATACTCAAAAGTTACTTGTGTTTTGCCGTCAGGCCGAAGATAGGGCACCTCGCCAGAGCGGCGCACCTCGCTAAGCTGCTGCGCCATACGATGCGCGAGTTGAATAGGCAGCGGCATCAACGCATCAGTTTCATTGCAGGCAAAGCCGAACATAATGCCTTGGTCACCAGCCCCTTGTTCGTCAAACGCATCGCCAGTCAAGCCACTTGCACGAACGCCTTCGGCTTTGTCGACGCCTTGGGCAATATCTGGTGACTGCTCATCAAGCGAAACCATCACGCCACACGTGCGCCCATCAAAACCATATGCCTCATTGTCATAGCCAATAGCTTGAATTGTTCTGCGTACAATCGACGCAATATCGACATAGGCTGAAGTGCTGATTTCGCCAGCAACAATCGCTAAGCCTGTCGTCACCATTGTTTCACACGCCACCCGACTCTGCGGATCTTGCTCTAAAATTGCATCCAAAATAGCGTCAGAAATCTGATCAGCCATTTTATCTGGATGACCTTCGGTGACCGATTCAGAGGTGAACGTGTGGTTAAGAGCCATGACTGTCTTTCTTCGACAAGCGAACGATTATTTCATCCCAAATAACTTCTGCAACCTGGAGTTTTGACCGCAGCGAAACTTCTGTCTCTGAGCCGTCATCACACACGATTGTTACTTGGTTAGTATCGTATGCGAAACCTGTGTTTTTGTCCACCACGTTGTTTGCAACAATATAGTTCGCCTTTTTCTCAATCAGTTTTTTACGAGCAGCAACGAGCACATCTTGTGTCTCAGCAGCAAAACCAACAAGCAGTTGCGTATCAGAAACAACCTCGCCGAGTGTTTTAAGAATATCAACCGTGGGTTCCAACCGCAGCGTCGGCGTTCCATCAGCTTTCTTGATTTTGTGTTCGGCAGTGTTCGCTATCGTAAAATCTGCCACAGCCGCAGCCATAACGATTACATGTGCCCTTTCATAATGAGCCATCACCGCATCGTGCATCTGCGCTGCGGTATCGACATGAACAGAGGTGATAGCTTTATGCGTCTCAATATCGGAGGTTGTGACTAGCGTGACTTCAGCACCTTTTTGGCGAGCAACTTCAGCCACGGCATGGCCTTGTTTGCCGCTTGATTTATTAGCCAAAAAGCGGACAGGATCTATTGGTTCTCGTGTGCCGCCAGCAGTTATAAGCACAGACACGCCAACCAAAGGTTTAGCTGTGGTATCAGCGAGCACCTCCATGGCTGTTTCGACGACAGCCGCTGGGGCTGCGAGACGGCCCACGCCGCTATCGCCACCAGCAAGAGGGCCATCATCTGGCGCAACGATATGAACACCCCGGTCGGCGAGCACTGAAATATTTTCCTGCACCGCAGGCTGAAACCACATTTCGCTGTGCATCGCAGGGCAGATCACAACAGGAGCTTCAGTCGCAAGTAGCGTCGCTGATAGTAAATCGGCCGAACGGCCAACCCTATAGTCAGAAATAATGCGTGCGGTTGCAGGGCAGATAAGCACAAGATCAGCGCTTTGCCCTAAAAACGTGTGCGGGCTAGGGTGGGTGTCTTCCCACATGCTTGTTTTGGCTGGCTCTGATGCAAGCGCATCAAACGTTTTTTTGCCAACCATCTGCATTGCTGCGTCAGTCAAGATAGGGACAACGTGCGCACCTGCAGATGTTAAAAGACGGCACACTTCAACAGATTTATACGCAGCGATACCGCCAGTAACACCTAAAACAATTTTTTTGCCTTGCAGGACAGCGATATCAATAATTGTAGATCGCCTCTGTGTTTCTGCTGCGTTTCGCATGTTCTACGCAGATCTCATTCACTAGTCAGCTTCGACGTCTTCAGCTGGCTCATTTTCAGGGCGAACTGGAATTATTTTATCGGCATCGATCTCTTCGAACGAAATAGACAGTGGCTTGCTTGAAACTGACGTAACCTGAGGTGGAACCATTTTGCCGAGGCCGCCACCAAGTTGACCGAAATATGCGTTGATCTGACGAGCACGGTTAGATGCCAAGGTACAAAGCGAAAACTTTGAACCTGTTTTTTCTATAAGGCCTTCAACCTCGGGCAGCATCATCGTTTCGTAGCTATCAGTCATTATTCCTCCATATAGATAACGCCCTGAACGGGGCAAGCAAAGCCACAAACTGAAGCTTCCTGCAGGCACAGGCATTACTGAACCTCATAAGTATATCCCAACGCTCACAAAAACGTAGCATCCCCGTATAATCTGCTGATAGTAACGCTAGATCGTTGATTCCCAAGGGCACGCCGAACTTTAAAGTATCTTACACGCAAGTAGCTCTATCGTTTTTGCATGCGAGCATCTATGATTGCTTGTGCTACCGGCTGAGGCAACCACATCAACGCCTGCAATTGTTCTAGCGATGCTTTTTTAACTTTGTTTACGCTGCCGAACTCTTCAAGTAAACGTTTTTTTCTTGCAGGACCAAGGCCTTTTATATCATCGAGAAACGAACGAGTCATAGCTTTGGCACGCAGCTGACGATGATAGGTAATCGCGAATCGATGCGATTCGTCACGAAGCCGCTGAAGAAGGTATAGCGCTTCAGATTGACGCGGTATCCGCACTGCTTTTTTACGATCAGGCAAAAAAACTTCTTCGAACTGTTTCGCCAACGAGCACACCGCTATTTCCTCAAAGAGCCCGAGTGATTTCAAAACCCGCACCGCTACACCAAGCTGACCTTTACCTCCATCGACAACTAAAAGGTTCGGAGGGTACTGGAACTTGCCTCGTTCTGCTACTGGAAGCTCACGTTCAGCTAGATAGCGTTTGAATCGGCGAGTTAATACTTCTTCCATAGAGCCGTAGTCATCGTTTTGGTCGACTGTTTCAACTTTAAAGCGTCGATACTCAGACGTTTTCGCGACGCCATCTTCAACAACAACCATCGATCCGACATAATGTGTGCCTTGGATATGGCTCATGTCATAACACTCTATGCGCAGCGGCGCTTCGTCAAGATGCAGATATTTTTGTAACTCGTTTAACGCTTTTGATCGGCTATTATGGTCAGAAGCACGACGAAGGCGATGGCGTTTGAACTCTTCAGATGCATTTGTTGTAACTGTCTCTAGCAACGTGACTTTATCACCACGTTGCGGCACACGGATTTCAACATTCGATCCACGCAGCAACGCAAGCCACTGTTCATAGAGTGACGTGTCGCTGACTTGCGTTGGAACAATAACAACCTTGGGCATACCTTGCACTGGTTCTTCGTCGTAGAGCCCTTCGATCACTTTGTCCATAAGCGCTGCTGGTTCGAGAGTTTCGACTTTATCTAGAATAAAACTGCGCTGACCGACGACTTTGCCGTTACGGACGAAGAAAACATAGATGCAAGCTTCGAGCTCGTCTTCAGCCAGACCGACGATGTCAAGATCTTCTTTGTTGTCGGCAACCATCTGCTGCTTCTCAATAGAGCGCTGCACTGCTTGCAGCCTGTCACGAAGCCGTGCCGCCTTTTCGAACGAAAGGTCTTTAGCTGCTGCTTGCATTTCGTCAGAAATTTTTTCGACAACTGGATCAGTATCGCCACCGAGGAATGAACACAGGTCGGCGACATACTCACCGTATTTCTCCTGGCTAACTTCTTTTACACAAGGCCCTGAGCACTTTTCGATATGAAAAAGCAAGCAGGGTTTTCCTAATTTCTGATGCCTCGATAATTTAGCGTCAGAACAACTGCGGATCGGAAAGCTCCGCAGCAGCGAATCTAGAGTCGAACGAATAGCATAGGCATGGGCATACGGTCCAAAATATTTTGTGCCTTTGCGTTTTTTGCCGCGCATTACTCTGGCTCGTGGCCATTCGTCACTCATCGTTACTGCAAGATAGGGGTAGCTTTTATCGTCGACAAGTCGAACGTTAAACCGAGGTGTATGCTCTTTGATCAAGTTGTATTCAAGCATTAACGCTTCAACGTCGTTAGCAACTTGGATCCATGCAACTTTTTGTGCCGTTGCAACCATTTGCGCAGTACGAGGATGCATCTTTATTGGATTTTGAAAATAGCTGTTCACACGAGAACGAAGCGACTTGGCCTTGCCGACATAGATAATACGACCGTGTGAATCAAAAAATTGATACGACCCTGGGCTATCAGGAATTGAGCCTACTTCTGGACGTGTAACCATCGCAACAATCCTACCTCAGCGACTCAAGCTTTTTGTCTGCTGCTCCATCGAGAACTTAGCCTTATCACCAAACAGCAAAATAGCGGAAGAACCATGTTCCCCAAAAATTTTTCATGACCATACCTGAGTAGAGAAAATCAATTTCTTCAAAGAACACTGGAAAGAAGCCGCTTCCTCGCAAAATTTCTGGACCCTCATTAACGATCGCAGAATAAACAGGAGGAGATAACAGATCAGAGTTAGCGCTAATACAAACTAAATTACCCCAATGAGAGAATGACAGACTCAGCGCTAAACGATAGTTATCCTCAGCGTCACAGGCACACCTTTTGTATTGCACAAATGATTGAGAATTCTGGTTACAAAAACGTTCGAATGGACCAACTAGCTCAGCGAACTGCCCTATAGCGGTATCGACGCGTGAGAGTAGCAAGTCTCGTTCTTCTTTGTTTCTTGGTGTTAACTCATGCGAACTGTCAATTTCGATCAAATGCTTTTCAAGTTCAGAATCCATATCTAGTCCCAAAAATGTGTGTGCGGATAAGACTACCGTAACAGCTCATGCTGAGTAACTAAGCCGCTAGAGCAAAAACTAGTTGATATCTCGACGTTTGAAGACAATAAATGCAAGCAATGTAGGAACTGCCACCCAAATAAGTACGACGAGACCAGCGACCAGGTAGTTGTGCGCAAAAGATAGCGAGCTGCCCCAGCTATCAGTCGAGCAGTATGACTCTCCATTCACTGAAGTGCACCATGAAGAAAGTGGTTTTGCTGTGTCACCTTTGGCAATAAAAGTATTTGCGTTTGTTATTACTTCCCAACGACGAAACCCTTTCAGAAGTAGCTCAATAACAATATTACTAACTATCGCCCACCCTAAAAGAATGATTACAGCTGCCGCTGTATAGCGAGTCACAGTAGCCACAGCCATTGTGAATACTGCGACTGCGCCACTAATAAGTGCGGCTCGACCGATAGTTCCTAGCAAGCTCATCCAGAAAGCACTGTCAATAGTTGCAAATGTGCCATTTACTGAGGCAAGACCTATGAGCAGAGCCGCTAAGAAAGAAAGCAGCACAGCCATCCAAACGGCGGATGACAGAGCACCTGCCAGATATTTAGAAGCCAAAACTTTGCCTCTGCGTGGTTCCCACAAAAGCATATTTTCAACAGTACCTGCACGGTACTCAGCACCAATAAATGAAGCTGCAAGTACTGAAACAAGAACCAGCAAAGGAAACGCAATTAGTGGTATCGCTCCAGCAAAACCTGTTTTAGCACCTTTCAGGATATTGCCTTGCTTGTCTGTAATAGTTTCGCCACTTCGGGCAAAAAAACTATCTACTAGTGCGACAGGAAGATCATTCTCTTCCGCTATTTGTTTAGCGGCGTCTACAGCAAAATCGTTTATTTCATAAAAAGTATCTCCTTGAAACTTGTTGCTTTCAATTTCTAGAATTGATCTCGCCCAAAAACGTTTATCATTTAGATAATACCTAAAATCGATTTTACAGCGTTCAAGCTCAGCCTCTCTGAACTGCTCTTCACCTTCAGGCAAATCTTCTTCAACGAATTCACCCATGTACTGCGATTGCTCTGTTTGACATGCTTCAATAGCTTCTTCAGCAGTGCGTACATCTTTGCTGGTATTTAGAAATGAGATACCAACACCTAACAGCATGCAAACAACAACAGCAAGCGTCGTGATTCGCACTATTCTTCTGCTCCAGAAGCGATTCAGTTCTGTTCGTAGGATCCTCATTTTTGCCCCATTCCAGCAGTAAGTTTCAAAAAGGTTGATTCAAGACTTTCTTGTTCAGCGGTTAGTTCACTTGCATACAGGCCAGCGTCAGCAAGATAGCGATTAATCTTTGCTCCATCTGCATCATCAACCTGCAGAACGCCTTCGCTGTTCACAGCTGCATCTATATCGTGCTGTGTAAGCACAGTGATTGCTTGCTCAAGATCAGCGATGGTGACGAGAGTTTTCTGTGTGCCTGCCTGAGCGACCAGGTCAGAAACTTTGCCTGCGGTTACCATCTGGCCTTTAGCAATAATTGTGACATAGTCACAGGTTTGTTGTACCTCTGCCAGCTGGTGCGAGGAAACAAATACTGTTTTACCTTCGTCACCCAACGAACGTATGAGTTCACGAATTTCAACGATACCTTCAGGATCTAAACCATTAGCTGGCTCATCTAAAATTATTAGGTCAGGATTTTTAATCAACGTCGCTGCAATAGCTAGGCGTTGCTTCATGCCAAGCGAAAACGTTTTAAATAAATCATTCTTACGCTCGCTGAGGCCAACGCGTTCAAGCGCCTGATCGATCGGGCCAGCACCAATACCAGCGATCGACGCCAGCATTTGTAAATTTTTGCGTGCACTGTAATTAGGGAAAAACTTCGGTGTTTCAACCAGGGCACCGATGCGATCAATAACAGGCTTGATACCACGAGTAACATCTTCTCCAAGCAGCTTTATCGACCCTGATGTTGGTTTGATCAAACCAAGTAAGCAGCGTATAGTCGTTGTTTTTCCAGAACCGTTTGGCCCTAGGAAACCATACACGCCTGGTTCAGTCACTGAAAGTGAAAGCCCGTCAACAGCATTCACTTTTGAACCACGCAGTGGTTTATACGACTTACGAAGATCGACTGTTTCAAGAATCGACATGAACACACCCTCCTCTTAGTTGCCTAAAGCAAAATCTGAGCATAGCAAGCTTCTACAAACAGTAGGCGAAGTAGCCTACTATATTTTAAAACCTCAAGAGAAGGTTCAGTGCCAGCGGCTTTTTTCTGGCTGATAGCTGCGTTGCACACGCGACACACGTTTCTCACGCCTAGGGCGTCGGGCACGCTTGCGGCCTGGCGATACAGCAGCTGGAACTACTGGTTCTGTTACGTCTATCTCTGCGACTCGACTATCTAACAGTGCATCTATTGCGTCTTGTTCACCAACAGCTTCACGCAAATAATCCGACCTGACTTCACGCTCGGCCAACGAAATTTCTTCTTTAAAACGAGCAGGGATAGCACGAAAAAATCTGAGTGGCGCAAATGCTATAGTGGAACCTTTCGCAAGCGCTTTTGGCGCTGCTTGCCCCAACGCAGCCGACTTTTTAGCAATGTTCACGGCAATAACAGCTGACCCAGCAACTTGGCGTGCGCCAGAGGGTAACGCAGCAAGCGTTGATTGTACTGGTGCGGACACTGAATCTTCTAAACGGCTCATAGCTTTGTCAGCAGATGATGACGCCTTTGAGCGCAAAAATTTTTTAAAGATAAAGCTAACAGCCATCCATCGAAGAGAACGAACGAAATAGCGAAACAAAAACCGTTTCATGGCAGGTCAATGACTCCAGCAGCAGCTTTCTTTGTTTTACGTCGATTGCGACCTTTAAGCCACATGCGAGCAACTTTTGAACTGCCAGATGCAACCGCAAGCGATTTCATAAACGGGTCTTGCACTGCCTGGTGTGTTAGACGAGATGTTTCGCTTATTGCTGTTGTCGCTTGATCTGCGCGATCAAGCACTAAATCAACTTTGTCTAATTCGGCGTCTGCATCAGCTACAAGCTGGCGTAACTCTTTAAATGCAGCCAAACCTTCATCGCTCAGCTGCGTCGCAGTTACTTCTAACTTTGTCAATGTTCGGTTCAAGTTACTCATCGCAACTATAAGGAAAACAGCTATCACTATAGCTGCTATCGCACCAAGCAGCGCCGCTAAATCTAGTAATGTCAGTGTCATAGCACCTCAGCTGTCATACAATAATTTTAGATATCGCAATTCTTCTCTAGAAACCTAGCAACTATTGTAGCGATAACCACAGGCGCTATGTTGACGCTATCATTTAATCCAAGATCTCTATTTGAGATTCTTGTCGGGCTACTTCAACAATGCTAGGTGAAAGCCTACCCTATTGGCAGCAAGTAGACCGATAGACCTGAAAGGAACTACAATTAGTGAGATGCTGTACGCTCTTTTTGGCTAAACAATCAGCAAGAAAAACCGAACCTTACGTATAGATACATCACTATGGAGAATTTGATGAGCCTAAACATGCTTGTTTCGCTAACAAATGGAGGCGGAACCATTCTACTTTTTCTTGCTGTTGCTTGGTTGATCCTCTCTTTTGTGCTGCTCAAAATAATTTTTTTTCCGGGTAAAAAATATTTACAACGAACAGAACAGAAGAAAAACCATTCTAAAGTTTCTGACAGCTCACGAAATCAGAGAAATACAACTGGTGTCACTGACTCTGCTAGCTCTGAAGACAAACCAGATACTGCTCCGAAGAAGACGACCAAACACGCTGAACCCACAGAAATAGTTACTGAGGCTAAAACTGACCGTTCAGATACATCTGAACCTCAAGAAAAACAAGAAGTTGAGACGCATCACGAAGAGGCACCATCTCTCACACAAGCTTTAGAAGGTTTTTCACCAGATCCAACTTTGAAATGCGCTAAGGAATCAGACTCTTTCTGGACATACACCGCAAAAAACAGTGACGCTTTAGAAGTAGGAACCGCTTTCGCCGACGAATTACAGCACTTAGGGTATGACATCCAGTCTGACACCCATGAAACAGCATCAGCGACACGAGACGAAACATTGCTTACTCTCCATATCGAGCAACGCAAAAATGCTGTCACAATTGATGTGACTCTTGAAGAGGTAACTGATTCATCTCTTGCCTAGTAGTGCCGTCTACTTAATCGCCGCATTCTGACGGTTCTTAGAAGTTTGGACATCGTCCTCAAAACCGCCACGCAAACGACATACCGCTAGCTAAAGCGTTCAGGTTCGATTTTACGAACGAGCTACTTAGCATCGCTTAGTCAAGTTGCGGCAAAACCTTTAAGCCCAGCTCTTCGAGTGTCTCATCATCAATAACAGTTGGAGCCGCAGTCATAGGGTCAATCCCAGACTGTGGTTTTGGAAAGGCTATAACTTCACGAATGTTATCTTCGCCAGCTAAAATAGCTGCTAAACGGTCAATACCGTAAGCAAAACCGCCATGTGGTGGCGCGCCGAACTTAAACGGATTCAAGAAAAAGCCAAACCGTTCTTCCGCCTCTTCATCGCTGATGCCAAGCAGCGTAAACACTCGTTTTTGCAACGCAGGATCATGAATTCGGATGCTGCCAGAGCCTAACTCCCAGCCGTTTAACACAAGGTCATACGCCCATGCACGCACTGAAAGCGGATCAGATTCAAGCTTTTCAAGATCTTCAGGATGAGGATGACAAAACGCATGGTGGCCAGGCTTAGGATTGCCTTGCTCGTCAGTGCCAACAAACAGCGGAAAGTCGACAACCCACAGGTATTTATATGGACCTTCACTGACGGGAGGACGGCCAAGACGGTTACGCACTCCACCAAGCACCTCACAAGTTGTGTGCCACTCGTCGGCAACAATGAGCAGCAGATCGCCTTCGACAGCTTCAAAACGCTTAAGCAGGTCAGCTTGCTCGCCTTCAGACATAAACTTAGCGACGGGCGATTCAAGAACCCCGTCGGCTGCGACTTTGATCCAGACAAGACCTTTCGCACCCATTGACTTTGCTTCGTTTGTTAAACCGTCAAGTTTGTTGCGACCCCATTGCGATGCTGCGCCGTCAGCTTTTATACCTTTGATCGAACCAGCAGAACTAAACGCCTTAAATTCGGTGCTAGCAAAAACATCAGTAAGCTCAACCAGTTCCATCTCAAAACGCAGGTCTGGCTTGTCTGTCCCGAAACGTTCCATCGCCTCATGCCAGGTAATGCGAGGCACCTCATCTGGACGTACACCTGTCACAGCTTCAGCAGCATCTAACACCGTTTTTTCTGCCGCGTCTAACACATCATCAACTTCGACAAAGCTCATTTCTAAGTCGAGCTGAATAAATTCATATTGGCGATCGGCTCGCAAGTCTTCATCACGTAGACAGCGAGCAAGCTGAAAATAGCGATCTAATCCACCGAGCATAAGCAGCTGCTTATAGAGCTGCGGCGACTGTGGCAGCGCATAGAACGAGCCAGGCTTCTGCCTAGAGGGAACAATAAACTCTCTAGCCCCTTCAGGAGTTGTCGGCATAAGCATCGGCGTTTCGACTTCGACAAAATCCTGCTCAACCATTGAGTTTCTAATGGCAGCGTTTATTTTTGAACGGACACGCAAGTTTTTCTGCATTCGCTCACGACGAAGATCAAGATAACGATGCTTCAAACGAACCATCTCGTCAACTTCGTTAGCACGTTCATCAAGTGGGAACGGCGGCGGTTCGGCAGCAGAAAATATTTTTACTGTCGCATCTTTAATTTCGATTTGGCCAGTAGCTAGCGAATCATTTGTGGTTCCCTCAGGACGTTGTGACACTTTCCCAGTCACCGCAATGACATATTCGCTTCGAACATCAACACTATTGTCGACAACGCACTGAATAACACCACTATGATCACGCAAATCGACAAAGGCAAGATGCTCACCATGTTCACGACGTTTTTTCACCCAACCCGCAACGGTAACGGTTTCACCGATATGAGACTGGCGTAACTCGCCGCAAAGATGGGAACGTAACATAACTAACTACCTCGACTTGATTTCGCGCCTCAATGCGCACCTCATTATCTTATCTGTTAGGCATGCACGTTGCTGCTAATTAAAGGGCATCTCTGTTTATTATAGATGCCCTCGGTATTTCCTTATTATAGATGCCCTCGGTATTTCCGCTCCGCTCGGGGCGTTACCACGTAGCTTTTAGCGGTTCTCTAGTAAAACAATTCGATACAGAACTAATAAACAGAGATAGCCTAAAGAGGATCAAACGCTAAACTATCCGCCTGGAACAGAACGTTGGACGTCATAGACGCCCTGGACTTCTCTTAAACTACGCATCACCGAATCAAGGTGAGTAAGATCAGCAATTTCGAACTCATAGGTAAAGCGTGCAATACGGTCGGGCGACGTAGCAGAAGACGACGCCAAAATATTGATGTGCAGCTCAGAGAACTTGTTCGTTAAATCAAGGAGAAGATGCGTGCGATCATAGGCTTTGATAGCAAGCGAAGCGATATAGCCTTCAGATTCTGACTCAATATCCCATTCAACATCAATCAATCGGTCTGCTTGCGCTTCAACAAGTGACTCGGCATTCGCGCAGTCGGTTCGATGTATAGAAACACCACGGCCTCGGGTAACAAAGCCCATAATCTCGTCAACAGGCACAGGGTTGCAGCACCTAGAAAGTTTAACCATTACTTCATCGAGACCTTCGACACGAACACCCGAGGTGCTTTTTGCGTCTTGTCGAACCGAAAATTTCTTCGCTGCCTGTGTTGGGGCTTCATATTTCTGCCCTGCCGAGTCAGCATTTTCTTTCTTCAGAATCCGTGCGACCACCGACTGGGCTGAAATATGATTTTCACCAATTGCGGCATACAACGCATCAGCGTCAGCATAATCAAGCTCATCTGCAACTTCTTGCGCCAAGAAACCTTGCAGAACTTGCCCAGATTGTGTCCCTGCCGTCTTCAAATTTTTGTTGCGGCGTTTAAGTAATTTCCTATCTTCACTTGAAACAAGATCCGCGAGAGATTTTCCTTCGCGTTTCAGCGCTCTTTTCACCTGCATTTCACCAGAAGAAATAGCATCTTCACGACGTTCACGAGAGAACCATTGCTTTATTTTTGATGACGCCCGGTGAGAAGAAACAACATTGAGCCAGTCACGCGAAGGACCTGCAGAAGATACCTTTGACGAAAATATCTCGACTGTTTCGCCTGACTGCAACGCTTGCGACAACGGGACAAGCTTGCCGTTTACTTTAGCTCCTACACAGCGATGGCCAACATCAGTGTGAATCGCATACGCAAAATCAATAGGCGTTGAGTTAGCAGGCAATGTCACAACTTTGCCCTTCGGGGTGAACACAAAAACTTCTTCTTGTTCAAGGTCAACCTTGAGGTTTTCCATAAACTCTTCCGGGTCTGAAGTTTCTTTCTCCCAGTCGATAATGCGTTCTAACCAAGGCAGGTCAACCGACTCTTGCGTCGAACCTTTTTGCTTATAGAGGAAATGCGCCGCTGCACCAGATTCAGCACGTTGATGCATCTCATGGGTTCTCACTTGAAATTCAACTGGTCTTCCTTGCGGCCCTACAACTGTTGTATGCAACGATTGATACAAGTTGAACTTTGGCATTGCGATGTAATCTTTAAACCTACCTTGCACAGGTTTCCACGTTGAATGCACCGAACCCAACGAAGAATAGCAATCGCGGACGTTATCGACGATAATGCGGATTCCTACAAGGTCATGTATCTCATTAAACTCTTTTTCTTTGGTCTGCATCTTTGAATAAATAGAATAAAGATGCTTCTCGCGGCCTTTCACCTCGGCAGTAATATCTAACTCTTCTAAGCGTTGTGTAATAATTTCTAACACCTGTGTCAAATAGAATTCACGCTCGGGTGCTTTTTGGGCAACCATGTCTTCGATCTCAGCGAAACGATTCGGATGAATAGCTGCGAAACAAAGATCTTCTAGCTGTTGTTTCACATACTGCATACCCAAACGATGAGCCAAAGGAGCATAAATTTCAAGCGTCTCTTTCGCTATCCTGATCTGTTTATGGGCAGGCAATGCAGCAAGCGTCCGCATGTTGTGGAGTCTGTCGCTTAGTTTAACAATCAAGACTCGTAAGTCTTTTGCCATTGCCACAAGCATTTTTCTAAACGATGCTGATTGTTGATCTTCTTTTGAGGTGAAATGAAGTTTTTCGAGTTTAGTAACACCGTCAACGATCGCAGCAACCTCTGGACCAAAACCATGTTCGATATCTGCAACTTCAAGCGTTGTGTCTTCGACAGCGTCGTGCAGTAACGCTGCTGCGATGCTGACATAATCTAAGCCAAGATCAGCGACAATCTTCGCGACACTATAGGGATGGATAATATAGGGTTCGCCAGATTTGCGGCGCTGCTCGGCATGTGCTTCAGCTGCTAGTTCATACGCCCGCCGAATAACTTTCTTCTGCTCAGCCCGTTTTGCTTCTGGCAGCTTGACAAGCAATGGTTCAAGCAGCATCGGCGTATTTTTTTTTCGCCGCCGCCAAGGCAGTGCCCGTTCAACCGTTACCACTTGAAAGCCTCTCCATGCTGCCTCTGTAAGAATCTCTTACACTCTCAAGGGTATCTCTTATAGTCAGTAAAGTCACAGACCTCGCTGAGTTCGGTAGAGACATGTGTCTTATCGAAGACCATTACTTCTAACCTGAAATGCGCTTGCAAGCGCATTGAAAAACTATTTTCGTTTTTTCTTGCGAGCCCGAGGCGCAATTTCGCTCTCAACGTTCTGCGAAGAAGACACTTTTGCCTTTTTCGCAGACTGCTTTGCTTTCTTGCGTTTCTCTTCTAACATTTCTTCACGCTGAACATCTGGCGCTTTGCTACGAAGCCACATCAATACTGGAGCTGCTACAAATATTGACGAGTACGTACCGAGAAGAAGGCCGATAAATAATGCTAAAGCGAAACTTGTCAAGCTCTCTGCTCGGATAAAGAACGTTCCGACAAGCAACATTGAGAGAACAGGGATGACTGTTGTAATCGTTGTGTTTATGGATCGCATCAATACTTGGTTCATCGAGTGATTGATAAGCCCGCTATTATCTAGCCCAAGTAATGACTGGTCAACCTGATTTTCTTTCACTTTGTCATACACCACCACGGTGTCATATAACGAATAACCAAGAATAGTTAGCAGTGCAACAACCGTCGCTGGTGTCACCTCAAGCCCAGTTAAAGAATATACTCCAGCAGTTAAAACTAAATCATGCACTACTGCTACGAGCGCACCAATAGCCATCCGCCATTCAAGTGTTACCGACAGATAGACAGCCACAGCAACGAAGAAAAGCAGCAATGCACGCACTGCTTGCGAAGTAATTTTTTCGCCCCATGTTGGACCTACTTCCTCAGTTTTAACGTCGTCAATCGATGCACCAGTAAGCTCAGCAAGCGACTGTCGAATCTGTTCGCTATATGCCAGTGAATCGCTACCGGCTTGAACCTTAATTGCTAGTTGTTTGCCAGATGCATCTGACACTTCCTGCACCTGCGCGTCAGCTACTTCAGCAGGCAACGCATCTCTTGCTTCAGAGACAGCTATCTCCTGGCTTGTTGGTGCTTCCCAAACACCACCGCCTTCGAAGTCAACACTTAGATTGAGCCAACGAAATGTCAATAATGCCAGCGCAATAACTAACAAAAGTCCAGAGACTAGCAGCGAGACACGCCATTTAGGCAAGAAATTTATCCCCTGATCCACTTGGCTGGTAGATTCATTCATGATTCGCTCCTTCTAGGCATTCCCAACCATTTCGGTGATTTTTTTACAAGTGGAAGGCTCGCCAAGGAACGCAATGCTGGACGCATAAAGAACCAAGAGATAAACAAGTCAAGCAATGTCGCTAAGCCCAGATAGAAAGCAAAGTTTTTCACGGCACCAACAGTTAGATAATAAAGTAGAACTGCCGCTATCAGACTTACAACGTCAGCTTTTAAAATAGTGCCGATCGAAGATTGATATGCACGTTCGACAGATGTGCCGACTTTGCGACCTGTGCGGAAAGCGTCTTTAACATTTTCGAAATAGACAATGTTTGAGTCAGCTGATACACCTATCGAAACAATCAAACCCACTACACCAGCGAGCGTCAATGATAGGTTTATCTGCTCGCCAAGAAAGGCGATAATCGTCCATAGAAGCATCGCTGAAAGAACGATCCCAGAAATAGCGACAATACCAGCAAATCGATAGTAGTACAGCAAGTAAAGCGCGACGATTCCTAAACCAACGAGACCAGCAATCAAACCAGCACGAAGCACATCTTTACCGACAGTTGCAGAAACAGTACGGCTTTCTTGTTTTTCAAGCTCTACTGGCAACGCCCCGAAACGTAACGACTGTGCTAAATCTCTTGCTGATTCTTCAGTGAAATTGCCAGAAATTTGGATTGCATTGCGGGCGAAACTTGCGCTATTGGTATTAGGAGCAGAAATTATTCGATGATCAAGCACCATCGCAAGACGACTTGTCGGACATTGTGGGGCTCTAGTAAAACATAAAGCAGCAGCAGAGTTAAAAAGATCGATACCCTCTGCTCCTTCTTTAAACTCTGGATTCACAAACCAGATAGTTTCAAGCTCTCCGCTGAAGGGCGATGTATTTATAGCTGAACTTACTCCAGCTGTTTCTAAGGCGTCGCCAAACAAAAGTGTTGGCCCTAGACAGGTGGGCATGCCATCCTCGTCGAGCAGCACAACGTACTCTTCAGCACTATCTTTTTCTGGCGCTGTGATTTCTTGTGGACAATTTGGATCGAGCGGTGCTTGCCCACCAAGAAGTTCCGACAAATCTGGTTGCGTTGATGGGTCAATCAGCGATGGGTCCAGCAGTGTTGTTTCTGGTGTTTCCGATGTTTCTTCACCAGTTGCTGTTGCAGAAGGCGTAACGCTTTCAGCTACGTCTTGCGGTTCGATTGTTGTCTCTGTTTGGAACGCAACAGGGACAACAGCAGCTTCGCGAGAATTTTCTGTTATTTGAGGTTCGTCTTGTTCAACAGAGGTCTCAGAAGCTGTTGTTGTTACTTCTTCATTCTCGGTTGTTGCTGTGCCATCTACTGTTGTATCAGAACCAGAGACTGGGGGTGTTTCACCTGGAACAGGTAAAGCAGTGTCTACCAGCAACTGGGGCAATACCCCAAGGACTGGGCGATAACGCAGTTCTGCTGTCTGATCTAACTTATCAATTGTTTCTTGCTGATCTTTGACAAGACCTGGTAGTTCTACAACAATATTGTTACCTTGACGAGAAATTTCTGGTGATGCAACCCCGACTTGGTCAACCCGCCCACGAACAACATTGACACTTTCATTTAGCTGATCATCGGTTGCTTCTTCAATTGGTTCGAGAACAACTGAAACCCCACCTTGTAAATCGAGACCTAACAATGGCTCGTTACCACTAGCAACCGTATAGATAAGACCACCGAAAGCTGCTAACACAACAAACAGTGCAGAAAAAATTTGACCTCTAGGCATAGTCTTCTACTCTATTCTGTTATTGGGTTGTCAGGTTGTTCTTCTTGAATAACAGTTGCAACAGAGGCTTTTGACACTTTAAACTCAACACCCTCAGCTACCTCAAGCCATAGCACACCTTCGTCTAATGAAGAAACAAATCCGTAGATTCCAGAGTTTAAAATAACTTCGTCACCCTCACCAAGTGCTGCTAAAAGTTCTCTGTGCTGTTTTGCTTTGCGCTGCTGGGGCACGATCATCAACAGCAAAACACCAAACAAAAGAATAAAGGGAAAGAACTGCGCTACATTTTCCATTACTAAAACCTCCAGCACCAAACCCTAGCGCCTTACCAGGGATTTAACACTGCTTGAGACAAGTTGCAAACTACATTCCTATTCTTATAGCTATCTCTTGATTTATTCGTTTTGCATCAAATCGATTTACCAGAGAACCGCTAAAATCTGAGTGGAAACGCCCCAAGCGGAGCGGAAATACCGAGGGTATCTACACTAAACAAAGATGGCCCTTATGTACCTTTCGCTAGGCTAAAAACTACAAGGACGCAATGCTGCATGAGATGTGGGCTATTTGAAGGATATTTCTATGAAAAGGTGAACTTCACTTGTTGATCAGAGGTACTTTTCAAGAACGCTCGCTGCCCAGGAGCTGTGAATGAGAAGACAAGTTCTTCAATCCCGAAAGCTGCTTCTGGAAGGTTAACAAGAGGAGGGGTCGTGACAAGAGGGTCACCGACGAACCTATCTTGCCTTCCAGATTCGTATATAACAACAAGTTCAACTCCAGGGTCGACCCAAAGCGCCTCCACCAAATTATGCCAAGGGCCAGTGAAACCTTCTAATGCGATACTGCCAGAACTACAATTTTGCCGCGTCGGCAATAGCTGGTTTTTGCTGGTCTTGAAACTGCAAACTGCTGGAAATGATACCTGAGGTGTTGGCTGTGATGTCACGAACTGAAAAACTGTCGAAGATGGCGCTGTCACAATCGGCGCTTTAGGTTCTGGCAACGACGTTGAAGATGATGACACCGAAGCTGATTCGACCTGAGCTCCGTTACCTGCCAAAACCGCTAACAACGCTATGGCGGTTAAGAACAAAATTGGGAGCGTCAGCAGCACCGCAGGAATAAGAAATTCCATTTCTCTTAATTGCTCTCGAAAAGACTTCTGTCGATAACGAATCGGGATAGTATGCGAAAGCGTCGCTTCAGCTATACCCAATAGCTTCTCAGCAGCGGGAGCCACCATATTTTGCTTGAAAAAAACTTCTTTAATGTTCTCATCGTCTGCGAGAGGGCCAACACCCTCTTCCGTCAAAAAAACAAGGTTTTCAGCGCCGAGATGGCCTTGCAATCGACCTGCTGTATACAAATACGTTTCAGCAAGCTCCTGTTTTGCTTCAGCAGCTAGTTGAAAATCCTGCAACTTCGCAGTCAAAATCACCATGTCTACACCGAGCAAGGGGCGTTTCACGTCATAGGTTTCGGGGTCTGCTTTAAGCCAATCGTTTAAATAGTTTAGCTCGACACGATACCCCCAATATTCAAGCCTTTCTGCTAGATCATCCCAGAGAGGCAAATCTTCGGATCGAGAAATAAGGATCCGCGGAGCGCCGCCCTCTTTCATCTTGTCCTCTTTAAACAACATTACAACGCAGCCTACCAGCGAGCCACAAAAGGAGTAATACCACGTTGACATTTTGTTCAAACAAACAACTACTTTTTACAGCAACGATGTATTAACAGATACCTACAGTAGACTACCAAAGGCTACTCAATTGGTTTTCTTGTGAACTCCGCTCTCCATGAACCAAGACAAGCTACACGACTACTTTTCGAAGAGGCACCCATGCAAATAGTATCAATTATAGTTGGCATGATCGTTGCAAGCATTTTTCTTTCCAGCGGTTTACTTATGTTTCTAAAGAAAGATCCAACTGAAAAAATACGAAGACAATGCAAGGCATCACAAAAACTTTTTTCTGTAGTTGCTGGAGTAAAGGTTTTTGCTGCGTTAGGTGTCCTAACAGCCTCTTTTTTTGCTGGAGCTACCGACTGGGTTGGCTTCTTCGGTGCGGTGATACTCATATATTTTACGCTCACGATGTTTTATTACGAGATACAAACAGAAAACGATAAGAAAAAACTGCTTCTGCTTCTCACTATTGTTGCTTTATGTATCGTGTTTCTTGTTTCTGTGGCAATGCGATAACCTTCCACTGTCTTACTGCTTTAAAAAGTGAATAGAAGCTATACTTGCCAGATGGATTGGATTATAGAAAACTGGCCCGTTCTACTCGCAGGTTTTGCTGTGGTAATGGTTGTATTCAGCTTAATTAAGAAACTTGTGAAACTTGCTATGCTCGCTGGCATCGTTGCTGTCATAGCCTTGGTCATATGGCCTATGGTTTCAGATTACGTCTAGCAAACCGCAATTGTTCTTTAACCGGGTTTTTGAATCAAAAACTGCAAGAAGCTTCGTGTTTCTGTGACGGTCTGACCTCACAGACGTTATTGAGGCGCAATAAATGACATCGCCTATAAGGTCTTCCCTAATCGTGTCGATACTTATTTCATGGGAATAACCTCAGAAGACTTTGAAAGCTTAAAAGCTCCTACAACAATAGAAGGATTAGGCGTTTCGCCAGGCCTAGTGGAAGATTATTTCATGCGAAGATTATTTAATCTTCGTTCTGCAACGATCACAACCATCGCTCAAAGCTTGGCGATAGCCTCACCAGTCGGAAACAAGATCGCCGAGAACCTTCGGGAGAAGAAGCTTTTAGAATATCAAGGCCTTGAGGGACGCGACTACCTTGTGACGCTCACTGAACGCGGATACGCCGTCACAGCCGAGCGTATGAAATATTCAAAGCATGTCGGCGAGATTCCTATCACGCTGTCGCAATATCAGCTTATAGTTGAATTACAAAAAGCTGATGTACACATCACTCGCGAGTCGGTTAAAACAGCTTTTGCAGACCTTGTCACAGAGGACTCATTACTTGACCAAGTTGGGCCAGCTTTCATTGGCGACGGCGCTATTTTTCTTTATGGCCCTCCAGGTACAGGGAAAACTAGCATCGCTGAGCAGCTTGGAAATATCTATCAAGACCATATTTTGATTCCACGATATGTTGAAACAGATGGACAAATCATATCGGTCTATGACCCAGCGTTGCATACAGCAACAACCGACCAGCCAACTAATCTAGACCCTCGCTTTGTTGTCTGCGAACGGCCACTGCTTCTTGTGGGTGGAGAGCTTACACTTCCGATGCTTGAACTCCAGTACGACTCTATTTCTGGTATAAATACTGCTCCGATACAGATGCTTGCCAATAACGGCATCCTTGTTATCGATGACTTCGGACGTCAAACATTTTCTCCAGATGCGATTTTGAACCGTTGGATTGTGCCCTTAACTCGTGGGATCGACTTTTTGAAACCTAAAACAGGCAATAAAATTTCGGTGCCGTTTGAATTGAAACTTGTGTTTTCGACTAACTTAGAACCACATCGACTTGGCGACGAAGCGTTTCTCAGACGATTAAAAAATAAAGTCTATGTTGGCCCTTGCAGCAAAACAGTTTTCGAATGGATACTTATCAAAGCCGCCAAACGAGAAAATATTGAGATGGCCCCAGAAGCTTCACAGCTTCTTATAGATATCACCCGCAACCACCTTAACGAACTTCGCCCGTACATTGCTGTTGACTTCTGTCAACTTGCCCGAACAATATGCGAATACGACCATTCAGAAGTAGTTATGGATAAACGCACAATCCATCGCATCGCTGACCTATATTTTGTACATACCACAGCGCAACAAGAGCAAGAGCAAGAAATCCAGTCTGCTCCCGAAGAGGTTGCACAGCAAGGCGGTCAACCAACGACCACCCCGCCTCAACCTGATTTCGAAGATCGACGTCGCCCACTTTATCAACCCATCTAAGGCTTGAAATTTTCAGCTCGTGGTAGTGTCGACAAATAACCGACGTCGTCTCTCCCAGAAAATTACACGTTATCTAGTCTCAACGCATTGTTTATAAGCCCAAGATGAGAATATGCTTGCGGCATATTTCCTAGTGCACGGTCTTCATCAGGGTCGTACTCTTCTGCCATAATGCCAGTAGCCCCAACAAGACTGCAATAGTCTTCAAAAAGCGACTTTGCATCTTCTATACGACCAATCATAGCTAACGAGTCTATCAACCAAGACGTCATAAGGTTAAAGCCACCTTCTTTACCTGGCAAACCATCATCTTCAAAATAACGGTACACGGTAGAATCAACGCGGAGTTTTTTCTCAACAGCTTCAACAGTGGCGACAAAACGTGGATCTTTAGGTTCGATAAGCCCCCACAAACCGACAGCAAGCACTGAGGAGTCTAGATCTTCACCGTCATAAGCAGCAGTGAATGACTGCACATTGTCGTTCCATCCATTGGTCAAGATGTCTTCAGCAATTTGGTCACGAAGCTCAACCCATTCTTGTGGTTGATCATCAGTGAAGTTCTCGGCAATTGAAATTGCACGGTCTACCGTCACCCAACACATAACCTTTGAATATACATGATGACGAGGAGGTTTACGAATTTCCCAAATGCCATGATCAGGCTCATGCCATCGGCGAGAAACAGCTAGAACCATAGCTTCGACAAGCTTCCAATGACCTGAAGATAATGCCTCGCCGCGCTCTGCTAAAACATAGATAAGATCAACGATCGGACCAAATACATCCAACTGGACTTGTCCGTCAGCTGCGTTTCCAACGCGCACAGGGCGACTGCTACCATAACCAGGCAGCTGCGTTATTTCAGCCTCGGGCGGCAAGTGACGGCCGTTAACATTATAAAGCGGAGACAAACGCTCTGGATCATCTTTGTCTTCAAGGATCCGCAAGACCCAGTCGAGATATGCCATAGCCTCAGCATGTGAACCAAGATTAGTAAGCGATGTTGCTGTTAAGGCTGCATCGCGTAACCAACAATATCTATAGTCCCAGTTTCGGATACCCCCAATAGTTTCTGGAAGACTTGTCGTAGCAGCGGCAAGAATAGCACCTGTTGGCCCGTGACAAAGACCTTTAAGAACCAGTGCACTTCTATTAACAAGATCGCTGCGCAGCTGTGGAAGCTCTAACTTTGCTGCCCAGTTAGACCAGTAATGATCTGTGCCTTCTCTTCGCTCTGTTTCTAACTTCGAACTAGGACGAGTTGTCCCAGTGCCTATTCGCATTTCGAGCGTTACTGGACCTTCTGATAGATCAACAGTAGCAATGGCACTCTCATGCATACCATCTTTGATGATCTCCCATTGCACCGAACCTGATCGCATCACGATCAATTCAGAAGTTCCTTTAACGACAAGACCGTGCTCTTTGATTTCGAAATAGGTAGGAACACGACCAAAATCTAGCCGAGGCGCAAAACTTATCTGCGCTTTACCTGTCCCCTCAATGACACGGATCAAATCAGAACGACCTGCAAGCCGTCGGGTGCGACCACTTGAAGAATCAAGATAGTCGATGACATTAAACGTAGAGAAGTCTGAACGCAAAATCATTGTGTTCTCAAGGTACCGCTGCGAGGTAGGACCATTACCATCTGCATCTTCAATAGCGAAATGACCAGCTGATGGGCCGCCGAGAAGCTCTGAAAATATTGAAGCTGAATCAGCACGTGGCGCACAGAACCATGTGATTCGTGCGGCGGGCGAAACAATTGCAGCCGTTCGCAAGTCTGAAAGCATAGAATGGTCTTCAATCGGAACCAACGATGCGCCTTTAAGCCATTCAGCGCGAGCTTCGCTTAAAAGAGCAAGAACTTTAGCAACCTCAGTGGTGTCTGAAACACGACATTGCGCTTTTGTTTCACCATCGCCAACTTTAATACCTAGATCGGGACCAATTAACGTAGCAAAAGCATCTTCATCAGTTAAGTCATCACCGATAAACAAGACAGCTGAGGCTGCGAGCTGCTTACGCAAGTCTTCTAGCGCTACACCTTTGTTTGTGTCAACAACAGAAACTTCAAAGATTCTCTTTCCACGACGAACGTGAATATCGTCTAACGATTTGAACTCTTCAAGAAGTTTATTCTCAGCTGCCTGACGAACGGCATCTTCAACAGAAATGAAATGAAGAACAGCACCTGTTGGTTTACGTTCTAAAACCGCACCAGTTTCTTGACTGACCTTATCGAAGGAACTAATAATCGTATCTTTCGTGGATCTCAGATCCGCAGGAAGTTCCTTAACAAATCCAAGATCGACTTCCCCACCATGGCTTCCAATAAGGCGAATTTCTTCGGGAAGCCGAGACATCGCAGCAAGATCTCGCAGACTTCTGCCAGAAATAACTGCAACATGTGTATTCGCTTGATTAGCTAACGAACGCATTGCTGCAACAGCATCACGATTGGGTTTGGCTTCACCCGGATTTTCGCCATTCGGAGCCAGCGTCCCATCATAATCGCATGCGACTATAAGGTTGGGAATCCGTGCTATCTGGCGGATTTGTTCACTAATATGGTCAAAATCATCAATAATCATTGTTCACCTATCAACTGAGACCCCTTAAACGTATCAGCGCTCGACGCTTCTGCAACGAAAAGGGCAAATTACCCTGCCTCTTTACGGATACAAAAACTACAAAATACTCTTATTTTCACTATAAGGCCATGAGTCGTGGCAGCTAGTCTAATGCTCGGCTGACCAGATCTGCGATTGGGCTACGTTCGCTTTTATCTAGTGTTATATGAGAAAAAAGTGGCTGGTTCCGTAAACTAGCAATAACAGAAGCAATACCATCACGACGGCCTACGCGCAAGTTATCTCGCTGCGCAATGTCATGCGTCATCACTACCCTACTGCCAACACCTAAGCGACTCAAAGCAGTCAGAAGTACTTGACGCTCAAGGTTTTGCGCCTCGTCGATAATAACAAAGACATCGCTTAACGTTCGACCTCTTATATACGTAAGCGGAGAGACCTCGATCAGACCTTGTCGCTTGATCTCTTCAATTGCACTTGGGTTTGCTATAGCTTCAAGCGCATCTGTTACCGCATCAGTCCACGGGCGCATTTTTTCATCTTCACTCCCTGGCAAGAAACCAAGTTCTTGGCCGCCAACTGCATAAAGCGGTCGAAAAATCATTATTTTACGGTGCGATTTCGCTTCTAGAACGGCTTCCAAACCAGCTGCCAGCGCCAGAACAGACTTGCCTGTGCCTGCTGGCCCACCGATGCTGACAATTCCTATCGATTCGTCTCGCAACATGTCTAAGGCAAGACGTTGCTGAGCGTTTCTACCTGTAACGCCAAACACATGTTTATCGGCCACAAGGTGCGCCTTGCCATCGCTATGGACTCGCGCAAGCGCTGACTGTCCAGAACTTTCAAATACAATACCTGTATTAACAGGCAGCCCTTGAATTTCTGCTAAATCACTAGCATCAGAACTATAAAGCTCGTCGATCACAGCACCTGTGACGCTACGAGTAACGAACCCATTCCACTCTAAATCTGAATCAACTTGATGGTGGTATTCTTCAGCTTCAAGTCCAACAATGCCTGCCCTTAATCGCAGTGGCAAATCTTTTGTAACCAACACAACATCGCGACCTTCGGCTTGAAGGTTTAATGCGACCATCAAGATACGGTGATCGTTGTTTGTTTCACCTCGAAGTGCTTCTGGCACAAGCACATCGCTGTTGTGGTTAAGCTCGACACGCACCGTACCACCGTCAGCGTTTATAGGGTATGGCGCTGTTAAATCGCCGCTTTCAACCCGAATCTTTTCAAGCTGACGAAGAGCAGTACGAGCAGCCCACCCTAAATCGGGATGGCTTCGTTTCGCCTCAAGCTCTATAAGAACCACAACAGGCAGCACCACATCGTTAGACCCAAAAGAGGCTAACGATTCAGGTATGCTCAACAAAACGGACGTGTCTAGTACAAAAGTTTTTTTATCGATAACGGGCACACTAGTATAGATCGGCAACTAAGGCTAGTCATGCAGCACTTATGCAAGAAGCATTCACATTTTATGAAATCCCTTTTTCTGTTGTTCTTGTTTTTCTTTCTGTTCCCAGCTCGCAGTTCTGAAACATCTCCCCCCGAAGCACAACAACTACACGCCGAAGTCATCAAAGAATATCCTCACGATGAAACTGCTTACACTCAAGGCCTTGAATTCTATGAGTCTGATCTCTACGAAAGCACTGGACTCTATGGCCAATCTTCTTTACGGAAAGTAGACGAAACAACAGGCGAAACGCTACAAAAAATAGATCGAGATACGACATATTTTGCTGAAGGCATTACCGTAGCTGAAAACAAGATATATCAACTTACATGGAAATCAGAAAAGGTTTTCATCCAGCCACTTTTGGGTTCGGATCTGAAAGGACCGACAACCGTTCTTTCTTATGAAGGCGAAGGCTGGGGGTTATGTTACGACGAACATCGCTATCTTATCCGCAGCGACGGTTCTGATCAGCTTTATTTTCATGAACGTGACACATTTAAAGTTTCACGATCATTAGAGGTTACTTTAGACGGAAAATCTTTATCCAAGCTGAATGAACTTGAATGTGTAAACGGCTTTGTTTGGGCAAATATTTTTGAATCGTCAACTATTGTTAAGATAGACTCCACGACTGGGCAAGTACTCGACGTTGTCGATGTAAGCGAGCTTGTAGCTCGCCATAAAAAAAGCCCTGAAAAAGTACTCAACGGCATCGCTTACAATGAGCAAACTGGGACGTTTTGGATTACAGGCAAAAAATGGGACACCCTCTATGAGGTGGAATTCTTGCCCAATTCGTAAATCGGTGCCCAATAAGACCTAATATCTATTAAGATATGTAGGTCGCACAAGCGGCAACTACAAATATCCAGTTATAAGGTCAGCTAATGAGTCGCCGAATCGATATAGAATTAACAAGTACGAAAGAAACCACATGGACGTGGCGCGCAGCCGGCGCACGTCAACCCAAAGGGGAGGTCGAAACATCGCTTCTCTACGAGGGTGCCAAAGTTGGCGACGTGGTGAAAGCTGAAGCTGAATTCCACCTTGATGGTATTGAGCTGACTGAAGTTTTTGCTCCAAAAGCTAAAAAAGGCCGAGCTGACCTTTTAGAGATGAAAGTGCGTCCGCTTCGTGATGACGAGAAAGTCACGACGAAACTTAAGAAAAGCAAGAGAGACCGTAACGATCGTTCTGGCGGTCGCCGCAAAGGCTCTGACCGTTCTTCCAACAAGCCTAAAAGCCGAGCAGAAAGCAAGCCAAGGCCGAAACGTCTTCGACCAAAACGTCTACATAGAGACGCTTTGCTAAATGAAGCTGCACCAGAGCACAAGCCAATTATCGAACAGGTAATGAAAGACGGCATCCCTGGTGTTCGCGATGCTATTAAAAAGCAGAATGAAGCAGCCAAAAAAGACGGTAAGCCAGAAGTAGACCCAGCACCGTTGCTAGATATCGCCGAGAAATACGTGCAGAAAGCTCGTCTTGCTGAATGGCGAGACAAAGCTGATGCTGCTATGGCTATTTCTTCTGAAATTGATTTGAAAGATTTACGCCCTGTTGTTGTTAGCGGTGCAAATATAGCTCGCGATGACGAGTCAAAAAAGCTAGCAGATGAACTTAAAACAGTTCTTGACAACAGAATCGAGTCTGACCATGCTGCTTGGGTTAAAGACCTTGAAACATGCCTTAGCGAAGGCCGAACCGTTGCGGCGCTGCGTATTAGCTCTCGCCCTGTTCGCGCTGGTTCCCCTCTTCCTGCTGAATTAGCTACTCAACTTGTTAATCAATCGGTTGAAGGTTTAACAGCTGAAACAACACAAAGCAGATGGAGTACAGTGCTTGACGCGCTAGCATTCTCACCAGTGCGCACAGCTGTCAAACCTACTTCTTTGCCTGCTGAACCTAATGCAGAACTTATTGCCACAGTGCGTAGGCTTTCTGACAAGATTCCAGAAATTGCAGCGCTCTTTGGTATCGACCCAGCTTCTGTTCCTAAGAGCGAGAAAAGGCGCATGCGCCCAGACCGAAAAAAACGCTCACAGAAAAAACCAACCGCTGCTAAAAAAGCTGGCGATAAGAAACCTGAGAACAAAGCAGCTTCAAAACCAGAAAATAAAGGTGAAGCGATCCAGACACAAAAACCTGTGTCTGGACCAGCTGCAAAGCCTGAGGCGACAAAAACTGCTAGCAAACCTGAAGCGAAAGAAGACCCTCAACCAGCAGTAGATGCAGAACAAACATCTGAAGGTAGCGAAACAAAAAGCAACGTCGAAGCAACGTCTGCCGCTTCTGAAAAACCTGCTGACTCTACGAGCGAGCCAGCTACTTCTACGCAAGAAGCGGATACAGCTGATAAAGAGTCAGTTGAGCCATCTGCTGATACAGGTTCAGAGTATGGCTTCATTACTGAGCCTTCTTCAGCTACATAACTTCTGCTGCGCAACTAAATTAACAACTTTTTGAAAGTTAGAGCACAACACAATACTTGTGCTCTAACTTTCCTTTTTTACGAATGCTCACCATTCACAGATCTGATAGTGCAGCACGAATAAAGCGATAGTAAGAGTTACAGTTCTTTATGAACAATAAGCAGTCTGGCTTTTAAACCGAATGATTCAAAAAAGTTTTTTGTTGAACGATCGCCTGGAAGTGCAATAGAATCTATCTTTGTGCAGCCTTTTTCTTTCACTTGTTCTATGAGGAAATGCATCATCGCAGCAGCGATCCCGACTTTACGTGCTTCTGGATCTACTAGAAAGTGAGTCAACGTGGCACACTTGGAACCATCAAGCAGATGCGAAATTTCACACAGGGCAAAACCAAAAACGATATCGTCGTATGTCCCAGCAACAATCACTTTCGCAGGGTCTTTAAGGACAGCGCTGAGTGTCGCGCTAGTCAAAAGTGGTGCGTCTTTCAAATGATAGAAATCGGCTCCGCGTGACCCTGCTATGTTGTGCCGGTGTTCCAACAACAGTAATTCAATTGTTTTTATATCATTTGGAACAGCTAAACGCGCATCTTCGTAGGAGCTCACAAAGCTAACAGCCGATCAATTTCGGCAAGCACAGTTTTACGTGCCTTGTTTGATTTTTCATGCTGCAGGATTTGCGACAACTCATCAGTTTGCAGCGAAGAAAGACGTTGTATGATTTCTCTTGCAGCAAGCGTGTCATAGCCGTCAATAGGCAATGAGGTTGTTTCTTGTTCCGAAGTTTTACTTGAAGCAGCAGCATCATCTTGCACTGTGCTTTTAGCTTTATCGGCTGTTGTAGCAGTTTCGCCACATGGTGACTCGCAACAGCTTGCATGATCTAGAGATTCAAGTCGGCTTGCTACTGTACGAAGGAACGACGCTGTATCTGATAGAACAGACTCGGCAGATGATTTCGCTTCACCTTTAGCTTTATTGGCAGCCATCTGACCTAGCAACTTTGTAAGTTGGACCTGACTTTTGCCACGCTTAATCAGCTCAGGCATCGAGTCTTTATATTCATAAAGAAGTCCTATCGGGGCATACAGAAATAGTTCTGTGAACATTTCTGCCGTCGTATTTTGACTCTTATCTTCTTTAGCCATAAGACCATCCTATAAGGTACGTATCTAAGACTCTATCGTCGTAAATCAAAGTTGCTAAAGCCGGAACCGCTCTTTCCAAGACCTAACCCAGCTTTCACAATCTGGGTGGGGCAAGCATTTCTGTAGCGAGAACAGCAAACTCAGCTTTTAACAAGCAAGGCAGAAACCTCGACATAATCGCCACAATTGGGACAATAAGGATCTTTCTCTAATTCGGCGATTGAACGATTTATTGACAGGAAACAGCTAGGACAAGGAAAACCGCCAGTAGTAACAACTGGTTTAGAGGTGCTTTTAGCACTGTCTTCGTCTTCTTCGTCGTCATCTTCTGAGCTTGCAATACGGTCACGCAATATCGCGTCTAGGTCAGCCTCAAGCTCTTCTTCGTCTTCTTCGTCGTCATCGTCATCACCTGTTTTAGAGCTAGCAGGCTTCGCCGAACTGATGTCTTCTTCATCTTCATCAAAATCGTCTTCAAGATCATCATCTTCTATATCAGAAGTAAGTTCATCAAGGTCTTCAAGATCTTCAAGGAGATCTTCATCAGGATCTTCTAGCAAATCTTCTTCAAGACCGTTCTCTTCTTCTGTTTCCAGATCATCACTCATGTGTTACGCCTCATTTTGTTTACATAAATACGACATCAGGACTATAGCCAAGCCAATGGCATTTGACTCAAACTATCTTCAGATTCGAAATAAAATTTCAAACCTAAACTACTACCGTTATTTCTAATGCCCTTAACGACATTTAACAAGGTCAATTTAAATAATTTTATAGAATCTCTAGCTTGAACGTCTTTTCATAAGAACAGACAAGGTTCCGTTGCAGCCACCAGGCTAAAATCTGGTGTGCAATTACTTAGTGGCTGCTTCTCGCTTCGCCTCAGCACGGCTTTCAGCATCAAGCCGTTCTAAATCTAGCTCCGAGTTATGGTTTACATAGCTCATCGCTGCCGCTATAGCCTTGTGGCCCGCCTGAGAAGCGATAAGCGTATGCATCTGCTGGGCAACACGCCGATACGCTGGGTGGCCCTGTGGCGCACTACGAAGCTCCAAGGTGTGCATAGCTGAGCGTGCGTTAAGATAGAAATTGAAACGAACCTTGTACGCCATAGAAACCGCATATGATGCTTGTGTAGGAAACTCGTCGACCAGCAAGTCGTGCAGCTCTCTAGAACGACCCACAGCCTCGTCAAACGGTTCACGTAGCCCAGCCTCGTCAACAAGTTCTGGCCGCACAAAACCGTGCGATGGATTGAGTTTTTGCCATTCTAAGGTCAACATGCGATGACGCTGAAGGTCTCTAAATGCACCATAATCTGCTAGCACATCGAAGCGATAATATGGCCGTTCAAAAGCTCGCCCTGGGCGATGACGACGGTTCGACCGCTCCCCCACATACGACGTTATTACTCTTGTCCTGTCTTCTATCGACATTTGCGCCGCTATTTTTTCAAGCTCTGCTTCGCTCCGATTTGAATGGCTATAAAGAATAGATGCAACAAGCTTTATCTCAGCATCTGGGTCAAAATCGATAAGCTGCACACTTTCTTCGGTGTCAGGCTCGGCGCTATGGCCGACAAGTTCATCGTACAGTGCTGCCGTAGCTGATCGATTCGCTTCGAAATACTTGCTAGTGACAATGCCTCGGTCTTTAAGATCGACACGTCGAACAAATGAAGGAATAACTTTGCGCAGCTCTGTGAGTATAAGCTGACCATAGTGCCTGGCTTCAGGCAATGGGTCGGCCTGCATACGCAGCAGCAACTGCTCATAGCTTTGCCCCGAGCCATAGATCCCTACGTTCGATTGTGTTGCAGCTGGCAGAAGGCCTCGAACAGCGTCTAGACCTTTCGCTTTCACCGCCATGCGATACACAAAGTCGCTTACACCATCGGCTTTTGGCGTCGTCTTTTTCACATAGTCAATTGCCTGCTTAGCAAGAGAAGAATACGAGTCAAAAATGCGATCCATATCGCCTATATAACGAGTGCCTAACGGAGAAGCGAGCAGCTGCGGATCTCGATAATATCGATAACGACCAGCAGGCCGAGAGTCATAGGCGATATAGCGTGTTGATTGTTCAAGATAGGACGCAAGACGACCCCATTCTAAAATTTTGGTTAACAAATTTGATGCCTGTTCACATGCCAGGTGGACGCCACCAAGCTGTGCCACAGAATCATCACCATATTCAAAAAAGACTTTGTCATAGAGCTCTTCGGCACGTTTCAAACCAACTGAAGCATCAAGCGAAACGTCACCGCTGATATCTAGCTCACCGACAAACTCGTCAAGAAACAAACGGCGTAGGCTTTTCTGCGTTCGAGAATAGCGTGCAAACAACGCGCCTTTCACAACCTCAGGCAAATTCACTAACGCAAACACAGGCTGATCCAAGTTAGTAAAATAGCGACGCAAAATGTCTTGCTCATCAGCGGTAAATTCTTCAACTAAATAGGTACTCACCCCTAAAAGCCTAGGCTGATAAATGCCCAAAATGGCGGATACCAAAAAGTTGCTTGTATTTTGTTGTTTTGCGTTGTTTTTGGCTAGCTCAAACAGAGGCAAGAGTTTTTGGTTGCGCTGGTTTTTCCGAAATTGGAGGGCTGAAAGGTCTTCCTACATCTTGTTGGTCTACAACTCGGGCTGCTGGAGATTTTTTCGAGAAGGGAACTTCACCAGTTGTAGATCCACTTGAACCAAACCCAAGACCTGAAACTTGCGACTCGACTAATGCCCGCACTTCCAAATCAGAAATTGTTTCATGTCTATTTCTGTTACTAAACCGAGTTGGGGAATTACCTAGTGGAGACTTGAACACAACCGAATTACTGTCAGCTTCCCATATATACCCTTCACGAAGCGCTTCTTTTATACCGGCAACTTGTTTCTCTGATATAGGCTGCTCATTTACAGAGCGCACAACGAAGGCATGCCGCACCTCTTGTAATCGGCTTGGTGAAATCGATTTGACATCCTTATGAGGAGCCCGATTGAAGCCTGAAGAACAGGTTTCTCTGCCTTTAGGCGGGTTGTGCTGACTACACCCTTCATGGGCCTCATCATAGTGATCGCCTCCTTCATGACTAAGAGAACACGAAGTCACCTCTTCATGATGATGGCTATGATCATGCTGGTGAGGTGGAGAATAATCATATAGATATGCCACATTGTCGTCTTTAGCGCTTACTGACAAAGACAACTGCTGCTTTAATGGGAAGTTCTTCGACAGCAACACAAGGATATCCAAACAAATATTTTCTCTCTCCTTCTCGGGAAGAGTAAAAAAACTGGCAGGTAATCCCACATGAATCTTGGCTTCATTAATCGATTCGACTGACAATCGGACTTTTGACACTTTCGCTTCCACATTCGTATCTGAATCTGCTAAGTATCGTCTGATTAGAAAGGCGACTTTTTTAGAGTCTGATCTTTTTATTTTTGGAGGCCTACTCCTTCGAAGCGTAGCAAGCGCTGGGCGCATAAATTTATATCCAAAGTATGTACCAGCAACTGCCATTGCTCCAGATAAACCTTGCTCGACGACTGCCGCATTTGAGGCAGACGAGAAGAATGCTGCGATATATGGCACTGGCGTTGCGAGTGACCCGCCAATGTCAAACCAGGCATGGAGCATCGACCCTCTTTTATTGTGCGACGTGGCAGCTTTCGATAAAGCTTTTTTGCGCCAAATGTTTGTGGCTAATGTGAAAGCCGAAACACATAAGGTCGCCCGAAGTCCAGCCATTAGAACCGACGGCATAGTGTCTGAAAAAAGAAATGTCCCCCAAAGGCCACCAGCAAGCGTCGCTCCCTGTGAAAATCCAATAAAAGCATCTGTTCTAGGGTTTGCAAAAATTTTCTTCGTTTTGGCATGGATAGACGGCCATCTTTTTGTTATCCAAGGTGCAAGTGAAGGTAGTATGGACGAGAATGAACCTGATGTATCTAATCCTTCGTGTATCGCATTGGCCTCTGCAAGTTTAGAATCTGTCTTCCAGGCAAGACCTCCGTCTGCAAGAGTTTGTGATGCGTTAATTGCCAAATCTGTTCTATATGCTTTACGATCTTTAGCAGGGTCAGGCGTATCGCAACAGCCTGCGTGAGCGTCTTCTCTCTGCGAGTCAATGAATGTGATACGAGGATCAGAACCCAAACCATCGATGATTGCCTGGCCCTTCTCACTATTCAATTGCTGCATGGTTTGCAGTAGCAGCGGATTCATCTCCCTTGACTTATGAGCCTTATGCACGCTCGATCCAAATTGTTTGAGAAACTCACCAGGCATAGAAGCCAGAAAAGATGCATACGTTTTTGTCAGGCGTGGATCATCCCAGTTTGTTCTTTTTAACAACTGAGTTACTGACTGTTGCATCGCTGCAACACGGTGATCTGTGCCTTGACTATCAGCTGCCAAGATTGATCCCAAACAGACAAGCATATTGCCAACGAATTTTTTATACTGCTCTTGCGGCTCTCCTATTGAGAGCCGATACGTAGATGAAACCTTACGATTATCCAAAAACTGTTTTACGAATCCATCTGGGATGCGAGCAACCCGCTATGACTTCTAAAAATTTTGTCAAGTTCTCGCCCATCAGATGGAGAATTGCCCTTTAACCAACGATCTAGAACAACTCCGATCTCGTAATCAGTTACTCCCTTGTTAATAACGCCGACCATTACCTATCTCCCAAAATGAGAATCATTCTTAATTGCAGATGGTAACTGTATCGAGAAGCAGAGAAAGCACAACCTAAAATTAGATAGAATCTCTGTTTTTATTCACGGATCGCACATTGACACTACTGCCACGCCATGCGTATACTATACGCATGGTTAAGGTTAGTCTTACAATACCGAAAGATTTGGTTACTCAAGCCAAATCAGCAGGCTTAAATATGTCGGGCGTCGCTTCTGCTGCCCTGAAAAAAAAATTAGAAGAAAAGGCAAAAACTCTTGCACTCCAAAAATATCTTGAAGAACTAGACCAACAACATGGCCCCCTCTCACAACAAGAGATGGACGAAGCTTCACAATGGGCTGACCAACTAGATACCTCCCCCCAAATTGCATGACACTTATCTTAGATAGCGGCGGCGTATCCGCTCTAGCGCAAGACAGAGCAAAACTTTCTGTATTACTCAAACGAGGGCATTGGCCAGCACTTGTTCCAGCAGCTGTTCTGACCGAGTCATTAACAGGAGATCATCGACGAGATTTTCACGAAAATAAGCTACTTAGAACATGCACAATCGAAACAATAACTGAGCTGACCGCACGAGAAGCAGCTTTCTTACGAACTGCCACTAAACGAGCAGTATCCACCTCGCCTGTTGACGCTATCGTGGTGGCTCTAGCTGGACAACAAGATAGCCCTGTCATCGTGACAGGCGACCCCAAAGACATAGCAGATCTAACAGCCGTTTCTCATACAGATATCAAGGTGATTAGCGTCTAGCAGTACCAGACTACACAATAAACATCAAAGCGTCTGAAAGCACTAGCATCTGAATGTTTTTTGGATGCAAGTACTTTATTCATTGTCCGCAGCGGCTGAATCCCTATATTGTGACACAGTCAAAACCCAGATGATGCCAATGGAAAATCTAAATACCATCGTGTCAAACAAGTTTCGAGCCGACTCTCTCAAGCCTTGACTACACCGACTTTATATTCAAACAAACGACTATCTCTTGTTATGATTTTTAACTTATGGTTCACTGCTTGAGCAACAAGCATCCTGTCGAACGGATCTTTGTGTATTTGGGGCAAAGTCTCCACAAATTTGGCGTCTTCAAAGCTCATCGTCAGCCTTTCAAAGTCTTCATCAATAATAGAAAACAGATCGCCGTCAACTTGCAACTTTCCGATCGAGGACTTGCTACTGATTTCACACACAGAAGCTACGCTAGCATACACAAGATTCGATGCATCTGAGATCATTTCAACTGCCTCTTCAGACAATGAACTGCCGTTAGACCATCAAAGCAATGCATGAGTATCTAAAAGATAGGCCATGCACTATTCTCCCTCGAAAGATTTAATTAGCCATTCAGGAGTTTCATCAAAGTCATCGCTGATGACTATCTTTCCTTTCAACCTTCCAGGCTTCCTCGTTGTTTTTTTCTTAAATGGAATTAAGCGAGCCATGGGCTTACCCGACTTCGTCAATATTGTTTCCTCGCCGCTAGCAGCTTTGTCAATAAGTGCCGACAACTGACCCTTTGCTTCATACACGTTTACTATAGCCCATACTCACATGACATCTTGACCAAGCTAGTCAAGTCAATTATTTTCCTGCTGCATTCAAGCACTACACAACAAACACTTTTTACACGACCAACAGTAATGTGTCAGGGATCACACGAACACCTATGCTTGAGAACCTACCCACTTGTTCATTGTCTAGATACACCGTAGTGGTTTTCTTCAGCGCTATGGATGTTTCTTTGCAGCGTTTATATTGCAGTGAAGGGTGCGGAAGATGCGTGCCACTTTGGGCGCGTTTTTTTGCTTGCAGTCGCTGACGTAGCGGCAACGACCCTTGCAAAACATCAAGCAAACCGTCGTTGAGATGCGCTTTCGGTGTGAGGTTCATAACGCCATGCCAGCCAGTGTTCATTATGGCTGTGAACTCACCAGACCAAAGGCGCTGTTTTGCGACAGCATGAGCGACAAAAGGCATCGACTCGCCATCGTCGCCAACGAACAAACCCAAATCGACAGGATAGAGGCCAACCTTGTTCCCCTCTGACAATGAGCCAAATGGTGTTAACACATCGCCGAAGGCCTGTGCACGCAAAGTTTTGCCTTGCAAATAATACTCATAGGCAGCGATCGCTAGCTTGTGCAAGGTTCCGAAGCGCTCAATTGGTTCAGATACGCTATCGGTGTCATACTGCTCGCCCCACGGTTCACCTTTACGAATCGTCATCTTCGACCGCATCGCTAGCGTCTTCGTTGTCATGTGTTTCGCCAGTTACTTCAGTAGTTCCTGACATGGCCACGAGCCCACGATATAACTTATCGGCAGCCGATCGGGCAGCGCGAGCTGTTTGGCGGTCAGAAGCAAGGCTTGCAATCTGTTTCACCAAATCAATCAGCTGCTTTGTCACTCGAACAAAATCGCCTGCTTTAATATCTTCGCTTGCAAGCACTTCGTCCAAATCGCCACCTGCTGCCCAACCATGGGCTAACGCCACGAAACCAGCGTCAACTTCTTTTGTGGTTTTAAGATTGTTTCTCTGCTCGACCCGGTTAAGCTGCCGTTGCATCTGCTGCGCAGTATGGAACTGTTTCTTCACTGCTGGTGAAGGAAACCAGGGTTCATATTCTTCATCATGTCGGCGATCTTCAAAACAGAAAATCGAGGCAACAGCAGCAAGCTCAGCGGGGTTTAAACCATCAAACACGCCTTTTTCTAGACACTGCACAATGAGAAGATCAGACTCATGGTAGAGGCGAGCGACCCGTTCACCTTTTGACGAAAGCTCCCACTCCTGCACACACCCATATTCACGCAACACGTCGACGACCCTCTCTAACTGTGCGGCCAACGAGTTAGAATCTTTCGCGCTACGAGCCAGTAACGCAGCCTTCTCAGACTTTATTTTTATGTAACGAGAAATCTCTTTGCGATCTTCAGCCGACATTTTTTGACGTTGAACGCTTTTTGTCGCACCAGCATGCAGTGACCCGAAATGGACTTTTGCTAACCGCTCCCCCACTTCGCCAGCAAAAATAACGCTATTGGGCAAATACGGCTCAGGTAAAGTAATCGTTGCGATGCTACGAGGCGTCGTGAAAAGATCAGTGGGCGCTAGCTCTTCAATTTGCCCGTCGACATCAACAAATTTTGCTTTAATACGTCCACCTTTGCGGCTATAGACCGCAACAGCGACAGCTACCTTTTCTTCTTTCGCTGTCGTGAGATGGTAGACCTCGCCTGGCACACATTGACTAAGCGCAAAAGAAATATCTTCAACAGATGCTTGTTTGACCCCACCATTTTCGTAACGGCTCAACGTTTCTTCAAGGGCACCATGCTTTTCAACAATCTTTGACTCGGCGCGATCTAATTTTTTGTCTAACTGTTCGATTTTCTGCTCGCTATGCACAACGCCTGCATCTGCCCGAAACTGTGCGAATGACATGTTTAACAGCGCTTTTGCCTGCTGCGGCTCGTAGCGGCGGACAAAGTTAGCGGCCATGTTATAGTCGGGTCTAAATGACGACGACAGCACAAAATCTTTACTCGCTGCTAAACCTGCCACCTGCTTAAAGGTGACAAATGGCGACCATAGAATAACAGCGCTGCCTTTCGTGTCGATGCCACGCCTGCCAGCACGGCCAGTGAGCTGTGCAAACTGTGCAGGAGTTAGGAAATCGTGACCTTCGCCGTTATATTTCGTTACTTTGTCAAGCACCACCGCACGTGCAGGCATGTTGACACCCAGCGCAAGAGTTTCTGTTGCATACACTATTTTGAGCAGCCCTTTAATGAAACAAGACTCGACAATTTCTTTGAATAACGGCACCATCCCAGCGTGATGAGCAGCCGCCCCAGCATAGAGAATCGAGCGGAACTCTTCAAACCGCAAGACAGCTAGATCTTCTTTTGAAAAACCTTGGATTTTTTCGGCAATAACCTGATCAATCATTGCGCACTGGTCATCGCTAATTAGCGTGACGCCTGACCTTGCCACCGACAAGGCAGCCTCGTCACAAGCGGCACGTGAGAAAATGAAATGGATAGCAGGCAGCAGCTCTTTACGCTTCAACATAAAAAGCGCGTCAAGCCGTCTCGGTGTCGTCCAACGCCGCTTACGTTTCGATCGCCCTTTAGAAGAACGGGACCGCTTCGTGAACTGCGTGTCAAACTGGAACCCCTCAGGATGAGGTTTCGAGCCTCGCAGCACATCGGTCATCTGCGTTTTTTTTGAACCACGTTCGGCGACCATATAAAAACTTTTAAGCTGCACAGGACGTGTATGCTCGACGACAAGCGTTGTTTCACCGCGAACAGTTTCTATCCATTCACGCAACTCATCAGCGTTAGAAACTGTGGCTGAAAGACACACCAGCTTGATGCGCTTCGGCAAGTGAATAATAACCTCTTCCCACACCGACCCGCGATAGGCATCTTGCAGGTAGTGCACTTCGTCGAGCACGACTGCTTGCAGATTCGCAAGTGGATCGTTTTCGTAGAGCATGTTACGCAACACTTCAGTTGTCATAACAATAATCGGCGCGCTTTTGTTGATAGACGTGTCGCCTGTGAGCAGCCCAACGTTTTCATAGCCATAGTCGCCACCAAGGTCATGGTATTTCTGATTAGATAGCGCTTTGATAGGCGTGGTATAAAAAATTCTGGCGCCGCGACGCAACACTGCGCTGATTGCGTAGTTTGCTACAAGTGTTTTGCCTGCCCCGGTCGGCGCAGCAACAATCACGTTTTGGTCATCGTCAAAAGCGTCAAACGCTTCAACCTGAAAGGTATCAGGAGCGAATGAAAGACCCGCCAAAAAAGATTTTCGCATACTCTCTGCCATCATGTAAGGCTATAGCTGTTTATTGAATTTCCCCGTCAGCAAGAGGATGACGAGATTTAAGTATAAAGTGCAACAAATCTCCGCTGCGCTCGGCGCGTTAACACCCAGCTTTTAGCGGTTCTCTGTTTGAGCTATGCGGTCACGTTGAGATTTAAATCGTGCCCCGATAATAATCGACACCTCATAAAGGATATACATAGGAATAGCTAGCGCGCAAAGAATGAGCGGATCGCCTGTCGGCGTGATTACAGCACCAAGAATAAAAACCAGCACCACAGCAATACGGCGATTTTTTCGCAACGTTTCAGTTGAGATCACACCCACTTTTTGCAGAAAGACAAGCACAAGAGGAAACTCGGCAGCAAATCCAAACGCAAGACTCATTTTGATAAAAAAGTCTAGATAGCGTTTGCCGCTAAGAAACTCTTCAAAACTGTCTGGCCCGATGTTTAAAAGAATCTCAAATGCAGCAGGCATCAGATAATAGGCACCAACCACGCCAGTACCGAAAAAAACGACGCCGACGCCGACAAAAGGCAGCAACGTTCTGCGCTCTTTCGGATACAACGCAGGCATCACAAACCTTCCGATTTGATACAGAACCATAGGCATTGCCAGTATCAGACCGCCATAGCCAGAAATGCTTAACTTCACGTTGAATTCTTCTAAAATATCTGAAACAAGAAACTTACATTCTCGCCCTCTATCTTCGGCGTATTGGCAATAAGGGCTTTCCAACACAGCAAATATTGGATCGAAAAATATCCAAACAATAATAATCCCGACGACAACCGACCCTATGCACCACATAAGCCGTTTCCGAAGCTCATTCAAATGGCCGACAAGGGTCATCGGCTCTTTAGGGTTCTGCGTTCTAGATTTTTTCTTAATTTGTAACTTCATGGCGACTGATCCAGCTCCGCAGTATCAATCACTGGTTCTACTATTTCTTCGCCGCTGTCTATTTTTTCTTCTGCAACTTCTTCTGAGGGCTCGACCGAAGAACTTGCTTCTATCTCATCTTTTTCTTGACCAGTCTTCGTTTGCTCATCGACATGAGGAACCTTGACAGCCTCTTCTGCATTCTGTTCATTAGCTAGTACAGCAGCGTCCGCCTTAGCCATAATGGCTTTATCTTCTTCAGAAAAAGTTGGCGAAACCGCCTTAGGGTCGCCGCTATCGGGAAATGAAAGTGGCGTATCGCTGAACGCTTCTTTAATATCTTTTGTTTCTGCTTCAAGTGTTTCTACAAATTCAGTCCGTAAAGACGTCGAAACCTTTTTTATTTCTGCAAAAGTTTTAGCCGACTTGCGAATAATCCCAGGAAGCTGCTCTGGCCCAACGAACACCAAAGCAAGCACCAAAATAACAAGCAACTCTGGAGGGCCAATGTTAAACACAGTTCTAGGCTATCGGGCCTACTAGCCGAAACACTTATCGCAGATCAGCTAGCTCAGAAATTATTTCCTGAAGCTTAAATTCATCATTTATGAGATTATGAAAATCAAGCAAGTCATCATGGTTTATCGGTTCGCCGATATGCAACTCATGAAGCTCAGCTGGAAGACGCCATTTCGTGAAGGTTACGCCAGAAGCTATCAACAAATCAATCGTACGATTCTCAGCTGATTTCAAGACGGTCATCGCACAGTATGGACACCTAAAGGTGTACGTTCCTGAATTATCGTCTTCGCATACTCTGACGTTTACGTCCTTCGTGGTGAGTTCAACATCACCGCAGTCTGGACAGCTTGCACGAATTGTAGCCACTAGATTCTCCAACCCCGAATTTCTGCGTTCTTTATCACCCGAATAGAATCGGCAAGTTCGTCGCATCTCTTAAGCGTTACTGAGTAGAATATTAATGTCTGCCAACACCCCTCACAAGACGCCCACGAACCTAACACCCCCTAAAGACTCTAAAATTACTCTATGGCTCCTCTCAACAACAAGATAGTTGGCTTCTTCAAGGTTCAAGCAAATGTGCCTAGCTTCGGCAACGGCGTTGGATTACATCTTGATCTTGTCACTGGTTCTGATGGGCAGCCGCATCTTCACCGAAGCAGTACTGCTTCGATTCTCAGCCGCTTTTCTCTACGAGAAACAGACACTACTGCTGTTTCACTTACAAGTTTAAAGGAGCTTGCGATAGAACACCCTTTGCTATTGGCGACAGAAGACAGCAAACTAGCTGAGCTGCTTGCGACCGAATTAAAGCCTGGGCCACAAACAATCTGGCTAGCATCGTCTTCTCTGCAACTATGCACAATTTTTGCAGCAAGCCCTTTACCCGCAATGCACCTTGCTGGCGATAAGGTTTGTGGGGAAAAACATGCCAACGCACTACACAAACAACGAATACCTTATGCCGTCCTCCCCAAACAAGTATGCACCAAAGGCACCATAGCACTGTATAAAAAGTTCTCTGTTGAGGTATTCGTTTCTAATCTTGTTCAACTACGCGAAATGGCACAAGCAGTCGAAGCAGGAGCTAAAGGACTTATCAGTACGAACAAAGATAACCTAGTTGCGACTATACAAGAACATAAAGCCAGATAGAACCGTGGCTTAGAAGAGCTAACCTCACTTGTTAAGCGTGATCGCTTTTAATCCTTTCCCGACTGTTTTTCTGTTTTATCTATTCAAATTATTTCCAAGACGCGAGCGTTTCTATAATCGTTCGCACTGCCAGACCTGTGGCACCTTTAGGCCCCAATGGTGAAGCCGACTCGCTAAAGGCTGCTAACCCTAAGTCAAGATGTGCCCATGGCAGCCCATCAGTAAATTCTTGCAGAAATAACCCTGCAACGCTGGCACCAGCATACCGACCTGAGCCTATGTTTTTAAGGTCTGCGACAGGCGAGTCGAGTTCGCTACGATATTCTTTCGGCAACGGAAGCTGCCACATATTTTCGTCGACATCATCACCAGCGGACAAGATACGATCGACAACATCTTGTGCGCTGCCCATTACCGCAACGAACTTGCCCCCAACAGCAACAGCCGACGCACCTGTTAACGTTGCCACATCGATAATAGCATCAGGTTTTGTTTCAGCAGCAATCGATAGAGCATCAGCCATCACCAGACGACCTTCTGCATCGGTGTTTAACACTTCAACGCTTTTACCATTGCGTGCGATGAAAACATCGCCAGGACGAATAGCAGCACCACCTGTCATATTATCGGTTAATGGAATGTAGCCTGTCACAGCCACAGGAGCATCTACAGCTTTAAGTGCAGACATCGCTGCAAGCACAGCTGCTCCCCCACCCATATCGATTTTCATCGTCATCATGCCTTGCGAAGATTTGATTGATAAACCACCCGAGTCAAAGGTTATACCTTTGCCGACCAGAGCTATTGACGCGACAGGTTTCGCAGGCTTATAGGCAAGAGTCAGGAACCGAGCCTCATGTTCTGACCCCTGATTCACCGCTAGAAGCCCACCAAGTTTCTCTTTTACAATACGTTTTTGATCCCATACAGTTACTTTCAAATCATTTGCTTCAGCAACAGCTTCCGCTCGTTTCACAAACTCGACAGGCAAAAGCGTGCCACCTGGCTCGTTGCCAAGGTCACGAGCGAGGTTTACTGCTTCAACAATTTTTGTTGCACGCTTCACAACTTTTTTTGCACTGTCATAGCTGGTAACTACCGCAACCTTCGTTGCAACGCTTTTTGATGCTTCGCTTTTATGTGCCCAAAATTCGTAGCGAGCAAGCTGCACACCTTCAACGATAGCTGCAAGCACTTTCTCAGCATTCAGCCGCGATTTTGCCTTGAAAAGGTTTGTAGCCACATTTTCATGTTTCGCAACAACTTTAGAGTAAGCAGCAGCGCCAAGGCGGAAGCTGTTGACTGTTAGTTTGTCTTTCGCACCGAGCCCAACAAGCACTTCAATAGACTGACCATTGCCAGCTGTGACGACAAGTGTTTGTCCTTCCTTGCCATCGAACCCTTGCAATGCAGCGAGGCTTTGCAGCTTTGCAGGCAAGGCTGCAAGCTTATCACTAAAGACAGGGCGGTCGATAGCGGTGACAGAAGATGGAACGGAAGGTGCTACACGTACAGAAATCATGTAGCCACTCTAGAACAAACATTACCCAGTTTGCGGTTTTGTACACTTCTTCCTACTTCTTAGAAATTTAGGGCTACTGCAGTTTGTTTGATTGACTTTCGGCCTGCCCGACTTTGGACAATATCTTCTGACAAATTCACGCTTCGCAATAGCGTGACACGTCACCCAAATTTAACCCAAGACAAGTTCGTTAAACGCAGCACCAGCACTATTTTCGACAACAAAGTCTTGGTTGTCCATAATAAATTTGGTGTCATCAAGGTTATCGAGAAGAGTGGAAGTTAGATAAACCGCCTTGACACTCGTAGTTTCTTGTCCAACTGCAAAACTCTCAACACTTTCTCCATCTAGGAAAAGATACTCAGGCGTCAAGATGCTAGATTGCTCAGCGAATTGTAGCTGCATCTCTGACTTTAAATAGTTTCTTGTAGATCCATCTTCTGATGAAAAATCTAACTCAAACACAAGATAACTTTCTTCTACAGGTTCGATTGTTTCTTCCAACGGAAGTTCTGCAATAACATTTGTAGCTTTCACACTGGCTATATCGAGTTTCGCTATTGCTGTTGTTACTCCCAAGTTTGCGTTTTTTCTCAACAGCTCATTGGAGACTGTCGTCGTTGTGCTCTCTGCTTCTTGTTGCATGACTGGTTCGTCTGTTTCAGAATCTCCGCCACATCCTGCTGCAAAGAAGCTCAGACAAACCAAACCTAGTAAACAAATTTTAGCATCCATGTAGTAACTCCAGAGTAGACAAGGCTGACTTCACAGTTTAATGTTACTCACGCTATTTGATCTAACCTCCAAATAACTATGGCAGTTTGCCAAATTGTTAGTCAAGTTTGCACTTCAAATAAGAGATGCGTTCTTACCAAGGCGGCTATACTCAAGCTCTATGTTGGACATTCAATTTATTCGAGAAAATCAAGAGCTAGTGCAAAAAGCAGCCACTGACAAAGGATCAAGCGTTTCGATCGCTGAACTTGTTTCCCTCGACGATAAACGAAGGTCGCAGATCGCACAAGCTGACACTCTTCGCCAGCAACGTAACGAACACGCTAAGTCTATGAAACAGGGCCGCCCTAGCGAGGAACAAATCGCTAAAGGCAAAGAGCTTAAAGAACAAATCGCAACAGTTGAAGCAGAACTTGCATCCATAAACGAAACCTATAGCAAGCTGCTCTATGAAATCCCAAATGTGCCTTCGCACGACACCCCTGTTGGGTCTAGTGAAGACGACAACCAAGTTCTTCGCCAGTGCGGCACGAAACCAAACTTCGATTTTGAACCTAAACCTCATTGGGAGTTAACAAATTATATTGATCAAGAACGAGCCGCCCGCATTAGTGGCGCACGGTTTGCTTTCATCCAAGGCCTGGTAGCCAAACTTGAAATGGCGCTTATGTACTGGGGGATGCAACAGCTGAGCGACCCTGAAGTGATTGCTGGCATTATCAGTGACGCTGGGCTAGACATCGACCCGAAGCCATTCACCGCGATGTTACCTCCAGTAATGATGCGTACCGAAGCATATAAAGCAACTGGCCGTCTCAAACCTAATGATGTTACCTTTAAACTGGCAGACGACGATTTGTGGCTTATCGGTTCAGCAGAACATTCACTTTGTGCCTATTACAAAGGCGAAACGTTAGAGCATGAGCAGCTGCCAATACGTTTCGTTGGCTACTCACCAGCATTTCGCCGTGAAGTAGGCTCTGCTGGTGCCGACACAAGAGGAATATTGCGTGTGCACCAATTCAATAAGCTAGAGATGGAATCTTTCACCGATGAAGAAACCTCACGGGCTGAACACGAATTTATGATTGCGGTGCAAGAATATTTGATGGCCCAACTTGGCCTCCCCTACCAGGTAGTTTTGAAATGCACATTCGATATGGGTGGCCCGAATCAACGCGGCGTCGATATTGAAACTTGGATGCCAGGGCAACAAAAATATCGCGAAACGCACTCTGCCGATTTGATGGGTGACTACCAGGCACGGGGGCTGCAAACTAAATACAAAGATGCTGATGGAAATAAAAAGGTAGCATACACCAACGATGCAACTGCAATTGCCGACAGGACGCTCATTGCGATCATCGAAAATTATCAGCAACCCGATGGTACCATCGCTATACCAGAAGTTCTTCAACCGTTGATGTAACAAAATCAAACTGTTTTAGGTAAAGCGCTAGCTAACCTGCTGCATCTCTGGCGGCTGCCATGTTCCGTCAAGTATTTCAGGGCGCGGACGGTAGAAACGCAAGACATAGTTCCATCGGTCAAAAATATGAAGATAGTTTTTGTAACCTGCTTCGTTATTATCTGCAAGATATATCGGAGCTGTCGGGTCTGTTGTTACACTATTTAAGCTGTAGGAATTCTCAGCGTTCTCTCGCAAAAACCCTGACTCGTTGTAAATAGTGATCGACCAAAATGCATCTACAGGCGCACCACGTAGATCTATGCTATGGGCAACAGCTTTTCTCGAATGCGCATCAAAAACATAGAAGGCTTCATTTGAAGGAAGCCCTCCCCAACCAACTGCTGCGCCTACGAAGTGGCGCAATGGGTCTACATCTTGCTTTGCGCCAAACATTCCCACAGTGTCATAAATCGTTTCTCCAAGCGCAGTTGCCTCTCTATGTAAAGCTTTGTAACTTACAGTGTCGTAAGAAAGGGGCTCATAAGGTTGAGCAGTTTCCGCTTCAATTTGCAGCTGATCTTGTAGAACATGAACCTCAGCTAGGTCATTTGCGTCTCTGGGGTCGAAAAAGAAACGGATAATTACTAAAGCATACGTTGAGCCTACTTCTTCGCTTCTAAGGCTATACGTACCAGCTTCGGAAATCACACGATAGACATAGTGGTCTTCATTTATGATTGCGACCGTCATATAGCGACCTTTAGCGTCTGGCACGTGCACCGTGGCGCCTTCGCTCAGATCTATGAGAGCACGACTATATAGCGTGTCTCTATTCATCCTAATAACATTTTGTTGACTGATTTTTGTGGCTTCGCGTCGATGGTACACAACGTTCAAAGGCATTTTGGCTAAACGTCTGAACATACGCGCTGTTTCCACTTTTGCAAAGTTCTCTTGCGTCACAAGTAGCGATTCGTTTGTCATCTCAACCTCTGTCATCTAAATAGATACTTCGCTCATCATCTGAGATAAACGCTAGCCGCTCATGTATCTGCTCTGCGCTGAGTCCATAGTGCTCTAAGGTGTAGGCGTGTTTTCCGTGCTTATTTTTTGGATTTTCGGCAAGCCACTTTGTCATCGCCCTAGTGAGATCAACAGGATATGAAATCTTAAACTGTGCATAAATTTCTTTGACAGTCTTTTTTGGGTCCGCTACTAGTTCGCTATATTGCACATCGATATAGCGCGCAGGATCATCTGTAGCTCTAAACTTTTTGGCCTTTTCTATCCCTTTGGCAAGTCGATTCAACCAGAACTGACCTAGTGCAACTGGGTCAACCTGATCAGAGCCTACACGCTGAATTACTTCTGAGAAACTAGAAATTGATGGCAAAACATGAAGAGGGTTTCTGTGTGTCCAAATTATTTTTGCGTCTGGAAAAACGTGAACTAGGCTTTCTAGACACATCATGTGGCGAGGCGATTTACACACCCATCGGTCCTTCCCATTGGTTCCTAGAATTTGTAAGATCTCACGAAACTCTTCGTAGTAACAAACCGTGTTCTCATTTTTTTCGAGCCATCGCGAGTAGGTAGGAATGTTCGCACGAACTTCAAAAATAGAATCGACAAAAGAGTTTTCCAATACTGTTTGGCATTCCTCAGGACCATCGGCTGTAACAGCATGTATAGCTGCGAAGCCTGGAACTGTACGATTCAGAATCTTGATTTGTCGTGCAGCCGCTTTCACTCTAGCTTCTTTCGAAGTTTCTGCGTCTAAAGGAACCGGGCGTAACCCTTCATAATATTTCAATGTACGAGTTTCACTGTCGCAAGCTAGAAGGTTATGCAGCAACGTCGATCCAGTTCTTGGCATACCAACAATAAATACTGGACTTTCTATTTTCTCAAGAAGCGGCGATGTTTCAACGCTCCGCTGTAAAAGAAGACGGTTTGTCAATAACCTTTCGACATTCTTTAAGAGAATAGCCTGGCCTCTTTCGTGCAACGCTGCCGATTCAGCGATTGAAGAAAGATACACTCCAAGCGGTTCGGTAAAATTGCGTTCTCCCCAATTCAGACATTGCGAAGTTTGTTCACTTTTTCTGCAAAGATCCGAGATTATCGAATCGACATTGTCGAATATGCTTGCCATTAGTTCGCCATTTTAGTCACCCTTATGACAATCGCATCAAGACAAGATGAGAAAGAGTCAAACTTTATTGATAACTTTACTTATCGCTTCAACTACTTGATCAAGGTTCTCAGACGAAAGACCTGCAATATTGATACGAGAACTATTTAGAATATAGACAGCATGTTCTCGACGCAAAGTTTGCGCCTGATCAGCTGAAAGACCAAGAAACGAGAACATCCCACTATTTCCATCGATAAAGCTGAAATCTTTTTTACTTTGCCCTTTATTAAGCTTGGCAGCCAAATCCGTGCGCAACCCGTTGATCCTTGTACGAGCCTCAGCTAATTCTTGCTCCCAAAGTGTTTTGAGTGCAGGAGTGTTAAGTACTTCGCCAACAATAGCTGGGCCATGATAGGACGACATGCTATAGGTCCGTCTAGCAGTTACGAGAATATGGCTGAGCGCTGCTTTCGACTTTGCTTCGTCAGCACCGATAACAAGAACCATGCCAGCACGTTCGCGATAAACACCAAAATTCTTAGAACAAGAACTTGCAACAAGAACCTCTGGCAATTCTGCAGCAGCTACACGCAGGCCATAAGCGTCAGCGTCAAGCGATTCGCTAAAACCTTGATATGCGGTATCGATAAATGGAACAAATCGCTTTTCTTTCGCTAAAGCTATAATCTGATTCCACTGCTCAACCGACAAATCAGCGCCTGTAGGGTTATGACAGCAGCCATGCAACAAAACAATATCGCCAGCAGCAACCTGTTGCAAAGCCGCAAGCATCGCCTCGAAATCGACGACACCGGTTTCGAAGCTGTAATACGGATATTTTTTCAGTTGCAAACCAGCACTTTCAAGCAAAGGAAAATGATTACCCCATGTAGGGTCACTCACCCAAACAGTTGGGTTTGCGCCTGTTTTAACTATCATGCCAGCAAGCATTCGCAGAGCCCCAGAACCTCCAGGTGTCATTGCTGCAGAAACACGACCAGCTAAAGATTCTTTTAATTCTTCACCAAGAAGAAGTTCTGTAATACCTTCGAGAAATTGAGGATCGCCAGCTTGCCCGATATACGCTTTCGTTGTTTGCTTCTCAAGTAGCGCTTTTTCTGCTTGTTTGACAGCATCAAAGATAGGTGTCACCCCAGCATCATTTTTATAGACTCCAACGCCTAAATTAACCTTAAAAGGCCTTGCATCTTCTTTAAATTCTGCGCTTAAACCCAGGATAGGATCAGGTGGCAAAAGATCAAGTTTTTCAAGCATTAACGTTCTCCTCACAGACGTTCCCTAGACTATCGACAAAGAACACCAGAATAGAACATAGTCCAGCAATTCATCAGCCATATCTTTACACATACGAAAGGCGAACGTATGCTTTACCTAACCCGAACAGACACTCGACGATTCTTCGCCCGACCTTCTGCGGTGTCATTGGGTTCAATAGGATCGCTTTCGCCAATGCCCTCGATCGTACCTATTTTAGATTCAGGCAAACCTTTACTTACAAGAAAATCAGCTACTTTTTGAGCTCGCTGCTCACCTAACGTTTTGTTAAATTCTTCATCGCCTACGTTGTCGGTATGCCCTTGCAAATTAACTTTCACCTCAAGAGGGGTCAACAGCACAGCAAACCCTGTTAAGAAAGCAGAGCCTGTTTCGTTCAATTCAGAAGAAGCAGGTTCGAATGCGATACCGTCGTCCACTTCTGTATAAAAATTATTGTTATTTAAACCAAGTGCAAATTCTTCATTTTCTAATGGCTTAAATACGCTCAGAATATTTCCCATAATTGCTATAGGGTACGTAGCATTTCTATTAGGATCGATTTCCATTTCGACTGTAACATTTTCGCCGAAAACTTCTTTAGCACCTTCTTCAATCTTGTCTATTGCACGCTGAGAAGGCATAGCCCCACCGATAGTTAAAACTCTATCTTTCATAGCAATTTCTATCAAAGGACGCTCAAAATTTTGGACCGCAACTTTATTCTCTACAACAGGTATCTCTGTTGCACTAATCGCCGCGTTGAACCTTTCAAGACCTTCTTGATCGCCAACATCGCCATCTAGATACATCCCATCAGCGCCAAGCCCCATCGTGCCGTCAGCTAAACTAAACGGGACATACGGTAAAAGTTCTGGTGTTTTAGCGATCCACGGAGCTTCACCAAGTTCGGCATTAACTGTTACTTCGTTTACTACTGAAGAAGCAAAATATTGTTGTGCTGCTTTCCCTAGAGCCTCTTTTGTTTCAGCGGATGTAACCTGACCAGTTAATTTCATCTCGAAGTCTATTTGGTTAACGACGATCCACGCTTGTCCATCTTTCGCGACTTTTGACTCAGCTAATTTGTTGTCGATAGCAGCTGGGCTATCGCCATTATTAAACTCGTTGACTGTATAAACGCTTGGAGCAGCTGGGTCTACACGATTAGTTGAAACAGATGTTTCACTAGTAGCTGAGTCTGAAACGTTTTGTGGCGTTTCTTCCGATTGAGAAGCAGCTTGCTGATTAGATTCTGAAACACTCGCATCATCGTCTGAGCTGCCAAGGTAGTAGCCAAGGCCTATAGCAGAACCGACAGCCAAAACGCCGACAACACCGAGCGCTATCCATTCATAAGGAAGCCGACTTTTCTGCTCGACAGGCTCTTCCATAGCAATTTCGAACTCTTCCAAAGAGTCTTCTTCGCCTTGCCATTGTTCTATTTCGTCGAAATCGTCAAACTCGCTCACTAGCCACACCTTTGTCGGTCAAGAATGATCCAACTATAGCTACGTTTAAGCAAAAAGTTTCACAGACAACATAATTTAAGCACAGTTGGAATATCTACCTATCTAGCTATCTATTTTTGCTCTCTCTTGATTCCAAGATAGTCATCCCCGAGAAATCGGGGATCTTGTCAGCAGAGATTCCCACTTTCGTGACAATGACAACCTGAATCAGCTTGAAATCAACCATCTAGTTATCCTATATTCTATGTTGGTTAGCTTTTTAGCAAAAACTCGGCATCGCCCTCTTCTAGGAAAAGGGCCAGTTCAACTGCAAGCTCTTGATGCGATGCAAGTTGCGGATCAGCATCGACCACAGCTATTGCACAATTTCGTGCTTGTATAACAACGTTTCGATCACGACGCAGCGACGCTAATTTAAGGTCATTACGGCCTTTTTGCCGCTCTCCCAAGATTGTTCCTTCACCACGCAGATCAAGATCGACTTCTGCGAGTTCAAAACCGTCGGTACTATCGACTAGTGCCTGCAAACGAGCCTGCCCATCTTCGGTTGTAGCATCACCAACAAGCCAACATTGTGACGCATGCGTTCCACGTCCGACACGACCTCGAAGTTGATGAAGCTGCGCAATGCCGAATCGATCAGCGTCTAGAATCACCATGACCGTTGCATTCGGCACGTCAACGCCAACTTCGATAACGGTTGTCGCCACTAAAACATCAAGCGATTGCGCTCGAAACTGATTCATCACTTCATCTTTAGCTTCTGGCTTTAAACGACCATGCAGTAGCCCAAGTTTTAGACCTTCAAGTTCAACAGCTGCCAAGCGCTCAAAGGTCGCTTCAGCAGAAGCCACTTCAAGCTTTTCTGACTCGTCGATAAGTGGACAAACGATATAGATCTGACGACCTTTTTCAACTTCGCCTCTGATTTCTTCCCACATCGACGACAAATCTTCAGAGACGACTAGCTCTTCAGGTTGATCTAATGTGCCTGAGGCTTTCACCCACCTTGTCACAATAGGGGTTCGCCCTGGCGGTAATTCGTCAAGAGTGGAGATATCAAGATCTCCATATACTGTCATCGCAGCTGTTCGTGGTATGGGCGTTGCGGTCATCACAAGGACATCGGGTGAAACCTGGGCATATGATCGTTCACGTAGCGCCGATCGCTGTTCAACACCAAAACGATGCTGCTCATCAATTACTGCCACGCCAAGCGAAGCGAACATCACATTTTCTTGAATCAGTGCATGAGTGCCGACAGCTATATCGATATCGCCAGTTAACAGCTGACTCAGTATTCTTTTACGTTCAGCTGTTGACACACGATTACTTAACAGTTCAACTTTTAAAGGACGTGAAGCAAAAAGTGAGCCTTCGTCCTCAACCGTCAAATCGGCAAGCAGTTTTTTAATACCAGCAAAATGCTGCTCAGCAAGTACTTCAGTTGGAGCCATTAGCGCAGCTTGATGTCCGCCATCGACTGCCGCTAACATCGCGGCGACAGCCACCAGCGTTTTACCTGCTCCAACATCGCCTTGCAAAAGACGATGCATCGGCACCGAACGGGCTAGATCACTATTGATCTGGCCAATAGCTTTTGCTTGTGCTTTTGTTAAATCAAACGGCAACGCAGCTTGAAACTTCTGTTGTAGCGGGCCTTCAACGCTGTGGGCTGCACCAACTTCGGTTCGCTCTATCGCCCTTTTACGAAGCACCAACGCAAGCTGCATCCGAAATAGCTCGTCAAAAACTAAACGTTTACGAGCAGTAGAAACATGACCCATATTCTCTGGCTGATGAATACCTTGCAACGCTTTTTGGCGAGAAATCAGCTTGTATTCGACCTTGATATTCTCTGGAAGAGGGTCAAGCAACCCTCGCCCTTTAGGCGGCAGAACACGACGCATCGTTTCGGCGACCCATTCAGAAATGTTGGAGCTGTGTAGATTTGCTTTTTGAGACTGTGGGTACACAGGGATTATTTTGCCTGTTTGGGTACCGATCAAATCAACAACAGGGTTTGTCATTTGACGCTGCCCACGATACATGCTTAATTTGCCATAGATAATGGCTTGCGTGCCTTCGCTAAGTTGGCGCTCACGCCAGCGCTGGTTGAAAAACGTCAGCTTCATCGACCCAGTATCGTCACTTACTGTGGTGGTGACCATGACTTTACCGCCACGCACTCGCCGACTTGTTGTATTGTCGACAGTCACAAAAATACTGGCTTCTTCACCTTCTAGAAGATCAGCAATTGCTGCCTCTTTTGTACGATCTAGATAACGGCGCGGATAATAAGTAAGCAAATCGTATAGATCACGAATTTCGATCTCAGCAAGTTTCTTATATCGCTTCTCCCCTACGCCTTTAAGTTTCGCAACAGAAATATTTTTGAGCTCTGTTATATCAATCGGAGAAGCCATCACACAATTCTAAGCAGTATCTAGCCTTTTCTGAAGGGACACCGCTTTAATCAGGAAGAAAATCTTCAGGGTTCACTTCATCTAGGAACTTGCGAAGCTCCTGAACCATATCTTCTTCGTCTGTACCTTCACCTGGTTCTTCTTCGATAAGACCAGCCTCGTCAAGAACAGCTTCGTCAACAAATATTGGGCATTGCAAGCGACACGCCACTGCAATAGCGTCAGAAGGTCGAGCTGAAATGCGAGTTACCTCACCCGTTTCTTTTACTACGACCAGATCTGCATAGAACGTGCCCTCTCGAAGCTCTGTCACTTCAACCTGTTGAAGCCTAAAACCAAGATCAGAAATAACATTTAACAATAGATCATGTGTAAGCGGGCGAGAGATCTTTGTGCCAGAAAGAGCGAAATCTATTGAATGAGCTTCGGGACCACCAATATAGATCGGCAAGAGCCGACGAGAACCTACACGCTCACGCAAAACAAGCACAGGCGCACTCGATGGCATTTTGACTTTAACCCCTAGCAATTCAAGCTCTATAGCCATAGATATAAACTAGTCACCTACAGCAAGATAAACAAGCTTAAACTTGCCAATCTGCACCACATCGCCATCACGTAACACCGCAGAATCTAGACGCTGCTTATTAATATAAGTTCCGTTCATGCTTCCCCCGTCGGTTACTTCATGGGTTGTGCCAGCTCTGCGAACTGTTGCATGATGTCTAGAGACCGTAACATCGTCTAAGAAAATGTCGCTATCAGGATGACGACCAATCGACACTTCGTCGTTATCTAACGCGATTCTGGTGCCACGCTTAGGACCTTTACGAACAACGAACACTCCCGTTGTTCCAGTAGGTAGCTCTTCACCATGGTCGCTCTCATCATCATCGATAGCAGGCACATAGGCTGCAGTAACATCGTGCGTTGGAACACGCTCTTCTAAAGGAGTACCACAAGAACTACAGAACCGTGCACCTAAAGGATTTTCATAACCGCAAGAAGGACATGACATGGTTAAACCTCCATTAGCGCAACATAGGCTTGCGCATCTAATAAATTATCAGCGACGAAAGAAGCGTCTGGTTCAATCAGCATAATCCAGCCGTCGCCGTAAGGATCGGTGTTTAACGCCTCAGGCGTGTCAACCAAGTCAGTGTTAACAGAAACAATTTTCCCAGCTGCTGGAGCATAGATATCTGAAATTGATTTTGTTGATTCAACTTCGCTAACAGAATCGCCCGCACTAACAACCGCCTCGACTGTGGGCAAAGCGACATACACTATGTCGCCAAGAGCATCCTGAGCGAAATCAGTTATCCCTATTCTAAGTTTTCCATCATCTTCGACACGAACCCATTCGTGATCTTTAGAATATTTTAGCTCTGAAGGTGTTTCCATGATGATTTACGCTACCGCTAATTTCACAATTCTTGCTGTTTCAAACAAAAAAATAAGTCACATCTGCTTCTTACACTTGTTCTAAGGAACGTTTAGCAGCAGGAACATATTCAAAGAATAATGAATAGAAACTATATACAAGACCTGGGATGGCAAAAAACCAGGCGGCTATAGCGAGAAAAGATGCATATGAAAGATCGCTGCTGGCACCAAGAAACATCGGGAATGCAAACATTAAAAGAAAAGTGCCTGTTTTTCCTGACCACGTAACTGGAAATTTCTCAGCACGTCGCAGGTACAGGTAGAAAGCTGCACAAACCATACTCAGCTCACGACAGATGGCTGCTATTCCTATTGCAAGAGGCATTGCGTCTACCAGCAAAAGCGCAGGAGCAGCAACAATAAACAGCAATCTATCTACAGAAGGGTCATATAAAGCCCCGAAGTCGCTTACAGAGTCAAACCGACGCGCAATATAACCGTCAACCCAGTCAGTAGAGCCTAATGCGGCCAATAGCCATGCTGCGCTACCCGCATCTTCTTTAACGAAGAGAAGATACAGAAAAAAAGGTATGCAAAACAGCCGTATCGTTGTTATGAAATTAGGCCAAGTAAAATACTTTTCTTGAGATTCAGCCACACGTTTAAGGTTATCTTAGTCTGCCCTTAATCACGTCGATATAGTTTTACATCTTCAGCAGCATATGCAATCCTAAATCCTAAGGGATCTAGCCGCTGATCATAGATCTGTTTCTCTTCTTCAGTTCTTGGAGCAATATCTCGTTCTACGATTATAATCGCTTGTGCTGACTCGGGATAGAAAAGAATAGGTTCGTCCAAAATGGCGAGATTTTCACGATCAGCAAGTGGCACAAGAGCAGACGTTGTTGCCCAAATGTTCGTATCGTCTTCAAGACTATCTATAGCTTGCAGCACTGACTTATCAGTTTCATCAAGAGTGCGCCATTCCCAAGGTCTAGCATACGGTGAAGCTATAGATGAATCTATATAGAAGAATAGAGCAGCAGTAACCAATGCAAGCAGCAGTCTCGCATCAAGGAAGACAGAATCGACGCCGATATAACCTAAACGGTTCATAGCATACGCAGCTGCAATAAACACAAACGGCAAAAGCAAAACGGTTGGATCGTAATAGGCGCTATCGTCGCTTGCGACAACATAAAGAATAGCTAACGGCAAGGCTGGCAAGAGATGACGAAACGAAATAAGCGACAAAAAAAGTAACGGAGCGAGCAACGCAACAGCCAAAGCAAAGTTTTCTTCAGCAAACAAATTACCCCAAGTTAAAACTAACTCTTGACCTAGGAGTGGTTTGAGAATAAGCAAGAAACCGAGCGACCATCCAAACCCGATACTCATAGTCCAGAAGCCTCTTTTTCGGACGCCATCACCCAGAAGCAAGAAACCCCATAGAGCAACGGCTAAACCTAAATCAGCTCGACAAAGTAAAATCCAGGCGATACAAATCCAATAAAAAAGCCATTTTTTTCGTGCGCCGAAATACACCATTGCAACAAAAGCTGGGATAGCCAATACTTCAAGATGAAAATCTTCTATAGCCAACTGATGTGTTATAGGGTTTAGAACATACGCGAGCAATAACGCAGTTGAAGCACCAATGCGCAAGTCTACTACTTGACGCGCAACGCCCCATAGCGGAAGCACCGTGACGCCAATAGCAACAGCTTGCATTGTCAGCAGCATCTGTTCCACTTCAAATACCGAAGCCAATAAAGCCAGCGGGTAAACAAGCAACGAACCACTTGTTTCAACAATATTGCCTTCAACCACTGTTGCGTCTTGATACATCCCTTGTTGAATAAGCCAAATCGACTGCTTAAGATGTGCAAGTTCACGACCAGAAGCAAGGCTTTCGAATTGAGCGACCGCCAAACTTCCGACGACAGAAGCCAATGCAGCACTTAGCACCATTGGAATCCACCGGTCGCCAATACCAGCTTCCAAACGAGCTTGGAGGCGTATCCCTACTCGCTGTATGCGCCTCTGTAGTGACAGTTCATTCATCCTCAATGCACCATAGCAGACAAACTATCGAATGCAGATAGACCGCTTGGCCTGCGATGGCAAGACACCAATTCAGGAGATATTCTTACATCATGCGATTAGAAACCGACCCTCGACTCGAAAATATTTATTCGAAGTATCCAGAGAACGTTCGCCCTAAAATCAAAAATGTCCATCGGCTTATAATCGAATCAGCTAAAGAGCTTGAGCTAGAAGAACTGGAAGAAACACTGAAATGGGGCGAACCAAGTTTTCTTTCCAAACATGGAAGCACAATCAGGATCGATTGGAAAGAGAAAACGCCAGAAATATATTCCACATATTTTAAGTGCACAAGCAAACTAGTCTCTACATTCAAGCAGGTTTTTGGCCCACTATTCGACTATGAAAACAACCGAGCTATTAGGTTTACTTTCGACCAGCAAATTCCAGAAGACGAACTTAAACAATGCATCAAAGCTGCCTTGATTTACCACAAAGTAAAAACTCAAGAAAACTTAGGAATTGCGATCTAGTTGAATTTCAACCCTTGAATCTACATACTGGTTATTGACTATACTTTCACTGTTAATCCAGGCCTTTTTTATAGTTGCTTGATATAAACGGGTTGGAGCTTCGCCAGAACAGTTAGCCTTGTTCAGCTTAAATACTTGTGTCGTGGCATTGTATAACTTGCAAATTTCTTCGAGTCTATTTTGTTGAATCTCGCTAGCTTCCGCACGACAATATGCCCCTAACCCCTTCCCTTCTGGGAGGGTGGAGTCAAAAATCGTTACATAAACAGAACCGTTCAAAGCGATATTAAGTGAATGTTGAGAGCTTTGAGAAGACCACCAATAGAGTGTTTTATTTTCATAGACATACCAGACGGGTGCGGCCCAAGGTAACCCAGTTGCATCCACAGTTGAAATCGTCGCATATGAATTTGTCGCTAAGATATTCTGAAATTCATCAATCATAAATTGAGGATTAATCCGCTCTACGAATCTACCAAGATAAACAGTATCTCTGCTTGACAGGCTAGTTCGGTTCCTACGTGTGCTTTGCCTATGCCTTTGCCTGCGCGGCCTCGAAGGCTCAACATTTCAACAGTAAGCGTCAACGTTTCACCTGGCACGACCTGACGACGAAACTTAATCTTGTCAGCGCCGCCGAACAACGGAAGTTTATCGGCAAATTCAGGCACTGATAGCACACTACATGCACCAGCTTGAGCTAAAGATTCAACCATGAGAACACCAGGCAGTGTTGGGCGACCTGGGAAATGGCCAGCGAAAAAGTCTTCTTCACCTGTTAAACGCCATGTTGCTTGAATTTTTTCACCAGGTTCTAATGCAGTTATCTCGTCTAGAAGCAAGAATGGCGCTCTATGAGGGATCAAATCAGCTGGTTTTGGGAATGCGGTCATCGTTCGCTACTTTGTGTGTTCATGACGAACAAGCATAGAAACACAAAAATGAAAAAAGACGACTTAGAAACAAATTCTAAGTCGTCTTTTGTAATCTGTTTACTTTGACTCTTTTCCAGCTTCTTTAAGTTTAGACAAAGCAGTAACTTTAACAGCCTTAGATGCAGGAATAACGATTGGCTCTTTTGTCTGTGGATTGAAACCTTTGCGCTCTTTGCGATCAACCTGTTCAAAAGAAACAAAACCTTGAATTGTTGTTTTTTCACCTTTGCTAACATTGTTTTTAACAATGGTCACGAATTCATCAAGAACATCGCCAGCATTTTTTTTGCTCACGCCAATTCCGTCAGCTATTGCATCGATTAGTTCTGTCTTGTTCATATTTTAACTCCTTGTCTATGCTACCTCGGCCGCCCCACATGCAAGTAGACTTTCGTCTCACCTAGCTAGAAAAGCCGAGTAATAGCTTCTTTCCTTGGCTGAGACTAGCAAGAGAAAACGCTTTCCCACGCCATTCACTAGCTTTTTTAGTGTTTTTTTGGAATGTAGGTTGTTATTTAGGTGTTTTTTAAGCAATGGTGTTACTAATGGATCAACAAACCGATACCGAAACTAAGTTTGAGAAGCTCGTTCTTCCTGAGCTAGAAATTATGTATCGCACAGCCTGGCTCTACACTAGATCAAAGTCAGAAGCTGAAGATTTAGTGCAAGAAACACTTCTCAAAGCCTATAAGGCCTTAGATCGTTTTGACGGCCGTTACCCGCGCGCCTGGCTACTGACCATCATGCGCAATACAAATATTAATAGGGCCAGAAAGAAAAAACCTGACCTGCTTGATGACCCCGAGAAAACTTTTGAACGCTCGCAAGAGTTCTCAGATACACAAACGCCAGAAACTATTGTTGTTGACCCACTATTTAGTGCAGAAGTCACTGAGGCATACGAAACCTTGCCTGAGAATTTCCGTAATGTTATCGATTTAGTTGATTTGAATTCTTTCTCCTATAAAGAAACTGCAGCGAAATTAGGTGTCCCTGTTGGCACAGTGATGAGTCGACTTCACAGGGCCCGCAAACAGATACGCGAAGTTTTAAAAGAGAAACAAGTTGAAGACACTATTTCACAAGGTGGTGATCACATTGATTAATCTATTCAGAAGACAAATGTCATGCGCACAGGTAATGGTTGTTATGCAGGCATATCTTGATGGCGAGGTAGATGAGAGAACAGCGAAAAAAGTCGCTAAACACCTTGACTCCTGTGCTGACTGTCAGTATGAATCATCAGTTTATGTTGATATTAAAAAAAGCCTAGCACAACCAAAGATAGACCCCGATCCTGATGTGCTTGCTGCATTATCTGATTTCACACGAAACTTAGCAGCAAGCGGAAATTCCTAGGATATCTTGATAATCCTCAAGACTTTTCGTATGGCTTCTCTGCGCTCATCTAGGGTTGCACGAATTTCCTTATAAGAATTTGCACTGTTTCTAAGCGAAAGAGCTACAGTGAGGTTAATGTCTTTTCTAGATTCACTGCGACTTCAATACCCGGCCGCCTAGTTTGGCGCGTCGGGGTTTCTTCATTACCAGTAAAAAGACCGTTTAAATTACTATCGCTAGAAGCTGCTTACCAGCGCATGCGCAGAAAATATTGAGCGATGCAAGTTAGACATCGCCATAAGGATTAGAAAAATGAAAGACGTAACCGCAAAATATCAGCCATTCCCAGTTGTCGATTTACCAAATCGCACCTGGCCGACAAAAACTATAACCAAAGCACCGCTATGGTGCAGCGTAGACTTGCGAGACGGCAACCAGGCGTTAATCGAACCGATGGATGCAGACCGCAAACGACAAATGTTTGATCTGCTTGTCAAACTTGGTTTCAAAGAAATAGAAGTTGGATTCCCAGCAGCTTCAGAAACCGACTTTGATTTCGTTCGTCAGATTATCAAAGACGATGCGATACCGAAAGATGTGACTATTCAAGTGCTTACACAAGCACGCTCTGAGCTGATCGACCGAACCTACGATGCAATAGAGGGCGCACACAGCGCCATCGTGCATCTTTATAACTCGACATCGACCTTACAGCGTCGGGTTGTTTTTGGTCTAGACGAAGCTGGGATAATCGATATAGCGGTCAAAGGCGCACAGCGTTGCGTCGAGAACGAGCAACGTATCGGTGCGACTGCTGTCCGCTATGAATATTCGCCTGAAAGTTTCACAGGTACAGAACTTCCGTTTGCGAAACAGATTTGCGAAGCAGTTATGGATGTTTTTAAACCGACAGCGCAACGACCGCTTATTCTTAATCTGCCTGCCACCGTTGAGATGAGCACACCAAATATTTATGCAGATATGGTCGAATGGTTTGATCGCAACATTAAAGATCGTGAGACGATTGTTCTTTCAGTACATCCGCATAATGATCGAGGCACAGGAGTCGCCGCAGCCGAGCTTGGTGTAATGGCAGGCGCCGATCGTGTTGAAGGCACCTTGTTTGGCAATGGCGAACGCACAGGCAATGTAGATGTTGTGAACCTTGCGCTTAACTTATTTAGCCAGGGCGTCGATCCACAGCTCGATATAACGAATATTAACGAGATACGTAGAGTCGCTGAACACTGTAATCAGCTGCCAGTGCATCCTCGCCATCCTTATGTTGGCGATCTGGTCTATACCGCTTTCTCTGGTTCGCATCAAGACGCTATTAAAAAAGGGTTTGCGGCGATGGAACAAACCAAACAAACGCTGTGGGAGATACCATATTTACCGATTGATCCAACTGATGTTGGCCGAACGTATGAAGATGTTATCCGTGTCAACTCTCAATCTGGTAAAGGTGGCGTTTCGTATCTTCTCAAAACTGAACAAGGTTTCGATCTGCCTCGCCGTCTGCAAATCGAATTCACTCGCGTGATTCAAAATATTGCAGACACCACTGGCAAAGAAATAGGTGGTCAGCAAATTTGGGAAGAGTTCCGCAACCATTACTTGACCACAGCTGAGCCGTATGAACTCAATTCGTTCACTGTGGGACAGAACCAAAGCGGTCAGGATCAAGCTAGTTTAACTGCTCTTGTCACCTTCAACGGTAACGAGACAGAGATTACAGGTACTGGGCAAGGTTCTGTTGAAGCGTTTGCTACTGCGCTACGTTCAGGGTTTAACTTAGATTTCAGGGTACTCGATTATCAAGAGCACGCAATCGGCGCTGGCGCAGACGCAAAAGCAGTGTGTTATATCGAGCTTGAGATAGGAAACACCGCACATTGGGGCGTTGGCCTCCATAGCGACATTGCAACTGCCTCTTTCCAAGCGATTATTTCTGGGCTCAATTTAAGCATGTAGCTAAATGGTTTAAGACCTAAAGAAATCAAGCCGATTCATAATTTATGTCTTCATTACATGGCCGAATTGCTTTAGTTTCATTGCTTTCGATTATCGCTGCAAGGTATTATAGATGAAATCTGCAAACTTAGACAGCTTCTCTACCAGGGCTTACACGATTCTCAGTAAAGATACTAACAATGCGTTGCTTAGCGCTGACCAGAATAAATTTAGACAATACGTCATCTGGTTATTTACAGCACACACAATCATTCTAGAAAGTAGTCTCACGGAAAATGACATTGCATCATTATTCAGATCTGACGAATTTTGGGCCAAGGCAGAAAACCCTTCACGACAGCTTTCTCTGCTAGAAGAGACGAGCCAGTCTTTCTTCAACAGGCTAGCTGGAATAGACGAACTGGTTATTTTTCGCGCGCTAGAAACTGCCTTACTTCAAGCATACGCTTATTCAGAACAAACGAACACAGCCGTCGATATTGGAAAAGCTATTGTCGAAGAAAGCATTTCATTAGTCGGCCGTGAGCATGCAGATACAATCGAAAAAAAAATCAAACCTTACTTCACTATATATATTAGACAATCAAGAAGATGAGGCCTTTTTGATCGGCAAACAAGTAGTGCAAGACTCCGTAAAACTTCTAGGAAACCTACATCCAGACACAATAAAATATAGATGTGAATATTTAATTTTTTGTTATCTGAAGGACCTTGCAGAGGAAGTGCTGCTTGACAGTCAACAATTAGTTGCCGATAGTATAAACATACTAGGTGATAACCACCCACAAACGCACTATGCAAGATTTAATCTTGTCTTACACTACTTTTCGTTAAACCGATATGTCGACTCCGTCAAGCTAGGCGAGAAAGTAGCTCAAGATCTTAGCGACCTCCTTGGCCCGTCCCATCCCTATACTCTGATGGCCATGACTAACCTTGCAGGGGCATATCTTTACTCTGGACCATCGATATACGCTATCGAGATCCTCAAAAAAATTCTTTTAAGCCGCACTGAACATTTCGGACCGACCCATTTCAGCGTTCTGTCAACGAAAGACAGCATGATCGATGCGCACAATAAAGTAGGAAATAGAAAAGATGCGCTAAGTCTTGCTGAAGAACTCGTTGAAATCTACACACAGAAATATGGATACACCAATAATTTAACAAGCAAAGCTCGAAGCAGACTAGTCTCGTTATACGACCAAGCGGGTAAACATGATGAAGCTATCAAGATCCGGGAGAAAGAACTACAGGTCAGTGTTAATACTCATGGCCTAAGACATGAAGAAGCAATTATTGGTCGGATGCAACTAGCTCGCTCATATATGCAAGCACAAAAAAATGTTCTAGCCTTTGCTTTGCTTAAACAAGTGCTTGACGAGCGTATCAAAACGCTCGGAGAAAACCATTCAGAAACGCTAGCAGTCCGAGTAGAACTTGCCGAATTCCACCTTGAGGCACATGAACATGACGAAGCAATAGCTCTTCTGGAACAAGCAATTGAAGACACAATAGAAACCAAGGGCTTAGAACACGCTGATACATTACTTGCCAAGGTAAGGCTAGCACAGTGCTATGAAGCAGCGGGCCAGTACAGTAATGCGGCATCGCTTCAAGAAAAAACCCTGACAAGTTTTATTGAAATTCGTGGCCCTAAGCATCCAGAAACGGTTACTCAAAAAATATTGTTGTTGCGATATTATCAGCGAGGCGATCAATATGACGCTGCTATCGATGTTGGAGAAAAAGCAGTGGAGGATGCAACCGAAGTTTTCGGGGCAGATAACCACTTTACTTCTGATGCCAGGGATTCCTTAGCTGTGGCATATTTAAAAACAGGCCAAATCAGAAAAGCCAAAAAGTTGGACAGAGCAATGGCTGAGACTGAGAAAAGAAATCTAGGGAAACCCTTTGGCTTTATCGATAGGGTTAAACATAGCCTTTCTTGGATGTAATGCTTATCTCAACCTTTATCGAGACCGTTACGAAGCTCACCGATAAAGTCGATAGCTTTTTCGACTGAACCGCCGTCGAGCAAGCGGCGGATTACTGCCGATCCGACGATAACGCCGTCGGCGACTTCGCACACTTCGCGAGCTTGCTGTGGGTTTGAGACACCAACACCTATCAGCACAGGCTTATCGGTAATAGCTTTCAATCGTTTTGCAATAGTTAACGCACTTTCTGCTAGTTCTTGACGCTCGCCAGTGATGCCGACAAGACCAACGCCATACACGAAACCGCTTGCCGCTTCAACAATTTTTTGCAGCCTAGCATCGCCAGAGGTAGGAGCGGCCAGCATTACTGTTTCAACCTTTTCACTCGCAGCTGACTCTCGCCATGGTGCCATTTCTTCGAGCGACAGATCAGGCAAAATCGCTGCCGAAACACCCGCTGTTTTTAACGCATTGGCAAAACGACGATGCCCCATGCGGAAACAAATATTGTAATAGGTCATTGCGATAAGAGGAATACCAGGTTTTGCCATAGCAACCTGATCAAGGATCGACTGTGGCGTCGCGCCTTGCGAGAGCGCAAGCGTTGATGACTCTTGTATTGTCGGCCCGTCCATCACAGGGTCACTAAACGGCAGGCCTATCTCCAACGCATCAGCGCCAGCATGAGCGCTGCCGTCAATAAGTTGCGTCCACTCCTCTGCTGGGAAGCCGCCAGTGATATAAGGCAACAGCAGTTTTTGACCAGCGTCACGACGCGATCGAAGATGCGTCTCTAGCGTGCCATAGGTTTGCGTCGTATCAGTAGTTGTCATAGTTATAAATCTCTTGTCTTTAATACTGCTGGATTGTGGTATTCAGAATACTCGGTGAGGCACAGATAAAAAGCTGTGTGCCAACGTCCCGAGCGGAGCGGAAATACAGGGGGAGCTCCCCTATGGCCTCATCGTTTTTAGTGCAACTGGGTCGCCTGCTTTAATGGCCTGTACTTGTGCCACGTCTTTGTCGCCGCGACCGCTCATGTTTAGCAACACCGTTTTGCCTGCTAACTCTTTTGCTGCTGCGATAATCCACGCCAACCCATGTGCAGGCTCTAACGCTGGGATAATCCCCTCAGTGCGTGCCAACATCTCAAATGCTTCGAGCACTTGCGTGTCGTTCACTGCTTCATAACGAGCACGACCGATATCTGCCAAGTGTGCATGTTCTGGTCCAACACCAGGATAATCTAGGCCTGCCGAAACGCTATGTGCTTCTTGCACTTGCCCTGCTTCGTCTTGCATCAGATACGACTTCGACCCGTGCACAACGCCAGGGATGCCAGAGCCAACGGCCGCTCCCCCAGCAGGTTCAACGCCGACAAGTTCGGCATCGGTATCGGCGAACCCAGAGAAAATGCCAGCCGCATTCGAGCCTCCACCGACGCAAGCAACAACGACATCTGGAACGTCGCCACCGAGCAGCTCTTTGCATTGCGCGTTTGCTTCGTTGCCGATCACACGGTGAAATTCTCGCACCATCCAAGGATATGGATGAGGGCCCATGACCGACCCAAGACAATAGAACGTAGACTCGACCGTGCTTACCCAATCACGCATAGCCTCGTTCACCGCATCTTTCAGCGTACGACTGCCAGATAACGCAGGCCGAACCTCGGCGCCTAGAAGCTCCATCCGAAACACGTTCAGCTTCTGTCGTTCTATATCAACCTCGCCCATATAGACAACACATTCTTGACCGAAAAACGCTGCAGCAGTTGCTGTAGCGACACCATGTTGACCTGCCCCTGTTTCTGCCACAATACGGGTTTTACCCATGCGTTTCGCCAACAAGGTTTGCCCCATAACGTTATTGATTTTATGGCTGCCTGTATGGTTAAGATCTTCACGCTTAAGAAGAATACGCACACCAAGCTGTTCAGAAAGACGATGACACTCGGTCACGGGCGAAGGTCGACCGCCGTAGCCATTAAGTAACTCATGAAACTCTTTCACAAAGGAAGGGTCAGCCCACGCATTTTTAAATGCCTGTTCAAGTTCTAAACACGCTGGCATTAATGTCTCAGGAACATAACGCCCGCCAAATTGCCCAAAACGACCAGAAGTATCAGGGTCGCCCATAACAGAAGATGAGTTTGTAATTGTCATATGTGCATCATTCTAACAGCGGACGCAACTGAGCCAAGCCTATTGGGGTCGTCATTGCTACGAAAGTGGGAATCTCTGCTGGACAAGATCCCCGATTTCTCGGAAATGACCACCCTGGAATCAAAAGAGAGCAAAAACGATAGCGCTATTTGGGTGCAAAATACTTTAAAATTCAACATAGCCTTGGAATCAATCATCTACAGTTCTTGTACCTCATCTGGCTACGTTAAACTTCGGAGATCTTCTAGGTCTAATTACTTAGGGCTATTTCTAGTGATTGCTTCTCCGCTGAATCGCTTTATCCAAAAACCGCTAAAAGCTGCGTGCTAACGCTCAGAGCGAAGCGGAAATGCCGAGGGCATCTACAATTAGTAGAGATGCCCTTAAGAGTTGTTAGGTGCCGCCGATTGGTCTTTACACAGATATTGTAAGGAGAAATCGTGAAGATTGGAATGATCGCCCCACCTTGGGTGCCAGTACCGCCAGTAGCTTACGGTGGGACAGAGTTAATGATAGATCTTCTATGTAGGGGGCTTCTCGATGCAGGTCATGAAGTAACATTATTCGCTAGCGGTGACAGCAAATGCCCTGTTCCAATGCAAAGTTATTTTGACAAAGCAGTCGATTTTGTAGCAAACGGCGCCCTATTTGAAATGCGTCATGTATTCGCAGCATATGAGGCGTTTGCTGACTATGACGTAATCCACGATCATACAATGATCGGACCACTTTCTTGGCGATCTGACAGAATGCCTCCCGTTGTGACAACAAATCACGGCCCGTTCCAACAAGACACTATGGAATTTTGGGAGCAACTCTCAAAGCGCAATGTCAGTATTATCGCAATCTCACGCAATCAGGCCAGCCAAGCAACGCCTGGCATTAAAATAGACCAGGTTATTCATCATGGTTTAAACCCAGACGATTTCACGGTGGGTGCAGGCAACGGCGGCTATTTCGCTTCGCTTGGACGTACTGTGCCTGAAAAAGGAATCCATACCGCTTGTGAGCTAGCAAAAGAAGCAGGCGTTCCACTAAAAATCGCTGCAAAATCACGAGAACCATTCGAAAAAGAGTTCTTCGAACAAGCAATTCGCCCACTTCTCAGCAAGGATATTGAATATCTAGGCGAACTCAACAAAGCAGACACACAACAATTCCTGCGCGAAGCCAAAGCTCTACTTAATCCAATCGCATGGGCAGAACCTTTTGGTCTAGTCATGACTGAAGCTTTTGCGGTCGGCACACCAGTTATCGCCTCTCGCTGCGGCTCAGTACCAGAAATCGTAACCGAAGGCAAAACAGGTTACATCTGCAAAAGCAAAGAAGAGTTTCTAACTGCCATCAACAACATAGATCAGATCGATCGTGGGCAGTGCCGAAACGAAATCGAAACGGTTTTCTCTGTCGCTAATATGACAGCAAAACACCTTGCTGTCTATGAACAGGCTAGTATCGAGATGAACCGAACACCTCAGACAATAAAAACGCTTTCTAAAGCTTCTTTAACTAAAAGGACGCTGAAGTAAAGAAATCCGAGGTGTCTACGTGACTACTCGGAGGTTACATGAAAATCGGAATGGTAGCACCACCATGGGTTGCTGTGCCGCCGCTAGCATATGGCGGAACAGAACTTGTTATTGATATTCTTTGTCGTGGACTTACGCAACAGGGACATGATGTCATGCTGTTTGCCACAGGCGACAGCACGTGTACTGTCCCTACACAATACATTTTTGAAAAAGCTAGAGGGTTCAAATCAAATCTTGCGATAACAGAGATGCGCCACGCATTACATCACCTTACCTCTGCCTACGAACAGTTCGCAGACTGCGATGTGATCCATGACCATACTATTGCTGGGCCTTTAACATGGCAGCCGCACACTTCGCCTCCGCTTATAGCAACCGTGCATGATCCTTTCCTGCCGCAGAATCTTTATCTGTGGCAGAAAATAAGCAACCGTGGCGGCAAAATAGTCACGATTTCTGAAAACCATGCGAGCCAAGTTTCCTCGTTACTTCCCCTAGCAAAAACTATCCATCATGGGCTTGACCCGGCTGACTTTTTGGTTGGTTCTGGCGATGGCGACTATTTTGCATGTGTTGGTAGAATGTCACCTGATAAAGGAATTCATACTGCATGCGAGCTAGCGAAAGAAACAGGTGTTTCGCTAAAAATCGCCGCCAAATGCACAGAACCGATCGAGAAAGCATATTTTCAAGAAAAAGTTAAGCCACTGCTTGATAGCCAGATCGTCTACTTAGGTGAGCTTTCACGAGAGGACACGCAGCGTCTTTTCCAAGGGGCGAAAGCATTGCTAAATCCATTTGCCTGGGCTGAACCATTCGGACTTGTCATGATAGAAGCATTAGCCGCAGGGACTCCTGTTATCGCTTCTGCGCTAGGTTCAGCGCCAGAAATTATACATAACGGAACCACAGGCTTCGTGTGCAATTCTAGAGATGAGTTTCTTGCTGCTATCAAAAATATCGACTTCATAGAACGAGAAAATTGCCGAAAAGCAATCGAAACAACTTTTTCCATGAAAAATATGACGGATCAATATCTTGAGCTATATCGAGCATCGCTAGTGAAGAAAACTGCGATTACTATTTCACGCAGCAATAAAGTAACGAGCTAACAGGCTTCTTTCAGAACAATATCTTCTCGAAGCTGAGCCGAAGCTTGCAACGCGACAACGCCTGCAACAGTCCAACCTTGGATTTGTTGTGGCGGCTGCTCTATACGATTTGACTTACCATCAATATCGACAATGTCAACGATATGTGTATTAAATGCAATAGCATCATCATCGCCACGCGCAAACTCTGGGTAACCACCGAAAATTTCGCAAGCTTCAAGCACTTTTGCTTTTAATGCCAGCGCCTTGTCTACATAACCTAGGTCTGCAAGGTACAACGCAAACACAGCACTTTCCCACAGCCATACTTGACCGCAATGATATGCCCCTGGACGATAGCGAACTTCGTTTTTCCCTAACGTTCGTATGCCAGCTGCCCCCAGTAGATTGTCAGAAAATAATTCATCGACAATCTTTTCTTTCACATCGCTGCGCCCAATATCGTTCAAAAGGTCGCCTCGTAAAAGATGGCCGATGTTTGAACCTGAAATCCATAGTGGGGCAACTTCACCCTTGTCGCAATAGCCAACTCCCATTGCGACACATGGCAGAGAAGAAGCAACAGGAGGAAGATAATACTTTTTGAACTGCTCCCCTAGCTTCTTTGTAGCTTCTTTGCAACGGTCGCCAAGTTGTGTGTCGCTAAAATAGTTCGCACCGAACTTTACTGCATCATAAGCAAACCCTTGCACCTCAACAGACGACAAAGGTAGCTCTGGCATCGCACCGTCTGCGAACGTCATCGAGTCGTGGGAATCTTTCCATGTCTGATTAGTTATAGAACCTTCAAACTGTGGGTCGCTTTCTATGAAAAAGAGATCTGACGTTTCTAACTTTTTTATAGTCCAAAGCAACGCTGCCGCACATGCTTCTTCGATCGTAGTAACAGTCCCATCTTCTTTAGTAACCATTTCTGATAATACATTCTTGTCTTGCTCATATAGTTTCTGGCAGGCAAGCACAAACACAGGCGTCGAGTCGACTGCTCCGTAATAAGGCCATAGCCATCCGCTAGTTCGTGTTATTTCTTGCCCAACTTCGTCGTCATCCAAGCGATGCTCGTGGATGATACGGCCAGGCTCTTCTTCGGCATACATTCGGTAGCTGGTGCCTTGCAACTCGGCTAAACGAACAACTGTTGCTTGTAGAAGATTAGGATATGCATCTGCTAGCATCAACGCAGCATAAAGAGAATCACGCCCAAATAATGTTTCATATTTTTTTAGTGCTTCATCTGTTGAGGTTTCACAGGAAGCAGACGCATTAATCGGGCCATTGCGGCCGATATTAGCTGGATCTGAAACCCCACATAGACGACATAATGCTTCGACAGGATCAAGAAAGTTTGCTGGCCTGGTATTCTCAACTAAATCGATAGCGACAATGGTTTCTCCATCCAAAAGATGCACATTATTTTCCATCAAAAACCTTCCCGAAGCCATCTTCTCAGAGTATCACTGTGTGTCTGTCCAGTTAGACAGCTAAATGACTCATAGCACACCTGTAAATATGCTCACACGTAGTAAAATGTGATGTTGCGAGGCAGGCTGAACGGGTGACTTCTCATTCTTTTTATGATGCTCTAGTATTTGATCTTGACGGCACTGCGATAGAAAGCGCCTTGGCAGCAACCCCGTCTGATCTGCTGAAACATACCGTAGCGACAACATCTTCACTAACACTTTTTGCTGCAACTGGTCGATCTGTCCTCGCGGCGCTACCAGTTCTGCAGGCGCTAGAGCTAAAAACGCCTTGTGCTATTTCAGGTGGTGCGCAGGTTATTGATCCACAGAGCGGCAATATTCTCTGGCAGTCGACTATACACCGATCTACGATTCAACAACTATTTGCTATCTGCCAAAACGTTCCTTATGAAATTATCTATGCTCATGAGCTAGGCGGCGAAAAAGTCAAGGCGTCAGACAAGCCGCTCGTTGATGAGACTCCTTCAATTTATATTCTGAAAGTGCCTCTAGATGAGGCCCCAGATATAGTTGCCTCGATAAGCACTATAGAATCGCTCAAGGCAATCATTGTTCCGTCGTGGACGCCAGCGTGTTCAGATATTCATATCACCAACATAGATGCGACAAAAGAGCGTGCCGTCACCGAGATTCTTGCCATGATCGAGATAAGCAAAGAAAAAACTATTGGCATAGGCGACAGCGCCAACGACATCGAGCTTTTCAAAGCTGTGGGCCACAAAATAGCCATGGGCAACGCCATCGATGACCTCAAAGAGTTAGCAGACGAAATCGCTGGATCATTAGAAAATGATGGCTTGGTACAGGTGATCAAAAAATATGCAGCTTAGCTTCTTGCAGCTGAAGTAAAGCTCTTAATTTTTGCTTTATCTTTAACACCTGGCGATAGTTCAACACCTGTTGATACATCAACACCCCAAGGCGATGCGATCTCGATAGCTTGCGCTACATTTTGTGGCGTTAACCCTCCAGCTAAAATAAAATCGGTGGAGATATCTTGCAAAGCTGTCCAATCAAACGGTTCACCAGCACCTGGATTGGGCGCGTCGATCATGAGCATAAAACGCTTATACTCTGCAAGCTGCGATACGCCAGTGCGTTCCTGAGTTTGACTAAACAAATCGCTAGAAGATAACGCTTTTATTACCTTTGGGATTTTCTCCGCTATCCATAACGCGTCTTGGAGCGTCTCATCTCCATGTAGCTGAACACAACCGACTTGCGATTGAGAAGCGACATCAACAATTTCTTCTTTCGTCTGGCCTCGAAATACACCGACCGACAAAACATTCTCTGGCAAAGTCGACACTATCTCTTTCGCTTGCGCTGCTGAAACGTTACGTGATGACTCGGCAAACACAAGACCGATAGCGTCAACGCCAGCATCAACACAATACTGAGCATCTTCTATAGACGTTATGCCACAAATTTTCACAAACATTTTTACTCCTAACGTCTGATTCTACACCAAAATTTGTTATCGCTTACCTAGATGATTTATTCCAAGGGGTATGTCGAACTTTAAAGTATTTTGTAGGCAAGTAGCGCTTATGAAATTCTCTAACTTCTAGCCTCTTGTAACGCCTAGAATTAAGGTTTTCTCTTTCTTGTCAGCCCATCGCCGTTTATAGGCAATGTCCATTCCCATGTCATAGCGATTCGCTTGTTTTGATTTATCGCTGCCTGAAAGTTCGCGAAGCTGATGCAGCTGCAACAAATGCCCTATAGAAAAATCTCGCATTTCTTCGATGTATGAAAGCTGCAAACCACGATAGATTCCATTGCGCAAACCACCTAGGATATAGCCGCAGTCTCGCCCTTCATGAACAGCGATATGCAGACATAGACGGCCTTTCGTTGCAAGTTGTTTTGTCAAATAGCGATATACGGCATGCATTTCTGGTGCGGTAATCCCTTCATCATCGGGGCCTTTCCAGCTTTGCTTTTCTATCTGCAGTATCCGCTCAAAATTAGTGTTGCTTTGTGAAACATCTTCAATTTTGATGCCATGAGCAGAGGCTTTGCGCTCGCAGCGGCGACTATTGCGGCGAAATGAGCTTGAGCGCCGAGCAAACCACTTTTCGAAACGATCCTCGCTATCGCCCAAATGTACTATTTGACGATCGATCCCTTCGATCATCCTTGCATCACCTAACACTAGAAATGCCTTGCGCAAATGCCCTACGTAAGAATTAGGGTGTGTCGCATAAGGTAACCCTGTCAGAATCAGATCATCCCACGTTGCATCTTGCGCCAGATACGTTGCCATAGCCGCAAAAAATGTTGCTGGATCTTTCGCAACAAACGGTGCTGCAAACCCCCAAGCAAGCTCTAGCCCAGCGATAACAGTTCGGCCTTCGCCATCTTGAAAACGTGTTAGTGCCGCGTAGCCACTGCGATCAGGCGTTGTAAGAAATAAAGGTGTATCATCAACGCTGAAACCAGCGTGAACTGCCATGACCCAATCAGGCGATGAGCACCAACGATCAATTTCTGGCGTTTGGTCTATGACTGCTTCTATCGTTTCGCATTCACTGAAAAACTCAGCTTTGATTAACTCAATGATTATGCTATTCACATTACCGATCACTGCAGTCAAAGGCAAGCTACTATAGTAGATGTGACGGTTTTATTTCGCCTCGCAGACTTTTAGGCATAATATTATGAATCTCCTCGTATGAACAGTTTTGCCCTATAAGCCATCTCAGTTTTATATATATCGATTCAAGACTCATGTCCCAAGCGGGGGTTGCTCCTCGAACAGATGCCCGTTTGCTTCCTGGATATAAAACTAAACTGCTCACTCCATTAGTTACTTGAGACCCAACTATTACTGGCACTTCAAGCCCTGCAGCAGTTTGCAAAAAATCGTTATACTCTTCTGGCATCTCGCCATCGCCGAACCCTTGGAGTAATATTCCATCAAACTTTTGATTAAGCATATGCGTTAATTTATCAATGCTAGAATTAGGATGCGCAACTATCGAAAGCACATCACCATCAAAGCTGTTCTTTACTACTAATTCTTTTCCTGCCTTAGCTATAGCGGTTCCATTTAAATACTCTCTATAAAAATCATACTCACGAAAATCTATAAATATTTTATCTGACCTCAATACTCCGACTGGCGCAGCGTTGTAGGAAGCGAAACCTTCTATTGCCAACTCAGACATTTTTCTAACTCGAGTCCCAGCTATAATTTGCGATCCGAATACTACGAAGACACCAGCAAAATCGTTAAAAGTAGATTTGCTAGCTGCTGCTCGCTCAAGATAACTTTGGTTTTGTGCTAATCCTAGAACTCGTAAAGAGTTGGAAAGATTAGCTAAGGCATCTGATCCTGAAACTTTAAAGGGCATCTGCGACCCAGTTAGAACAACTGGTTTGCCAATATTTGGGAAGGCAAAACTTAAGGCACTTGCTGTGTAGCTCAGTGTATTTGTACCATGAGAAATAAGAAAACCATCATAGTCGTCATAGTGTTTTTTGATTAACTCAGAAAGCGCAACCCATGTAGACTCGCCTAAGTCACTGCTACAGGTAGTCGTTGTCACTAAGATATCATCGACCAGAAAACCTGGCGTACCGTCATCACTACCCGACTTTAGATCTGGGAACACATCGACTAGTTCATTAATAAAATCAGAGCCCTTATGTACCGCTGCTATTCCTAGTTCGTATGAACTGTCTGCCCCGATTGTCCCACCACATGCTAGTAGAAGAATTCTCATTTTTTCCATATCACCCAATCTGCTGAAACTGCTACTAGCAGGATAGCGTCCGATGTTGTTATAGCGTTTCGACAAGAGCACACTCTGCTTGTCGCAACAAACTTTGGATAGAGTGTTCATGGTGTTCCAGCGGTTTCCAACATATGGTGACAGAACAATTGGGTTGTATTATCTTTTAAGCTTCTCATTTGGCGTCAGATTCATTCAACCGAACTGGCTCTTCTATTTTTCTATCTTCATTCCCTTAGGCAGTGCGTTTCTAATTGATGGCATTTCCAAAATTGTAGGTATTTTTCTAGAAGTTCCGTCAGGAGCTTTAGCTGACTTTTGTGGCAAAAAATTTACCTTAATCGCAGGACTCACTTCATTTATTGTCCAAGGTTTCTTAGTACTGTTTTGGCATAGTTTCTTAGGGTTTTTGGTAGCGCAAATCATCCTGGTTCTAGGTTTCGCTCTGCTATCTGGTTCAAAAGAAGCGTACTTGTATGAACATCTGCTAAGCATAAAAAAAGAAACTCATTATGATCTTGTTCTGGGGCGTGTCAACTCGATAGCGACAGCGTCCTATATATTTTCGCTTATCAGCAGTGGGTTACTCTATAGCATCAACCCATGGCTCAGCTATCTAGCATGGATTATTACAAGCGTACTTGGGATAATCATCTTGTGCTTCATGCCAGAGACCAACAAGAAATCTCGTTCAGAAATTAAAGCAGAATCTGGATCATATTTACAAGTAATTCGTTCTGGTTTCTCTATTATACTCAAAAAGCCTTTTCTGACCTTCATATTGCCTGTAATGTTCTTTGCCGTTCTCCCCAAGTCGTACGAAGGTGCAGTACGCCAAGCTACTGGCCTCTATTTTGGTTATGACGGCGAAACGTTAGGCTATCTAATTGGCATAGTTCTTATCCCAGCTTTATTTGTCAGTTACAACTTCGGAAAACTTTCTACATACTTAGGCAAGAAACTTGAGCTACTTTTTCTTACTGCTTACCTGCTCGGATTCGGCATAGTTCTTCTAACAAATAATTTAGCACTAGGGGCAGTTTCTTTCTTCTTCGTTTACACTGCCCAAGAAATTATTAACCCATATAGAGTAAGTCTTATAAACAAGAATGTGGATTCTGAATATAGAGCAACCGCTATTTCGACCGTAACTTTATTTTCAGATATGCCTTATATCCTTATCTCAATTTTATTCACTTCGCTTTTCACGCTAGAAGATCATCTTTTATATCTTTACGGCGGATTCATAACCACAATCGTTTTCTACTTCGTAGCGTATCGATTAAAAACAAAATGGAATTATCTATTGTCTGATTAAATCGAATTCGTTTACTCTTCGGCCCATGGGTTGAAGAAACGAACGCCGCGTGAATAATAGAACAAAAACATATAGTAGGTACCCATTATCACTGACCCCGTAAATGCTCCAAGTACCAGTTTTGGGTCGCCTTCGGTGACGCCGTAGGTCACAAGCCACGCGCCGACAGCCATCGAGGCCACACACAACCCGAGCGCCAATGTCGAAATAAAAAACCTGCCCATCAAGCCCACCTCTCGCCTACTCATAAAGCTATTGCATATCTTGGATTTCTTTAGCGCAACAAGGAACATTTGCTTGAATTTTCTGCACTGGTAAACCTTCTGGGGCAGCACAATTAGGTGTTTCTTACCATTAGACTTGAAGTCTATGGCAACAACCCTATTTGAAATACAAAACATCCATGCGCAGGCGGTCGCCGAGGATGTTCCAGCCGTCCCTATTCTCAAAGGCGTCAACCTCACCGTCGAAGCAGGAGAGCTGCATGCGATTATGGGCCCAAATGGTTCAGGAAAATCGACGCTCGCTAACACGCTACTTGGGGCTCCAGGCTATGAAATCACTTCAGGCGATGTGTTGTTTAATGAAGAAAGCGTTGCCGAATGGTCGACCACTGACCGAGGCAAAGCAGGCATTTTTCTTGCGTTTCAATACCCTCAAAGCATCTCGGGTGTTTCTGTTCTGAACTTTCTACGCCAAGCCTTATCAGCTCGCAAAGGCATCGACATGAGTGTGCTTGAGCTACGCCTTGCCCTTATGGAATGGATGGAAAAACTCGGAATCGATAACTCATTTTTAGACCGCTACCTTAACGAAGGTTTCTCTGGAGGCGAAAAGAAGCGTAACGAGATTCTGCAAATGGCAGTGCTTGAGCCAAAGCTTGCCATCTTAGACGAGACTGACTCTGGCCTTGATATCGATGCGCTTAAAACAGTAGCTACGGGAGTGCAAAAAGTCCGCGAAGAACGTAGCGAACTAGGTGTTATCGCTATCACGCATTACCAGCGCCTTCTCAACTATTTACAACCAGATCACGTTCATATTCTAGTCGACGGCCGAATCGTTGCATCTGGCGGCATGGAACTAGCGAAAGAACTTGAAGCCAAAGGCTATGAGGGGTTCAAATGACCTTAGATATTGCGGCGATCCGTAAAGATTTTCCTATCCTCCATCAGGAACAAAACGGTAAGCGGCTTGTTTTTCTCGATTCGGCGGCATCGTCACAGCGCCCAAATCAGGTAATTGACGCTATCTCAGATGTCTATCGAAATGAGTACGCAAACGTTCACCGTGGGGTGTATCAACTTGCGGTGAGGGCAACAAATCTTTATGAAAACGCTCGCAACAAAACAGCTGATTTCATAGGTGCTGCTTCTAGCAACGAGATTATTTTTACGAAGAACGCAACCGAGTCGATTAACCTTGTCGCTCGATCGTGGGGGCAACAGAATCTGCAGGAAGGCGACGTTGTTGTTCTTTCGTTACTTGAACATCACGCCAATATTGTTCCCTGGCAAATGCTTCAAGAAGAACGCGGCATTGAGCTGCGCTGGATAGGTTTAACTGAATCTGGCCAGCTTGACCTTAGCAACCTTGACGACTTGTTAACTGGCGCAAAACTGTTGGCAATAACAGCGATGTCTAACGTTTTGGGTACGCTCACGCCTATAAGTGAACTTGCAGCAGCGGCGCATAAACACGGCGCACTTATTTTAGTTGATGGGTGTCAATCAGTTCCCCATCTGCCAACAAACGTTGTTGATGTAGACATCGACTTTCTCGTTTTCAGCCCACACAAAATGCTGGGCCCTTCTGGCCTTGGTGTGTTATGGGCTAGAGAGCAGCTGCTTGACGAGATGTCACCTTTCTTAGGCGGCGGTGGTATGATTCTTAACGTTACACAAGAAAGTTATAGCGCTGCAAAAGGTCCAGCTAAATTTGAGGCAGGCACACCGCCAATCGCACAAGCCGCAGGTTTAACTGCCGCTATTGACTATCTTAACACGCATGGACTAGACACTATCCGCCAGCATGAAATTGAATTGACGACCTATGCGTTAGAAACGTTACCTGCTGTTGTAGGAGACGACTTGAAGATTCCAGGCCCAACCGATGCATCACAACGAGGCGGAGTTCTTTCTTTAGAACTCGGTGAAGTTCATGCTCACGATATAAGCCAAATGCTCGATGAACACGCTGTTTGTGTCCGACCAGGACATCATTGTGCAAAACCTTTGATGCGCCATTATGGCGTCGCTGCAACGGCACGAGCAAGCTTGTATCTTTATAATGACCATGATGATGTTGATGCTTTGGCGGCAGCACTGCTTGCAGCCAAGAAATTTTTTGCATTCTAGCGGAGCGGAAAGACTGAGGAGAAAAACGAAATGTCTGGATTAGAAGATCTTTACCGTGAAGTAATTTTAGATCATTATAAAAACCCTCGCAATAAAGGCGAGCTGTCTCCACCAGCGCATCGTTGTGAAGGGTTTAATCCGCTATGTGGCGACGAAGTTGTTGTTTATCTTCATGTTGTCGATGACAAGGTTGAAGATATCAAGATTGGCGGGCAAGGCTGTTCTATCTCGCAATCATCTGCATCGATGATGACTGCTGCGGTTAAAGGAAAAACTGTTGAAGAAACAGCGGCTTTTATTAAGCAGTTTAAATCTATGATGGCAGTGCACGGCGACTCGCTAGAAGCCGACGAAACGCTGCAAGCTCCCCAGGATATGAAACTTGGCGACCTTGAAGCACTTAAAGGCGTCGTAAAATTTCCTGTCCGAATAAAATGCGCCACACTCAGCTGGAACACGTTAGATCAGGCGTTAACTGAGCTCGCTAACTCCTAACCACAGGACTACTGGACTTGCAGGCAACTGCTCTATAATTGTCACACCTATCGATTAGGCTCTGACACAATGAGCCGCCAAAATAAATCACTACTTCAGACAACAGACCCTAACATTTCACTTCTGCTGACAGGCAGTCCAGGTACTGGAAAAACAACTGCGTTAGAAGAGCGGTTTCTTTTTCTTTCGCACGCTGGCGACCCGTCGAGAGTCCTCTATCTTGGGTTATCTCATCACGCCGTAGAGGCTAGTATTGCGAGGGTTGCCGCTAGTTCAGTTGCGCAGTGGCATGGTTCTTTTTGTTTCGTAGCTGCCAAACTGTTGCGGCTCTATGGCTCAGCTATCGGCCTTGATTCCTTTACGATTATTGACGTTCCAGAGGCGAAAGAACTGCTTAGCCAAGCCAGACCATCAGGTTGTAAGATTCCTAAAGATCTGCTGTATGAGCTCTACTCTTTCTGTTTATACAGTCAAAAGCCGCTTGCTGATGTTGTCGCTGAAACCTTTCCTGATGAAACGGTCAGCCATAAACAAGCGGCTACGATTTTTAGTTCATACGCTATGACGAAGCGTGAAATGGGTATCGTCGATAATGAAGATTTACTCATTCTCTGGCTTGCGCTTTTTGACAACCCTGTTGGTCAAGCGTTGCCGTATCTTTTCGATCATATTCTTCTTGACGAATACCAGAACTGTACGCCACTTGAAAATATGTTAGTGCACAAGATGTGCGGTCCTGCAACGAGTCTGACCGCTGCTGGCGATGTAACGCAAAACATTTATCAGTTTAAAGGCAACTATGGTTCTAACCCAATCAAGAATTTTGCAGCCAAGCCTTCGACGCGGCGCATTGTGTTTGAAACAAATCATCGCAGCACTCCCGCTATAGAGGCAGTTGCTGAGGCTGTTTTGGACCCTGATATTGTTGTTAACCAAACTATTTTTTCTGTTCGAGATCGCCCGAAACTTGTTATCTGCCAAGACGAGCAGCAGCAAAGCAAACTTGTCCTTAAATCGATTATACAGCTTGCGAATAACGGCGTCAGCCTAGACAAGCAAGCGGTTTTATACCGTTCGGGGCATCTTATCGATGGTTTGGAGACCGAACTTATTCGCCAGAATGTGGCGTTCATTAAGCATGGAGGCATCCGGTATTTGGAGCTTTCTCATTTCAAAGACTTTCTTGCCTTGTTACGGATTGTGGCTAACCAATTCGACCAGCTTGCGTGGCGGCGAGCTCTGTCTATTGTTTTAGATGATGACGAGCAAGTTGAGGAAACCTGTAAGCGGCTTCGATTAGGCAAAAAACTTGCGCAGCCAACAAAAAGTTTTCTGAACCTTCCTAGCATCGGATCATCAGATGCGATGGTGAATGCATTGCAAAAAAGTTTGCTAGCGTGTGAGAAAAGTAGGCTCTTTGCCGACGTGCTCGATCATGCTCTTCAGTTCTGCGCACTCGTTTTTCCTACCCGTTACGCGAATGATGCGCAACTTCGCCTCGCAGACTTGCGTCGTATCATCGCAGATGGCGCAGCGTTGCCGCAAGACGATTTTATTGCAAGGTTCACGTTGGATGCCCCAATGCGTTTCGGCAACTGCGACCGAAATGCTAGCCAACGACTGACACTATCGACATTACATTCAGCAAAAGGCCAGCAGTGGGACTATGTTCATAGTATTCACTGTTGTGATCGCAATATTCCTCACCGTTTGTCGATCTCAGCCCACCAGCTTGATCAGGAACGCCAGTTGTTACACGTTGGCCTGTCACGAGCACGCAAGCAACTCACGGTAAGCTATGTTGTGCAACCTGCTGGCGTCCATAATCCATATGAATATTCCGAGCTATCACGTTTTTTGTCTCCAGTGAAAAAGCATTTCAAGGTGATTGATAAAACAACGCCAGATGTAACGAAAACACCTATAGATTTACGCGACCAATTCACTGATCATGAGGCACAAAAAGCTCTACTCAACATGTGGGACATATAAACTATATAGATACGATAAATACCAAAAATAAAACATAAATTTGCATTTTTGGTATTAATTTAATATCATATAAACATGAACAAGGTATTTAGTAAGTCTTTAGAAATAGCAGCCGACCAGCACGGCCTTTTTTCTATTGAACAAATCAAAGAAGCTGGAGTAAACCCGGCAAATGTAAGACAGCTAGCAGCACGAGGGACACTTGAACGACGAATTCATGGTGTCTATATGATCCCTGGATTCCCACTTTCAGAACTTGTTGATTTTATGGAAGCTACCCTTTCAATTAAAGGCGGAGGCACTATCGCTGATGAATCTGCCCTAGAGCTATTAGATCTCTGCGATATAAATCCTCGACGAATTTGTTTAGCAGTTCCCAAAAAATATAGACCGCTAAAAAAGGGCCTCGATAAATATGAAATAACAAAAATAGACATAGCCCCAAAGAACCGTACAACTATTTCAAATATCGCGGTTATGGTTTCAGACCTAGCAATTAGACGATCCATAGACAAGGGGATGCGAGGCGACTTAGCCGAGCAGTCTATTGATACTGCGCTATACAAGGGTTTACTAACCAAAAGACAATCGGCGCATCTACGAGTTCAACTTGACAACAGAGAAAATTCTTCGAAAGACGTAGGATGAAACGACCAGGCGATCTAAACCATTTAACCAGATTGATCCAACAATGGACTAGACAGCAAGAAAAAGAATCGATTTCTATCACTCAGAAAGAAGCTATCCGGCTTGTTAGCATCTCTGTTCTTGCCTCCATTCTTGATGGGCTAAGGACTAAGGCTGGAGAACCCCGCCTTGTCTTTAAAGGCGGTGCCAGTTTACTTATTAGATTCGGAGCAGGTGTTAGATCAACGAGAGATCTTGACACTCTCACCAACATCAGTTTGGATCAGGCCTTTGTTCTTATAGAAGAACGTCTACTATCTGGATGGGCTAACTTCGAAGGTTTCATTGTCAAGCGTGAAGAGATTGTTCGTGCTGGAACTGACCCTCTTCCTCAACGATGTAAAATCAAACTTCTTTACAAAGGAAAAAATTTCTCGACTCTTGATTTTGAAATCGGCAGGTCGCAACATGATTTGGTTAAAGAGACGGATCTAGTTATAAGCACTATAGACGTAGACCCTGTTTTGTTAGGCCCTAGGCCTCTAATCCCACTATTAAACGCTCACTACCAGGTAGCCCAGAAATTACATGCTAGCACAAAAGTCTTTGACGAAGGAAGCAACCAACGTGTTCACGACCTGTTCGATATCTGCTTATTAGAGCCTCTACTTAGGACTGATGGTTTAGCTAAAACGAAACAGGCGTGCATAACAACTTTCAAGGAACGAAAAACTCACTCTTGGCCTCCTAAAATTTTAGACTCTCCTGAATGGGCTGAGCTTTGGAACACGATCCAAGTTTCTGCAGAAAATGAACTCAGCTATAACTCTGCACAACGACGGGTTAACCAACTGGTTGCAGATATCGACAACGCATGACTGCTTCTTCAGGAAGATCAACGCCTGATGAGTCGGCTTTTTTCGATGTTGACTCTACCTTTGAGTATCGAGCAACGATTGCTGGGGCGAAACAGCCAGTGCTGATTGGGCCGTCGTCTCACTGGTGGGTCACACGCACACCTGACGGCCCTGGCAGCCTGGAGCTTGTTTTGCAAGACGGAGACCGTTTGCTAGCTAACGCATGGGGTGCTGGCAGTGTTTGGATGCTTAATCAGGTGCCTCATTTGTTAGGCGCTAGCGATGTGACGGTTAAAGATTTTGTGCCGCCGCCACAGTTGCGTGACCGCTGGCTGCGTAAACCGTTTAAACTAGCTCGAACCGACAGGCCGTGGGATGGTCTTGTTGGCGCTATCTTCGGCCAGAAAGTGCAAACAACCAAAGCGGGCAATTCACTACGGATGCTGGCGAAACAATTCGGCGTGCTTGCACCTGGGCCGAGGCGCAGTTATATCTTGCCTTCGCCTGAGCGAGTAAGCGAAATGGGTTACGCCGATTTTCACACACTTGGGATAGAACGCAAACGTAGCGAAACGCTGCTGCGCGTTGCGAAAGAGTTTGGCAGAATCAGATCATCGTTTGCTCAAGGCAGAGAAACTTTTGAGCGGCGGCTTTTGTCGCTGCCTGGCATCGGCCCGTGGACCGTTGGCATGACAACCGCTGTTGTCTATGGCCATAGCGACGCCGTACCTGTCGGTGATTTTCATATACCTAACATTGTCCACTGGCACCTTGCAGGCGAACCGAGAGGCGACGACACTTCAATGCTGAAGCTGCTAGAGCCCTATCGGGGCCATCGCTGGCGGGTAATACGCCTCGCCAAATCAGCAGGCCCAGCCCCACGCTACGGCCCACGCCTCAGCCTCCGCCACGACGGCCTAACCGAAGGATTGTAACGCAGGATCGTCATCAATAAAGTGTTACCCTAGTTACTAGAACTATTGAGAGATGGCAGAATGACAGGTGCAAATTCCGATGCAGTTGAGACAGCACAATTTTGTCGATGGATACTTGGCGAAATAAATGGTTCAGACCCGCAACTTTCTGCGAGAGAAATCTTAAAAAGCCGTTTGGCCGAGATGAAGATCGAACCTCGCGCTGAAGGAGCTGAAACTTCTGCGTCACTTTTTTCAGATTCCGTTGATTCAAAAAATTGGAGAAACTGGCGTTTAAATAACAACGAGATACCAGGAGCTGACACGCTTGATGTGTTTCTCCCAGGCTTCTCTCACAGAGCTGAAACAGGAGATCCTCAAGATTTGGCGATAATCCAAGAGCAAGTTCAAGATTATTACAATTCTGCCGTAGAACACGCATCCTTAATGAATGAAGTAGTTATCGACTTAAGATATCGTGTCAAAGAACGATTAAATGCGCAAAATTTGAACGCTGGGATACAGACTTCTATAGGAAGATTTACACTAAAACATGAAGTCGACTTAGCAATATCTGATTACTATGTCTTAGGGGTCCAAGACTTAGAACTGGATAGCCCATCGCCTGCTGCTCTGACTAAGGCTGCTGCTCAGTCTATCTATAATATTAACAATACTTTGGATAACATCTATGATCAACTTGTTACCGAGCTAGATCAATTAGACGGAGAAGCTGCAGATCTTCTCGAAAAGTTAACTACTGAGCAATCAGGACCAGGTGACACCAGTAGGTCAGTAGATGCAGAATTTAACTTAGGAGTTGGAATGGGATCCAGTCCAAGAAGTACGCTCGGAATGCTGACTGATCCTCATGGGTTAAACTCAGATACATCTGTCACCGCCTTGTAGAGTTAAGACTGCGTGTTGCTATGAAAATCCATACCACAAGTTTCTCGCTCGCGACCTACGGCCAAGGAAATCATGATGCAGACAAAGTAGCGATTGTGATTCCAGGTCGGCTTGATTCAAAGGACTATGCCCATATGCGTAGTCATGTTGATTATTTAGCTTCTCAAGGGTTTCTTGCTCTTTCCTTTGACCCACCTGGCATCTGGGGCAGCGATGGAGATATGGCTATTTATACCACCACAAACTTTGTTCAGGCGACAGAAGAACTTATTGATCATCTCGGCCAGAAGCCGACCATGCTTGTTGGTCACAGCAGAGGAGGGGCCACCGCAATGCTCGTCGCAGAAAAAAACAGCGCAGTTAGTGCAGTTGTTGCGATCCTTGCTTTATATGGCGACCCGAGTCCACCGAAACAATCGACTATCGGACAAGGCTTCGAGCTTGACTATAGAGACGCCCCATCGACTCACCCCAATTATCCCCAACGAATAGCATTCAAACTGCCGCTTAACTATTTTGTTGACGGGCAACGACACAAACCAGCTGAAGCGCTGAAAAAAGTTACACAACCCAAGCTGCTTTTTGTTAGCAGACAAGATGAATTTATGGAGCTAGACCATGTCGTTGCAACGATAAAACAAAGTCCTGAGCCCAAACAGATATATGAACTAGATTGTGAGCACGATTATCGCCACAATCCGAGCAAAATCGAAGAAGTCAATCGAGTCATGGGCACATTTATCAAAACACCGTCTGCGATGAATAGCAGATTGCTTAACTATACGTTTTAGACCCTAAAGTTTATAGTAGAGTGACCATATGGCTTGGCCCGCTGCAACATATGAAACAATTGAAGCTCCAAACCCTAAAGCTAGGATGGACGAGTGGGAGCCAGAAACGATCTCTTTCAAACAAACCATTCCAGCGTGTATAGCGAAACAAACACCAACGTTAACCGAAAAAACCAATGCAGCAGTCCGCAGTGCAACACTTACGTTGAAACAACTTGCAACACAGGTGACTCAAAATCAGCTAAACATCACCCCAGCGCTGCTTGGAAACCTCATACGATTTGAAGCAGTTTCTTCTTCACAGATAGAAGATATCGAAATAGATGCCGAACAACTCTTTCTACATATTGAAGAGCCATTCTCTACCGACAAGACAAACCCAGAACTTACCGATATCGAGCTTGTGACGCATAATATCGAAATTGTTTCAAGCGCTATAGTAGGCAGTGAAAGAGTCACGAAAACATGGTTTAAAAGCCTCCATACGGCACTTATGACAGGCTCTGCTATGTTGCCGGAACATATCGGCAAATGGCGAAACTGCCCTGTTTGGATTGGGCGAACAAGAGCTGAAGCATTTTTCGAAGGGCCAGATCATAAACAAATCGATGCGCTGATGGACGATCTTATAGGTTTCAGCGACCGTTTCGATCTTAATCCGATAGTCCAAGCAGCTATAGCACACGCGCAGTTTGAAATAATCCACCCATTTGTGGACGGCAATGGACGCCTTGGCCGTGCATTTATCCACCCCATCCTCAGGCGGTATATCCCGACGACTGCTATCCCCACCGCACATGCCTTACTAGCAATGAAACAAGACTATTTCACTGGTTTAACAGCCTACAAGGACGGCGATATAAACAAGTGGATCACAATTTTTGCAGAAGCAGTACAAAAAGCTTCGCAAGCCTCAATTGAGCTGGCAACGCTACTTACTAAGGCACAGAAGCATTGGACGCAGCTAGCCGCTTCGCATCGAGGTGCCGCCGCAAAAATAGTACAACATCTATTAGAGCACCCAGTAATAACAGTAGCTATCGCACAGGGCTATGCCAATGTTACCCAACCAACTGCGCTAAAAGCGCTTAAGACACTAGAAGCAGAAGGCGTTTTAAGACGAGCGCATTCGGCTGAGTCGAGAGCACACGTGTGGCTAGCTAAAGATCTCGTAGAATTTTTTGAACAGGCACAGCGCAACAGTCGCCAACCGCTTAGTGAAAGTTCGTATTAGCTGCCGCTGACAGATTGCCAACCGTTTTTGGCTATTTCGGTGTCTTGCGCAGCAACTTTTGTTGTTAACGCTTCTTGACTTGCAACATAGCGTTTCTGTAGAACAGTATCGCTAAGTGACAAGATCCTCACCGCAAATAGCGCTGCACGATCAGCAGCATTATTGCCGAACGTTGCCAAAGGAATACCAGGCGGCATAGCAATTGACGACTTCAACGCCTCGTCACCGTGGCCGCGCTCGAACCGTTTTATAGGAACAGCCAGCACAGGCACCGACGTGTCAGAAGCCACCATGCCAGGCAAATGTGCTGACCCGCCAGCCATAGCAATCACAACTTTGATACCACGATCTGCCACACCTTTAGCATAATCCAACATGTGCTGCGGAGTACGGTGTGCTGATTTAACGCCCACTTCGTAATAGACGCCGAACTGTTCAAGCACCGCCATGGCTTTCTCGGCGATGTCGCCGTCGCTCACCGATCCCATCGCTATTGACACAAGCGGCGTCTTGTCACTGTTTTGTGACTGTGTTACTTCAAAGTTCATAGTGCTATGACCTTTCTGGCATGTGCTGCTCGTTGCAGCACCTCTTCTAATGATTCACCTTCACGGCTTAGCATCGTAAAGTGACCCATTTTGCGAGCCACCTTATTCGGCGTTTTTCCATACGCATGCATCATCGCGCCTATCGCCAATGCCTCGCCGAAACCATCAAATGTAACTTCACCATCGAATGATCCTAAAATGTTATTCATCACCACATAGTCGGCCAATAAATCAGTTTCGCCAAGCGGCAGCCCCATAACGCAGCGCACATGCTGCTCGAACTGGCTTGTGCGACACCCCTCAATACTGTGATGGCCTGTGTTGTGTACTCTGGGCGCTATTTCATTCAGCAGCACTTCACCACTAGCGGTCACTAACATTTCGATAGCAAACACTCCCCTGCCCTGCAATGCTTGAGCAACCTGTTGTGCCATAGCAACACATTTTTGTTGGGCAGCTTGTGGCGCTTGACTCGGCGCTATGACAAGGTTGCAAATATTGTTTTCGTTTACTGAGTCAACAGGGTCATACAGCTTTATTTCGTCATCACCTTTCGCGATGATAACCGACACTTCACGTTCTAGATTTTCTAACTTTTCCGCATACAGCTCGCTTGTTGCTAACGCTTGGAAACCTGCTGCTATGTCACCGTGAGAACGAACAACATAGTTACCACGCCCGTCATAGGCACCTGTGCGAGCTTTTAGAATAATACCTGTTTCACTGTGTTTGCCAAAAAAGGTTTCCGCATCGGTTTCGCTAGCAAGCGACACAAAATCTGACACCGCAATACCAGCATCTGCCATCGCCTTTTTTTGTAAATATTTATCTTTGATCATCGCCAGGGTGTCTAACGAAGGCTCAACAACAACTTTCTTATTTATTGTAACCTCAGCCAATGCTTCGACTGAAATGTGTTCAATCTCCCACGTAATAACATCGCTGGCTTCTGCTAGCTGCGTTATAGCTTCATGATCGTCAAATGATCCGCGAATATGGGTAGCCCCGACCTGTTTCGCTGGCGGATTCTCGCCTGGATCGACAACGGTGATTGTGAGGCCAAGCTCTAGCGCAGCCGAGGTAAGCATGCGGCCAAGTTGACCACCGCCAACGATACCGAGTCGTGTCTTTGTTTGAGAAACCTTCATGTACTTGCTTTCGCTACCTTAGAACCGATATTGCGCTACGCCTCTGAAGAGGATATTTTTCATTGTACATCCCTTCAGCAATTCCGCTCCGTTCGATCCACCATCTCAACGTCGCTTTGAGCAACTCGCAGAAGTATGTACGCGTGTTAGTGGTGTGTCGCCGCAACAGCATTTCGAGAAGCATGCCAGTTAATCGCTGCCTTGAATGGACCGAGGCACATGACCCAAGGAATCTCTGAGAGCACAACAAGGACAAGCACCTCAGCAGAGAAAAACTCAGAAGCAACGATAATAGAAATGCCTATGTTGGTGTATGCCAAAGTGATAGCAGAACTGAGTTTGTCAGCAAACTTTGCGTTAGGAATAAGGATAAACCCTATGACATGCAACGCTAGATAGACAATAAACATGACTGCGAGCTGCCATATGAAACGATTGAGACCGTCTAAGATCTGTTTTTGCTGTGCCGCCACTGCAATATAGACAAGAGCAAATAGCAAAAGCACGTTGATAGAAGAAACGTTGCGTTCCAACCGTGTAGCTGCTGACACGAACCAACGCTTCACACCTTGGGCAAGAGCCATGGGCACAAAAACTGTCACAGCTAGCGATGCAATCATCTCGACAATGCCAACTTCAACAGATTCTTGCGCAGCGATGCTGACAACAAGCGGAAGCGTAAATGGGGTTGCTAACGAAGTTACAATCGTCAAACCCGCAGCCATTGCAGTATTTCCATGCAACAAATCAGACAACGTAGCTGATGCCATGCCAGCAGGCGCAGCGACGATAAGCGCTATAGCCAATGCATATTCGGCGCTAAAAGATTCGAGAACGAAATAAAACCCAAGCGGCACAAGTAACAGATTCATCGCTGCTACATAAAGCGTCAGCCACCAATTTTGGATGCTACGCAAAATACTGATGATATCGACCTTCAGAAGCACGAAGAATAAGACCGTCATCATTATGTACTGCAATAGATGCAAATAATTTTTGCCTAACTGTGGAAACAGCAACGCAACGGCCATTGCTAAGAACAGCACCACCCAAAAACGACCCTCTAGAAACGATCTAACTTTCGCCACAGATCTATAGGCTACCGTATCGAATTGTGCTTAAAATCTAGGACCCTTTACGACGCGTCGCCGCGCTGCGCATAGCCATGGCTTACCTCAACGGGTTTAAAGCCAATGCTTCGCTCTTGTGGTTCTTCTTGATTTCGCCCAAACCATCGTTGCGGGTCAACGACTTCAGCCGCAACGGGCCTGTTGAAAAAATAGCCCTGCATCTTATGCACCCCAAGCTGCCGCAATGCTTCTAGCTGTTCTTTATGCTCGACACCTTCGGCTACTATAGACATATCAAGCGCTCTGGCCATAGCAATAGTTGCCTCGATAATGGCCCTATCAGCGCCTTCAGAGTTCATATCTCGCACAAAGGTTTGGTCGATTTTTAACGTCGACACCATATCAAATTCTTTAATATAGCTAAGAGACGACTGCCCTGTGCCAAAATCGTCGATAGCAAGTGACACTCCCAGAGATTTTATGCGGCGCAACGCATCTAACCCGTCAAGATGTTCAACCATAACATCTTCGGTGATCTCCAAAATAAGTTGGTCAGCATGTAAACCTGACCAACTCAACACAGAAACAATATCTTCCAAAAAGTCAGGGTTTGTTAACTGTTGCTCTGCAACGTTAATACTCATTTTGACGTTTCTCGCTGAAGCTGAAAGATGATTCCAAATCGATGCTTGAGCACAAGCTTCACGTAGAACTAAGTCACCGATCTTGCCCATCATGCCAACTTCTTCGGCTACACCTAGAAATTCGCCTGGCATAAGCAAGCCTTGCGTTGGATGATTCCAGCGAACAAGCGCTTCAAATGCGTAAATATCTCGCGTCATAACATCAATAATCGGTTGATAGAAAACAACAAATTCGTCTTTTTCGAACGCCGCTGTTAAATCTTGTTCTATTTCAAGTCGCTTGATGTTCTTTTGCCTTTGCGAATCATCAAAGACAGCGTGACCCGTCTTATTTCTTTTCGCTTCAAACATAGCTGAGTCTGCATCACGCAAAAGTTCTTGTGCATCTCTTGTGTCATGATGGTCGGTTATAGCAACGCCGATACTTGTCGAAACTATTTGCTTCCCACCTGCAAGAGACACAGGCTCGGCGAAACTTTTCAAAATCTGTGTTGCAACTGATACAACAGATTTCTTTGATAGAAGGCCTCGGCTGACAACAATAAATTCGTCGCCACCGAATCTTGCCACAACATCTGTGCTCCGCACAGCTTTTTTAAGTCGTTCAGCAACAATGCATAACAGTTCATCACCTGCATCATGGCCCATAGAGTCATTTATAACTTTGAACCTATTCAGGTCTAGAAACAAAACGCCTAGCGCCATTTCGTTTTCTCTAGCTTCCTGTATTGAAAATTCAAGTTCGTCTAGTAGCCCAGCTCGATTCAAAAGACCAGTTAAAGAATCATGAGTGGCATCATGCTGGGCTTTCTCAATTGATTGATGATCGTCTTTTGTAGAATTTATCCAAATCAGCAGCCCTGCCAGTGAACCTACTAAGGTAAACCCCACCGAAATCATTAAATACATGAAAGCAGTTGTTGAGAGTGAAAAAAACATTTTCAAAAATATTGCAGCTATGGAGCCTATAAGCAAGCCACCAAAAAAGCTAAATAGGAAAGACTTGCTAGCGTTTTCATTCACATCTCTATGTCGGATGTTTTGACACTGACATTGAGGGTTTGCCCGTTAATTGCTTTTAACAGCACTTCTTCTAAATACGCGAACGCTACGTTCCATCTAATAGCGCTCTGTAAAGAAGGGCCTAAACTGAGTAAAACAGATGAGCAAAGACATCCTCTGAACTACTGATTTTTTCTTTCTTTCTACCGAAGAGAACTACAGAGGAGAATGCAGATGGCCGCAGAGCATAACAATCAGACAAATCAAGCGATAAGCCACCATGTTGAGCTTGCAGCTGCTTTTGAAACACTTGCCGCTGGTCTTAACAAATTTATAACTACAAGGATGCAAGCGTATCTCAACGAAGATTCTTGGACAGAAACCGCAGCCAACAAACTCGGTCGACCTAATGAGCATGGGTCTCTTGACCCGCTCTTTCAACTTCTTGTTCTGCGTCGATTTTGGGGGCCAGTATTCGCTGATCATTTTAAACAAGACCTACGACCAATTATCAGTAATCTGATAGATATTCGCAACAAGTGGGCGCACTTTGCTGTGCCCGATGATCCTGATCTGATAGATAGAGCCGTGTTAGGAATGGAACGCATCTTATCTCCTATCAGCCCAGAATCTAGCATCAAGATCCGCAAGATCCGGGGACGCATTTTGCGTAAAGAATCAACAATCGAACTTGTTGATATCGACGTTGATGCTTTAGAAAAACAACTTCTTGCGAGCCAAAACGATTTTCAGAAACTCCAAGATGTTCACAGTTCGCTCAATAAAGAACTCGTACTTGCAAAAAAAATCGCTGCTAAAAAACAACAGCGATTACGTTCTATAGAAAAACAACTTCTTATTATTCAAGACAAAACACTAGCGACAGAAGCTTTTTTGCTGTCAGAGCAGACGACACGAAACAGGATCGAATGGCTTTTTGTTGGTTTGTTGGCAGCCATACTTTTAGTTTTTGTTGTCCTAAATTAGTTCTCAAACTACTGTAAAAAGAGCTAAACACAATCGAAACGCAGAACCAACACCAGCTACAGCCGCTTCATAAAGATAGTATTACTTTGCCATACCCAACGCCGACGTTGCATACACTGGTTAGAATCTATGACTGAAAAAACGACAATACCTAGTTGGGTCAAGAAATCAATCATATTCTTTTGGGGATCTGGTGCACTTCTTTGGACTGTCTACCGAACAGCTGGACAAGTTCGCAGCATACTGATTCAACTTCTGCTTGCGTTATTTCTGTCATTCGCTATGGAGCCAGCAGTCGCTAAGCTAATGAAACGAGGACTCAAAAGAGGTGCCGCGACGGGCATAACTATGGCTGGCGTCTTAGCATTTATTCTTGCTTTTCTAGCAGCAATGGGCTCGCTAATTTCTACACAGTTAACACAGCTTAGCAAAGATTTACCAAATTATATAGAAGATGCCAACGTGTGGTTAAACAACAATTTCGATTTAGAAATTGATAGCCAACGAATACGAGACGCGTTTCAAGAAGGCAACGTTAACCAGTATGTAACGACACTTGCAGATAACATTTTGTCTATAAGCACGCTTGCTGTTGGCATCTTATTTCAAGTGCTGACAGTCTCGCTTTTTGCTTTCTATTTCTCGGCTGACGGACCGAAATTGCGGCAGTTTATTTGCTCACTGCTTCCACCTGCAAAACAGTCAGAGCTGTTGAGAGTTTGGGAGTTAGCAATAAACAAGACAGGCGCCTATATTTCTTCACGTTTCATTCTTGCTATTGCATCATCAGCGTTCCACTGGATTGTTTTCGCTGCACTCGGTGTGCCTTCGTCATTAGCGTTAGCTCTATGGGTTGGTCTAATATCGCAGTTCGTCCCGATTATCGGCACCTATATCGCTGGTGTTTTCCCGTTGCTTGTTGCTCTAGGTAACGACCCTGTTGACGCTATTTGGATTATCGGCGCTGTCCTCATCTACCAACAAGTCGAGAACTATATTTTACAGCCTCGTATTACCGCCCAGACGCTTGACATGCACCCTGCTATAGCCTTTGGCGCTGTGCTTGCTGGCGGCTCGCTCCTCGGCGCTACAGGCGCTGTGCTTGCTATTCCACTAACAGCGACTATTCAATCATTTGCTGCTGCATACGTAGAGCGCCATAGCGTTGTCGGACAAGACAATCATGACGACAATACGGCTGAAGTTCTACCAGATATTGTTGCTGAGCTTCCTGAGGTATAGCTTCGACTTAGGCGAACATACTAGCTAATGAATTTTTTGAGGCGGTACGCTGTTACTTCTCAGAACAACTCTTTAGGAGAACCTATGACAACGCTAGATGCAATCGAAGTTTTTTGGAGACCAGGCTGCCCTTTTTGCGCTTCGCTAGAAAAGGCTATTAAGAAAAGCAAAATACCGACAACGAAACATAACATATGGGAAAATCCCGAAGCAGCAGCATATGTGCGTTCAGTTGCTGATGGCAACGAAGTTGTACCAACAGTGCGCATAGGTGACACTGCCCGAGTTAATCCTTCGATAAAAGAAATTCAAGAAATTTTGAAAGAGAAAGCTCCGCATTTGTTGCCTTAAAAACTCTCTGTTGAAGCAGCAAAACGGACCCTCGCTTCAACATAGAGAATCACGCTGCACCGTCAGTATCGAAGATTCATCTCGTTTATACTTGAGTTCTTCTTCAAGGCTTGCTACTGTCACTGTCGCTGAGGTAATTACTCCACTCAGCATCCGCCAAACAAAAAAGAAAAAGGTGACCCTATCATGTCTGTAGACAATGGTCGAAAAGCTTTACACGCATACGTTAGTGACGACGCTCACGACAACTGGCACGGTTTCGCAGCCGAGCAAGGAGTCAGCGTCAGCGCTATTTTAGAAGCATTAGCTCCCGAGCTAAGCTTTGACGATTCTCTTAGCCACGAAGAGCTAGGAGCCAGATTAAACACTGTTGTTAAATCTGCTCGTAAAATAGATGCACAGCGTCGACGTCGACGCAGGTAAAGCAAAACACTCACTCGTGGCCTAGGCCACTACAAAGCGCGCTGCTACCGAATCATTCTTGCGAGGGTCCAGAATGGTTCGGTAGCTGCATTTTTAGCCATCCGAACGTGTGATCTATTCGATAGAATACAGCGACACGACTGCGTCTGCCGATGAAAGGACTACCAAAGATGGCAACCCAAGGAGAGCTACTTCCTTTTGCTAGAGAGGTGATCGACACTCCTGTTCAAGATGAACTTGGCGAATCCTTTCTTGCCTATTCTTTATCAGTTATTACTTCTCGGGCGATTCCTGATGTCCGTGACGGGCTTAAGCCTGTGCAACGCCGCATTCTTTATTCGATGCGTCAGATGCGTCTAATGCCTGAGAAACCGCATCGAAAATGTGCGCACGTTGTTGGCGATGTCATGGCGAAGTATCACCCCCATGGTGACGGCGCTATCTACGACACGCTCGTTCGTCTTGGCCAAGATTTTGCAAAACAAGTAACGGTGATTGACCCGCAAGGAAACTTTGGCAGCCTTGACGACCCACCTGCTGCGTACCGTTATACCGAGTGTCGCCTCACGCCAGCTGCGCTTGACCTGCTCGGCGAAATAGACGAAGAAACAGTCGACTGGCGCGCAACTTATGACGGCGAAACACAAGAACCAGGCTACCTGCCTGCGCTGTTACCTAACTTGCTAGTCAACGGCACCTCTGGCATCGCGGTCGGCATGGCAACAAATATGGCGCCACATAACTTGCCTGAGGTGTATAAAGCAATAAAGCTTGTGATGAATAAACGTCGCCCGAAACCGACGACCGAAGAGCTTTTAGCTGTGTTACCTGGGCCAGATTTCCCTTCTGGCGGCAAGGTAGTGATCGACAACGCAAAAGAGATCTATGAAACAGGCAAGGGCTCTATTAAAGTCCGCGCAAAAGCCGACATTGTGAAAGTTACCAAAGCTCGCAAGGGCATTGAGATAACTGAACTCCCCTATCTTGTTGGCGTTGAACGCGTTGTCGCCAAAATAAAACAGCTTCGCGAAAACGGTAAGATTAACGGCATCAGCGATGTCAAAAATCTGTCGGATCGCAAATCGGGGTTGAAACTACTCATCGAATGCAAAACCGCTGTTAATCCGAAACTTATTTTAGAGAAGCTCTACAAACTTACGCCGCTAGAAGAATCATTCGGTTTTAACAATGTGGTGCTTGTTAACGGCGTGCCAACCGTTGTTGGTCTCTATGATCTGTGTTTGCATTACTGCAACCATCGCCTTGACGTTATAGTTCGCCGCAGCCAGTATCGGCTTCACAAAGCGCAAGAACGGCTGCATATTATCGAAGGTCTTCTGATAGCTATTGACAATATTGACACCGTTGTTGCTATTATCCGTTCGTCAAAAAATTCGGCAGAAGCTTCCGAGCGTTTGATGAACGAGTTAGGGCTCTCTAAAATCCAGGCTGAATATGTTTTAGAGTTGAAACTCCGCCGATTAACAGCGCTTGCTTATGATGAGCTTACTGCCGAAAAACAAGAGCTCGTTAAAACGATCGAAGCGTTAGAGAAACTTCTCGGGTCAGAAGCTAGGCAGCGTACACTCGTGTTGAAAGAACTGAAAGAAATCGTCGACAAATATGGCAAGCCTCGTCGTAGTAAAATTATTTCAGCTGCCGATATCGAAACAGTTGAGCAGCTTGAAGAAATACAGCTGGCTGAACTTTCTGATGACCCTTGCGTTGTTTCGCTGACCGCCTCAGGGCTTATTGGCCGTGAACAGCAAGGCCAATCTCGCAGCTACACCCTTTCACGCCATGATGTGATACGCCAAACGCTTGTTACGTCACTCGCGCAAAAGATACTCGCTATCAGTTCTAAAGGACGTGTTTTTTCGACACTTGCACACGACATTGCAGACGTTGGCGGACGCAGCCGAGGCAAAACAAGCAGCGACACCTTCGCCCTTGATAAGGGTGAAACGATCGTGACAATCTGTTCACCTGCTGGCGGCACGCTTGTTTTTGTGTCTTCAGCAGGTAAAGCAAAACAGGTTACCCGTGAAACGCTTAGTTCACTGACTGCGGGTCGTTCAGCAATGAAGTTAGCCGACGACGAACGGCTTGTTGCTGCGATCGAAACAAATGACCAGCAAGAACATGTTGTTGCGGTGACGGCACAAGGCCAAGCACTGCGCACTCCGTGGGATGCAATCAGTGTGCAAGGCGCGAGCGCAAAAGGCGTTGCATTCTTCGCGTTGAAAGGAAACGACAGAATTTTGACTGCTGCATTGGCTGACCCGTCGCACCTGATTGTCACCGTGACTGACATGGGCACTGCGAAAGCTACCTCGCCTGAAGAAATCCCGGTGAAAGGCCGCGGCACAGGCGGTGTGAGGATAACCAAATTTAAAGACGAAAGCCGTATCGACATGGCATGGATAGGAACACCAGATCGAGCAATTTGTATTGTCGGGCAAAGCGACGCACCGTCGAGACCTGCGAACAAACCCGAACCGTTGAAGCTGCGCGGCACCAAACGTGACGGGCCGAGTAAAGCCACAGAGCACCGCATTTTGGCGCTCGGATCGATTAGGTGGTAATGATGGCTGGCAAATCAAAAACAAAAAAAACGGACTATGGTGCCGAACAGATTCAAATTATTGAAGGCCTCGATGCGGTGCGTAAACGCCCCGGCATGTACATCGGCGGCACAGGCTCGGAAGGGCTACATCATCTTATCTGGGAGCTGATCGACAACTCAGTTGATGAAGCCGCAGCAGGTTTTGCGTCACATATCGATGTGACGCTACATAAAGATGGTTCGGTCGAAGTGACAGACGACGGCCGAGGCATTCCTGTTGACAAAAAACCTGACGGGCGTAGCGCATTAGAAGTTGTTTTCACTGAGCTGCACGCAGGTGGCAAATTTGGTTCTGGAGCCTATAGCTCTTCTGGTGGGCTGCATGGCGTTGGTGCTTCTGTTGTAAATGCGTTAGCGTCGAAACTTGTTGCTGACGTGAGCCGAGACGGCAAAATATCACGACTTGTTTTTCTTGACCGCATCGCTGGCAACTACCTGAAATCAGGCAAGTTTAAACCAAGTTCAAAACTTGCAACCGTCAAAAAGATTGCTGCGAAACAAAGCGGCACAAAGGTTCGTTTCTGGCCTGATTTAGACATTTTTGATCCAGAGGCAACAATTGATTATCAAACCGTTCGCGACCATGTCACCCGAGTCTGCTTTTTGGTGCCAGGTCTACATATTAAACTGCATGACAAAAGAACCGCTGGCAAAAAAGCCGAGGAGTTCGTCGCTGCTGGCGGATTAGCTGACTATGTCGACTTTCTTTCTGTTGGCGACCCTGTAACTGACATCATTACGATCCATGACGATGCGGGTTCATTTGAAGAGAAAGTTCCCGTCGATAACAAAATGACGATGGTGAAACGCAGCTGCACGGTTGATGTGGCGCTGCGTTGGGTGAAAGGCTACGACACGCAAGTCGTCTCGTTTGTGAACACCATTCCAACCAAAGAAGGCGGCACCCACGTCGCTGGATTCGACCGTGCACTGTCACGCGTTTTAAACGAAGGCTTTCTGAGCGAAACAAAAAAACTACGCAAACTGGCAAAACAAGGCAAAGATCGCGCCACGCCCAGCGATATTAGCGAAGGGCTTGTCGCAGCGATAAAGGTGACGTTTCCAGAACCGCAATTTAAAGGGCAAACAAAACAAGAGCTTGGCACGCCTGCGATACAAAAAATAACCTATGAAGCCGTCAAATCTGGTGTAAGTAACTGGCTTGGAGGCGGCGGCAAAAAGCAGCAAATCAACTTGCTGCGTGACAAGCTGGCGCAAGCGGTGATCGCACGAGTCACTTCTAAACAGCAGTTAGATGCCCGTCGTAAAGCCGCCAACCTTAGCTCGATGAGCATGCCAGACAAGTTGGCTGATTGTCGATTACACGGCCTCGATAGTGAACTGCTTATTGTAGAGGGCGCTTCGGCAGCTGGTCCAGCCAAGCAAGGGCGAAACTCTGAGAACATGGCAGTGCTCCCCCTTCGAGGCAAAGTCGTTAACGCCGGTAAGGCTTCGCTGAAACAAGTGATTGATAACAGCGAGGCACAGGCCTTAATCACCTCTATCGGTGCCGGATCTGGGAAAGATTTCGACGTTTCAGCTTCACGCTATGGTCGAATAATTATTTTGTGCGACGCTGATGTTGACGGAAGCCACATTCGCTGTTTGCTGCTCACGCTGATCTATCACCACTTGCGCCCATTACTTGCCAACGGCATGGTTTATGCGGCTCAACCACCGCTTTTTGCAACAAAAAAACGTGGCGAGATGATCTATGCATTCGACGAGATCGAACGCGACGAACTAGAGAAAAAACACAAGATCGATTCGGACAAATGGAAACGCTTCAAAGGTTTAGGTGAGATGAACGTCGAAGAGCTAGCCGAAACTACGTTGAACCCACAAACTCGTGTACTAAAACGCATGACAATGGCCGACGGCGAAGCAGCAATACAAGCCGCAACGTTGTTTGAAACACTTATGGGCACCGACGTCGCCGACAGACGAGACTACATCATCTCCAACTCAACCCTCATAGACCTCGACGACCTCGATATTTAACTAAAGTTTCTCTATTCTTCGTAGAATTCAGCTTCAAATTCGCTAAGCGGCTTATCGAACGAGCATGGAATAATAAACTCGCCTTCCATCACGCCGAAAAGAAGATTCTTACTTTTGTTTGCCTCAACCGATGCATTTTTGTCCGTCTCCTTAAACATCTGAAACAAACAAGGCAGGAGCTTCGACTATTCTTGTTTTCCCTAACACATCAGCCAGATTTTGTGTCACCCCGTTGGCTGCTACCACAACAGATTGAATCGTTTTTTGCGGAAATAACTCTTGCAACACACTTTCCTTTTCCGCCAGTTCACTAAGAACGCTCTGACCAATTTTGACGTTGTGATATTTCATCTCACAAATAGTTAGCACGTTGTCAGCCCGATCATAGAGAAGGTCAAGCTGCACACCTTTCATCTCTTCAGTATTTCTTCTAAAAAATGGTCCAGCAATATAGCGCACAGCTGAGAAACCAAGCGCTTTACTTATCTGTGATGAGTGCTGCCGACAAACATATTCGAATGATCGTCCAAGCCACGATCTATATGCTGGCGATGTCGAGATTGATGCAAAAAATGTAGCGTTCGTCGTATCCAACACCTTCATATTTGGCTCTATGAAGTTCAAATAGAGCCTCAGAAATTGATCAGTTATTTCATAGCGAATAGTTGTACTTGTATGCTTTTTATCAACTGGAGTAAATGAAGAAATAAAACCAGCAGCCTCAAGATTTGCTAGGTTCTCACTTAGTCTTCCACCAGATGAAGTTTTAGCGCCAGAAACAATATCTTTTCGCACACTGCCATATGGGTGCGCAGATAGATATCTGATTATCTTCTCATAATCCCGATTTTTGCCGAAATGGCTAACAAATATTCGGTCATATTCAGTAGCTAAATAACCTTCTTTCGTAAAGGCCAGTTCAGCGATTCCCATAGAGACTGAAGGAAACTGTTTAAGCAAATTTAAATATTGCGGAATACCGCCAACATGCATTTGTGCAAGGAGCGCTTCTGACTCATTACACTCTAAGAGTTTTTTAGTTTCAAAAAGATTCAGTGCCTGAAGATGAATAATCGTTTCAGCACGGCCATAAAGAGCGGTCGACTTTACTACTTTATCCTTCATGAATGAGGCGATCGATCCACAAAGAATCAGTTTCACTCCAGGGATTCGACTCCACTGTTGATCCCAAATAAGTTTCAGGTCAACAATGAGATCACTGCGATAGTTTGCCAACCATTGCAGCTCGTCCAACACGACCACATGTGGTTTTTCTTTAAGGAAAGGTGTTAGAAGTTGAAAAGCTTCTCTCCATTTCACAGGCTTATTCTTTGGCTGCTCAACTAGGTGCGGCTCTATTTGGAAAAGGAATGCATCAATTTGCTCAGACTTTGAGGAGTTCTCTATACCTTCAAAAAAGAGTGTCGGCTTCTGTTTCGTCGCTTGTCGGATAAGTTCAGTCTTACCAATACGGCGCCGACCATAGAGCACAGCAATACTCGGAGCATCGACTTGCAACATTTTTTCTATTTTAGCTAATTCTGCTATTCTACCAACAAACAAAATCCGTCCTAAACACTAGTTAAAATTAAGTTTAGGACATTTTTTTACTTAACACAAGGAAAATCAAGACACAACCAGCTTGCACTAAATCAACACACACGTTTTGACACAAGCTAAAAAATATCTCCTCCCTAGCGCCAAATCAAGAAATCTTCGCTTGAGGCAAAGAACAAAGTCAAGCTAGTACATTTCAGAGGGCTACGCAGTTTCCATTTCTGGTTCTGGAAGGCCTGTTTCTCCTTCGATATCGATCGTTGGAAGCAAACGGTCTAACCAGTTTGGAATCCACCAGTTTGCATCGCCCATAAGTTTCATTGTTGCAGGGACGAGCACAATACGCACAATCGTTGCATCAACAAAAATCGCTGTGGCAAGCCCTAGACCCATCATCTTAATTGTCGGGTCGTCGCCCAAGACAAACCCAAGGAAAACAGAGATCATTATCAATGCAGCCGATGTTATAACTCTAGCGGTGCTTGCGATTCCATGAATCACCGAAGCATCATTGTCTTTTGTTATCAAATATTCTTCACGGACTCGCGAAAGCAAGAACACTTCATAGTCCATCGACAACCCGAAAAGAATAGCAAACATAAACATTGGGATAAACGACACGATTGGCACAGTCGCCTCTAACCCGATTATTTCTTTACCCCAGCCCCATTGGAACACCCTTTTCACAACTGCAACAATGCCAAACAAATCAACACCGAACTAGGCAAATATACCAGGGGTTATTTAACCCATTAGGCAAAAACACTCGTTATTTATTTACCCATTAAGTAACGATTCTATTTGAGTTATAAAAAATCAATCACTGGTTTCATTCAACTTAAATCTCAACTGTCCGAAATAAGTACTGTGCCTACAACAGGCCAAAAACGGCATCAGCGCCTCCAAGGAGGCGCTGATGGTGCGAAATGAGGCGGCGGATCCTCAATTTCGCGGCTACCAGGTGGCGGGAACCTGGTAAATAAGAACATAATTCAAGTCAAATTACTTGTGTGTGATAGTAGCTAATATTTCTTAAATAAGATTTGAAGAAGGGCAGAAATAGGCCAAAACACATTCCTCACATTTAGGCCGTCGCGCAATACACACTCGGCGACCATGAAGAATCAGACGCAAACTGAACCTGCCGCGCTCTGTCGCTTTCACCATCGGGTTAAGCTCGTGCTCAACTTTAACTGCATCTGTTTCTTCTGTTAGTTCCAGAAGACGACTCAAACGCAGAACATGAGTATCGACAGGCAACCCAGGCAAGTCGAAGGCAACGCTTCGAACAACATTGGCCGTTTTACGTCCAACGCCTGCGAGTGAAACAAGATCTTTTCTTGAGGTTGGCACCTCTCCCCCGAATGTTGCAACGAGTTGGTTCGCACATTTGATGATACTTTTTGTTTTGTTTCTGAAAAGTCCAAGTGTGCCAATCAGCTTTTCCACTTGACCAGGGTTAGCAACTGCCAACGCTTCGGCATCAGGATATTTCTCAAACAATGCTGGCGTTACTTTATTGACCCCCACATCGGTTGACTGTGCTGAAAGGATCGTCGCGATCAAAAGCTGGAATGGATTTCTATGGTCGAGCTCACATTGTGCCTCTGGGTACAGCTCTTCTAAATGTTCAAATGTACGTTGTGCTCTTCCACGAGCACTTCTTGGTTTAGCCATAGTGCAGCCTACCCGCTACGCTTGGCGCGTTGCCACGCAGGTTCTACCGTTCTTTAATCTCAGCAGTTCAGCAAAATCAATACTGCTGAGGCGATGTACGCTCTCCACTCGACCCCGTCATCCCCACTCGACCCCGTCATCCCCAACTTGATTGGGGATCTCCTTGGTCAGATTCCCAGTCGTGGCTGGGAATGACGTGGCGTGGCTGGGGAATGACGTGGACGCAGCTCGAAATGGCGTGGACACAGCTGGCGATGACACGTTTGGCTGAGAATGACGACCTGGATAGGCTTGAAATCAACCATCTAGGGCACCGCCTTTAGCAGACAGACCACTACTATAGAGTGGGTGACTTCGCCGTGGGATCTAACAAAACAAGACTATTCAGAGGTTGTCCAAGGGTTACCATCGTTTCGCCTGACACAATTATGGCAGGGCCTTTATGACAATAACCACTATTTCGACGAAATTTCAAACCTCCCGAAAGGGCTCCGTCAAGAACTTACCGAACGGTTCCCTAAAGCATTACGTCAAGTTGCAGAACAAACAAGCAACAACGGACAAACCGTTAAGTGGTTATGGGAACTAAGCGACGGCAAAACTATTGAAACTGTTTTGATGCACTATAAAGACCGCTCTACCGTCTGTGTTTCAAGCCAAGCAGGCTGCGCTATGGGCTGCGGGTTCTGTGCAACAGGACAAGCTGGCTATGAGCGTAACTTATCGGTCGGCGAGATCCTCGAACAAATCGTAGCCGCACGGCAAGCATCGGCAACATTACCGAACCCTAAGCGGCTTTCTAATGTGGTCTTTATGGGTATGGGCGAGCCGTTTGCGAATTACAAAAACGTTATGCCAGCCGTTGACCGAATCTGTCAAGACTTCAAGATTGGGGCACGCCATGTCACCGTCTCAACTATCGGCCTCATCCCTCAGATTGTCATGTTTACGAAGCGCCGCCTGCAAGTTGGGCTTGCTGTTTCGTTACACGCGGCAAACAACGACTTGAGAACAAAACTTGTACCTATCAATAAGCGCCACCCTATTGAAGAACTCGTCGTTGCCTGCCAAGACTACAGAAATCAAACTGGTCGCAGAGTATCGTTTGAATGGGCGATGATTAAAGACACAAACGACTCGCCTCAAGACGCACAGCAACTCATCTCTGTAGCTAAAAAAGCTAGAGCGCACGTAAATCTTATTCCGCTTAACCCAACACCTGGTTGGCCAACGGTCGGCTCGTCAAAAGAAACTATCAAAGCCTTCACCCAGCAGCTGCAAGATAGTGGCGTTGAAGTCACAGTCCGACGAAACCGAGGCACTGATATAGATGCTGCCTGCGGACAGTTACAAGCATCGCACAAAGCCACAGCCGTTAAGCTGACGAAGAAAGAGGCCTAAGGCTATGGATCCAGTTAACTTGCCGCACGGCGAGAAAAAACGCAAAGATGTTCAAAACATGTTTGATGCTATAGCGCCACGATATGATCTGGTAAATCGCATCATGACCTTTAGGCTCGATACAAGGTGGCGCAAAAAAACAATCACCTCGCTCCAGCTCAAACCTGGCGCAACGGTGCTCGACTTGGCATGTGGCACAGGCGATTTCGTTGTTGCCCTAGCCAAAGGGGGGCACACCCCTGTAGGAATCGACCTTTCCTTCGGGATGCTAAGCGCTGCACAATCAGACGATACCTATGTACAAGGCGACCTTCTGGCGCTGCCTATCGGCAATAGTTCTGTAGATGGGGCTGTCTGTGGTTTTGCTTTACGCAATCTTGTCTCGCTAGAACCTTTTTTTGCCGAACTTTTCCGTGTCTGCAAGCCTGGCAGCCGAATAGCACTTCTCGATGTTTCTCGACCTGACAACAAGTATGTCAGGTCAGCCCATTCGCTCTATTTCAATACGATCGTCCCGAAAGTTGGCGGTTTGCTTTCAGATCGCAAAGCATATGCATACCTTCCTAAATCGTTCTCCTATCTTCCAGAACCAGAAGAAATGTTAGCGCTGCTCACAAAAATTGGTTTCGCTGACGCTGCGAGGCAGCAGCTAACCTTCGGTGCGGCACAACTTCTTACAGCACAAAAACCTGCGTAGGCTGCAATAGCTTATTCGCTAAGCAGATACCCCCAAACTCCTAGCAAGCTCACACCTCTTTGCCTCTATAGTGATACCTTGGTAGTCGGTGGGAAGGTTTAGGAGTACGGCACGTATGGCTTCATCTAAGAGAAAAAGGCTGCAGCCGCATGTTCTGCAGTTTTTCTCAGACATAGTTGTTCTTTTCCTTGGATGGTTTTCCATCATTGAGCTGAGCACAATTACAGTCGACGAATCTTTACGTGCCTCCAAAGAAGGCATTACTATTTCTGCTGTCGCAGCTTGTGTAACACTTTTTATAATGCAACGACGCAGCCTTTACATTAAGGGTAGAAATCTTGCTCGAACGGAAGAGATTTCACGAGTGTTTACTTCAGTTCTCGGAGGAGCTGGCGCAGCTGCTGTCTTTGCTGCATTCACCGACTGGTATGTTGCAGCGTGGGAGATCATCCTTGGCACTATCACCGTTTTCATCCTCCGCACTTTAACAAGAGGTTTAGTGCGAAACCTTTTGTCGAATGCACGCAACGCCAACCGAGAGAAAGTAGTTGTTGTCGGGACAGGTGTCGAGGCTAAAGAGCTCACACAACTTATCTTAGATCACCCTGAAGCTAACTTTATTCTTGCTGGTGTTGTCGGCAACTTAGCTATTGCCGAGAAAAATGACCTAGCAAACTTATGGATCGGACCAACTGGGCGCCTTGTCGAAATTATGCGTAAGCAAAATATTGATAGCGCAATTATCACCACAACTGGTTTCAGAGGCCAACGATTTAGAAGTATTGCAAAAGAAATTTTCCGATCAGGCTTTGATCTTCACTTAACAACTGGAGTAAGCCGCATGGGAGCAGGACGGTTTGACGTTAAATCTATAGCTCATGAACCATTTATAGTCGTTGGCCATAACGCTCCTCCGACCTGGCAATATGGCGCAAAGCGAATAATCGATATCGTGGGGTCTTCTATAGCAATTATTTTGGCATCACCTATTTTGGTTGGAACAGCGCTAGCTATTTGGCTACAAGACAGAGGCCCAGTCACCTATACTTCACAGCGCACTGGCCATAACGGAACGTTTGCTATGTATAAGTTTCGTTCGATGGTGACAAACGCTGAAGAGCTCAAAAAGCAGATGGCTGAACAAAACGAACGATCTGGGCCGCTCTTTAAAGTTTCGAACGATCCAAGAATAACAAGTATCGGCAAATTCATACGAGAAACTTCTATAGATGAGCTACCTCAACTTTTCAACGTTCTTAAAGGCGATATGAGCCTTGTTGGTCCACGACCAGCGCTGCCAGAAGAAGTGAAAGATTTTGATGACGAGCTACAAAAAAGAAGCGACGTTCGCCCTGGCATAACAGGCCTATGGCAGGTTGAAGCGCGATCAAACGCAGCTTTCAACGCCTACCGACGACTCGACTTACATTATGTCGAGAACTGGAACATCATGCTTGACTTGCGTATAATCTTGGCAACCATCGAGCAAGTTATTGTCACTGCCGTGCTTATGCCACTTCGTAAGATATTTAAGAAAAAAATGGCACCTGTTGATGCAATCGCCGATGATGTCGAACCACTTGATGTCACAGAAACAATCGATCTAACAGTTTCGTCCCAAATTTTTGATGAGCAAGAACAACAAGATATTGCAGCTAGCAGTATGTCCACCAATTAGACTAGATGGTTTATTCCAGCCACAACCATGTCATTCCCAGCCACAGCCACGTCACTCCCAGCTGCGTCCACGTCTTTCCCAGTTAGTCACGTCATTCCCAGCTACGACTGGGAATCTAGCCAAGGAGGGATCCCCAATCAAGTTGGGGATGACGAGACCAGTTGGGGCTGACGAGACCAGTTGGGGATGACGAGACCAGTTGGGGATGACGAGACCAGTTGAGGATGTCGAGACACAAACACCTTGGGAAAACCATCTAGCGCAAAGCTCTAATTTCTTTCCTTTCCAGACAGCGCTTTCAAGATGCTATAGCATCTTGAAAGTATGGAAAGCACAGTACTAGCGCCCAAAGAACTATCTGACTATATTTCTGTTATAAAGCAAAGAATGCCCTTATTTTTAGGGTGCGTACTTTTTTTTGCTCTCTTCTTTAGCATCGTCTCGTTGCTTAATACCAAAGAATACGTTGCTACGGCACGCATTGCGCGAGAAGACCAGACAGCACAAACCACCTTATTTCGCTCATCAACCAATCCTGGCATAGCTGAGCGAACGCTCGCTAATGAAATAATCTATGCAACAGGTGATGCCGTCAGAAATAATCTAGGGCCAGAAAACCAGAATATTCGTATCGAAATTTTAAAAGATCAAACAAATGAAGAGTCAGACGTTCTTCTCTTCCAGGCAACAGCCACATCCCCTGAGAAAGCAGCTGCAGATGCCAATCTATGGGCCCAAAGTTATGTCGAAACAAAAAATCAACAGCAACTAAAAGAATTTGACGCAGCAATACAAGATCTAGAAAATGAGCTGGCTTTCACAACCGATCAATCACAGAACACAGACGCTGATCTTGGGCTTGAGCAGTCGATTGTCGATCTACGCACTACTATTTCTCAGCTGAAACTAGCAAAAAGTTTAGGGAAAAATGGCCCTGCCCAAGTTATCCAGATGGCAACTCCACCCACTCAATCATCCACCATAGGATTTACGACTATGTTGCTTATCGGCATAGTTTTTGGCGCAATAGTCGCAGTAGCGTCAACCCTGGTTGCAGATTATTTTGACACTACAATTAGAAGACCCTCAGATCTAGAAGATTTTATTGTGCCTGTTATCGCGGCTATTCCTCCGCCTCACTCTGGAATACAGAAAAAAGACATTCCCCTTTGCACAGTAAGCCATAGGGACTCGCAGATGGCAGAACATTACTTTAAACTCAGATCAACTATCTCCCACATTCAGCAAAGCCAAAACGTTAACTCGCTTGTTATTACAAGCCCTAATCCTGGCGAGGGGAAAACCAGCACAGCTTTAAATCTTGCACTTTCAATGAGCTATTTAGATAAACGTGTCGTCTTATTAGATACAAATATTCGTAACCCGCAGGTACACGCCACTATCGGTTCTCACCAATCTCCTGGTTTAACAGAGTTTCTTTCCAGGGACAGCGAAGTAGGCCTAAAAAAAATTGCTGTCCGCTTAGAAGCTCTGAACAGCGACTTAATCATTTTGCCAGCAGGAAAAATACAAAGAGACACAAACGACGTTTTGGCGTCGGTTTCATTTTCTAACCTGCTCAAGAATCTTTCAGTCCAATCTGATCTTTCTGTTCTAGATTCACCGCACCTTACTAGTGAAGCTCTCACACTTGCGAGTAAAGCAGATGCAACACTTCTAACCGTTTTTGCAGGCAAGACTTCGAAAGCAGATGTAGAGGCAGCTGTTGTTGCGCTCACAAGCGTAGGTGCAACCATAGTGGGGATCTGTTTAGTAGGCACTAAAGAGACTTCGTTGACGAATGCGCATAAGCAACCGTCTAGCTCTAGTAGCGCAAACACTAGCAAAGACGCTGTGAATCTGACTACTTTACCTCAGCCGAAACCCATAATTGACCTGGCAGAGAACGTATAATCGTTCACTTTCTAGTCGTAAACAAGTTCTTCTTCAGCTTCTGCCTGGTAAAGAGTGCCCTCGCCTAAATCTGTTTTAGTTGCCTTAGAAGGAAGTGTTGAAACTGGAATTAGTTTGTCACGCATCGGAGCTAGCTGACGGCCGATGTCTGCGAGGTCTCCCGTTTTTTGTCGACTTGTTGGAGTAGCAAGCACCGCAGCGTCAGCAAGACGCAGCACCTGAATAGTTGCAGCACTCTCAAGTGCTGGCCCACCGTCGATGATAATAACTTGCCCTTTACGACGAGCAGCTTCGATAACCTTTGCTACCGTGTCACGACGGAAAGCAGAAGCAGCCTTTGAGCCTCCTAGACCAAGAACAGCAACTCGTGGATTGCTTGTACGAGTGAGGAACGATCGACCGTCACGATCGGCTAAAGCACCATCGTTAGCGATTACTGCTGGGATACCACCTGCTGTTGCTCCAAAAGCAGAAGAAATATAAGGGTCACGAACATCGCCGTCGACTAGAATAACTGATGAACCATTGGCAGCGAATCTTTGCGCCATAGCCATTGCTAGCGTGGTTCCACCTGATCCTCGTTGTGTACCAACGACAGCAACAACCAGTTGACTTGTTTGTGCTTTTGCCTCAGCGCGTACACAAAGTTGATCGATAGTAGGTACAGCTGAGATAGGCAACGCCTTGAATGCCGCTGCCGGTTCGTGCGAAAGCGAACGATAGTGACGCAACTCTAACACAAGTGGGGTACCCAAAAGTTCACCAACTGAAACTTCGTCGAGTACTTTGCTAGAGAAACGCGCTAAACCTAACGCAATTATTAACCCAATAATCGCGCCTCCGAAAAGACCCGCGACAAACAATGTTGCAGGTGACTTTGTTGTTTTGGCTACTGCATCTGTCGGAGTCTCGAAAAGCACCGTTTGGATCTCTCGTATCGACCGGGTCCGCAGCTCTTCTTGTGCATTGCGAACCGCAGCAATTTGACTCTGCAGATCATCACGATTTGAGGCCTCTGCAGGGTTTGCAACTTCTAGCGATGAGTCGTCAGCTCGAATGCTCCTAGCAATCCTTGCGTTTACCTCTGCTAGCTCTTCTTCCAGTGCGGCAAGTCTTACATCTTCGGCCGCAATCCTGCTTTGAATATTTTTGTCTACAACAGATAAACTATCTTCGTAGGCCTCCGCATATTTTTGCGCAATAAGGATAGCAAGTTCTCGATTCTGATGTTGTGACTCAATGATCACGATGCTAGTTTCAGGACGCTGCGTAATGGTAATGCTTTCGCCGAGCTCGACTAAGGTTATTTCACCACCGTCTTCGATTGAACTATTAATTGCTTCTAACGCTGTCTTCCTAATTGTGCTACTATTCATAATCGCCACTTGCCCAGCGACATAGCGATCTTTATCAGCAAATGGATTAGTTCCTACGCCAGTTGGCTGCTCTACCTCGAAACCTGCCGATGAGCTGTACAGCAACTCATTAGTCGCCTGTGCATAAAAAACAGCTAAACCAACACCTAAGCCAGCACAGACTAAAATGATAAGGCTATAACGTTTTAACGCCGAAATTATAAAAGAAAGTTCCATCGTAGTTCCTATCTAGTTCTTCGCTCGCTTCTCTTTAAGTAAGCCGACAACGCGACCAACTGCGATAGACCCTCGACGGGCGAAATACGCTACAGAGATTCGATCAGTTTTTTGTCCATTAGGTTTAAGCATTTTCAGACCTTGCTGCCCCCCGCTATCGCCTGGAAGGCCGTATCGCGAGAGCAGCTGGCTAAATCCTTGCCCATAGAGATAGTGTTGCTTCATCATCGATTTCATTCCTTTACGATGACGATAATGTATCACAGCCTCTTCACAGTAGGTGAGTTCACAGCCATTACGAAGCAGGTCCCACGAGAACGCAATATCTTCACAACGCAACAAGTCTTCTTTGAAGCCACCAGTAGCAAGAAAGTCTTTTTTGTACAGCCCCATATTCGCGCTAACTACATACGGCGACCCAAGAAATGTAGGTAACGCACCAGGAGTAGCTGGCGGCCTCCAGTCCTCTTGGCCGCTTACGGCGAGAAGATCTTCACCCAAATGCCCACCGACAGCCCTGCTGGGCGCTACGGCTTTCACAATAGCGGCCATCCAGTCTTTGTCGGCGATGTCATCGCCATCAAGAAACAACAGAATTTCGCCTGACGCTTTTTGAGCACCCATGTTTCGCGCATGTGACGCACTCCGCAAATCAGAAGAATCAACGATAGTAACCGTTTGGATGCAATAAGCCTCAGCGAGTTCGGCCGCTTGTGTTTGCGCTTCTAGCTCTTTTGTATTTATAGAAAGAACAAGTTCCCAAGGTTCAGGATAAGATTGGCCTGCCAGCGCTTCAAGTTGAAGAGGCAAATAATCATCAATACTGCCCACAGGCATAATCACTGATACGTTAGTCACCCGAATAAACGTATCCTGTCTAACAGCCATTCAAACAAAATACAGAAATATCTAGGCAGGATCACCTTCGAGCTCTAACTCGTTTTGTTTTCTTTGGTAATAAAACATAGCGCTCCAGCTGGCAACAACAAGATACATTTCGCTGAGAATACTTGCCACAGCAGCACCCCGCCATCCATGTTCAGGGATTATCAAAAAGTAGAGGACAAGACTGACAGCTGCTCCTGAGGCATACACAACACTACGTTGGAATGCCTTATCTAAACCTAACAACCCATTCATAGGCGTACCGCTCAACGAGATCAATGGGATCATCGGAAGAACCCACGGAGCCATATCTAACGCACCTTGATATTGCTCATCAAACAGAAAAGAAAAAACAGGCCGCATGAAATAGACAGCTATCGCAATGCTAAGTCCGACAGAAGCAAGCAACGCAGCAAAAGCAAGCGATCGTTTGAGATAAAAATTTTGCCCTGACCCTTGTCTAAGAAATCTTGGGAACGCAGCAGCGTCAAGGGCTCTGACTGGAGTCAAACCCAAAGTCACTAAACGATATGCTGCAATATATAATCCTGGTTCAGGGTCATCGACGGCACTATAATAACCGAGGACGGATTTATCAGTTTCTGCCTGCACCATGTTTGTTACCATCGGCAACGAAAAGTAGGCTGACTCTTTTAATGTCCTCGTCCGAGGCTTTTCAAGTCTGAATGAAATACCTGACAAGACCAAAAACTTCATCGCACAGAAAAAAGCATACGCGCCATATGAAACGACAAGGCATAAAGACAGAAGCGGCAACGTAAACGTATCTGCCAATGCCAAAACCGTGAAAACTGCTAGTTTGATGATTTCGAGACCTAAACGAACCTTTATGGCAGCAGAGTAGCCTCGTTCGACTTGGACTATTCTTGCGATAAGTTTGACACAAGCTCTACCAACCAGTTCAGAAGCTACAAAAGCAATAATAACCGGTAAAGAAATCGCACCTTTGGTTATAACACGAGCGGCATAAACAGCAAGAACGGAACCTCCGATAGCAAATACTGCGTAAAGCGAGAAAAATCGACGTGACGCAGCTGTAACATCGTCTTTCCATTGATGCAGCCTCTGAAATAACGCAAGTCCGATACCTGCATAGACCAGTCCCCCGACAGGCCCTAGTATAGAATAAACAAGCCCATAAGATTTGTAGCGTGTAACCCCATCACCAGATTCTCCCAACTTATACTGCAAAATACCAAAAGAAACGACAACAGTTATCAGAGTTACGCCATCGTACACGAGCTGCCAAAGAGAGTCAGCAGCGAAACTCTTAAAACGGTAGAATGTTTTTCTCAGAAGTGCGCTCAAGACAACAAAGCCTATCGAGGAATCTCAATAAAATTATGGTTTGCACTCTGTTTAGAATATACTTCTTGACGCATCAAAATACTTTTCATAATAATTGTTATCACTAACCATTTACCCAAAAATACACTTTCTGACAAACTCATGAATAGTTGAACTGCAAGTATAGTTATACTCCAAATTCCGAGCTGTTCTCCTACTTTGACGAGACGCCAGCTCTTATACCACGCACCCAAAAATACTATGCAATATAGTCCAAGCCCTACAAATCCGATTTGAAGCAGAACCTCTAAAACACCGCTATGCGGATGAGGCATAACAAAGCCTACAAGGCGGTGAAATTCACTTGTTGCGACAGTCCTTGGAGTAGCACTTTCTCTCCATAAAAGCCCGCCAACGCCCCACCCGTTAATAGGTTTTTCTGCACTAAATTTGATTGCCACTGACCAAATATCTGTTCGCCCCGTAAAAGTAAGGTCTTTACCATAGGCCGCAGTCAACTGGGCTAGGGACGCAATTGCACCTAAAATAGTTATCGCACCTAGACCGATCGAGGTGATGAAGAAAAGCGATCCACTGCGATCATCTAGACCGCTAAACATGCGGAGCCAGAAAAAAAGAGCTCCCGCAAGAAGCACCCCAGCAAGTCCAGTGCCCGAAGTGGACATGACCAACAAAATCGCTATCGAGAGTAGACTGAAGTTTTTCCAAACCCGATGTTTCTCAAGAGCAAGGACCGTGATGAAACTAAACACAAGGATAGGCGCCATACTATTTTTGTGAGAAAAAAATCCGTGCCATCCAGGGTATGTTCCCCCTTCGAATGCTTCAGCATCTATATGCAATCTTGTCTCAGGGAAAAGAAGAACAGCAAAAAACGTGCCAATAATTATAATTCTTATTGCTATGAGCAGACCTTTGATTAATGAGTCTTTTGGAAGCACACCTGCAATTAAAATAAATCCGATATACATCGGCATATCTCGTTTGAAGAAAAATAGCGTACCCGACAAACTATCAGTCCAAAAAATAGACAAACCCATCCAGGAGAGCAACATAAAAACAGCTAAAGAGATCGGCAATTTTTTAAGTACAGGGCCTGGGGTTAAGGCAATGACCCCGACTGCGCCTGCTAGCAGGGCATACGAAGTTACGCCAGGAAACAGGGGCCCCATCGGACTTGAAGAAGCAGCACCAGATATAAATAGAAACCCTATGATGACAAATACCATTGCACCAAAATGAGCAACAGGGCCTAGTTCTTTGCCTTGGAGGGCATCTTTTTCCCAGAAAGGTATGTTCTGAATCTCAACCATATAACTGATGTCCTACACTTTCGTTATCCAAGCTAAGCACTTGCAACTTCTATAACAATATGGCCTGTTCTCCAAGAAGAACACGTACATCAGGTATTAACCCATTGTCAGTCGACACTCCGTAGCCATCACCCAAATTCACGATCTGATCATCTGGCAGATGCAGCAACACCAATGAATCGCCCTTATGTCGCTTCAGAATTTCCATTAAAGCCTCAAGCGTCGAATCGGAAAGTTGACGAGGGTGAATTTCTATATTTACTGGAGCGGCAGAACCTGAAAGCGTCGTTTCAAGCACTTCGATACCTTGGGCCATCAGTTTCGGTTGGTCATCTCTTTTGTCAAGGCGTCCACGGATCAAAACAACCTTATCGTCTTCGACAAGATGGCCGTAATCGGCGAACGTTCGAGGAAATACCATGGTTTCAATGCCGTCAGATAGATCTTCCAACACGAGAATGCCCATAAGATCGCCTTTACGCGTCCACTTTTTCTGGGCGTTCGTGATAACACCACCAAGCGTCACCGGTTTACCTTCTTCGGCATCAGCCAGGTCAGCAATCGCATGAGAAGTTTTTCGTTCTAACAATCCTTCAAGCCCACGCAGAGGATGATCAGAAATATAGAGACCTAACATTTCTTTCTCAAACGCTAACTTCTGCGTCTTGTCAAATTCCTCATCACCAATAGCAGCACGGTCATCGAAAGATGGAGCTGCATCTCCTCCCCCACCAAATAACGTCATGACACCCATGTCATGCTCTTTGCGTGAAGAAACTGTTTTATCAACGATGTCTTGATAGACAAGCAACAAACCCTTGCGAGAATGGCCTACCGAGTCGAAAGCGCCAGCTTTGATCAACGATTCCAACGCTCGCTTATTTAAGACGCTGTAGTCAACACGCTCGCAGAAATCTATAAAGTTTTCAAACGGACCGTTCGCTTCACGCTCTTCAATAATTTTTTCGACGATAGCTTCACCTGTGTTACGTACTGCTGACATACCAAAACTGATAGCGTTGAGGCCTAACTCGTTGTCTTCATCAGGGATCGAAGAAAAATCGACCTTTGAAACATTGATATCAGGCACAAGAACCCGAAAGCCCATTTGACGACACTCATTGAGATAAATACCTGCTTTATCAAGATTATTTTTGACGCTCGTTAACAGACTCGCAAGATACTCAACAGGGAAATTAGCTTTCAGGTAGGCGGTCTGATAGCTGACATAGCCATACCCATAGGAGTGGCTTTTATTAAAAGCATAGTCGGCGAAACCCTCGATAGTTGTGAAAAGCTCTTCGCCAAATTTTGCGCCGTAGCCTAAACGGTCGCAGCCTTCGACGAATTTCTTACGCTCTTTCGCCATAAGCTCGCGTTTTTTCTTACCCGCTGCTTTACGCAAGTTATCCGCATCGGCCAACGTATAGCCAGCAAATTTTTGACTCGCACGCATCATCTGCTCTTGATAAATCATCAAGCCATAGGTATCACCAAGGATTTCCTCAGCATCAGGATGCACCTGCGTAACTTCTTGGCGCCCATTTTTGCGGTCAGCATAATCATTATGCATGTTCGCAGCCATCGGACCAGGGCGATACAGCGCCACTAGCGCTGCAACGTCTTCAAACACCGTTGGCGCCATAGAACGAATCAATGCACGCATCGGCGTTGACTCAAGCTGGAACACACCGATAGTTTGACCACGGCGCAACAGCTCATACGTTGTTTCATCGTCTAGCTTGACATAGTCTATATCGACATCGACCCCTTTGACTTCTTTGATAAGCGCCAAACTATCGGTGATAACATCGAGGTTACGCAGACCCAAAAAGTCCATTTTTAGTAGGCCAAGGTCTTCAACGCCATACATTTCATATTGCGTCACAACAGGCGCAAGTTCAATATCTTTGCCCGCTTCAGGTTTGCGCTGAATCGGCAAATATTGCGTTAAAGGCTCTTTCGTAATCACAACCGCCGCTGCGTGAATGCCATCTTGACGACGCAAGCCTTCTAACCCACGGGCTACCTCAACAACACGGGCCACCTCGGGCTCATTATCAACCATGGTGCGAAGTTCACCAGCAGCTTTGTAACCGTCAGCATATTTTTCGCTTTCTTCAAAGCAATATTTTAACGGTGTGTCACGGCCCATGATCACAGGTGGCATCGCTTTAGCTACTTTATCGCCAACAGCATAGGGGTAGCCCAACACTCGGGCTGCGTCACGCACGGCAGCTCGCGCTTTAATCTGTGAGAAGGTAACAATCTGGGCGACATGATCACGACCATAACGCTTAGCTGCGTAGCGAATCATTTCGTCTCGATAGCGGGTGTCAAAGTCCATATCGATATCGGGCATCGAAATACGAGAAGGATTCAAAAAACGCTCAAAAAGCAGATCATATTCAATCGGATCTAAGTCGGTAATCCAAAGACAGTACGCCACGGCACAACCTGCCGCAGAACCACGACCAGGGCCGACACGAATATTTGCTTCACGGGCAAAAATAATGAGATCCCAGGTGATCAAAAAGTAGGAGCTGAACCCCATGTTTTTAATAACATCAAGCTCATAGACAAGACGTTCTTTAGTTTCTTCATCTATGTTGTCGCCCCAACGTTTACGAGCACCTTCCATCGTGATGTGATAAAGATAATCATCAGCACCCTCGAACCCATCAGGAATTGGAAAATCAGGCAGCAACGGGCTACCAAATTCAATCTCGACGTTGCAGCGCTCAGCTATCCAAAGCGAATTGTCACACGCCTCGGGAAGATGCGACCAGTCTTGACGCATCTCCGCAGCTGTTTTTAAATAATGCTGGTCACCATGAAATTTAAAGCGATCAGGGTCGCTCATCAACGAACCTGTTTGCACACACAACAACGCGTCATGCGCTTCATGATCGGCCATGTGGGTATAGTGCGAATCATTCGTGGCAAGCAACGGTGCGTTAATTTTGCGTGCTATTTCAATAAGCCTCGGATTTGTTTGCCCTTGCTCAGGGATGCCATGATCTTGCAGCTCTATAAAAAAGTTATCTCGCCCAAAAATATCTTGCAGACGGCCTGCCTTCTGCAACGCTTCCTCATCTTTGCCAGCCATAAGTGACTGCAAGACATGACCGCCCAAACAACCACTCGTTGCGATGATACCTTCACTGTGCTCGTCGAGAAGTTCCCAATCAACACGAGGCTTATAATAATAACCCTCCATATAGGCACGAGATGAAAGCTGAATCAAGTTTTGATACCCAACATTATTTTCAGCCATCGCGATTAAGTGATAGTAAAGCTTCTTGCCACCGTCGGTGCTGCCGCCAGAATCATCGACCTTTTTACCACGGCGACTAGGCCGTTCATGACGAGATTCATCCGCCTGATAAAGCTCGCAGCCAATGATCGGTTTAATATCGTGTTTCTTACACGCTCGATAAAAATCAAGCACGCCATACATGTTTCCATGGTCAGTAATACCAAGCGCTGGCTGACCATCTTCAGCTGCTTTAACGACAAGTTCATCAAGGCGTGAAGCCCCGTCAAGCATCGAAAACTCGGTATGAACATGCAGGTGAGTAAATGATTTAGACGACACGAATAAAGTCTAACCAGGGATGTCTTGCATTATACATCCCCTCAGGGCATCTCTAAAAATTGTAGATGGCCGCTGTATTTCCACTCCCCTTGAGGCATTTACACGCAGAGTTAAACGACCATCTGACCAACGGTTCAATAAACGACATGGCTGCAAATGGGTCAGAGGGAAAGAAGCAGAGCCTAAGACAAAAAATCTCTTACTCAACGGTGCGGAACGTTTCTAACACTTCTGACATAATCCAGCCCCAAGCTATGGTGTAGCCATCTTTTTGCTCTTCAAAAGCAAGACCTTTAGGGCAGGCATCTAGCTGGAGACATTCGGCTAACGGCACTTCATCAGACATTTTTGCAATCATTGTCTGATCGTTATAGCCTTGAGCCGCAAACCGTTTTGCTATTCGACGGCCAAGTGCTCGCTGTTCACCGTTTGGCTTTTCACCACTAGGACGCAAATTATCGTAACCGTCCAAAATTTGCAGCGGACCAGGTGAATTTGTACGAAGCGTCACAAGCACGTCTTCGTCTGGAAATGCCATAAGGGTTTTATAAAGCTGTGCTTTTACCAGTTCATCAAATACTTGCTTATCACCTTGGACACTAACTACGCCAAGAACTATCGCAGGTGTTCCGCTAATCCGCTCAAGAGAAAAGAACATGAAACCAGCGAGCTTCTCGTCGACATAGGCCTGACTTGCAAGTGTCCACTTATCTCGCTCTTTGCTGAGCAACCCCACACCAAGTTGATCACTTGCCATGTTGTCCATAGACTCAAGTTCAATATCAGTAAGGACAGCACAATCTTTTATAAGAACGTTTACATTCATTAACGGGTTTCCTCTTCGAGATCCAACTACCCCTGCGCCACTACTAGTGTGCTATGCATTGGCGAAGAACGCAAGTGTAAGAAGAAATTTTTGTGGAGAGAGAGCACTGAAAGGCGACATACCCTACAAATACACACCGCCACCGCTATCGTCAGGGCGATCTCCTGAAGGCAAGCCTTGTGCTTGAATTTGTTCAAGCTGCTGGCGAGCTGCCGCTTGCTGGGCAAATAATGTTGCTTGAATACCATGGAAGAGACCCTCTAGCCACCCAACAAGCTGCGCTTGCGCAACACGAAGCTCTGGACCTGAAGGTACTTCTTCGCCATCGAACGGCAGAGCAAGACGCTGCAACTCTTCACGAAGATCATCAGACAACGAAGCGCTTAACTCTTCGACCGACGTTTCATAAATTTCTTTTAATCTGTCACGACCAGGCTCGTCCATCTCAGTCGCTTTAACCTCTTCAAGCAACTGTTTGATCATAGTACCTATACGCATAACCTTCGCAGGCTCTGAAACAGTAGCCGTATCAGTTTTTTCCGCTTCTTCTTTTTCAGATTGTACAGTATCGGCTTTTAACACCTCTGGAGTTTCTGGCTTCTCCTCAGACGGATTTTGCTCTTCTTTAGAATCGGTAACGTTAGTCATAATTAAGTTTTACCCGACAAAACGTCAATCACCACGCCGCAACAAACTTTTTGGTGATTACCTAGCAGATCATACGAATCTTCTCAACGAACTTTCCAATGCACCCTCTGCGCTAAACCGTTACGGCAAGACAAGGAACATACATCTCGGCCGAGGTTAACGATCCATGACGACCGCGCAAGGGGAAATGGCCGCTATCTGTCGGGTCTTCATACGCTGTGGGCACAAACGGGACTAAGGCAACATCGCCGCAACGAGAACGCACTTCGTCAGACATCATAGGTCCAAGCCATTGTTCGTCAATAACTTGTTCTATCGAAACTACCCACGCTTCATTGCCATAAGTCTCTTGAGCGCAATACAGCAAAGTCTCCTCCTTCCCAGCCTTTGCATGCAACCAACGAAACCTTGCTTCTCCAGACATGAAGTCAACTGATGCAAGCACCTCGGGGGCAATTGTCTGTATCGCATCGCCACAATCAACCATTCCATGATCAGCAGAAACCATCAATGAAGAACCTGCAGGCATTACAGCCAAGATATCTTGCACAAGACGGTCAACAAAAGCCAGTTCGAAATCGTAAAAAGAACCGAAACCATACTCATGACCGACTTTGTCAATCCCATCATAATAACAGTAAATGTATTCTTCCTCGGCTTCGAGCAACGTCTTAATTTGCGCAACCATCGTCGACATACGGCGATAGCCAGCAAGCCTGCCGCCACGCAGATGAACATCAGTAAAACCTGTAGAAGCAAACTCTGCCTTACTCACATACGGCAAACGCCGCCCCATAAATGCCTCATAGGGCTGGACGATAGAGGGAGGAGAAATCTTTCGCAGATCTTTACGCTCGTTATCACGCCAACTCAATGCATTTAGAACAACATCGTCGTAGAGAAATTTATAGCCAACAATGCCGTGTTCGCTTGGAGCTGATGCGGTTGTGATCGATGTCAGAGCAGCTGCTGTCGTCGAAGGCGCAACTGTTGTAATCGGACCTCCAGCCATCGCCGCTAACGTTGGCCCATATGCAGCTCTTGCTTGAAGCTGCTCCCACCCTAAACCATCGAGAATAAGCAAAACACGCTGCCCGCTGCGGCTATGCGACGCAGGCAACCCAGACGCTGCACCAGGACGCAATAACGCCGGAAGTAAATTGGTGACACACTGCTGTCTATACGCTGGAATTATTGGATCCATAGAGGTAGGCTAACGCCAAACGTCCAATGTTCGCCTATCCTAGTGAAGGTGAAAGTCTCAACCCGTGGCGATTACGCTACGCAAGCCCTCTTATGTCTAGCGCTGCATGCCGCAGATGCACCAATAACAGTGCGCGACATTTCTCAAAAAACTGACCTTCCGCAACCGTACCTTGAACAAATAATGCTTGCGCTTAAAGGTGCTGGCATCGTCAAATCGAAACGAGGCGCCAACGGAGGCTACATCTTGGCTAAGCCACCAGAAGAAGTTTCTCTTGCCACGATTATCAGCGCTGTCGAAGGCCCAATAGTGTTGGGCGATTTCTCTGACCCTCATACTGACGGGGCATGTGACCATCAAGGATATTGTGTCTTACTTGCCATCTGGAAAAAAATAGGCACCGAAATTCAAACGCAATTAGCCGCATGGACACTTGCTGACATTGCAAGCATTTCAACAGGTGAAACTCCCTGGCCTGAAAATTTGCGTGACTAGTGGTGAGCGTCTAAAAAATTCTGCAAATCAATTGGCAACGGTGAAGAAAATTCAATCTCTTTTCCAGAATGAGGATGCACAAAAGAAAGAAACGCTGCGTGTAAGAAAAACCTTTCGAGTTTTTTTTGTTTAGACCCACCGTATTTAAGATCGCCAACAACAGGGTGACCAATCGAAGCAAGATGAACTCGAATCTGGTGCGTTCTGCCTGTCTCTAAGCGACATTTCAAACGAGACATTGTTTCTCCGACAGTCCCAACATACTCGTAATGGGTTCTTGCTGTTTTCCCAGCGCTGACAACAGCTTGCTTCGTCCTATCACGCAAACTTCGACCTAGCGGAGCGTCTATCGTCCCAGCATCTGTTGACACAACACCATCGACGACAGCATCATAGAAACGTCCAACGCTTCGCTCAGATAGTTGCTGCGTTAAAGAGTCGTAGCTTTCTTGTGTTTTAGCGACCGCAAGCAAACCAGAGGTACCACGATCGAGTCGATGTACGATGCCTGGACGACTAGAAGCACCCACAGTGATAATTTCGGGGTGTTGCGCTAGGAGCCCTTGAACCATCGTCCCCTCTTTAACACCTGAACCTGGATGAACAACAAGCTGTGCTGGTTTATCGACAACCAACACATGGCTATCTTCGTAAATAACTGGGACAACAACTGAACTATCTGCTTTAAGCTCGGTGTCAACATATGGCACCGTAATTTCTATTTTCTGGCCAGTTCGCACTTTAAACGAGGCTTTTGAGACGCTCGAACCGTCCACTAAGACATTGCCTGCAACAAGCAGTTCAATCGCTGCATTGCGGCTTACATTTGTGATCAACGAAACAACTCGGTCTACACGTTGTGTGTCTAAAGCAACAGGAATTTCATCGGTGTATTTCTCGGGTTCGTTCATACATGCACAAGATCTTCATCGAAATCATCATCTTCTTTTTTACTTTCGCGGAAAGACAAGAAAATAATTAAAGCAACGCCGCAAACGATCACGCTATCGGCGATGTTAAAGATTGGGAACCACCCTGGATCAATGAAATCAACAACACCGCCAGATAATAAGCCTTCTTTAGCTCTGAATAGACGATCGAGAAAGTTTCCTAAAACACCGCCCGCTAAAAAACCATAGAGTATCGGCGTTGTTACATCTTCTTTAAAATAGGCAGACCCGAGAAGAAATAGTGCGACGACAAGAGCCAGCGCACCTATAAAGGGGCCAAGCCCAGTGCCAGTACTGAAGGCAGCACCTGTATTAAAATGCAGATGAAACGAGAAACCAAGAACAAGATCTAAGCATGCATCTTCAGACGCAGAACAACTGCCTTCTTCCAAATTTGAAACCGCCCACCATTTTGTAAGTTGATCTACCACAATCACTGCCAAGGCAACAGGCAGCGCTCTTTTAAGACCTTTTAAACTGTCCATTAGTAGAACATAGATGTTTTGTGTTCAACACGAACAGATGCTTCTGGGATAGCTTCGAGGCGATCTTTAGGAATCGGGTCGCCACTAGCTACACAGATCCCGTAGGTGCCTTCATCGAGACGCTGCAAGGCTTCATCGATTTCACCAACTGACTTCATCGCTGCAGCAGAAAGAGCTAGATCTCGGTCACGTTCAACAGCTAAAGTATCGCCTTCGCCTGACTCTTCATCAAATTGCACATCACCTGGTTCGCGATCTGCCATCAAGGCAGCAGCTTCAGCGGCAAGACGTTCAGCATTCGAAGTATATGACGCCCTTTCCTCGATCAATGTTTCGCGCTGCTTTGTAAGCCATTTTTTGTCAGTAAGGTAGTCAGGCAATTTTGAAGCCTTACCTTTTTCTGTTTTTTTCTTAGATGATTTTTGTGTAGCCATTGTGCCGTCCTTGCCATTCACAGGTATGTCGGTGCCGAATTATAAGAATTATTGAGACAAGTAACAACCTACTATGCTACAAATTCCCCGAAACCGCAACATTCGCTTACATACGAATGTTGCTTGTTGTGTATTGGCCAGAACATTGACTACGCCCAAGGCTTGAAAGCCACGAACTACCAGGTTTTCTATATAAACAGAAGAAGACCCGACAATGTCGGGTCTTCTTCTTTGTTGCTTACTATATTTTTTCTACTTGCGACGTCCGAAGATTCCTCCGCGCTTTCCTTCATCGCCTTCGCTATCTTCGCTAAAGAACGATTTAATATCTTCATCATCTGAGTCTTCGTCAACCGCGCGGCGAAGTTCTTCTGTATATGCATCACCTGCTGGAGGTGGAGGAGGTGGAATATCTTTGCCGTTTTCATCTTCGACTTCTACTGCTTCGACAATGCTAGTTGCATCATCATCAACATCATCTAGAAAAACTTCTTGAACATCTGATTCTTCTTCATCAACGATAGTCAAAGACTCAAACTCTTCCATATCAAGAGATTCTTCTTTGTTGCTCGCAACTGCTTCTTCAGCTACTAGCGCTTCTGTTTCTAGATCACTCACTGAATCAACTTCGACAGAAATTGGCTCGAACTCATCAGTATCGATAACAGGAACTTCTGCTGGTTCTATTGGTTCTTCAACACGGAGTTTCTCAGGATCATCAAGAACCGCTGTTATATCGGCAAGCGCTACACGCACTTCCTCTCGACGAGCTGTGAGATGCTCTTCAAAGCGAGATACATCGCCTTGTAGCAATTTGTGAGTTTCTTGCAGTTCGCTAATCTGTTCTAGCAACTTACTACGTTCACTGTCATGCGCTTCGACAAGTTCTTCTTCAATTGAAGAAAGACGTTTCTTCACATCGTCAGAAGCCTCTTTAAGCAGACGAGCTCGTTCTGCCTCTGTCTCAGCTTTCATCTCTTCATGACTTGACTCAGCTTCACGCTCAATTTCGCTAGCTTGGTCACGAGCATCAGCCAAAATAGCATTCGACTGAAATTCAGCTTCTGTTCTGAGACGTTCAGCCTCTTCTTGTGCCGCCCGTACAGTTGACTGCGCGTTAGCTTGTGCTGTAACCAATGTTTTACGCAACGTTTCATCAAATTCGCTGCTAGCCATCGCAGGCATTTCTGGAACTGAGACAGCAACTTCTGAAGGAGCTTGAGCTTCAACCAGTCGAGACTCAGCAGCGTCTGCTTTCGCTTTCAAGTTTGCTATCTCGTTTTGAAGTCGTTCAACCTCGTTTGCCAGAGGCGGCAATTTGGCGAGAACTTTCTGAACTTGCTCTCTACTGTACCCTTTGGACTCCTCACTGAAGTTCATATGGATACTGTGTCGTAAAAATTTTATAGTGTCGTTTGTGAGTGCCATGGCAACATGGTACAACATTTATCATCAAGCACTACTGAAACCAACCATTTGATACAACATTGACTAATTCGTTCTAAGTCAAAAGACCTAATCTTATCATGGGCAACCGCATGCACTTTTTGGACAGCTAGTATTTTCTGTTCGAGCAAAATAATCCTCGATGCGAACCTCGTTCTCCACTTTAATACAAACCTCGTTCGCGATTTAAAACGCTAGATTATAACCATGCCTGACAGATATGCATTCACAAGTCCCTTTGGTCGAGGTTCTGATCCATGGTTCCGTATAGGAAACCTCGACGTTACGACAACCGTCGCCGCAACAATTGCAGCGATTTTTGGCACTCTGTGGTGGGCTATAGAACCGATTCCCAAAACATGGTTCGAGAAACTATATCTGTTGCCTGACTCGGTTATTAGCGGACAGGTATGGCAAATCGTTTCTTGGCCGATGGCAAACACTTTATTCCGACAGCAAGCAATTTGGACGCCAGTTGCTATTGTCATTTTTTATATTCTTGGCTCACGATTAGAACAAGAATTTGGCAAACGAAACTACCTAGTTTTTCTTAGCCTTCTAACGATCATTCCAGCCGTTCTTACTACAGCCTTAGGTTCTCTTGACGTAATGGAATTTGCCTTTCTAGGTGGTATCTCTTTTCTAGAAATCGGCATATTTATTGCTTTTGTTTCAAACAAACCAGACGCACCTTTCTTCTATGGCATCCCTGGCTGGATTCTTGCCGTCGCTTTCATCACAATACGCATTCTTTCTTTCTATGGCGAGAGACGATACGACAAAATTATTTTAACGTTGATAATGGTAGCAACTGCCATAGTTCTTACGCGATCATTTGATCATGCAGCTCCGCAACTACGCTGGGTCCCAGCACTACCTCTGAAAGATATCGGCTCACGAAAGTCTAAAAAGAAAACACGAAAACAAAATCGGCATCTTTATTCTGTTTCTTCTGTTGAAGATGAGTTAGAACTTAACGCACTACTAGATAAAGTCAGCACCGACGGTTTTGAAAACCTCTCAAGATCCGAACAACGCCGACTGAAAGCACTTTCAAAGAAAAAGGGAAGCTGAGAACTTCGAAGCTCTTGAAGTCACTCACCCTGTTTTACTTATGAACGGGTAAAAATATCGTTGCGCTCTTTATCGGTAAGCACAATAGTTGCTGGAGTCAAAAGAAAAACCTGCGGAGCGATCTTTTCCATGCTTCCATCAAGGGCATAACAGATACCACTAGCAAAATCTATCAGCCGCCGAGCTAGCGGTTTATCAAGACCTTGTAAACTCATGATGACGGGGAAACCACCGCTAAATTCGTCTGCGAGTTCTTTCGCATCGCCAAAAGATTTAGGGGTCAGTGTCTGCACAGAGCTAGCAGAAGCCGTACCAGACTTTTTCTTCTCAATCACAGGCTGTTTAATTGACTTTTTCTCTCGGGCCACGGTCGCTGAAACTTGCTTTTCTTTTGCCAGAGGTTGAGAGTCAGAACTATCAACCTCTTTTACGTCATCAGATTCAGATGCATTATTATCTGTATCAAGCTCATCAAGAAGATAAGAGAATTTTTCTTTCTGCTCTTCTTCGGGCCACAACCCTACAAAAGCCATTAGTGATTTAATCGCAGACATGTCATGCTCCTCGACTTCTTAGTCTAATACGACTGCAGATAAAGGATACCGCTATCAGGAAATGTTTTTATTGTGGGTGAGTCAAAGGACGTGAACCAAAAATAGCTGAACCAATTCTCACACATGTACTTCCGCAGGCAAGAGCTTTCTCATAATCACCGCTCATCCCCATAGAAAGTTGTGAGAGCGCAACTTTTTCAGCTACTTGTTGAAGTGACTCAAACGCTTGCGTCGGATCAGATCCATCGCTAGGCCCCATTGTCATTAAACCCACAATATGTAACCCTAACGATCGCCCATATTCCACTAATTGCGGAAGCTCACTCGGCAAGCAACCAGCTTTTTGCGCTTCACCAGTTGTATTCACTTGTAGATAGAGTTGCGCGTCGCTTCCATGCCGAGCAAGCGCATCAAGAATCTTCATTGAATCGACAGTGTGCCAGACAGACACATGATCAACGAGCTTTTTTATCTTGTTGCGTTGAATACGACCCGTAAAATGCCAACGGTGTGGTGATTCATCCGCAAATTCTTCTTGTTTAGCAAGCAACTCCTGGCTATAGTTCTCGCCGAATGCAGTAAGACCAAACGAAAGCGCCGTTTCAATAGCCGCTGCAGGAAAACGTTTTGAGATGGCCACAAGCTCAACTTGTCGCCCAGCACTAGCAGCCTCAATTCGCTGCTGGACTTCTACTATCCGCTGCCGCATTACTTCTCTCTCCATTAGCTGATCCAGGCGACAGTGGCTATGCGACCTTTGTCTTGACGAACGCGATGACTAAACCATTGCTCGCCACTGGTGCATGCAGTTGCGGCAGGTGCAGGCCACCCTGCTTTTTCGCAGGCTGCTGCGACTGCTTTATCCATCGCAAGTGCAGGTTTCCCATCAGCTGTTTCCGAGCGAACACCCTCGCCAAATTGTTGAGCAAGGAGGCTAAGTTCTGGCTCGCCAAATTCATACTTCGCTGCGCTAATACAAGGGCCTAAATAACTAGCAACAGGCTTCACACCTTTTGAAAGCAACATAGTGGCCCCCTTGCTGATAATATCAGCTTGAAGACTGCGCCAACCAGCATGTAGAACTGCTATACCTTTGCCTCCGATAAGCACAACAGGAGCACAATCAGCCGTCGTGACAGACAACGTGGCATTAGCCGCAAGTGTTATATATCCATCTCCTTGTCGACCACTGTGTTCGCCAGAAGTGCGAACCTCATAGACCTTGCCGCCGTGGACCTGTTCTAGCCAACTCCATGGCGTTGGCGCAACAGCTAAACGATCAGCAGCTAAACGCTGAGGGTCACCATCGATCGCGAAATCGCCATCTTGCACCTCTGTTGTGGCGATATTGACGGTGCCGACGGCGATTTGAAACGACCTTTCTATCACAAAAACATCCTCTGATGTTTAACGCAGGAATGAAGGCACGTCAAAGTCATCTTCTAGATCACCTTTTTCACCGAAAAGATCTACTTTTTTACGTGTAGATGTTGGCGGGGCTTGTTGTGGCGCAGGTTTACGAGACGCAGTGTCTCTTGTTCTAAATCCAGGTTCACTAGGGTCACCGAAACCATGTTCAGAACGATCGAACCCAGCGGCAATAACAGTAACCTGAATCTCTTCAGTCAAGTTCTCGTCAACGACAGTACCAAAGATGATGTTGGCATCTGGGTGCGCTACATCGTGAATGATTTCTGCTGCTTCGTTGACTTCGAACAAGCCAAGTTCACTCGTGCCTGCGATTGTGAGCAAGATACCTCGTGCACCTTCGATAGAAGCTTCAAGCAGCGGGCTATCAATAGCAGCACGCGCAGCGGCAAGCGCTCGACCTTCTCCAGATGCTCGACCAATACCCATAAGGGCGCTACCAGCGTCATGCATGATCATTCGAACATCGGCAAAGTCAGTATTAATAAGGCCAGGTGTCGTGATCAAATCGGCGATACCAGAAACACCTTGGAGGAGAATTTCATCAGCCATGCGGAACGCATCAACCATTGACGTTTTTTCATCGACGATAGAAAGTAGACGATCGTTTGGAATAACAATCTGTGTATCAACTTTTTCACGTAGACGATTGATACCAGCATCAGCTTGCGCCGCTCGGCGGCGACCTTCAAAACCAAACGGGCGTGTGATAACCGCAATCGTCAGCGCCCCTTGACTTTTTGCCACCTCGGCAATAACAGGCGCTGCACCAGTACCAGTACCTCCACCTTCACCAGCGGTAATAAAAACCATATCGGAGCCTTCAAGCGCTTCGCTGATTTCGTCGCGATGTTCTTCTGCTGCTTTTTGCCCGACAGCAGGATCACTTCCAGCACCCAGGCCACGAGTAAGGTCACGGCCGATATGAATCTTCGTTTCGGCATCGCTCATCAAAAGCGCTTGCGCATCGGTATTGACAGCAACAAATTCAACGCCTCGCAGCCCTGCATCTATCATTCGGTTGACAGCGTTACAGCCACCACCGCCGACACCGACCACTTTGACTACTGCTACATAATTGTTAGAACTCATTGTTGCCTCAATATTGAGATTAAAATTTGGATTACTTTTATTCACTCTAGCGTGCTGTGTGTCGAACACTAGTGGCGTTTTTGCTAAATAGCACACCATTACCCTAAAGACTAGCATCGCCATTTCCAAGTTGCTGCAACTAGCGACTGTTCATGCGCTTAGCTGAAGTCAAAAGTCTCGATATCTAACCGCTCAAAATCATACAACACGCACTGCTGCCAGTCGTACCAACAATTCCCATAGACGTTAGAGGTACGCCCCAGTTTCAAAGGATCCAGCTGATAAAGATATACTTGGCTACGGATTGGTTTCCCTGGATAAATATTTAATACCCATTCTTGTCTACCTTGCACAAATTCATTTGGTAATTCGACAAGACCCTTTGTCGCTGCATAATCAGCAAGTATCTCCTCCAGAATAAATTCAATGGTATAACGAGAAACTTCACGACCAGCTGCCTTGATATCATGTTCAACAAGTTTTTTAAAACAACGGTCTTTCTTGTACAACTCTCGTACTTTTGCTAGATACGAGGAAAACTTAGAGCAATTCAGAATATGTTGGTCCCAGCTGATAAAGCTGTAAGCATTTGGAATAAGAGTAGGGTCCTTCTTCAAATGATTCATAAACCCCTGCTTGTGTTCTTCAATCAATTGTCGGTGTCTATAGTGTAACTTCGCTGACTCTTCTGAGCTGTTGAGATACAGGCCATCGGTGTATAAAACCAGTCCTCCAACTTTCTTTTCATTGAATTTCCGTTTAACATGTTTCCGATCTAGCTCAACACACTTTTTAGGAGTCTGCTTAGTACTCAGAAGCGACATCGAAATATTTAAAATCTCAATACCATAGCCTGAAGGGTGTTTATTGAAGTCATAGAACTCATTCACACCTAACGAAGATTTCATAAACGCATTTTATCTCAACAGGAGTACTACGCGCAGCCTTCGGTGCGGGTTATTGCGGGAGCGTTGGGAACGCTCACATCAAGTGATTCTAAACATTTTGTTTCGACTTTTGCTAACATTGTTTCCAGCGCAATAACTTTGCGTTCTAAATCTTTACCTGTGCCAAAGTCGACAGAACCGCCAGCAACGAAATCGGCTTGTATTGTCTGGTCATCGAAAGAAAAATTCTTTAGCTGAGACGATAAAGAGTCTGGCAGCAATGACAGCAACGTAAGAAATTCGACTGCTTCTGGCGGCGCATCAGATCCAAGTTTGGGACTCAACTCTGCTCCATTTAGCAGATACACTCCCTTCGGAACTTTCTCGACCGTGTCTAGCTGCCTTCCTGAAGAATCAATCAGAACGAACTCTTCTTTCTCCCCCAACGCAGCCACGGCAACACGTTCAGTTATAGCAATCGTCACATCGCCACGCCACGAGCGGTTAATCTCAGCAGTCTCAACCCACGGCACTTCGCTAACCTTTTGCGCAGCTGTTGCAACATCCAACGAATAAAGCTGTTCACCTTCAACAACGCCTGACGCTGCAATAATTTCAGCAGCATCTGCTTCTGTATTACCAGTAACAGCAATCGAGTCAATCGACAGATACGAGCTTTTTAAGAAAGCAATCGCAGCGATAAACACCGTCGCGATAACAGCACATGCAATAACGATACGCTGCACTTTCTTAGCAGCAGCTTTACTAACTTTTTGACGACGCTCTCGAATCTTAGGATTGATCGAAATCCCACTTTTCTTTCTAGAAGCTTTAGCCTTCGATTTCGACTTACTCGTACGTGGATTTCTTTTTAGGTCATCTCTAGTAATCATAGATGCCCTCCGCATTTCCGCTCCACTCGGTCATGCGATCTGACCGAAAAACGATAAATAGACATGCTCTTTCTTGCTTTTTTACTACTTTGCTTCATTAGAGACCCTTAAGACTATGCCTATGTATTGCTTTTTGCCAGATGACTTGAACAGCAAACCGCTAAAAGCTGCGTGCAACGCCCTAAGCAGAGCGGAAATACTGAGGGGATGTACAATAAAAAAGACATCCCCTTTACAACCTATGCCTTTTGCAAGCCTTCGATGACGTCATCACAAATATCGGTAAGGTCCCCAGCGCCTAGTGTCATGCATAGGTCGCCTTCTTCCAGACTTGAAACAAGATGCGCTGTCACGTCGGTAAGATCTTCGATATAGGTGACAGGAAAATCTGGATGTGTTTTCGTTACGATATCTGCGATCAGCTTGCCTGTAATGCCTTCTCGCGGCTTCTCACCAGAAGAATAAATACCCGTCACAACCAGAACATCTGCCTGTGTGAATGCATCACCGAACGTATCCCAAAGTTGTTGTGTGCGGCTATAACGATGCGGTTGAAACACTGCGACAAGACGTGCAGGTTTCGTACTTCGACCAGCCTGCAATGCTGCTTCGACTTCTGTTGGAAGATGTGCATAGTCATCAACAAGACGCACGCCTTTTGCCTCGCCACGTAGCTCGAACCGACGACCTACGCCGCCGAAACCGCTGAGGGCTGTAGCCACCCTTGTAGCATCCGCACCTAGCAACACAGCCAAAACAAATGCAGCTGTTGCATTGCGAGCGTTATGCAAACCAGGCTGCGGCAACGTGATACGCTCGCTCACTTCTCCTGAAGAAACAGTAAAAGAACAGCCGTCAACGCTGCTTTCTATTCCAGTAATCTGCCAATCGGCAGCATCAGACGTGCCGTAGGTAACAGCCGCAGTACTATGTGTGGCAAGCTCTGCTGCGCCTTCGTCATCAAGACAAACAACGGTCGGCCCGTCGCACTGATCAACAAAGGTGACAAATGCCTTTTTAAGGGTAGCGAAATCGCCATAATGTTCAAGATGATCGGGTTCAACGTTTGTGACAATAGCGCCGTAGGTAGCAAGCTCTATAAAGGTGCCGTCGCTCTCATCAGCTTCGACAATAAGATGATCGCCTGACCCGACAGCAGCTCCTCGGCCAGCGTCTTTGACCATGCCGCCAACGATATAGCTAGGATCTAACCCAGCGCCTTGCATGGCAATTGTCAACATGGCCGACGTTGTTGTTTTGCCATGCGTGCCTGCGACTGCAAGCGTTTTCCATGCAGTTGTTAACGCGCTGAGCATTTCAGCACGACGAAGCACTGGAATACCACGGTTTTGCGCTTCAACAATTTCGGGGTTCGTCGCTGGGATAGCTGTTGAATAGGTCAACAGCTCGGCATCGCCGATATTAGCTGCATTATGGCCAACAAAGGTTTTTACGCCACGACTTTCGAGCGCAGGCAACAACAGAGAATCATGCAAATCTGATCCAGTAACCTGATGGCCTTTACCAGCCAAGACTTCGGCAATAGCACTCATACCAGCGCCGCCGACACCAACGATATGGACCTTCCTCGGCTTGCTCAAATCGATAGTTGTAGATTTTTTTTCCATAACTAGTTCGTACCTTTCGCATCATCGGCAAACGCAAGCAACAGATCTGCAACTGCGGCAGCTGCATTTGGCCTTGCAACACTTTTTGCAGCCTGGCTCATTTCGTCGCGTTTTGCTTGAGACTCTAGAATTGGGGCCAACGTTTGCTGCAACTTCTCTCCTGTTAGTTCGCTATCTTTCAGCAGCACAGCACCGCCAACATCTTTCAACTCCTGCGCATTCGCTCGCTGATGATCGCGAGGAGCCCCAGGAAGCGGAATCAACACGCTCGGCAAACCAGCAACGCTAAGTTCGCTGATTGTCGACGCTCCAGCTCGACAAATCGCAACATCAGCTCCGGCGAGCAACGTCGGCATGTCAGATTCATAGGCCACAGTTTGATACCAAAGCCCATCTGCAGGCCTAGATTCACTTTGTTTAAAAGAATCCCAATCACGTTTGCCGACAACATGATAAACAAACAGATCACTACGGTCGGCCCACAAGGAGGTAAGTTCTTTCACTGCTTTATTGACACTTATAGCGCCTAGCGAACCTGACCAGACAGCCACAATCGTGCGACTATCGCCAGCGGCTACACCAAGCTTTTGACGAGCGGCACGGCGCTGCTCGTCACTTGCTGCTGTTATAGAACTGCGAATAGGGTTGCCTGTCAACAAGCCTTTCGGCAAGTCAGTATCAGGAAATGGCAACGCACATTTTTTTGCAAACTTGCCAAACAGTCGATTAACTGCGCTGCTACGAGCGTTCTGCTCACTCACGATAAGCGGACGACGCAGTAGCACAGCAGCCAGCGATGCAGGAAATGCAGCGTAACCGCCCAAGCACATAACTGCTTTAGGGCGAAGCCGCAGCATCAAGTAAAGCGCTTTGAAAGCAGCAAATTTCAGAGCCACAATCGCTTTAAGGCTCGACAGTGAAAGCTGCCGCTTCACTCCCCTGCCAGGCAACAACGAAATAGTAAAACCAGCTTCGGGAACAAGGGTGCCTTCATTGCCTCGTTTAGCACCAATAAAATGGATCTCGGAAGGATCTAAGCCTTTCTCGACCAACGCTTGCGCAACAGCAATACCCGGGTTGGTATGTCCTGCGGTGCCTCCGCCTGTAATAACTATTTTTACTTTGCCCATCGCCTATCCTTTGGCTCGCCTTGCGATATTTACTAACAAGCCTAAGGCAGCTAAGGTCATAACCAGACTCGAACCGCCTTTAGACATCAACGGCAACGTCACACCAGTTGTTGGGATAATCGCAAGAACCACCGCGATGTTAAGGAACGCCTGCGTTGCGATCCAACATGTGATACCTAAAGCAAGCAACATGCCAAATCGGTCAGGAGCACCAAGCGATGCTCGTAAACCAAACCAGATAATCAAAAGGAACGCACAGATAATAGCCGCAGCACCAATAAAGCCTGTTTCTTCTGCCAGGTTCGTGAAGATAAAATCTGATTCGATAAATGGGACAGGTGTATGTTTTGCTTTGCCTGCTCCAATACCTGAGCCGAATATCTTTCCAGAACCGATACCGATGAGGCTTTGATCGCTTTGGTCTTGCTGCCAACCAGCCGCATCAGCCGAACCAAAAAAACTCATTACCCGCTCTCGCGCATATGAAGAGGCTATAACAGCAACTACGAAGGCAGAGAAACCTGCCATAATCCAAGGGAAAAGATGTCGCATTTTGCTACCTGCAACATAGAGCATCACAAAAAGAGTGAAACCGAGAATAGCAATTGTCGTCAATTTCGGCTGGAGCGCCAACAAAATAGAGGTGATGACAAGCAAGATCATCACGGGTCTGACCGTCAAATCTGCCTTGTCCATTCGCCTTTCACGCAATGCAAGCAGATGCGCAACAAAAAGAATCAACGCAAATTTAGTTATTTCTGCAGGCTGGATTTGAATCGGACCGAGAGACAACCAACGAGACGCACCGTTACGTGCAACACCAACGCCTGGGATTAAAACAGCGACAAGCATTACAAAAGCGGTAATCAAAAGTGGTGACGCCGCTTTACGCATAATCCGGTAGTCAATACGGCTAGCGATCACGAATAAGACAGCACCAGCTGCCGCCATGACCGCTTGCTCTTTCAAACTTGTTAACGGGTCGTCAAAGTTAAATTCGTCAGATACAGACGTAGCAGACAAAATATTCACGAGACCAAAAAGCGTTAAACCAACAACAAGTATCGTGAGATAGGCTGCATGGCGCTCACCAATTTTGGTGACCGCTAAAGCCTTTGCGCGACGTGGTCGAGCGCCTCTTCTTGAGCCACCTCGACGAGAAGATCTTGCACCTGCGTCGTCTTTTGAACGCTGAAAATGTGACCGCTGCATAGAACGAGAAGAGCTGCTTCGAGAACTGCGAGAAGCAGGTTTTCTTGCAGAGGTCTTTCGTGACGTGGTCTTTCGAGAAGAGCTTGTTGACGTGCGTCGCTTTGTCGAAGTGGTTCGTGCCGTGCTCGTGTTTTTCCTACTACCAGTTCTCCCAGCACTAGTTTTTCTAGCTGTTTTACGAGCACCACTTTTTGTCGACCCTGTAGACGAAGGCCGTCTTTTTGTTGTTGCCTTTCTTGTTGTGGTTTTTCGTGTTGTCGTGCTCATGTATTTACTCTTGACCTATCATTTCTTGTACCAAGCTGCGGAAATGGTCACCACGTGCGCCATAACCGCTATACCAATCAAAAGAAGTACACGCTGGGGAGAGCAAAACCGTATCACCAGATTGAGCAACTGTCGAAGCTTTTTCGATTGCTTCTTCCATCGAATCTGCTCGCTGTAAAGGAACCTTGCCTTCGAAAACAGCCGCCACTTCATCAGCAGCGTCACCCATGGCTATAACTGCTCGAAGCTGCGGAATAGCTGTTGCCAGGCTTGAGAGATCTAACCCTTTATTTTTGCCTCCAGCGAGTAACACAATCGAGTCGAATCCGCCGATAGCGGCAAGCGCAGCTTGAGGCACCGATGCTTTTGAATCGTTATACCACGCGATATTGTCCCAAGAGCCAACAAGTTCAACACGATGAGCAAACCCAACAAACGAAACAAGCACCTCTTTGATCGCTTCGTTAGTAGCACCGGCTTCTGAAGCTATCGCTGCAACAGCGACTGCGTTCGCAAGGTCGTGTGGTTGTGTACGTTGCAGCTCTGCGATGGTAAGCAGCGGACCATCAGGGCCGAGCAGCGACCCGTCTCGGATTGTCCATGTTGCAGCTTTCCCTAAAGAGGAAAATGAGACCATTGACACACCAGATGGAGCTGCATCAACTGTTATATGGTCATCCAAATTTACAATAACAGTCGCATCTTCACTAAGACGTTCAAAAATAGATGCCTTTGCTTCGCGATAAGCCTCTAGCGATGCGTGCGCATCAAGATGATCTGGCGCAAAATTAAGCCAAGCAGCCACTTTCGAGGTGTAGCTAGCACTATGTGCTAAACGAAAAGACGAGGCTTCAACAACAAAAAGATCGTAGTCTGCATTTTCAATTGCTTCGACAAGCGGCACGTCGGCGTTGCCGACCGCATCGGTTTGTATTCCAGAAGCAACCAATGCTTGAGCTACCAAGGTTGTGACCGACGTTTTGCCGTTGGTTCCCGTGACAATAACAATCGGACGGCTATCCCACAGGCTCGCCAAATCAAACTCACTAAAAATCGGTTTAGCATATTCAGCCGCCAACGCAAAGATCGCGTGATGGTCGGGCACACCGGGACTCGGCAAAACACAAGAAGCCGAAGCAACATATTTTGCTAGCTCTTCCTGGGTTGGAGACTCAACTAAGGAGACGCCAAGTTTCGCTGCGGCAGCTGTTTTTACTTCGCTAGGGAAGTCTTCGACAATCGTCGGCGAAAATCCACGGTCAAGCAAAGCTTTTGCAACAGCTTGGCTTGTCACACCAAAGCCAAGTATCAACGGTGCCTTAAGATCAATAGAGGTCTCAGTCATGTAATCACCGACCTATAGTCAACATAGAAAAGCCCAAGCGCTAGCAGTGTCAACGCACCACCAACAAGCCAGAACCTAATAATAACTTTCGTTTCTTTCCAACCGCCAAGCTCAAAGTGATGATGCAGCGGCGCCATACGGAAAAGCCGTTTACCGCGAGTAATCTTGAAGAAAGAGACCTGCAACATAACCGAAAGCGTTTCAAGCACATACACAGCGCCGATAATCGGTAGAAGAAAGTGTGTATTTGTAGCAAGTGCAAGTGCCGCTAGACAGGTGCCGATTGCTAGTGAACCAGTGTCGCCCATAAAAATTTCTGCTGGGGCGGCATTAAACCACAGAAAACCAGCACACGCTGCCAACATCGCACAAGCAACCACAGCCAAGTCAAGCGCGTGAGCAACATCATAAATTGCCCTAATGTCGGGGCGCAGATCATCCATTTGACGAAAGATCCAAAATCCAATTAGGGCATAGGCACCAAACGATAAGATACCTGACCCAGCGGCCAGGCCGTCAAGGCCATCAGTGAGGTTCACCGCATTTGAGGTGGCGTAAATCAAGATGACAGCCCAAATTGTCCAGCCAGCTGTGCCCAAATCAATGCCCCACAAACCAGGCCTTGCAAAAGACAGTTCCGTAGAAACCGACGTTAAAGATTTGAGCAGAAGCGCAAAACCTATTGAAACAGTTAACATCCCTGCTGTTTTCATCTTGGCGTTTAACCCCAGGTTCCGTTCCTTTGAAACCTTGATCCAATCGTCAAGGAACCCAACGAACCCTGCGCAACAAGTAACGCCTAACACAAGCAAGCCAGAACGAGTAAATACTGCCTCTGCTGATGTTGTTAAAGAAACAACGAAACCGCTTACCAGATAAGCGACTAATGCGCCAAGAACAATAGCGACACCGCCCATTGTCGGCGTTCCAGCTTTAGTCATATGACCTTGCGGACCATCTTCTCGAATAGGCTGACCAATGTTTGATCGGCTTAAAATATCTATCAACAGTTTCGTTAAAAACGCTGCCGCTAGAAACGCTACACATGTAGCAAGCAAAATTCGAATCACCGCACAACCCCTAAGATCTCTCTGGTTACCTCAATATCATCAAAAGGGTATACCTTGTCACCCACAATTTGACCATTCTCATGGCCTTTACCAGCAATAATAACAATGTCTCCATCTGTTGCTTGTTCGACTGCGTGGGCAATTGCTTTGCGACGATCAGGTTCTTGCACGATAGCATCTGGATTTTCCAGGCCACCTAAGATGTCAGCAGCTATCGATTTAGCCGTTTCAGAACGTGGGTTATCAGTTGTCACAATCACAAGATCAGCAAACGTTTCAGCCATTTGCCCCATCAACGGCCGCTTGGCTTTATCGCGATCGCCGCCGCAACCAAATACAACAATTATATTGCCTTCTGTCACGTCTCTCGCTGCTTGCAACACCGCACGCAGCGCATCTGGCGAGTGTGCATAGTCAACAGCTACCCAGAAAGGTGCGTCGTTATCGCTAACGATTTCAAACCTGCCGCGAACTGGCGCTGATTGCGAAAGCCCTTCTGCGATGATTTTAGGCTCGATACCTAATGTTTCACACGCTGAAGCGACCGCTAAAGCATTATAGACATTGTATTGCCCTGCAAGCCGCAGCGTTATTGGTTGACCTTTCCAAACGAAGGTGCTTTGCGCCCCCTCAAACGTCAGCTCTTTAGCGTCGCCGAGGCCATAGGACACCATCTTTTCTAAGCTCGATAGAAGCTTTTTGCCGTAGACGTCATCACGATTCGTTACGCCACATGCGGCATAGGCAGGCGTAAATAGTTTCGCTTTTGCATCGAAATAGGCTTCCATCGTTGGGTGAAAATCAAGATGATCTTGCGTCAGGTTTGTAAAAATCGCAACATCAAACGCTGTGCCCGCAACCCTGCCAAGTTCAAGGGCATGCGATGATACTTCTAACGCTATAGCCTGAACACCTCGTTGTTTTGCTTCGGCAAACTGGCGCTGTAAATCGGGAGCTTCTGGCGTTGTTCTTGCGCCTTTAACCGTTCCAATAATTTCTGATTTTATGCCAGCGGCAGACCAAACGTCGGCAAGTAGCTGCACAATCGAACTTTTCCCATTTGTGCCAGTTACGCCGACAACAGTCAAATCAGCAGACGGGAAACCATATACAAATGCAGAAATTACACCAAGAACAGCGCGCACATCGGCAACAACTAGTTGCGGCGCGGCTATGTCAAGTCGTCTTTGTGTAATCAGTCCAACTGCGCCAGATGCAATAGCAGACTCTGCATAGTCATGACCATCGAAGCTTTCACCAGGAACACAACAAAATAAATCACCAGAAACCACACGACGAGAATCAAACTGCACTCCGCTTACGCTGACATTAGTGTCACCTACAGTTTCTAACACATCGACATGATTGCTAATCTGATGAAGAAGGACCATTTAGTTACTTTCTTTTGTTGCTAACGCTACAGGTTCTATCGTTGAATCTCGCTCGCCAGAAGCTGCTGCTTGCAATTTGCCATCACTTGCAGCAATCGATGTTGGCTGCACTTCATACAACCGCAGCATATGGGCACCTATCTCAGAGAAAATAGGTGCAGCTGCTGTTCCACCTTCTTTATCTACCTTGGGCTCATCAACAACAACTGTCATCGCAAATGCAGGGTCCTTCGCTGGGGCATACCCTGCAAAGGTTGTTACATATCGTCTATTCGAGTCGCTACCATAACCCAGCTTGCCAGACCCATCATCAAACACTTTCCACGCAGTTCCTGTCTTGCCAGCAACTTCATAACCAGGAATCGCAGCGGCCTTACCTGTCCCATTTTCGACAACAGAAATCAGAGACTGCGTTACCTGCCCAGCGGTATCTGAAGTAACGACAACAGACGGTTCAGGTCTTTCTTTCAGATGTTCTTCACTATCGCTGAGATATAAAGAATTGACAAGCGTTGGCGGCTGAAAGATGCCTTTATTCGCAAATGTGTTGTAAATCATTGTGATTTGCAGCGCATTTGTTGTCATGCCTTGACCGATTGAAATAGAGGCAGCATCACTTCCCCACCAGTCGACAGGTTCACGAAGTTGACCGATTGACTCACCACGGACAGCTAAACCAGAAGATGCTTTAACACCAAAGGAGGTGAGGTATTCATACATCTTGTCGTTGCCTAGCTTTTGCGCAAGCTTAATCGTGCCGACATTCATCGAATCAGTCAAAATTTGACTTATTGGAAACGGAGCTGACTCGTGTGGAGGGTGCGTATCAACAAAGTTTTTTCCGCCGACTTCGATTCGAGAAGGCACTTCTATAGTCGATTGTGCGTGTAAACCAAACTCGTCCATTGCACCAGCAGCAATTATTGGTTTGATAACAGAACCTGGCTCAAATATGTCAACCAACGCTTTGTTATAACCTGAGACAACACATTCGCCGTCTTCATTACGCTGCACAGAAGCCATCACAAGAATTTCTCCTGTTGCAGGCTCGCTTGCCACCACTGTTGCGCCATCTGCTTTTTGCTTGTCACAATGGGCGATAAGTGTTTGTTCAGCAAAATACTGCAAGCGGTGGTCTAACGAAAGCTCGACGTTAAAACCAGCTTTTGCTGGGTCGACTTTCCAATCACCAACGCTTATGCTGCCGTAGCGTCCGCCTTCAAACATTTCGGTCCCAGGCTGGCCAACCATAAAGCCATCAAACTGTTCTTCAATGCCAAAGATACCGATTTCGTCAGGGTCAACTCGACCGACAATAGACTTCGCTAAGTCACCAGCTGGATATGACCTGTCCTCATCTGGTGTCAAAACGATGCCAGACATCAATTTGCTAGATTTTTTAGAAGCTCGTAGTTCTTTAATACGATCAGATTCTTTTTTAGTGAGTGTTTTTTTTATAAGTGAATAACGATCAGTTGGAGAATCTCCAAGCAGAAGTTCTTCTACTTCTTTTTGATCCATTCCAAGCACAGGAGCAAGCAATGCGGCGCTTTGCGCAGGATTATTTTTAGTAACAATAGAGGGGTCAGCAACTACTTGATGACTTGGCAATGACGCAGCAAAGACGAACCCGTTACGGTCGACGATAGACCCACGGTAGGCTGCAATTTGTTTACTCCGAAATCGCTGATTCACACCTTCTGCCTCATAGGAACTTGCACTTACCACTTGCAAATTAAAAAGTGTGGCAATAAAACTTGCAGCGGCGACAACAAAAACCACAAGCAGCGCAATCAAACGATTGCGCGGATTGTGCGGTTTGCTCATCTTTTTAAATTTACTTTTTCTTCTCTCACGAGCCGCCCGAGATCTGACGGTGCTAGATCGTTTCACCATCAGCCTGTCGCACCCCTTACAGACTCGACAAAGACAGGGCTTTCACCTAGTATCATGCCTATTTCTTCAGCTTTAGCGACGATACTATTAGGAGCCGAAGCTTCATTAACGAGTACACGCAGGTGCTCACTTTCAGCTGTTAACTCTGCTGTACGTGAGCGGATTACGTCAAGGTCTTGCTGGCTCGAAACGAGCTGCGCCTGAGCATAGGCAACGAGAAATAACGCAAGAATAACCACAAAGAAACCTGCAAGTAGCACGTTACGTTTTCTTTTGCGGCTTCTGATAGATTGCTGATCTAGAAATCGCAGAACAGGCCGCTTGGCCTTTTGTGCAGGTTTAGCGCGCCGCTCTACTCTTTGTTTTGTTGCTGTTGCAACCATGGTATTTCCTTTCAGGCGGCTAGCCGTTCGATAACTCGCAGACGAGCACTAGCAGAGCGTCTATTTCTTGCAATTTCTTCATCACTCGCTTTGCGAGCTGCGGGACTAACAACTTTAAACTTTGGGGTATCGACCACTGTTGGCAGACCGTGCGGATCGCTCGACGTAACGTTGTCTCGAAAGAGCGACTTAACAATTTTGTCTTCGCCCGAGTGATAGGTCAAAACAAACCCTCTTCCACCAGGAACGAGTGCTTCTAACGCCCATTCCAATGCTGGCCTGAGAACTTCTAACTCTTGATTGACTTCAATACGGATAGCCTGGAATGTTCTCTTCGCAGGATGACCACCACTGCGACGAGCCGCAGCAGGAATCGCATTTACAACAATTTCTGCCAACTCTGCTGTGCGAGCAATCGGACGATACTCGCAAATAGCAGCTGCGATCCGACCAGCAAATTTTTCATCAGAATAGCGATGGATAACGCGCTGCAAATCGGCTTTTTCATAGTTGTTAACAACATAGGCAGCACTCAACTCATTACTTGTATCCATGCGCATATCAAGCGGGCCATCGTTTCTGAAACTAAACCCACGATCTGCCCAGTCAAGCTGGGGCGAACTTACGCCTAAGTCAAAAAGAAACCCAGACAATTTGGTAGTTTCCTGATTTTGCGCTTGAAGATTTTGTTCGACTTTATCGAAGCGGCAATGCAGGAAAGAGACCCGATCAGAGAACTCTTCCAAAGCAATGTTTGCTGCATCAAGTGCAGCTGCGTCTTGGTCTACTCCAAGCACTGTAATGTCAGGCCGTGAGTTGAGCAGGGCCACGCTGTGGTTGGCTCCACCTAGTGTGGCGTCCAAAAAGACGCCAGCTGGAATTTCCTTGGCCAATGCAATAATTTCAGAACACATAACGGGTTCATGGAAGAAGCTGGCTTGTTTTTGACGATCGGTTGCAGTCATTGTTTTTTCAAGCCTGTCTGCTCGCTCATTGACAACCTTCCGGATTGGGTGGAGGTTAGTGCGGGTGGAGTTGTGGGGCAGTTACCCCTCCCTCAGCCCGGAAGGCAGTCCATGAGCGACCTTTTTTGCAAAGCGATAGCGCTTTGCCTTTTGCTTGCTTCTCCTTTCTTACTTTCAGAAGCTCTAACTACTTTTAGCTTCCTGCGTATTTCCGCTCCACTCGGGGCGTTTCCACGCAGATCTCTATCCATTTCGTTCCTTTACAAACCGAGTCTTGCTACTGCTTCAGCAAGTTCTTGATCTGCTTGCTGCGTTTCTTGTTCTTTCTCATAGGTTTCAGCTGGCCAAATTTCAACCCGGTCAAACAGACCACTAACAACCACTTGCGAATCGAAGCTAAGTTGGTCCAGCAAGTCTTTTGGTAAATTCACACGACCTGCAGAATCAAGCTTCACTTCACGAACGCTATTCATCAACTTTCTAAACACCCGCATAGAAATACGCGATGCTTCCGATTCGGTTTTCCACTTCTCAGCGACTTTCCGAAATTCTTCAGCACTCCATAAACCGATGCAACCGTCTAGCTGGGTGACATATCCTCTGTCAGCAACAAATGCGCGAAACGGAGCAGGTAACACAACCCGCCCTTTCCCATCTAACGCATGTTCGTACTGACCGACGAACATCTTGAACCCTTCCTTACTTTGCGCCTAGACACTCAGGAGTTTGTTTCAGGTCCAGGTGACGGTTAAGACCTGAAACAAACTCCGTAAGAAGCCAGCGCGCAACCAAGTAACCAAACAAACAAGCTCAGTAAATACTTGCGGTGGGGATCATCCCCACTGCCTGACACATTATGACACTTCGCCCCACTTTGCAACCTCATTTGACAACTTTCTGTGTTTACCCCATCACTAAAAGCGAACACATGAACGACACCTTTCGACCAGCAACTTTCCTAGCTGGGGAAACACACAAATGTCATTACAAATTTTAAGAAACTCAAAAAATGTAGTTTCCTTTTCCTTCAGACCCGATTTAGGACACCACTACAAAGACATTCACCATTAGGAACAGCTCAAATAGCCATTTATCTAAAGTTCAATGCCTTTGTGGGGCGAGGTGGGAGGGAAATCCGCTGAAAGGAAAAACTTTGCGCTTGTGATGACCTATCGCACAACTGTTGGACATGCGAACTCTTGCGGTTCAGAGTTACTTATTTTGACCTTGATCGGAGAAATGTACAAAATCTCACCTTCGACACATGAGGCCTCAAACCACTGTCGAAAAAGCCGAGTTTCGGGAGGGAAAGGGACGTTGAGTGAATCCCATGTTGAATCGAAAGGGCGAGTACAGTTCACATCATCTACAGAGAAAACTAAAGCGGATTCACAAATAACTGCTTGCTGGGTATTGCTTGAATAAAGGCATCTCCATTTAGTATAGATGCCCTAGGTATTTCCGCTCCGCTCGGGGCGTTTCCACGCAGATTTTAGCGGTTCTCTGGTAAAGCGATTTGATACAAAACGAACAATATTGGTAGCCTAAAGATTTATGAGCCAAGTAAGCATCTGACACCCCGAAATAGAAACCTGCTGGATACAACCAAGCAAAAAGCCAAACCGCAAGAGCGAACGCTCTAGCTCTTGTAACGATTTGTCCTAACCGCATATCGGCTTCGCCACAAGATAGCGAGAATACCTACCGACACCTCAGCGAGCGGAGACAGCCATAGCGCCATGGAGATCGACAACCCTAAGCTTCCCGCAATAAACTGTGCTCCACCTACGGCATACCCTGCACTAAGCAGTTTATGCATTCCTGCCCAAACCCAAAGAGTTGTTATATGGGCACGACCGATGACCCGACCCGCTGGGAAAGCTACCGCTAGAAGCATAAGCGCCATTGAAATAAACTCAGGTTGTAGCCGGTGTAGCGTGAGATACATTCATCTCGAAATTCTACCGCCGATAGTGATTCGTTCTACTGTCAACAGGACAGCAAATGCAGCGTAACGACCAAGAAAACGCCGGAACTTCAACTCATGCAGGCTAGACAAAGGAGAACTGATACACTTATCAAATAAATGCCTAACCGATATTGGAAAATAGAACGCAGTACAGGGTCGGCAGCACAATTGCATGACCGACCAATTCCTGATGAGCTTGAGCCTACAATTTGGCTGCATCAGCTAGAGCGACCAGCACTGGTACTAGGCAGCACCCAATCGGCTGACCTGGTTCAAAGCGATGCGGCACGAAACGCAGGCATCGAAGTTTGTTCTAGGCGTTCAGGTGGCGGCCTCGTCTCTATCAATCCACAGCTTGATATTTGGCTAGACATTTTGATTCCTACACGTTCGCCGCTATGGCGTCGAGACGTCACGGCTGCCTTCGATTGGGTGGGCATTGTCTGGGAGGCGACATTACAACGCCACTTCCCATCACATGCCAGCGAAATTGTTGCCTACACAGGCCCGCAACAAACAGGCGAATACGGCAGAACCTTATGTTTCGCTGGTTTAGGCAGAGGTGAAGTGACTGTTGCAGACCATAAGGTCGTCGGTCTCTCTCAAAAAAGAAACCGTGCAGGAGCGCGATTTCAATGCTTATATGCTCCGCACTACAACCATGACGCATTCGCAGGCTATGTCAATGCAGCTATTCCAGCAGATTTACCGATTGGTTTACCAACACATGTTTCACATCGACCCGATAAAGATACGATCATAGAGACGTTTCTTAACCTCTTACCCAGCCCACTATGATGAAACCGCAAGGAAGTATGAAAGACAACGCGATCCCCCTCTCAACGTATGTTTCTATTCTCAAGCACCCAAATCTATGGCTAACTGCTTTACGCACGCTTTGGTCTTTCTCTCACCCTAACTGGTGGAAGAAAAAACCCTTTCTCCCACTCCCTGACCAAAAATGGTTATCGTTCCGTCTTAAAACAGCCTATGGAAACAACACCGACGAAATAAACGGCCAAGACTTACTCGCCTGGCTTCAATGGCGCAAGGACTATCCTTGTTAGCTATTGTCTGATTGTGCAGCGCTTAGCGTAACCCTGCAACATCTTCTAATAGGTACTGTGCCCGAGGCAGCAAAACAACGTTAGGATAATTCGTTTCGAGAAAATCTAAAGCCGACTTCACAGACTCGAACTTTAAGATTTTGTAGAGCTCAGCAATATCGTCTGCGTCTCGCTCAACTCTTGCAGCCGCAACTTTCATAGCAAACAAATAGCCAGGCGATGCGACTCGTACGGTTAACCCTTCATGAGTAAAAAGTACCGTAGCATCTGGATCAACTCCAGGAAGCAAACCTTTTACTGCATCATTAAGCCAACCCGTTTCAACTTTAGGGTTTAGCTCTGCTACAGCTTCAGCAGCTTCATACACCTTCATCTTCGGTTCAAAAACTGCATCTATGTCTCTCGTAGATCGCCTTGTGTTATAAGCCATAGCCATCGCAGCGCCACCAACAATAAAAATTTCACCACGAATCTCTTGCTTAGCAAGCACCTCCCCAACTTCTAGTGTTGTGATTTGTTAGTTGGGTGACTATTTTTTTTGCCTGTGTATGTCCAT
>JAHDDW010000039.1 GCA_020629155.1 Acidimicrobiales bacterium | reverse complement strand
GATGAACTATCCCTTAAACACGCGCAGCAATTGATCCGTTATTTTCATTCGAGTAGCGCCAGAATTGGTGTCTTAACAAACGGGGTCAATTACGAGTTTTACTCGGACCTAGACAAGCCGAATGTCATGGATAGTAAGCCTTTCCTTGAATTTGACATCACTCACATCCGTTCTCATGTCATTCCTGAGATAAAGAAAATGTGTAGAGATCAATTTGATCTGGACGCGGTGCTGAGTTCAGCCAACCAACTGAAGTACACAAACATTATCATCAAGACTCTTAAATCAGAGTTTGAAAAACCAGATGATGAGTTTGTAAAGTATTTTGCCAGCCGTGCTCAAGACGGTGCGTATACACAGAAAGTACGTGAACAGTTTACACCTTTGGTAACGAAGGCCGTTCAGCGCTTTTTCACAACTATTGTTGATGAACGGATAGCCAGCGCTCTTAGTGGTCATGAGCCTAAGGCTATATTAGCTTCAGAGCCGGAAGATGATTCGCCTCAGATGTATCTCATGGGCGTAAGTCCGGCATTGATTGGTTTAGCGGTATCTCCACTTTTGTTCACCATGGTTCTCGCTACCGTTTATCTTGTTAGTCTTGCTGATCCTTTAATTGATTGGCGTGGTGCAATCATAGTGGCAGACTGGTTAGTTTCAGCAGCGTTGGGTATAGTTACTGTCTGTATGTCACTCGACTTGTGCCTAGCCTTGGGTGTAAAGAATTGGCCAAGATCCAAGAGCTTAATAGACCCGCTCCTGCCACTAGAAATACCCCCGATATTGGAGCTATTAGCAACACAAGCCAAACCGCTCCTGGGGTAACTATTCCCGATATATCCCTATAGCTGGAATAGATGGCGGACATCTCAGTACGTTCAAAAGATCGGACGGCAAGTAGAAAAGGCAAACCAGCTGAAATGTCCAGCAGAATCAAAAAGAATGAACTCAACATAAGAAGCCCAACCGTTATAACTGGAAATCCAGACACCAACGCTGCCAAGCAAAAAAGCACTCCTGAAATTAAAAAACCTGTGCGCACAGCGTGTTTAATGGAGTGTTTATGCATCCAACGCAGCATAAAAGGCGTAGAGAATAATGCTGCGTTTGTAATAGATAAGGTTATTCCGCCAAGGTTATCCCCCAAACCCTTTTCAATAGCATAAATAGGAAGGTAGACGACGTATATCCACCAGCCGCAAGAGCGTAATACAGCAAACAACCACCCTGCCAACAGCCGTGGTTGAACGACAAATCGGGGAATATAGGCGAAAGGATTCGGTTGTGGGGCGCATGCTTTTGTAATCAAGCGACCGTTACCGAGTCTCATATAGAGAAACTGTAACAGCAATGCAAGCATGGCAAACGCTGACAACATAAATGGAGCGGCTGGCAACCAGTTATAGAGATACACACCAAGAGCAGGACCTAAGGTCCAACCAATGGCGCTGTAGAACATTCTGGAAGTTTCACATTCGCTAAGTTGGATTTTGCGAATGTAATCCAGCACATAGGCATTGAAACATACAAACGTAACAACCGTAGCTATCGTGATGAGAAACAAACCCGAGACGATGGCAAGAGTGCTTCCTTTGATCGCTATCAAGGAACCCGAGATGAATAATAAAACTCCGACGATAAAAATCCAGCGCCTTGGGACATACTGTGACAGAAAGGGAACCATTAAACCGGTGAGAAGGGAAGCTAATCCGATAAAAAAATAGATCTCCGATACCAGAGCCGCATCTTTCACGGCTTTGTATACCACTATAGGAAAGACGGAAATTAGAATGCCACGAGCAATAGCTTCGAACCCGCAAAGCATTGCAAAGCCGCGCACACTGGGGGCAGGTGCATGCCTTAGCCATTCTGGAATTCGCCGTTCAAGCATGACTGAACGCCACTAGCCAAGATGAGGTTCAAGGCTATCGAAACGGCTTGATTATTGATTCGGTAGATGCGACCTAATTGTGTCGTTATTTGATATCTATTATCTGTACGTACATGTTGATAAAATTAGTAAACGTCCTACTAGCCCCCTGTGTCAGAATAGTAGTCGCCTCATTTGAAAACACAAAGTGACGGTAGGCATGTGATGTGAGAGATCGCTCGACAGATGAATATAAGATGGCCTCGGTGGCATTAGTGAGTATCTCAGGGTGCTTGGGCTGTGCCATGTGCATTTTACGCCGTTGATAAACCATGTTTGAGGCTCGGCTGTGGCAGTTGCTACTAACCTGCAATTGCTGGCTGCAATGCCTCTAATGCCGGGGGCTTCATCCTTGGGAGCCGATGCTAGAATTCGACACAACGGACAATCGCTTTCGCGATGAACTGTTGGTCGAACCGACGGCTATACACGGTCAGGTTAAAAGCAATGGCGGCAACGTTCGCATTCCAAAGGACCCTGGCATTGGTGTTACTCCTGATAGGTTTTTTTATCGAGCTTGTCAATCTGCCGCCGACCTTCTGTCCGCTTGTTCTGGATAGACATAGCTTTCTGCTTATGCATGTAATATTTTATATTATTAAGCTTATATGGCGGTAAGCTTCGTCAATAGCAAGTGTTTACCATACGAAACCCACGATTATGGTCAAAGGAACAACACCACTTGGCTCAAGCTACTCGTTTGTGCATTCAGGTAGCGAGAAGGCGTTTGCGGCGTATCAGAGCTTAGTGAAAAAATACGGGCAGTTCGATCCTGCGCAAGCCGACATCATCGTGGCATTAGGTGGTGATGGATTTCTAATGCAATCCTTAAGTCGTTATGGACCGAAGGGCCAATCTGTTTATGGAATGAATCGGGGTACCGTTGGGTTTTTGTTAAATGAATTCAGAATCAAAGATTTGCCAGAGCGTCTCGACCAGGCTAATGCGATCAAACTCTATCGGCTCAGTTTAGAGGCTGTTACTAATAACGGACGTAGCATTCGCGCAAAGGCGATTAACGAAATCTCCTTGCACAGGCAATCAATCCAAACAGCTCAATTGGCTGTTTATGTGAATGGCGTTAGGCGTCTTTCAAATTTGACATGTGATGGCTTACTGATGTCTACACCAGCTGGTAGCACAGCCTACAACTTATCAGCCGGCGGTCCTATTATTCCTTTAGATGCAAACCTCGTCGCCCTTACCCCTATAGCCGCCTTCAGACCTCGTCAATGGACCGGAGCGTTACTACACAGGAGTGTCAATGTAGATATCGAAGTGCTGGATCCAGACAAACGTCCTGTCGCAGCGGCAGCCGATAGTTTTGAAATACGCGATGTTAAAAAAATTACTATTGACACGGACCGACGTGTTCCACTGAGGCTTCTTTTCGACCCTGCGCAAATGCTCCAGGAACGTGTTTTAAAAGAACAATTTCTGGAAAAATGACAGTTAGTAGATTGTTAAACTCTGTACCTTTACTGAGGTAGTTCCGGGCTTACTATTTGAACCTGTTCGTTTTTGACTGATTCTGCGAATTCAACGGTCGAAACATTCTCTTGATAAGTGGGTTCTTGAAAGGACTGCTCTACATAGGTAGGATCTACAGTTTCAATGATATCCTGAACTGGTTCTCCAGATGGAAGGTTCTCATTAAAAATACCACTATCGGTGTGGTCATCCTGCAACATAAATATCACCTCCAGAATAGTGTCTGGCTCATTAACAGACTTTCTTACCAGCAAGTGATTGGGTGATATTTTTGCAATGGCTTTCGCAAACGGTTCGGAGACAATATCAACATCCATTAATTTGACCGTATTCCCTATAGCGGTTATGGGAATGCCAGATAAAAGCTCCAGCTCCTGCGCGATGTCGATTAAAGAAGTTTGAGAAGCGGATAAGGTTAGATTTCCGTCGTGCAACGCTATCGCGTTGATGCTCCCTGCCTGGGAGAAGGCAGGGGATAGTGGCGATACGAAGGCAACTAAAATTAAGGCCCGGAAATAGATTGTGTAGCGAACCACACTCACACATTTCCAGTGCGGAGATAGAATCACTCCTCTGGTTGCTCAATTTTTGCGGATTCAGGTTTGTCGTCCGTAAATTGATTGGGTTCGGAGCGAAGAATACCTACCAGCATTATGAATAAAGCCATGAACAGTAGGGCTATTAGAGCTATACCAAAATAATTTTCCACAGATCTGCTCTCAATTAAGTTGCCTTGTGCTGACTAAGGGAGGACTGAAGGCTAGAGTATGTCTTCGGGGTCATACCAATCGTCATCCCATGGTTGAGGTTTGCGGGGTTGTTTTGATGCTTTCCGTTTTTTCACCTTTTTGGGTGATGTTTTATTTCTAAGTGGCTGGATGAAGTCCAAATCTAGCTCCAGATCAAGTTCTAGATCGTCGTCTTCCAAACTGTCTCTCTCTGTCACCATGGTCATCACCTCCCATCTGCCTCAAGTATGGATTCCTGTTGTGGGGAATTTGTTTTGATGGGAATATTCTATTATATTGTCTTAATGTCAAGATAATATTTGATTGAAATTTATGAAGCAAAAAACATCTTTTGAAACGGAGCACGTAGTTAACGATTTTGAAGCAGCATGGGAGAGTGAACGACCCGATCTGAATCCGGCGGCTGTAGGTACCGACCTAAGGATAAATCTGGCTGCACAGCTATTCTCCGAAAGGTGTGTTGAGTCGTTAGCTGAGCATGACCTTGAATGGTGGGAATACGATGTATTGTCCCGTCTAAGGCGAGAAGGGTCGCCGTATAAATGCACGGTTCAGGAATTGGCTGACATCCTTCCCGTATCGTCTGGGGCATTGACCAACAGACTCGACAAGCTGGAGCAACGTCGTTTTATTTCCCGAACACCGGATAAATCTGATAGGCGACGAGTTATCGTTAAGTTAAAGCCCGAAGGGCGGAGGCGTGTAGATACTGCTGCTGAAGATCGGTTTGATGCAGCCAATCGCACGTTGGGCGTGTTAAATGTTGATGAGCGAATAAGTTTAAATCTTCTTCTCGATAAACTCTTACTGGGTAATCAGCCTCTGTCTGACGGCCTAGTTAGCTGAATGTGTAGCGCAGTCGAAATGACTGATCGCTATGATCGCTTCATAGTGTTTAACCGTCTCTTTAATTGGAAATATGTCGCATTTAGCGAAGTTTCGTCGCGTTTATAGCTGGTTGGATCCTTGACCCCGGAACCTTGTAGGTCGATATTCGCATTGTGCAGTGTTGCACTAGAACGGATACTTGACATGGGAAAAAAATACAGAAAAGAAGCGGATAACGACGACTTCGAATACACCGAAATGGACTTCTTGAATTTCATGGGCATGGAAACAAACTTCGATGACGATGATCTATCAGATTCCAATTTCTTTGAAAAATCGAACAAAAAAAAGAGTCAAAAAAGACGGGGGCGTAAATACTCCAGTCACCGTCATCTACCTGATGATTGGCAAGAATTTGATTTTGGTGCAGGCAGCGATTCAAGCTGGAATTGATCACATCGGTGCTTGTGAAACTCGCTCGGATATGGACGCAGTTCGACTTCAAAACCGTTGTTGTTGATACAAGTACATTCGTAGATTTTGCTAATGCTATTGATGGTACTACAGTGTAAATAACAACCTCTGGTTATCACACACGTATATTACTATCGGCTCAATTGACAGGTCTTTGCAGTTTAGGAGATCCGGGTTAGTCCTCTGAAATGGTTTAAAACGCTCTTGGATTCAGATTTTGATGACAATCAAGGTTGGATAAGCCATTGGACAATTGAGGGACGGCTGTCAACCTGCTATGCGTTGATGTATGGTGCAGTCGGACTTACGGGGCCGTTTTTTTCACCTTGGATGTATCATCTGGGAGCGAGTTCGGCGCTAACGGGCTTAGCAGTATCCCTGCCGTTGTTTACCATGGTTCTTACTACGGTTTACCTTGGTAGCCTTGCTGATCGTTTAAGTGACTGGCGCAGTGCAATCATAGCCGCAGACTGGCTTGTTCTTCTGGCGTTTTGCTGGCTGCTTATTAGGCAGGATATTGTTGATATCATCGTTGTGTGGACAATCGCTGGAGTATTGATTGCTGCAAAAGTACCGATATTGGATGCTGCAACACTAAGTTTAACGCGTCGTCGAGGAACTGACTATTCGCAAATTCGAGCTATTGGATCAGTGGGCTTTGTTGTATCGCTGTTGCTGGCCGGAAAAATATTTGAAGTCGCAGGCTTTGAATGGTTTGTACCGATTTTACTGTGTGGATCTTTAATTCGAGCATTGTCAGCGAGTATTTTGCCTCGATTTCGAACGCCTGCCGTTCACATTAAACGCACTACTGAGGAGCGATTGGCCGCGACGGCGACTAACCTCAGTGCGCCTGCAGGAAACATCGCCGCTGTAAGAGTAGGTATGACGCCGCCTGCCTTGATCGGGCCTTTAAAAACCCCGGGCTTTCTATTGGTTATTGCCGGAAGTGCGTTGATTGCTGCTTCGCACGCCTATTTTTCTACCTTTGGTATGTTGCTTTGGCTAGAAGAAGGGATAAGCACAGCGATAGCTTCTCTATTATGGAGCGTCGCTGTGATTGCAGAGATAATTCTAATGTGGTTTTTCAAGGGAGTGTCAAAAAAAATATCTGCACGACATTGCATGTTCATAGCCGGTTCGATGGGCATAGTACGTTGGAGTTTGTCCACAATTGAACCGGGGATTGAATTGTTATTTTTGTTGCAGGCACTGCATGCGATGAGCTTTGGTTTGTTGTTTCTGGCAACGGTAAACTTTATTTCCCGCCGAGTGGAGGACTCAATTGCAGCGCGCGCGCAGGCATTGTCAGCGACGTTTTCGACGGGATTGCTGGCAGTCGCAATGCTAGTGTCCGGAGTTGTTTATGCGAATATCGGTGCAAATGGTTACTGGATGATGTCAGCGATGTGTATCATCGGTTTACTGCTAATCGGATTGAGCTATAAAACTCCGCTCGATGATGATCTACCGCTTTCGTATAAGTAAACACAGATACACAACATGCTCTTGAGTTTTCATTCCGGAATGCTTAAGTTTTCGGCGGTGCTAATCAAATTACTCCGCAGAATTATTTTATTTGCTAACACTTACGACCTAAGCGCCAAAAGGCCTTAAAAGCGCACGCGAAATGATATGGCGTTGTATTTCAGATGTACCTTCCCATATCCGTTCGATACGGGCATCGCGCCATATGCGCTCTAACGGAAGTTCATCCATTACGCCCATGCCGCCGTGTATTTGAATGGCTTCATCGGCTA
>JAHDDW010000007.1 GCA_020629155.1 Acidimicrobiales bacterium | reverse complement strand
CGATCGACCAGACCGCCGCCTAAAACCTACATACACCAAACTTGACAAAAACTCTATCGATACTGGAACCAGCAGCAATGTTCGGAGTTGGGTAGCCGCCAGGTTTTAGCAACACACCCAAAACAGTTTTCCCAGCCTCGACAGATACCTGCTCGTTCACATCAACATCAGATAACGGGTCACCAGCGGTGATAGGACGGCTAGCGACACGCCCGACAACTTGATCAAAAGAACCAGCATGATCAAACTCGCTGCGAGAATCAACAAGTTTCACATCGTCACGCTGGATAATCTCACCAGGAGAAATATTTTCCGTTGCGACAACAACCGGGGTTGTCTGATCATAAGAAACCCAAAACAGCAGCCCGAAAAGGCAGGAACCTAAAACAAAAACGATGCTGACTATCAACGAAATTCTAGACGGCTTGTTGACAGGAGGAACAAGCTGGGCACGATCTGAGCCTGAACGACGGTTCTGTTTACGGGAAACAAGCACGCTACTACCTCCTACACAAGCGAGAACGCTACCGAGCAGGAACCAGAACCAAAAATTTTAAAGAAAATCTACAAGCGTAACATGTCCCTCAAAGCAGCAGGTTTCTGGTTGAACAAACTAGATAGCACGCCAACAACCTACAACAACAAACAGAAACCCGTCAAGGCGAACCGATCGATAGACAAACGTTGGGATGATATGTCTCACAGATTTTTTCGGTCCTGGGACCTTACCAGCTTCTATGTGAATAGATAACAAACCCAGCAGAGGAAAGTGGCAGGAATGGCGAACCGTGACATCAAAATCAAACCAGTTGAAACAAACCAAATTGATCTACAAAGACTAGCCAAAGCGTTACTCGACATTGTCGAAACTGAACAAACCCGCTCCAGCTTCGACAACAAAGTTTTTAAGCTCACCAATCAATAACCTTTTTTTATTGGTCTGCCTTAAAAGTTTATTGTAGGGTTTAAGGGTATATCGAAATGAGAGGATCTAGAAATGAGTACGTCAACAGCTGTCATATATTTACGGGTTTCCACAAAAGAGCAGGCATCTAAAGGCGGTAGGGGTGAAGGGTTCTCCATCCCAGCGCAACGTGAAAGCTGCCGCAAAAAAGCTGAGACGTTAGGAGCGGTCGTTGTTGAAGAGTTCGTTGATCGCGGTGAGTCAGCGAAATCTTCAGACAGAGCAGAACTGCAAAAAATGTTAAGATTCTTGGTGGAGAACCCTACAGGCTATGTGATAGTGCATAAAGTAGACCGATTAGCAAGAAACCGTGCTGATGACGTAGCAATCAACGTGTGTATTCAAGAAGCAGGCGCTGCGCTGGTTTCTTGCACTGAAAGCATCGATGAGACACCTTCAGGTATGCTGCTGCATGGGATTATGAGTTCTATCGCCGAGTTCTATTCCGCGAACCTCGCGAACGAAGTGAAGAAAGGTTCTTTGCAGAAAGTTAAATCCGGTGGTACAGCTGGTAAAGCGCCGTTGGGATATCTCAACGTCAGAGAAACAGACCCACATGGCAGAGAAGCACGAACAGTTATTGTTGACCCAGAGCGAGCGTCTCATGTCAAATGGCTTTTTGAAACATACGCTGCAACCCAGCACAGCCTGGCTGATTTGACATCGATGTTGTGTGACCGGGGGATGGTGACAAGACCGAACCCGAAAGGCGGGTTACGGCCGCTTTCTAAATCGCAGGTAGGCAGAACACTGCGTGACCCGTATTACACAGGAAAGACCCGCTACAAAGGCGAAACATATCCAGGTAATCACGAGCCTCTTATTTCACAAGAGTTGTTTGATCGTGTGCAAACCATTTTGGATGAAAGAAACATATCGGGTATCCGCCGTCGGGTTCATGACCATCATTTGAAAGGGAAACTACGGTGCGGGTACTGTGACAGTCGGATGCTGTTATCGATGAACAAAAACAGGCATGGGACACGGTACCCGTATTTTTATTGCCCTGAGAGGCGGCAGAAAACGTGTCCTATTGGCTACGTGAACGCTGAACTGATCAGCTCTAAACTCGATACATATTACGAAACCTCCATAAAGATAGGGGCAGATCAATCGGAGCGTCTCGTCGAATACCTGAAAGCTGAGGTTGCGTATTCGCAGGAAACCGACCAGCAAGCAGTGAAACAGGCGAAACAAAAAATTGTTAAACTGGAAACAGAACGAAAAAAGTTGTTACGCCTTTTCTACGACGACGCTATCGACCAGACATTGTTTAAAGACGAGCAGAAACGGTTAAACCTCGACGAACGCACATCGAGACAGAAACTCGTTGACGCTGAAACAAACCTCTCAAACGTTATAGAAATCACAGAAAAAAGTTTGCAGATACTGGTCAGCTGGCCAGAAATGTTTAAAAAAGCGTCAGCGAAACAAAGAAGAGAGTTCAACAACATTTTCTTCACCGACATCTATGTCTACCAAAACGGTGAAACCACGCCGGTAGATAGAAGCCATTACACCGCTATCAGCAAATCAATCGAAACGTTAGAAACCCTAACATTCCGATCTTCAACCACCGAACCCCAAACAACAGGGACACTCCTGAAAGTGAGAGAAACCAACATCCCAAACAAAACAAAAACCGTCAGCAAGGCAAGACTCAACAAAAAAACGGAGACAAGCATAGTTGAAGTGGACGTACACAACCCCACAACCAAAAACAGTCTTGGGAAGGGTTCGTGTACGTCCCTCGCTGTGCCCCCGGTGGGATTCGAACCCACGACCAACGGATTAAAAGTCCGGTGCGCTAACCAGGCTGCGCCACAGGGGCACAGACATAGTAACCGATTTTGTTAGCATTTGAATCGTATTTTCTGAAATATTTTTCAGATTCGTGATTTGTCTTAGATCCGACATGTCAGAAGGTGTTCGTAAGCAACAAGCTGCCAAAATCGCTACTATGACAACAATGGATAGCATAAGTAGTGAAGAAGAGTTAGCTCGGCCATCTATGGATCAGGTCCAACAGCTAGCAAGAGAGCTGGATGAAGTTGACGACAAGTTAGCACAGCTGCAACAGCCCTCCTGAGACGCCAGCTATACCTGGTGTCTGTTTCCGCCGCCTGTTTGGGAAGCTGAATCTATAAGTAGTATGCGTTCTCCGCTTGTGATGGCTCCATTCTCATAGAAAAAAGTTCGCCCACATAGATTGGAGGTTTTTGTATCAAAAACACCTAAGTGTTTCTCCAGCGCAATTAGTATGCCGCTGTGGGCGACAAGGAGTAGCGTGCCGCCAGCGAAATGTTGAGCGATCTTTTCAATTGCTGCTAACGCACGGCTAGCCACCGACTCGTCTGGCTCCCATTGCTGCGGACGCATACCTGTTTCTTCCCAGTTGGGCCATCTTGCATCTATCTCTTGTCTCGTCAGCCCAGACCATTCGCCAACATTGCGTTCGCGTAACAACTCTTCGAGCTGTAACGGGCCGACACCGATTTGTTCACTAATGATCATTGCTGTGCCGACCGCTCGTTTCTGTGGCGATGTGATAATCGCATCGACAACACCTAAAGATTGTGCGGCTTGGAAAGCTTGTTGGCGGCCAAGTTCAGATAAGTCGGGGTCAGCTTGTCCTTGCCATTTGCCTTGAGCGTTCCAAGTCGATTGTCCGTGGCGTATCAGCAGTATCGAAGTTTTCATAGGTAATCCTGATAGTAATCTAGAAAGAAATGCCTAATATAGCAGGACGAGTTGTAGAGCAGAGTATCACGGAGATGTTGATTGTCGTTGCTATTTTTGGCACACTCGTTCTATGGCTGTTCTTCGACTGTTTGCATCTGCGAGAGAGATAGCTGCGACTGAGAAGGCAGAATTTCCAGCTGAAACCGTGGCAGAAGTGCTCGAAAAAGCGCAACAGAAGTACGGCGCTTCTTTTAGCGAAGTGATTGAGTCGAGCAATATCTGGTTAAACGGCAGCGAAACTGATTTGAATGTTAAAGTTTGCGACAACGATGTGGTAGCTGTTCTGCCGCCAGTATCGGGAGGGTAGGCTTATAGCATGGCTCCTCAGAATAAACCGAGACGTATGGCTCCGACCCAAAGGCCTCCAACAGGGCCACCAGCTCGTAAACCTACGACCGCACCTCCTCGTAAGCGGTCTGGTGTTGCTGTTCCGGCCAATGCTTCTCGTCGTGATCGCCGTCAAGCGAAAGATCAAGCCGCAATAAATGCACGTCAACGTCGCTGGAACAGCAGCCGTTTTTCTATTCCTTATCCAACTGATGGCCCGAAAGTTATGCTTGGGCTTTTCTGGTTCTCATTAATCATTGGGGCGACGTATGCAAGTGAACTGCTTGAAAATGCCACAGTTACGCCAGTGGCTGTTGCGGTGATTGCATCTGCTGTTGCTGGTATTGCTGGCCTGCAAATCGGCAATGCATGGTTTGGGGCGAAGAAAGAGATTCGTGCATGGCCTGCGTTGGCTTCATATGTTGCTGCTGTTGCGGGTTTCATGGGTGTGATCGGCGTTGGGATAGGTCTTGGCGCTGCGGTTGTTATCTTGGTGCTCGGAAGTGTTGCAACTTCTGATCGGTCAAGGAGTTCTGGCGAGTTGCTTGATGTATTGCTGCGTGCTGGTTTGCCTGCTGGCGTTGCAGCAAGTTCTATGGCTGCATTGGCTGCGTTAGAAATTAATTCAGATTCCTCTTCTAGCGCGAGCGCGTTAGCAACTATGATTTTTCTCGTCAGTGCGTATGAAGCAGGCGATTTTGTTGTCGGTTCTGGTGCGAACAATGCTATTGAGGGTCCTCTTTCTGGCATTATCACGCTTTCAGTTATCGGATTCGGTTTCGCGATTGTGCCTCCGCATGCTTTTGCCAGTTCGGGTCTGCGAGTTGTCTTATTCGCAGCGTTAACTGCTATTTGTTGCCCGATGGGTCAAATGCTCGGGTCGATTTTATTGCCCAAGTCAACTGCCTGGGCGCCAGCGTTACGCCGCCTCGACTCCTATCTGATAACCGCTCCTGTGTGGCTGCTGTTGATGACGCAAATTATTTCATGATCAAAGCCATTGTTGGCGTCGCCTACTATGCTGTGCTTTGTGGATGATCAAATACAGCAATTACTCGATGATGATCGCTTCGCTGATATAACAGCGGTGCCGATGGACGTTTTGCGTCAGGTGAGGCAGAAATGTACGGTAGCCGAAAGCGATGTTTCTTTCGTCCGTCGTGTTGCGCAAGGTCGGCTTGATATCGTTGGTCATGAGCAGCAACGTCGCTCTGCTGAGGCTGCTGGTAAAGGTGGAGTAGCAGGGATTTTATATGATATTCCAGAGATCTTATCTGATCAGATAGCTGCGACACCTACGGCCAAAGCTCGTCGCAGTGCCGATGTGTTAGAACCTGGAGAGATTGCTTTAGGCCTAACGCAGAGACTTGATGCTTTAGCGTCGGCGAGTGTGATAGGTAACGCTGAAGAACTCGACAAAGATGATCTTCGTGATGTTACTGCTTCGTTGGGTGAGTTTGAGCTGGAGTTGTCAACAATGCGGCGTGATTTGCACACAAGGATTGACGCTATTCAAAGCGAAATCGGTCGCAGATACATACAAGGTGAAGTCTCGGTAGACTCTGTTTTGTCATAACAATTGTTGCGCTCGGCGCATCGAAACATAGGGGGAGAGCTGTGCAGATTATCGGTGGCGGCAAGATGGGACAGGCGTTAGCAAAGGGTTTGCTTAAAGCGAATTGGTGCATGCCTCAAAAGCTAGTTTTTGTTGACCCTTCATCAGAACAGCAGGAGCTTTTGCGTCAGCTGTTTCCACAGAGTTTGATTGTTTCTGCACCTCTAGCTAAGACTGAAGCTGTTCTTGCTGTGAAGCCTCATCTGATCACAGACGTATGCAGTTCGATGGAAGTTCCTCGTGTTTTGTCTATCGCCGCTGGCATTTCTACTCAGCAGATACAAGCGGCCATTGGATCTGATGTGGCTGTTGTTCGTGCGATGCCGAACACGCCAGCTCTTGTTGGCGCTGGCATTTCGGCTCTATGCAAGGGGGCTAGCGCAAGCGATGACGACCTTGCGTGGGGTGAATCAATCCTTGCCTCAGTTGGCGAGGTAGTACAAGTCGAAGAAGCTGCTCTCGATGCTGTTACAGGTCTGTCAGGCTCGGGTCCTGCCTATGTTTTTTATTTCGTCGAAGCGTTGGTTGCCGCAGGTCAAGCGCAAGGGTTGCCGCCAGATATAGCGAAACAGTTAAGTTATCAAACAGTGGTCGGTGCGGCTGCGCTGTTAGCCGAATCTGGCAAGGATGCGCAAAAGTTGCGAGCAGCGGTGACAACGCCCAATGGCACTACCGCTGCTGGTCTTGCTTCATTGATGGAGAAAGATTTTGCTGCGATCGTTTCGTCTTGTGTTACGGCTGCAACACAACGATCTGAGGAGTTGCGTGCCCAAAGCAGTTAGCGGTATGTATTTGAGGAAGCAAAAAAACATTACCGTAAACTTTATTTGTAGCAAAGACGATAAAGTTACAGAAGACAGTTTCTTGAAGTCGAGCGACTGTAGTAGAGGAGTAACCCCATGGTCAAAGTGTGGATAGATCAAGACCTTTGTACAGGTGATGGACTTTGTGCTGAAATCGCACCAGATGTTTTTTTCGGTATGGACGATGGCCTTTATTATGTGAAAGAATCCGCTGAAAATTTTGGTACCGAAAAGCTATTTGATGGCAACGCTAACCCTGCTGGAGCTGAAGGTATGGCTCGTGTCAAAGAAGGCGATTTGGAAAGCGTGATTGAATCAGCTGAAGAGTGCCCTGGCGAATGCATTTTCCTAGATGTTGAAGAATAGCGGCATAGTCTTTTTGGACTATTTCCAAATATTTTCCTAAAGTTTTTAGAAGTATCTATTTTCAACGTAAAACCGCTAAAATCCGCGTGTTAAAGCGTGTATCGTAGCGAAAAAGTTGCGTTACTGCTTAAGAGTAGAGACTTCTTTATTTAAATAACTGGGCCAAAAGGCTCAGTTATTTTGCTTTTTGTCCGAACAGCTTCATATGAAACACCGCAAGCTACTTCTCACCGCATGTACCTTAGTTGTGGCAGCTGCATGTTGCTGGTCAGCATATTTCATAGTGTCGGCGTACACCGTAGAGCGTGAACCTGTCCAGCTGCGACTTTCTGGTGTTGATTTAGACTTTGAGCTTTCTTCTATAGAGCCATCGCCGTTTGGCATTACCAAAGCGCCTGATACAAGACGGTTGCCTGTTGCTTTAGCCTACGTTGACGAAGAGAAGACAAACGATACGCAAATAGCTGTTAGTGGTGGAACCTCAAAACTTGAAGGTCATGTTATTGGTCCGAAGACAACACAAAAAAAGGTTGCATCTAACCCAAGAGACGAAAACGCTTTCTCTATCGAAGAAACAGTAGAAGAGGGTCAACCAATAGCTGGTGCTCGTGTGCAACTAGAACGGCACACCTCCGAAGGTAGCGGCACGCTAGAAGTTGTCACTAACGCAGACGGTTATTGGAAAGCAAACGACTTGCTCGGTGGACGTTACAGAGTTCGTGCTTGGGTACCCAACGAGCTAGCGACGCTAGAACCTTCAGTTATTTTCATTCCAGAGCAAAGCCGCAATGATGAAGAAGCACAAACGCTTCTAGAAAAGCAAGCCTCAGGCGAAATCAGAAGAGAAGATGTAGGGTTTGCGCATACGTTAGATTTTGAACTGCAAAAAGTTGATCCGCAGCCGCAGCTTGAACTGCTCGACGCAGGACCAATTTATAGAGGCTTGTCAGGCACCGTCGCTGTGCATCTTGTCCAACGAGTCGTTGACGCTGAAGGTGTTATCGTCACCCAACCTGTTAGCGGTGCATCGGTTACTATGTCGGCCTCGTCGTTAGTGTCGCTTGATAGTCGAACAGCAAAACGCACAGATGCTGGTGGTGTTGCCTACTATGGCGTGAAATGTAACGGCACTGGTCAGCCCACTGCTGTCGTTTCTTCTGGCGAAATTAAAAAACGTGTGAACTTGCCTGCATGCATCGCGGTTCCTCCACCGCCTGAACCTAAACCCGTGCCAGAAACTGGCGAGACTGCAAGCACAGATGAGTCCAGTGCGACAAGCGCAAGCACCGCTAAAAAAACAACAAGCTCGCAATCGCAGACAACCGAATCTAAAACAACAAAAGCTCAAACGACAAAAACTAACAAAGGTAGCGCTGATGCGTAACGTTGAAGATCAGATAACTCGCTCATTCAAAACGTTCGCAAAGTTTTTGTTAGCGCTTGTTATTGTGGTGCTTGTGGCGCCCCCAGTTACTGCTGCTGTTGCTGTCGGCACGTTACTTGAAGCGCCGTTGCCAGTGGGCGATTTGCCAGAGAAAAAGCCGCAGATACGAGCATTGCCGTCTACTGTTTTTGACAGTGAAGGCCAAGAGATTGGTGTGTTTAGAGGGTTCGATCAGAGTCTTGAAATAGCGCCAGAAGATATCCCAGACATAGTAAAAAACGCTTTTATAGCAATTGAAGATAGAAGGTTTTGGGAACACAACGGTGTTGACCTTGAAGGCATCGGCAGAGCAGCAAGAGCAAACCTTGAAGCTGGTGGCGTAGCCCAAGGTGGTTCGACAATAACCCAGCAATACATCAAAAACGCATACCTTTCTGATGAAAGGACGCTGGAGCGCAAAGTTGAAGAAGCGTTACTTGCTGTCGAATTAGAGAAACAACTATCTAAAGAAGAAATTCTTTTTGGTTATCTGACAACGTCGTATTATGGGTCGGGTGCCTATGGTATAGGCGCTGCGGCTGAAATTTATTTCGGCAAGTCTGTCAGCGAATTAGATGCTTCAGAAGCTGCGGTTCTTGCAGGGCTTGTGAAAGCCCCAACAAGTTTGGATCCAACAAAAAACCTTGAAGCGTCAGAAGCGCGTCGGCGTCTTGTCATTGAGGCTATGAGCGATCAAGGCTATCTAACTGAAGCGCAACGCCAGAAATTTTTAGCTAAAGAACTTTGGTATCTCGCTGACGGAACCGCGTCGCCAGAAGCGACCATCATCGTTGAGCGTAAAGCGAAAGGCTCGTCGCAGTCACCATTTTTTGTTGACTGGATCGAATCGGTTTTGTTGGAAGAACTTGGCGATGACCTTGTCTATAGAGGCGGTCTAACCATCGAAACAACGTTGGATACAACGTTGCAAACCTCAGCCGAGACAGCTGTTGCAGCCAGGTTGGAAAACACTGATTATCCAGTCGAAATGTCGCTTGTCTCAGTTGAACCTGAAACAGGTTTTGTGAAAGCAATGGTCGGCGGTCGCGACTATTCACATAGTCAACTTAACCTTGCTACTGGCGGTTCGACAGGGTTTCAGCCAGGCTCTTCGTTCAAACCTATTGTGTTAGCTGCAGCGTTTTCGATGGGCATGAACCCAGACACACTCTATCCTGCACCTGCTCGTTGGGCAGCGCCGGGTTGCACAGGCGACAACTGCTATATCTCTAACTATGCCCATTCTGGCTACGGTGATATGACGTTACGCGCCGCAACAGCAGCTTCTGTCAATACGGTGTACGCACAACTGGTAAGCGACGTGACTATTTCAGATACAGTAACGCTTGGCCGTAAACTTGGTATTAGTCGACTTGACCCTGAAGTAAATTATGGTGTGAGCCTTTCACTTGGTGCTGCTGAAACGTCGCCGCTTGAAATGGCTTCGGTGTATGGTACGTTTGCGAATGAGGGGCAACGCCTTGCTCCAACAGGGATTATCAAAGTAACCGACGCCGATGGCAACGTGTTGATTGATAATCGCCTTCGTGCAGGCGAAAAAGTTTTAGAACCAATCGTTGCAAATAATGTGACTGATGTTCTAACAGCTGTGGTCGAAGGTGGCACAGGCGCGCGAGCGCAAATTGGTCGACCAGTCGCAGGCAAAACAGGGACAGCGCAATCCTACAGCGCTGCTTGGTTTGTTGGTTATACCCCGCAGCTTTCAACCGCTGTCTGGATGGGTCATGCCGATGGTCTGAAACCGCTCAAAGGTGTCAATGGCGTTGGTTCTGTGACTGGTGGTTCTCATCCTGCTATAGCGTGGCGTGACTTTATGAGCGATGCACATGAAGGCGTCGATGTGGAAGAGTTTCCAGAACCTGGTGAGATTGTTCCTTTAGCCGACAATGCAGCTGAGATCGTAACCAAAAGCGCAAAGAAGCGAGAGTTTACTGTCGCAGGCGTAAAACAAAGCCCAAATGTTCTGCAACCAGCATGTGGTAGTCGCAGTTGCGAAGAAAATCTTTTCGAAGCACCTTCAGTGCCTAAACCTCAAGTTCCTACAACAGCGGCACCTGTGACTGTCGCTCCAACTTCGGTAGATGCAAGCGCAGATGAATCTGCAACAACTAAACCGTCAACAACGAAGAAAACAACAACAACTGCAAAGAAAGTTTCTTCAACAAAAACGAATACAAAGGGTGAGTAAAATGAAAACAGCAATTAAAAAACCTAAAAGAAATAGATCAAAAAAGAAGCGTTCTTCGGAGGAAGTCAGCAGAGCAACCTATGCCGTTTCTAAAAAAGACGGTCTGGTTGTCGAAACGCAAGCTGATACTGCGTCTGGTTTCAAAGCAGGTATGCGAAAGCTTTCTTCAAGTTCTGTCGCGCCGTTTATTAAAACAGCGAACGCATCAGAAAAAGCGATGCGTTCAAAAGATTGGGCACGTCGTGGGTTTGTGCCTGTGGCACCACATCAAGAGAAACTGCGTTACCGCATTTTGCCTCGCAGCGTCGTCGGGTTGGCGGTCATGCTACTTGCCTTTAGCGTGGGGATTGCCTTTAGTGGCGCGGCTTTCTATGCCTATTACGACAATCGTCTTGCTGATAACGAACAAGCGGTGTCTCGTTTCGTCGATGGGTTTGATCAGCAGTTCAATGATGCTGCTGGAGCGCTAGATGAGATGCGCTCGGGTTCTATTACAGAAATCCGTCAAGAGCTGGCGCCGCTCGAAGCCTATGCCGCCGATGCTGATGGCGTTGTGCGATTACCACAAACTATTGGCGAATCTGTTTGGCTTCTAGAAAGTCGTGACAGCGATGGTCGTCTTGTTACAGGTTCCGCCTATGCCGTCATCGGTCACAACGGCGGCACCGCACTTGTAACAAGTTATTCTTTAATTGATGCAGCTACAACTGAACCTGCACCTGCGATCGAGTTAGTTAAAAACAATGAACGAATTTCGGCGCAGCTTTGGGCATGGGATAGCGAGCGAGATTTGGCATTACTTGCGGTTGATAAAACAATCCCCACACTTGAGTTGGCGACAAACGTGGCACAAGTCGAAGCTGTTGGCTCTCGCGTGTTTGCTATGAGCGGTGTTGGAGGACAAGGAGCGACGGCTTCGCCTGGCGTTATGGTTGATAACTCGCCGCTAGGTCTGCAACACACGTCACTTGTAGGCACGCTTTTCCGAGGTGGGCCATTGGTAAACGGCGAAGGTAAAGTTCTGGGTATGGCAAGCACAGCCTATAGCCCTTATGGCATTGATGCTGGCGCAGTAGGCCAAGCCCCTGACGTCCGATCTCTTTGCGTTAAAATTCTAAAATGCTCAGAAACTGACGATATCGTCGGTGTCGAAGTAGCCCCTGTTGACGCAGTTGCTCCCGAGCCAGTCGATGAAGGTGTGCGTGACGTTGCGGTCGATCAAGCGGTTGTCGCAGGTGAAGATTCTAGCGATGCAGAAGCTGAAGCAGGCGAGTAACGTTGTTGTCCTATCCTGTGTCTGGCAGGTAGCGCAAACGTAATCTGTTTGCAGATGCCCCATGTTCAGAGCAAAGCCACCTAAAGCGGCCATAGTCGCTACCTGGCTGCACTTGAGCGGCTATCCTAAGATCTATGCAGTGACAGTACTAAGATCTGGAGGTAGCAGCAATTGCGTAGTACGGCGCTTGCAAAGGAAGAGGGGGATGGCTTCAATGAAGAATGAAATGACCAGTAGCGCAAAGCCTGCTGGAGAAAAAATAGAGTCTGTCTCATTTATGCACAGCCCATCTGAGGCCATTCAAATTATTGAAGATTCACCACAGCAACCCTTGCTGCTCGAACTAGATTTGACGCTTGTGTTAGGTTCGACAACAGAGGCTTTTCTTGATTCTGTGCGTCCTTCTAGCTATGCAAAAGCTCTACTGGCAGTAACCGACAAGGTTGCTCCATGGCGGTTGCTTTCTGGTCGTCAAGAAAATCGTGACTGGATTAGAGTTCTAGTATTGTTGCTTTTGATGCCGTGGTCGTATCTGCGGTGGCGAGCTATCGCTGCGTCCTGGGCTGAAGAAAATGCTAACGGGTCTCTAGTCTCGGCTGCTCAAAATCATAAAGGACCTGTTGTCGTTATCACCCGAGGTTTTGATATTATCGTCAACCCTGTGGTCAACGCTTTGCATCTTGCGGGCGAAAAGCAGGTTTTGACAATCGCTTGTAAAGCATTTCGATGGAAAGGTTTGCGGCAGTTTTCAAAGACAGAACATGTTGAACGCAGCACGAAGTTGTCTACTGTCGAAGACTCGATAGTGGTTAGCGATTCGATGCACGATCGAGACTTGTTCGTCGCTTGCCAAACGCCAGTTCTGACTGAATGGGAAGGTGCCTATTGGATAGAACCTCACGAAAACGCCTACGTTCCTCTTCGCTATGTGCAGCTAACTAAAACCCCATTTAAAGGGTTTGTGCAAGCTGGCTGGGTTAAAGATGACCTGTATATCGCAGTGTTAGCGTTAAGCTCAACGGCCTGGTTCTTCCCACTGCATGCTGTTGGTATCGCATTGCTTTCGCTGGCGCTTTGGATCACCTATGAAACTGGCTATTACGAAAATGATATGGTCGGCTCAGTTCGAGAAGTCGACCCTGTGTTGCCAAAAAACTTCGCAGAAGTTCGTGGCACTGTGCCGAAGTACGCTCCATGGGTTTGGGCTTTTGCCATTACCGTTGTTGGTTCGCCGTTTGTTGCCCTCGGAAGTGGCCAGTCGATAGCCTCTTCTGCTTGGGTCTGCTTCGGGTGGATGGCAGTTCTTGTCGAGATTCGCCTCGTGTTCGCCTTGTTCAACAGACTCCCTAAAGTGCATCGAGTTATTCCTCATTTATTCCTGCAAATCGGAAAGTATCTTGGTTATCTTGTTGTTACTTCAGTCAGCACAGTGGGTGCTATCCTTTTGGTTGCGCAGATTGTTTACAGGTGGGTTCCGTATGTGCCGTATCGTTGGTCTAAATCTGGTAAATTTGCGGAGGATCCGCTTCATCTAACACGCTTCCTATTTTTTGCTGTTTTTGCTATACCAAGTCTTTTCTTCTTCGAATATTCGTTGAGTCAAGCTATCTTGTGCGGGTTGGCTATTGTGCTGCTAAGCAGACGGGCTATCAAAAAAATAGCTATCGAACGTAGTGAGTCTCGCAGCCTGTCACACGCACGTTCTGCAACCTGATCAGCTCTCAGCAGCTGGAATGACAACACAGTGATAACGGTTTGTTATAGCGAGTTCGTCTGAGACGAGCTCTACATCGATAGTTAACGTGCCGATAATGGCAGGAACGCTAAAGGCTAGGGTGCCTATCTTGTCGCAGGTGTCAGCACCAATGCTGCCTTGCCAGACTTGGCGATGAAGCCAGCCTGCTCCACTGACTTGTGCTTGTACTTGCGCTTGCCCAACGGGGGTTCGCTGGTCGTTCACAGCATGTATGTCGAGCGCAATTTTCTGGCCTTCATAGGTTGTCTGCGGCGGGGTTGTCGCAACCACGATGACAGGTCGACATGCATCGACGAGGGCATCATAACCAGGTTTAGCGTTTCCTTCTGTGTCGAAGATGCCGTACCCTCCTTGCGGTTCGCTGTCGTTTAAAGCAAACACGCAGAAGCCCCCGGTCGGGCTGTATTTGAGACGGCGTAGGGTTTCGATCTGTGATTTCAACAGTTCAGCTTGATAGTTGCGAGTAGCGTGCGCCCACGAGACCCCATCAGGGTAGGCGGATCGAGGAACGTAGGTTGCAAACGCGTCAAGGTCGGCGCGTACCCAGCTTGGCTCTGATCGGCCCCAATCGGCTATTTGTACAGACTGAGAGCCTATACCTCCAGGAAACTCAACAAGGCGAGGCCACTGTTTCGCTTTTCTGTCCAGCGCTTTTGCGTTGCCGCTGCGCCACCCCAGCCAAAGGTGCGCATCAGAGCGTTCGGTTGCGAAAGGGCTAGGCATGCTGCCTGAGTAATGCACGATAGGTCGTGAGCTATCTGCGTTAGAAATTTCACGTTTGATAGTGGAGCTAAGGACCGATTTGTTCCACGTCGGCAGGAAATGTCGTCCAGAGGTTACAAGGCGTTTGCGTGGGGTTTGCGATGACGTCGTAGAGCCGATACTAGCTTCGTCGTTAGGTAAGTTGCTGCAACACCAAAGTGCGACGCTTGGGTGGTTGCCAAGAAAGTCGACAGCGAGACGGGTCGCTTCTTTCGCCTTGGAACGCACGCCTGTTGCGTACCCACCGACAAAGGGAAGGTCTTGCCAGAGCAAGACACCCATCTCATCTGCAGCATCATAGGTGGCTTTGTCACTTATGTGGCCATAGATGCGTAGCATATCGAGGCCGCTATCTTTGACGGTTTTAATATCGTTGATGTACTCGCCTTCGTCAACGTCAGCTAAATATTGTTTAGGGCCAGATGCGATTCCTTTAACAAATAGTCGCTCGCCGTTGATGGTCCAAAGAAATTTGTTATTTGTTATTTCACGAAACCCTATCCGCCACGTTTTTTGGTCACTCACCGCTGTTGAAGCTGTGTCAACGACGGTGACTTCGACACGATAAAGCGGCTGTGAACCTAACGCAGCAGGCCACCATAGCTTTGGTTGTTCTATGTCGAGTTGCCAGTCGAATCGGTTTTCGCCAGAAGCTAGCATGTGTATTGCTGTTTTTTCTGCAACCAGGCTGTTGTCTGCTGCGTATACTTTTGTTATGACTTCGTTTTCAGATGCTTGCTGTGCGTCTAAAACAAGACGGAGGGCGAGTTCTCCTTTGTTCTCGTTTGCTTTTGTGCATAAAACCCGGCCATGTTTAATAGCTGAGGGGCCTGTTGTCTGTAGCCTGACGTTTTTCCAGATTCCTCCAGGTAATGTTGGAGGCGCAAGTAACCCTGTTTGCAATGACCCTGTGATGGAACGTTTTGCTCGTTGCCCTGTTTTTTCTTGTGGGCATGAAATCTCGATAGCAAGCACATTATTTTCGGCTGTGATGTAGTTGGTCACATCAAAATGGGTGGAAGCGAAATAGGTGGACGAGCTGCCTAGATAGTGATCATTTAGCCATATCTCTGCTTGGCTTAGCATGCCTTCTAAAGTCAGCCATGTGCGATCTTGAGCCTTGTTGTTTGTTTCATAGTTAAATGTTTTTCTATAAAGAACAGGTCCGTTGCTTTCGCGAAAGTTTGGGTCTTGGCTCCAATGGCCTGGGACGGGGAGCGTATGCCAAGAAGAATCGTCAGTTTCTTTTGCTGTTCCGAGACGATTCAGCTCAGAATCAACGGTTGCTGCTTTCCACATGCCAGATAGATCCACGTAACTGATCCTAACGTAAAGCTATGATGCTCTTGTGGGTTAACCAAATTTAGATCCATGGAATACCTGGGTGTTACATCTATAAGCAGAAATCTATGTGGGAAATATGAGCAAAGGTAAATCCGTTAAGTTATTTCTAGCCAATGGCTCTCCTGGCGGTTCTTAAGGCCTTGTCGAATGTTGGTTTGCGGCGAAAGACAGCTCACGTTGATCTAGCTATAGTCGATATAGTAGATTATATGACCACTGCTATACAAAAACCGCTCCTTGATGCTGTTCTTAATGATGCAAAGCCGTATGTCTCAAAGGGGACTGTAGCTAGTTATATTCCAGCGCTTTCTAGGGTGCCTGCGAACAAACTTGCAATATCGACAGCGACGAAAGATGCGGTTGTATCTTCAGGTGACGTTGCAGATTCGTTCACGATTCAGTCTGTTTCCAAGGTCTTTACGTTAGCGCTTGCGTTGCAACAGAAATCAGGTGCTGAGCTGTGGCGTCGAGTTGGGCGTGAGCCATCGGGGCATCCGTTTAGTTCGATCATTTTGTTAGAGCGAGAAAAGGGTATTCCTCGCAACCCGTTTATTAACGCTGGGGCGCTTGTTGTCGCCGATATTTTGTGTTCGGCTTGGCGTGATCCTATCGACAATATTTTGCATCTTTTCTCTCTTCTTACGGGTGATAAAATTGAGGTTGATGCTGAGGTTGCTGCCAGTGAACAGGCTACTGGGGACAAGAACAGGGCGCTTGCTCATTTGATAAAAAGCTATGGCAATCTAGAAAATGACGTCGAAAAAGTGTTAGATGTTTATTTCAGACAATGTGCTATCAAAATGACGGTTGAGCAGCTTGCCAAGGCAGCTAAGTTTCTGGCATTTGATGGTGTCGATCAAATTAGTAAAAAATCTGTTGTCACGGCTGAAGACGCTCGTCGTATCAATGCTTTGATGTTGATGGCGGGCACCTATGATGCGGCTGGCATGTTTGCTTTTGAAATAGGGATACCTTGTAAATCAGGTGTTGGCGGTGCGATCCTCGGCGTTGTGCCAGATGTGGCGACTGTGTGTGTTTGGTCGCCAGGGCTTGATGGTACAGGTAACTCGCTAGCAGGGCGTGCAGCACTTTCGTCTTTTGTCGCTCATTCAGGTATGAGCGTCTTTTAGTTACGTGATTACTACCTCGTTTTTTACGTCCAAACTAGATGGTTTATTCCTAGCCTATTCAGGTCGTCATTCCCACTAGAGGTAGAATCGTCCTTCTTGCATTAAGGTTGCTCCGCCGCTTATTTGTATATGCATCTCGCCCGCATCATTAGTTGTCCCATGGCAGGTTATTAAGCTAGGCTTTTGTACGATTTCTCCTTGTTCTGCATGTAACGTAGCTGGGTTGCCAGAATAGCCAGGGTAGTTCTTCATTAGATATGCCATTATGGCTGCTGTTCCAGTTCCGCAGGCTGGATCTTCTGACGATTCAGCTGATTCTTTCATGCAAATATTTCTAGTATGTATGTGGTTCTCAGAGCTAGTTGTCTCAAAAGTGAAAAGCTGTGCTTGAGCCCTCATATTCACGTTCTGAAATGCCTGGAAAGATGTACAGAGATCATGCAAAAACTTTATAAAAACTTTAATGATATCGCTGTTTGCTCGTTTGACTAGTCCGTTCTGAGTGTCACGATTTCTGTATCGCATGAGAAGGCGGCTGTCGCTTATAGGTACATTGATTTTCGTCTAAAAAGAGTTAACTTTGATAGTTTCTATTTTTAGAAACTATATCAAAGGTCCGTTCTATCTTTTTCATAGGGATAAATAGTTTCATTGGATGGTCTGGAAACTCTTGGGCGTCGTACTTCTTGTAGAACTCTTTCGCAGAATCATTTATGGCATCGATAACAACGGCGTATGAGGCTTGACCAGTCCGGCTTATTTTCAATGAACGGTAGAGAGCATCGAAGAAAACAAGTTCTCCGATCCCTTGGCCTTGGTATTTGCAATCCACTCCCATCATGCCGAGGAGGGTAGCGCCAATTGGCCGATGGTCCGGAAGTCTCTTGCGATAGCTTTCTGGTAGATCAGTAACAAAGATCGAATAGTTAGAGAGCGTGTAGAAACCTATAATTTCAGATTTGTTGTCTTCATCTGTTAAGACGTGGGGTCTGCCCAAAAAAAGTTTTGCGTCTTGGTTGGCGACTCTTTTTAGGTAGCTGTTTATTTTATCTATTCCACAGTCGAATTTTTCTCTATCGTGAATGCTTTTGTTAAGCAAAGAGAATGTGTACTTTGCTTGATTATTCATTTGAAGGCATCATCGCATTAACATATTTCGCCGCACCTTTTTTGAATGACTCACCTGATTCTTGGTGACTGTCAATGGCTTCGGCGAAATAGATACTAGATGTCCTTGAAAGCTCAAGCATTTGGTAGTCCTTAATGACGGCAGTAGCTTTCTCGTATGCGCTGCCAACGAGTAGATCACTCACAGATAAACCAAGAATTTTAGCTGCTTGCTCTATTGTGGATTTCTTTTCTGGCGCAATTCTTGCTTGTAGCACTGCTGTTTTGTTCATCTCAAACACCTCTGTTCTAAGTGTACTGCACAATGCATTACATGTCTATATGTTTCGAAAGTTAGTAGCTTGTCTTTTGTAAGTGGGTATCAGCTATATACAAGGCCCGTTTATGTCTCTAGGCACTCTAGCAGCTAGAACGTAATGAGCTATTGTAACCATCAATGAAAGCATGAGCTGCGTTGACTAGAGTCTGTTTCTATGAGCGTCACGGTTTCTTTATCGCACAATACTTTTTATCGCTATCCGAAAGGTAGCCAGCTTTCTCCGCAACTGATTAGGTTGCGTCCAGCGCCGCATACTCGCACCACGGTGTTGTCCTACAACATGAAAGTCACGCCAGAGAAGCATTTTATTAACTGGCAACAAGATCCTTTTGGTAATCACGTAGCTCGTGTTGTTTTTCCTGAACCTGTCGATAATTTTTCGGTAGAAGTAGACTTGGCTGTCGATTTAGTAGCGATCAACCCGTTCGACTTTTTTCTTGAAGAACAAGCTGAAGAAGTTCCGTTTGCCTATGGCAAAGAGTTATCGCTTGATCTGTTGCCATATCTCAAACCGACCGAAAAGTTCACTGGTGAACTCAGCAGTTGGCTTGATGGTTGCGCTCCTAACGGCGAGCTAACAGTGCCATATCTGTTGACAATAACCGCCGCGCTCGCCAAGCTAGTTAGCTATGAAATTCGCTATGAACCTGGCGTGCAGTCGTGTGCAAAGACGATGGAGCGCAAAGCTGGGTCATGTCGAGATTCAGCGTGGCTGCTCGTCGAAACATTGCGTCACTTAGGTTATGCCGCACGGTTTGTATCGGGTTATCTTGTACAGCTCGTGCCTGATAGCAAACCGTTAAGCGGTCCAGCTGGACCTGAGAAAGACTTTACCGATCTTCACGCCTGGGCTGAGGTGTATCTGCCTGGCGCTGGTTGGGTAGGGCTAGACCCGACGTCTGGCTTGGCCGCTGGTGAAGGCCATATTCCGCTTGTTGCAACGCCGATGCCGCAAGGCGCTGCGCCGATCACCGGAACGTCAAGCGAGACAGCCATTGATTTTCGTTATGAAAATAATGTGACAAGAGTGCAAGACGACCCCCGATCAACAAAACCATATAGCGATAAGCAGTGGTCAGAAATCCTTGCTTTAGGCGAAACGGTTGATAGTCGACTAGCTGAACGTAACGTTCGCTTGACGATCGGCGGTGAGCCAACGTTTGTGTCTGCAACCGATAGTGAATCTGATCAGTGGAACACTGCAGCTGATGGCAAAGACAAACGCCAAAAAGCCGACGAGCTTGCACGACGGTTAGCAAAAGAATTTGGCCATGGTACGTTGCTGCAGAAAACGCAAGGCAAATGGTATCCAGGCGAAGAGCTGCCGCGTTGGCAATACAATCTGATCTGGCGCAAAGACGGCAAAAAGCTATGGTCAGACCCTGCGCTGCTTAACGAAAATAAAAAAACCTCCACAGTCGAGACAGCCAAGAAATTTGCTGATGAACTTAGCAAACAGCTACAGATGAAACCTGATGCTTTCTTTCCTGCCTATGAAGATCCGCTCTATGGCTTGTGGCGAGAAGCCTCTTTGCCAAAAGACTATGACATTGACCCTGGCGATATGTCTACCAAAGAGCAGAGACAAAAAGTTGTCGCTTCTTTCGATGCCAAAAAAAGCTCGGAGCCGGTTGGCTATGTGGTGCCGCTTGACCGCTTTGGTGATGACCAGTTCTGGTCAACATCGCCTTGGCCTTTGCAACGGTCACATGTTTTTCTTATCCCTGGTTCGTCGCCTTTGGGGATGCGTTTGCCGTTAGATTCGTTGCCTGAGAGCAAAGAAGAAAAACCTGAACCGACTCATGAGCGTGACCCAGCGGCTCCTGTGGATCCTTTTATCGAGACAGCGATGAAGCAGGCGCAAATCTGTGACGATGTTGTAGTTCGTAAAGCCTTAGCGGTCGAAGTCCGTGAAGGTTTGCTCTATGTTTTCTTGCCGCCATTCGACGAGGCCGAGCACAGCGTTGACCTTATCGCAGCAATCGAGAAGGCAGCAACGGCAACAAAGACACCTGTTGTGATCGAGGGCTACCCATTGCCACATGACAGCCGTTTGCAAAGCCTGAGTGTCACGCCAGACCCTGGAGTGATCGAAGTAAACATTCATCCTGCTAGTTCGTTTAGCGAGCTCAATGCTATAACATCGACAGTCTATGAAGCTGCCAGGCAAACTGGTTTAGCGACAGAAAAGTTTCATCTCGATGGTCGCCATAGCGGCACAGGCGGTGGTAATCACATAACGTTAGGCGGTCCGACGCCGAAAGAAAGCCCGCTGCTGGCTGATCCGCAGTTGCTGACCAGCATTGTCACCTATTGGCAGCATCACCCTGCGTTGTCATATCTTTTCTCTGGTCTATTTGTTGGCCCGACAAGCCAAGCCCCTCGCGTCGATGAAGCACGGCTAGAGAATCTTCACGAACTCGAAATAGCGTTAGGCGAGATAAACGACGCAGAACATGCAACCCCATGGCTAGCCGATAGAGCGTTGCGTCACTTGCTGACTGATTTAACAGGCAACACGCACCGCGCAGAGCTGTGCATCGACAAGTTATATTCTCCCGATCATAGCCGTGGTCGTCTTGGGTTGTTAGAGCTGCGTGCTTTTGAAATGCCGCCGCATAAACAGATGGCAATGGTTACCTATCTTTTGGTGCAAGCGCTTGTTGACCGTCTCAGTCGAGACCCTTACCAGCATTCGCTGATTCGCTGGGGTAGCGACTTGCATGACAGATTTTTGTTGCCGCATTACCTTGCGCAAGACATGGCAGATATCGTCAAAGATTTAGCGCACCATGATCTGCGGTTTGATCTTTCATGGTTTGAGCCGTTCTTTAATTTCCGTTTCCCTCGCTATGGCACGATTGTCGCTGGACCTGTTGCATTAGAACTGCGTGCCGCTATTGAACCGTGGCTTGTCCTTGGAGAAGAGTCGAATGCGTCGGCAACTGCTCGTTATGTTGATTCGTCGATGGAGCGTTTGCAGGTCAAGGCAACTGGTTTGCAAAGCGACCGTTACGCGGTTTTGGTGAACGGGCAGCCCTTGCCGCTGCGTGCAACGAGTCGAAGCGGCGAGCATGTCGCTGGCGTGAAATATCGTGCATGGCAACCTAGCTCGGCATTACATCCAACGATAGGTGTGCATAGTCCGCTGCTTTTTCAAGTGGTTGATAAGGTGACGAGTAAAGCTATTGGCGCTGCGAAGTATCATGTGGCTCACCCTGGAGGGCGTTCTTATGACAAGATTCCTGTCAACTCGTTAGAAGCTGAGTCAAGACGGCAAAATCGTTTCGAAGATTCAACGCTGGTGCAACAAGGTGCGTTGTCTCAAACGCAGCAGCTTGAAAAACGCCATGCTTTTACTGCGACGCAAAGGGCTGTTTCTGATCAACAGGGGAGCGTCGAACCAGTGCTGTTGAGCGATGAGGCAATAGCGGTGCCACAGCACAAAGTCGGCAAAGATTTTCCCACGACCTTAGACTTGCGTAGCAGCTGATTATTATTACGCAAGAAACATAGTTCTCAGTAGATCAACGAGCGCAGATTTTTCGCTGGGTTTGAGATCGCTCATATGTTCTCGGCATCTTCTCTTGTCGACTGTTCGGATTTGGTCGCATGCTGCGCTGGATTCTTGTTTTCTAATTTTGATAGTTGTTCTAAAAGGCCATGGCAAAATGGTTGAGGTGAGAGGAATAACGATGACAGTGTTGAGATGCATATTCATTTCGTTCGGAGAAACAACGATACATGGTCTGGTTTTGTTGAATTCTGATCCTTGGCTTGGGTTTAGATCAAACCAGTAGACTGAAAATTGTTGTATATCATTCATCGATTCAACGTTCCCATGGAGCGTTGATAAGGCCTTCGTTTGGGGAGACTTCGTTAGAAAATTCTCTTGCAGGGTCTCCGTGTTCTGCGGTTAATTTTTTAATAGTTTCTCCCCAGTCTTTGCGAGGATTATCTGATCGTGTAATGATAATTTGACCTTCTTTGGCTTCGAGTCTTACTTTTTTTCCCAAACCACTCATTCGCAAAAGTTCTTTAGGAAGCCTGACGGCGGTACTGTTGCCTGAAGTTGTTAATGAGGTTTCAATAAAAGACATACGTATATTGTACGTACCTCTAGTCTTTGTGTCAACCATGCCTTGTTGCACACCATGGTAAATCTATTCAAGAAGAACTCCATAATGTAGTAGTTGCTTGTTTTTGTTTTAGCGCTGCTAGTAGGGCAGGCTTTGATTGTAAATGGCCATGCGTTGGTTGGACTTCCTTGCAAGAAATATTTGTGTAGTCAAGAGTTGCCCACGGTCAATACCGCTTTTTGTAGGGCGGCAAGCATGGCAGGTTCTGATCCTATATGGCCAGTGTTAACCCAAGTAAGCGTACTATTGTCACCATATGCATTATGTAGATCCCAAGCAGATACTGCTGGCGTGCACATGTCAAATCGCCCTTGAACGATCTGGCATGGAATGTGCTTGATTCGGTCAATATTGCTGAGTACTGGGTTGGGTTCAACAAAACATTTGTTTAGGAAATAGTGTGTTTCGAGAAGGCTAACGGCAAGGGTATTTGGGTCTTGTGTGATTTCTTTTCTGTTAGCTGCTGGGTCGTACTCAAGAGAACACAGGCAGTATTCCCATGTCGTCCATTCAACTGCATGTTTGTGGGCTATTTCTGGATCGTCAGATCGCATCTGGTTGGCATAGTACTGCATAATGTCGACACCACTAGTGCGTGACTCTTCTGGAACGAGCGAAATGAAACGTTCCCATTCTTGCGGAAATTGATAGCGAGGATACCCCTCGTTAACCCAGTTGTCTTCAAAATCGCGTAGAAGGTAGACGCCTCGGATAATAAGGCTGCGAACCCGCTGCGGATAAGCAATAGCATAGAGTAGCGCTAATGCTGATCCCCAAGAGCCGCCAACGACATGAGCTGATTCGATAGCAAGATGCTCACGAAGTTTTTCTATATCTGTGAGTAAATGTTGCGTCGTGTTATTCTCAGTGGACGCAAATGGGGTACTGCGACCACAGCCTCGTTGGTCATGAAAAATAACTCGATGTTTTTGGGGATCAAAAAGTGCTTTATGCGAGTCATTAAAGTATTCTCCTGGGCCGCCATGAAAGCTGAAAAAAGTTATCGCAGAAGGGTTGCCCCAATCTTCCCAATAAAGACAGTGCCCATTACCCACATCAAGGTGTCCACTTTGGTTAACATGCTCGCTATGTTTCATCGGGCCAGGCAACTTTTTGAACGTGTGGTATGTGGTCAAAGTCTTTATCTTTCGTTAGTAAAGGCAAGGAAAGAAAATCACATTCAGCGGCGATCCAAAGATCGTTGGGAGAAACAGGTGTGCCATTTTTTCTTAGATATGTGTAAATATCGACATAAATGTTTCGTACTTCCGTACTGATGCCTGGACTGTTAGTCACATCTTGTCCTTCAAAAAAAGAATCTAAGATCGTTTTGTATTTCTTAGGATTCCCTCCAGAGGCGACACCAGCATACAATTCAGCAGAAACGACATAGGGAATAAAAATTTGTTGTGAGGGGAGTGAAGTATAGCTTCCTCGTAGCAAGAGCGAAATGATGTTGGTGTCAACTGCGATCATTAACTTTGCCACATCGATTCGTCAATTTTTTCGAAGTCTTCTAGTACCTCTTCATCGAAACTGTCATCGTTGAATTTTCCGATATGTGAAGCCCATGAAGCTGTGGGCTGAGTGTCTTTATTCGAGCTTATGCCAGCTTTTGTTCGTATAGCATCAAGCACCCAATCGTTTATGCTTTGTGATTGCAACTTAGCATTTCTTGTGATTCGTTGATGAAGAAGTGAATCCACTTTCCGTATAGTGATTTGATGATCTTTCATACCTTTAGAATATAGACGATTCAAAGTAATGTCAATGACATCATTGAGACGTAACGGCTAGTTTAGCAAGCGCCGCTTTCTAGCTCGACTACTTCTACTTTGGTTGTAAGGGTTTCTTTTTTGCCGCCTCGGTAGATAACTCCAGAAGTTGGCGTAGCGTCTCGATAGTTGCGGCCAGCGGCCACTCTGACATGGTCAGCGCCGACGCGTACCCCGTTTGTGGGGTCATAGCCTCGCCAGCCAAGCAGCGGCAGGTATGCTTCGACCCAGGCGTGTGAAGCCTCTGATTGAAGGTCGTTATTATAGTCAGCGCCAGTATAGATATAGCCCACTCGGTAACGCGCAGGAATGTTCAACATTCTCGCTAAACAAATCATGAGATTCGCGAAATCTTGGCAGACTCCTTTGCGGCTGCGGAAAACTTCATACGGGGTCGTCTGTAAATCGGTTGACCCTTGCTTATACACATAGTCAGAATAGATCGTCCAGGTAATGTCGTCTAACGTGGCGAGCAGTTCGCCTTTGTTGCGAGCTGAGAAACTTCTCGCATAATCGGTCAGCTCATTTAGCTGACTTTCAGGCAGCTCCGATGGCAGCATGTATGATTGCATCATTTTTGCTTGCCATGGCATCCAAATAATTGGCAAGGTTTGTTTATGAGGCAACAAATCAGGTTTGTCAACTGGTGTGTTAATTGAGACCGTTGCGCTCATCGTGGTCGTAAGCTCTAGATACGGTGAGTCTATGTCGAGCCCAACAACAGTATTGCCAAAAACATCTTCAAGGCTATAACGCAACCCATTGACGCTCAGTTCAAGCATATAGTTAGAAACAGTTTGAAAACGGTCTTCAATAGGGTGTAGACGATAGCGGTGACGGCTTTTTTCTACTGGCGTTTCATAACGATAGTTTGTTATATGTGTTACTTGTAAGCAGCGGTTATATGAACGTGGCTCTAGTGAAATAGGTGCTGGTACATCGATTCTGGGTAGCGCCCCAGCTGTTTTTGTTGGATACGTCGCAACAATTTGGCTACGCTGCGCCACGATGAACCCGCCTGGTTCGAGCAGCGTAAAGTTATTGTCGAATGCGATGCTAGAGGTTATGAGACAGGAACTGTCACTTAGCTCAGACTCATTGATGTGGACAGAGACACCTTCGCCAGCAATTTCAATATGTTGGTTTGACCGTGCAGGGTAGCGTGCCCAAAAAATGTTTTGTTCGCCTGATTTGCAGCGGTATGTGAACAACGAGCGTGCGTCACTTAACAAAATATTTAGTGTGCCGTGTTTGTTAGCGCTCTCTAAAAGCTTGCCGAGTTTACGAAACCCATATTCTTCGATAGTGCTAGCACCAGAACGATTAATTTCGCTTAGGAGCCAACAAAAAAGATGGTCAGAGTCACTTTCGCTCATCGGTCTGATAGGGAAGCGAGAATCGATCGGCAATTTCTGTTGTAAATCGCCTATAAGCTCACCGTGATGGGCCAGGCTCCAAGAGCTGCCTGCGAAATTTCTAACAAATGGGTGTGTATCGGTATAAGAAACCCGTGACGCTTCGTTGCGTAGATGTGCAAGAAGAAGTTGCGTGTTTATTATGTCCCAGTCTGCGAGCACTTCTGTTAAACCAGACGATTTGCCGCTGTGTGGGTCGCGCATGGCAGCGGCACCAAATTCTTCTTCTGGATACCAAACGATACCCCAACCGTTATGTTCTTCGGCGGTGTTTTGGCCGAATGAGACAACGGGGGTGATAGGTATGTCAGTTGATATGGCGAGAAGTTTACTCATGGATAAGAACTAACGCAGGAAGTAGTTTTGGTGGATAGCGTCACTGAGATGTTCGACTTCTTCAGAAAGAAGTCGTAGCGTTTTTGCTGGTTGATCGCCGAGCAGGTCAACGAGAGGAGCGTCTAATGTTGATGAAACACGTGCGCAAATCAGCGATGACTCATTCGCTTCGACTCCGTCTGTCATGTCGGCTAGTTGCGCCCCGATCTGTTTGACACACCAGTTAGCGCTTCGAGCAAACTCGTTGTTGCGCAGCAAAAAGTCGATTGCGTTTAACGGGTCGACCGATGTTTGGAAAAGTACGCGGTATTCTTGCAGCGCGCCTGCGGCTCCGAGTAGGGTTGCCCAGTGTGAAATGTTGAGTGAATCTTTCGCGTCTATTTGACGTACAAAGTGGACTTCGACGAGGCGTGTTGTGAGCAGCGCTCGTTCTATGCAGCGTCCTAAGGTGAGGAAACGCCACGTGTCGTTTCTGGCCATAGTCGATTCGGTTATGCCTAAAAACGTTTGACACGATCGCATAAGTTTTGTGAAAAGTTGTTGCGGGTGTTCAGCAAGAATCGTTGGTACGTCTGCTATGGCAAACTCTGCCCAAGCGTCGTTGACGATGCCACGCAATTCGGTTGGAATTTTTTCTCGGACGCTACGCAAGTTATCTCTTGCTGAACTTAGCGATGAAAGAATAGATCCTCGATTGTCTGTGTCATCGACAAGGAAACGGGTGACGTTGTAGCCAGTTACGTCTTTGCCTGTTTGCTTGTATTCTTCTGTCAGAGAAAGCACTTCTAAAAGTTCTTCCCAACGCAAGCCTGCCTCGTTGGGTAGACCTGATAGGGCGCCTTGATCGCAGCTTGCAAGCAGCCTTGCGGTTGCGTCAATTCGTTCGATATAACGTCCAGCCCAGAAAAGCGGTTCTGCTGCTCGGGCTAAAATTGTTGGCTCGCGAGCAACTGCTTTGTAATTAAACGGCCGTGCGCAGTCTAAATATTTATTTGCTGGGTCTTGCAGCACCCAGGTGTCTTTCGAACCGCCGCCTTGTGAGGAATTGACTATGAGTGACCCTTTTGTAAGGGCCACTCTAGTCAGCCCACCTGGTAGCACATCTATAAATTCTCCGCCGACCACAAATGGCCTGAGATCGATATGCCGTGGTTCAACACGTCCGTCAACAATTGTTGGGTGCGTGCTGAGTTTGACTACTTCTTGCGCTATATAGTTGGCTGGTTTATTTCTGACGGCCTGACATATTTCGGTCACTTCTTCTTGCGAAGCCCTCGGGCCGATAAAGATGTCATAGCCTCCTGAACCATCGACTGTTTTGATGACATAGTTAGAAGGATCAGCTAAAATATGTTGGCGTTTTTCTTCGTCGTCAAGCAGGTACGTTTCGACGTTGTCGAGTATCGGTTTTTGGCCTAAATAGTACGAGATCATTTGCGGCACAAAGGTGTACATTGCTTTATTGTCAGCCACACCGTTGCCGATTGCGTTTGCGATAGAGACGTTTCCTTGCCGTATAGCTTCGATTATGCCTGGTACGCCAAGCATCGAATCTTCACGAAATTCAAGTGGGTCAAGAAAATCATCGTCGATGCGGCTATAGACCACATCTACTTTCTTTTTGCCTCGGGTTGTGCGCATCCAGACCGTGGCGTCGTCGACGAACAGGTCTCGTCCTTCGACAAGTTCGATGCCCATGTTCTGAGCGAGAAACGCATGCTCGAAATAGGCCGAGTTATAGACGCCAGGGGTGAGAAGCACAACGGTAGGAGCTGCTGCTTTATGGTTCGCTAACGATTGCAGCGCTCTAAGGAGCAGCGTAGGGTATTGTTCGACAGGTCGGATGCAAGCAGATTGAATGAGGTTGGGCATCAAGTTAGCCATCGCGGAGCGGTTCTCTAACACATACGACACACCAGAGGGAACACGCAGGTTGTCTTCGAGGACAAGATAGTTGCCTTTGCCGTCTCGTACAAGGTCGATGCCAGCGACAAGCGCACGAGCATTTTTAGGCTGCGGAAGGCCGACAGCTTTAGGGTTATACCCTTTGCATGAAGTAATAAATTCAAGGGGGATGATGCCATCTTTAGCGATTTGGGCGTCGTTTTCGTAGATGTCAGCTAAAAAGAGGTTTAGCGCTTTAAGCCGTTGCCCTAAACCAAGTTCGACCGTTTCCCACTCTGCTTGTTCAATGATTCGAGGGACAAGGTCGATCGGAAATGTTCGGTCGGTGCCAGCTTCGTCTCCGTACACGGTGAAGGTAACATCGCGAGTGCGAAATAAGCTATCTTTCAGCTTTTGAAGGTTAGCGATTGTTGAGGCGTCAACCGACTGTAATTCTGAGAGAATTTGTTTATAAGAAGCTCTAATTTCGCCATTTTGTGCGACTGCTTCGTCAAAAAAATCAACCTGTTTATACATCGTGAGATTTGTGAGCGAAGTGGCGGCGGGCAGGGGTAGTTTCTCAAGATGCATTTCCATAGCTACTTGATCGGTCCATATGGCCTAGATGTTATGAGAAATAGGTATTTTTAGTTAAGTTTTGTTGTTATTTAGTGGTCGATTTTCATTATTTAGTTGTTCCTGCTTCTTGAATGTTGCTAGTCAATGTATTCTGACAGTGAGGCATGCGTTTCTTGTTGTTTCAACAACTGTGCCTCGAAGCCTAGGTAGAAGTGAATGAGGTTGCTATGACCGTGGAATGTGCAAAATGTGGCCACATCCATGAGTCGAGCGTTTTCTTTTGTTCTGCATGTGGTTTTGATATTATAACTGGCTCGGTTCGCCCGCCTAAAGCTACGGCTCAGGTGAAAAGCGAGCCTGTGGTTGTTAAGCCTAGTTCTGAATATATGCCGCCGAGTACGTCACCGATACGTGTAGAGGTAACGTATTCTAAAGAGTTTTTCACCCGTGTCGTTTCCGAGCACGAAGTTGATTTTCCTAGCGGCGATCTGCGGCCGTTTTCTTTAGAGTTCGTTTCAGATGAGCTTCACATCGGGAGAAAAGACGAGAAACGTGCTATCAAACCTGATATAGACATAGCGATGTTGACAAAAGATTTTGCTGTTTCTTCTAGGCATGCGATGTTGAAGGTTTCTGCAAATGGTTTGGTCACGCTTATTGATTTGTCTTCGACAAACGGAACCTATATTGGTGATGCTATGTCAGAAAAAGTAACTCCCTTTAAAGAGGTGGAAGTTCCTAGTGGCGCAAAAATTTTCTTAGGTGCTTGGACGTGTGTCGAAGTTAGTCTTTGATTATTGTGATTTGTTGTTGATTGTGGGTTGAGTGTTCTTCAGGCTTGCCTTTATTGGGTTTAGCTCTTTTGTGGTTGATTCTTCTTGAATTTCAACCATGGTTCAACATGGATTTAGGTGCTATATTAGTGGAATTTTGCCTTGCTGGTGTGGGTTGTGAATCCTCCTATAACACGTTTGTAATTACTAGCACAACGGTATTGAAGTTCTTATGAGAGGGACACTGAAGTACTACGCCGTCACGTAATAGTTAGTGATCTATTCTCCGCCAAAAGGCGGTCAGGAGGAAGAAATATGCGCCAAGGGCGGAAAAATCTGATGCTCGATACAAGCTGGAGGGAGTCTTCAAACTGTTTGGGGGTTGACCCCGATCTGTTTTTCCCTGAAAGGGGAGCGTCCACTCGTGAAGCGAAAGAAGTATGTCGCGGTTGTGTTGTTCGTGAAGATTGTCTTGAATTCGCTCTTCAAAATAGCGAGAAGTTTGGTATCTGGGGTGGGATGAGTGAACGCGAACGTCGTCGCATTCGCCGTCAACGTGCGCTGGAGCGAGAAAGAACGGCCATTGCTGCCGTGGAATCAGCTTAGTCTGCTATCATCTAGCTATGTCAAGATTTACTCAAGGCCCTGAACTTATTGTCATCATATTACTTATTGTGCTTCTTTTTGGTGGTTCGCAGCTGCCGAAAATAGCTAGAAACTTAGGTTTGGCGCAAAAGGAATTTAAGAAAAACTTTGAAAACGCAGATAGCGATGATGACGAGGACGAAGAAAAACCTTCTAAGAAGAAAAGCGTAAAATCTGCAGAAGAAGCAGAAGAAGCATAGATCTCATTCGTAAATGTAGCAGAAATCTCGAAACGACTTATAGTTGTTTCGAGATTTTGGTTTTTGTCAGCTTTCTTACATCTTCAATAAAATAATTAACCGACATATGTCGGTTAATTATTTTATTGAAGATGTTTATTTGGTGTAGTAAACTGACAAATGCCTGTTTGTTAAAGTTGGGGTTGATGTGTTTTTTGGACGTGCTCAAGAGTTGCAAGATCTTCAAGAGTTGAAGTCGTCACGGGTTGCAAGTTTTGTTGTGCTGAAAGGGCGGCGTCGAGTTGGGAAAAGTACGTTAGTTTTTGAATATGGTAAAACATTTGAAAACTTTTATCATTTTTCTGGTTTGCCTCCAGGTGAAGGAATATCTCAGCAAGATCAGAAGAAAGAAGTTGCTCTTAAGCTGGAGAAGCATCTGAATGTCTCAGGCCTTCAATCTTCTGACTGGTCCCTGCTATTTGATAATATGGGTCATCTTGTATCTCAGGGGGAAGCGCTTCTTTTCTTGGATGAAATTTCTTGGATGGCCAAAGGTGACGCAACGTTCTTGCCAAAGTTAAAAACTGCATGGGATGTGATTTTTAAGAGGAACCCGAAGCTTGTTTTAATTGTTTGTAGCTCAATTTCTTCGTGGGTTGACACGAACCTTTTGAGTAATACAGGGTTTGTTGGTCGAGTAACGCTTGAGAAACAGATAGCTCCTTTACCGCTTGCCGATTGTTTGAAATTCTGGCCCAAAGGAGTCAGCGAAACAGAGAAATTAGAGTTTCTTTCCGCCGTCGGTGGAATCCCTCGATATCTCGAAGAGATACAGCCACATTTAACTGCTGAGGCTAATTTGCGTAGGCTTTTTTTTAGGGCTGATGGTTTGCTATTTAATGAGTTTGAACGAATATTTTCCGATCTTTTTTCTGAGAGAGCTGTGCGTTATCGCCAGGTGGTCAACTTGCTACGGTTAGGAAGAAGAACTCAATCTCAGCTTGTTCAAGAGTTAGAACTATCGGCTGCAGAAGTCGGGAAGCTTCTCAAAGAACTAGTTCTGGCAGGTTTTGTTAAAAGAGATTTCACATGGAATATTGGTAAGTCTGGGACATCGCGTCTTAGCAATTACCGAGTTTCTGATAATTACGTTCGTTTCTATCTTCGTCATGTTCATAAGAGACGCAAACAAATTGTTCGAGGCCTGCAACGCGATGTTCAACTGCATCAGCTGCCTGGCTGGCATAGCTCCTTAGGTCATGGTTTTGAAAATCTTGTTTTGGAAAACGCACATCTTGTTCGAGAGGCGCTAGGGATACTTCCCCAACATGTGGTTGACGATGGGCCATATTTCCAGCTCCGAAATAAGCGGCAAGCCAGCTGTCAAATAGATTACCTTATTGAAACGGAAGCAAGTAATGTGTATCTGTGTGAGATCAAGTATTCTTCGAACCGTATTTCGGAAGGGGTAATAGAACAAGCACGGGATCAACAAGAAAAAATTACGTTGCCAAAACGGACGAGTGTGCGTTCTGTTCTAATCTACTTTGGGGAACTTCCAGATGCTGTGCAAGATTCTGGTGTTTTTTCATCCCTAATAAACTTTGAGAAATTTTTACGCTAGAGGGTAAGGAAGTAATAAAGGGTATCTCTGAAAATTGTAGATACCTCGCCGCTTCGAGCCGCAGTGGCAGGTATCCGCCTCGCTCGGAGGCGTTAGCACGCAGCATTTACGGCTCTCTCGTAAAACGATTCGATCAAAACGAATAGAGATAGCCTAAAGGCTGGCAAGAACATAGTTGAAGTTTCTTGCCAGCCTTGTTTTCTTTTGTGGCTGTAAGTATTAGGCAGCGATTTGTACGGGAATGCCTGCTTTGCGTGCTTTCAGGATTCGTCTACGCTGTCGTTCTGAGGTGCCTCCCCAAACGCCGTGGTCGACGCGGTTGCTGAGGGCGTATTCTAGGCAGACGTTTCTTTGTGAACATTCTGCGCAGATCTTTTTTGCCCGTTCAACCCCGACCCCATCGCTAGGGAAGAAGAACGTAGGGTCCATCTCGCTACATATACCTTGTGCCATCCAACTATTGTGCTTCATATGCTTATAAAGACGTGCGAGATGCCAAAAGGGTTCCCAACAATGCAAGAATTTTCTGTGAGGGTAGATTTATGCGCAGAAATTCGCTAAAAACGTGGTGCTGCTGCCGTGCTGGAGCGAAAATGCAGAGGTTATCTAGAATAAAAAGACGCCACCCTATGCGATTCACTGATTTACGCCTATCCTAAGTTCTATGTATGAAGCTGAAATAACTGACCAAGCCCCTGTTGCTCACGTCATCATTACTTATAATGGTCCTGTCGCTCCTCACTGGGAGATGAAGGTTCGTTATGGCGACGAAAAAATGTTAGCTGCTTTTTGGACAAGGGTAACAGCTCGGCTTATGCTGCTTCCTAAACATGATCCCCAGTTCAGAAGAAACCGTGAACGTGTCAATCGTGATGCCGAACGTGAATGTATCGTGTGTGACTGGGACCTAGGCGAAGAAGATGCTGAATCAACCTATACTCCTGAGACGCGTCCAGAAACAGAAACACAGCCACAAGAAGAAGTTTCGTCGCCAGAAGAAACAAGTGATGAAGCTGAGGTTCAGGAAGAGGCATCGCAGGTCGAAGATTCTACTACAGACGAGGCTGCTGAATCGCAAGAGCCTACACAATAGTTCTTTGTAAGGTGAAGCCTTATGGGCAAAGATGAATCAAAGTATATCGAAGCCGCAGGGTGCGTCGTTTATAAAGGTGCTGGCGATTCGCTTGAAATCTGTTTGATTCATCGTAATCGATATGATGATTGGTCTTTGCCGAAAGGGAAAAAAGAAAAAGATGAATCGAATCGTGAGTGCGCGATTCGTGAAACGTTCGAAGAAACAGGTTTCTCAGGGACTATAGAAGCAAAGATTAAAAAAGTCTCGTATGTCACACCAAAAGGAAAACAGAAAGTTGTGCGCTATTGGCTGATGCGATATGAGACAGGGACCTTTATCAAAAATGATGAAGTTGATTCTATCATGTGGTGCAGTTTCAAAAAAGCTCGCAAAAAACTCAGCTACCGCCATGACGTTGAGGTCGTGCAAGCAGCAAAAAAGCTTTGCTGAATTTTGCACAGAGGTGTACGATTGTGCTTTGAAAGTATTGAAAATCTTGTGTTTATCGTAAAAATTTTTATGGTGTTACAATAAAACTGGTGTTCAAAAAAACGACGCAATTGGCCCTTGCCATAAGGTTCGCAACAAATTTTCATTTTCTTGTGCCTATATGGTTTCTCTACGGGACTGATATCTTAGATATGTCGAGCAGCTTGACGGTCGCATTATTTATGTTGTTCCCAATTAGTATCGCTTTCTTTGAGGTTCCTACAGGCGCGCTAGCAGATCGCTTAGGCGCTAAAAAAGTATCTATTCTCGGGTATTCAGTCGCGGGGTTTTTCCCTCTGTCCTATCTTCTATTCCCCTCATACCCTTTACTAATCGCAGTGTGCACAATAATAAGCGGTTTCGGGTTTTCACTTATCTCTGGAACTCTCGCCACGTTAGTTCACGCAAGCTTTAGAAAAGAAGACCTTCCACAACAGGCTTACAATCGTTATCTAGCCAACGATCGAGTTGTTGCTTTTTCTGCCCGCGTGATCGGAGGAATCAGCGCAGGTTTTATTTACTCTCTATGGGAGCCTGGCCCCTATATAGGAGCTTTCGCGAGCAACTTTTTAGGTATGGCTCTTTTCCTTTTTATACAAGAAGAACAAACGCAACGATCTCGACTTTCACAGACAAAACATATAGTTATAACATGGAAACGTATCGTTTCTAAAAACCTGCTCCAATACGTAATGATCTCATTTATCGGGTTTCAACTAGTAGCAGAATCAATTTGGACTGCGTATCAACCGTTCTATGAATCAGACGGTCTTTCACCCACAATGATAGGAGCAATATTTTCTGTTATCGCTGTTTGCTCTGCCCTATCAGCTCGTGCCAGTAGTAAACTAATGGACCGATACGGTGTACTTAAAATAATGACTCATCGATCACTTCTAATAGCAGCAACAACGTTTTTGTTGTTGCAACCTATTCTATGGCTGCGTATCGTGGCTATTGTTCCTGCGGCGCTTGCTTTCGGGATTTCTTCAACACCGCTTGATGCCGCTGTGCAATATTTAGTCCCCTCAAAGTATCACACGACAGCTATTTCTATCACAAGCTTACTAACTATGGTAACGTATGCAGCGGCCTCAATACATTTAGGACTACTTGTCGACTTCACTAGTGTTGCAACTACAAGATGGATTCTGTTTATCGAGTCAACTTTCATGATCGCAGCACTACTTATGCTTTACCAAAAACAGAAACCTCACGACCTCATACTCTCCAAATAGATTGAGTTTGATGGTATGCGGTTTTTCCCAGGAGTGGACAGTAGAAATATTGCGGTTGCATACGTTGCCTTCGGTGCGACGAAGTGTTGGTTTACTGCTGCTACTTGGTTGTTCTTCTATCGAGACACGGTAACGAATACGGAGGTCGGCACTATTTTTGTTGTGAGTGTGGCGGTTATGATAGGTTTTGAAGTGCCTTCTGGTGTTCTATCTGATCGTGTCGGTCATCGTAAGGTTCTTATTGTTGCTGGTTTTTTGTTCGGTGCAGGCAATATAGTTATCGCGTTTAACACGGGGTTTTATTCTCTGCTTTGCGGTATTGTTATGCAGTTTATTGGTATGGCTTTTTATTCGGGCGCGCTTGATGCTTTCACCTATGAAAGCCTAAGGGAAGTTGGCAAAGAAAATCTTTATGAGCGTGTTGCAGGCTCTCAGGCAAGTCTTACCGTCGCGGTGAAAGCGATCGCTACGTTGCTTGGTTCGCTGCTTTTTCTTTGGCAGCGTAACGCACCGAACATAGCGATCGCTGTGTTTCACGCATTGACTGTTGTCTGCTTGCTTCTTTTTGCTCATGAACCTGAACTGCCAGCGAAACAAATAGAGCCAGACGGCGAAGCAGTAAAGACAAGCTGGATGCACACATTAGTTGAGACTATACGTAACCCTGTTTGGTGGCCGATTATTGTTTTAGCGGTCGCAGCGTCAGGTCTCGCCGCGAATCTGGGCTGGGGTCCGTTTGAATTGTCAATCGCTGAAGTTAGCGGGTTCACACCGGCGACACTATATTTATTCTTAGTTCCAGCTTTTATCTATGAAACTATCACTGTCGGGTTTTTCAGCCAAGTTTCAACACGGATCGCTCCTGTGCATGGTTTCTTTATCGCTGCGGTAATCAGCGGTATGGCGTACCTGGTTATGGGGTTCGGCACGATGGTTGCGTTCATTGCTGGTGTTTTGCTGGTGCGGCCAGCGCAACAGTATTTGCATTTGTTTATGCTTTCCTATGTGCAGAAAAGGGTTGATACGAAGGTTAGAGCGTCAGCGTTATCAGTTGTTTCGCTCTTGCGTTGGGCGATTATCGCTCCAGTTGTCTACGCATCGGGAGCAGCGGCAGATAATACATGGGTTTTACAGCTGAGTTTCTGTATTAGTGCAGCGATACTTGCCAGTGTTTTATTGCAAGCATTCATCAACACAAGAAAAAGCCAACACAAGAATCTGCATCCATAGATATCAGAGTTTTCTAAAAATTAAGCTTGTGTTTACTTTTTTGATGTTTCCGATTTAGTCGGCTCTTCTAGGGTTCTCTCAATAATGAGTGCACGCCTGGTGTGCTTGTACTGTTCAAGGAGAGAAATGTCAGTAAAGGGTAAATTGTTTGCGTTACTGCTGGTGCCGTTATTTCTAGCCGCAGCATGTACGACCGATTCCAGTACAGAAAGTGGTTCTGCGATTCAAGGAGAGTCAGCCGAAGGATGTGTCGAAGGCACAATTACCGTCAACGGGTCATCAACTGTTGAACCTGTGACAACAAAAGCTGCTCGCCTCTATGAAGGTGTCTGTGACAAAACAGCCATCAACGTCAAAGGCGATGGAACTGGAACAGGGTTCGAAGAGTTTTGCGAAGGAAAAACCGATATTTCCGATGCGTCTCGCCAAATTAAGCAATCTGAAATCGATCTATGTGAAAAGAAAAACATACCGTACGTCGAGTTAAAAGTAGCTTTTGATGGCATTACTGTTATGACAAGTCAAGAGAACGAAGCTATTTCCTGTCTCAGCTTCGTAGACCTCTATGCGTTGCTCGGCGGCAAAAGTAAAGGCTTCGACAAATGGAGTGATGCTAACGACTTGGCTAAAGAGTTAGGTTCTGCATTAACCTACCCTGATGCAGACCTCGACATTGGTGCTCCAGGAACTGAATCTGGAACCTACGATAGCTTCGTCGAAATCGTGCTCGAAGGTATTGGCGAGGAAGAAGAAGGAGAAGATGGAACCTTTGTGCGAACCGACTACCCAGGACAATCTGATGACAACAATATAATCCAAATCATAAATGGCTCGCCTTCATCATTGGGGTGGGTAGGCTTTGCGTTCGCCGACCAAAACAAAGATAAAGTAAAAATCCTTGAAGTGTCAAAAGAACCAGGTGGCACCTGTGTTGCCCCTAGCTCAGAGACAATTGCTGATAAAAGCTACCCTGTAAATCGTGAACTTTTCATCTATGTAAATACAGACAAGATGGTATCTAACCCTGCGGTTGTACCATTCGTTGACTATTATCTCAGCGATGCGTACAAAGAGTCTGTCACGAAAGCGTTCGGCGAGTCTGGCTATATCGCTTTGCCTCAGCCTCAACTAGACGAGACCCTCAAAGCATGGGGCGATGCAAAAGCGTAAGGTGCTGAAAGAAAAGAGGAGCGTCAGTTGAGAAGCTATATACCTATACAATCAGCTGACGCTCACTTTCTGGCGGCTCCACCTGCTCGGCTGTGGCGTGAACGAGCCCTTAAATATGGTTTGTTCGTTGCTGCTATGCTGGCCGTTGTCATCAGCGTTGCTATTGTTGCCTCGTTGCTAGGTAATGCTTTTAATTTTCTTCACGGTCTTGCCTGGCCGTCGGAGTCTGATATTGCTTACGCTGATGATCAAAATGGCGTTGTTGCCTCGGAGATTGGTTTAGGCAGGTTGTGGGGCGATGCTTGGGCACCTATAAGGCTAGAGTTTGATCTTAAAACCATTTTGGTCGGTTCGTTTATTGTCACAGCGGTGGCAGCGTTGGTTGCCGGCCCTATTGGCATTGGTGCAGCGATTTATTTGTCGGAGTATGCCAGCGTTTCTGTGCGTAAATATGTTAAACCAGTTTTGGAAATGTTTGCAGGGTTGCCGTCAGTTGTTGTTGGTTTTTTTGCGCTCACTTGGTTAGCCCCGAATGTGATTTCAAATATTTTCCCTGAAGCAGAACTGCAGAATCTTCTCGCCGCTGGCATCGGCGTGGGTTTGCTGGTTGTGCCCCTTATCGCCTCGGTGACTGAAGATGCTCTTTCGGCGGTGCCAGATTCGTTGCGGCAAGCCTCTGCTGGGTTAGGCGCAAGAAAAATAACAACAACGATTACGGTTATCGTTCCAGCAGCTGTTTCAGGTATTGTCGCGGCGTTAGTCATTGGCATTTCTCGTGCTATTGGCGAGACGATGGTTGTTTTTCTAGCCGCTGGAGCGTCAGGTAATCAAGCAGAATTTACGACTGATCCGCTCAGTAGCGGGTCGACGATGACAGCTGCGATCGCAAGTCAGCTGCATACAGACAATGCGAAAGCTGACCTTCCTTTCGAATCGCTCTTCTTTGTTGGTCTGTTATTGTTTATTGTCACCTTAGTGCTGAACATGTTTGCTAGTAGGTTCGTGAGAAAAGTTAGGCAGGCGTTGTAGCCAATGTCGAGTCCTATGTTAAAAAAAGTCATAGATAGGCAGGTGTTCTAAATGGTTTTTCTCGACCCTCTTGTTGGTTCTCAAGCGCATGAATCAGTGGCGAACCGTCTTGAGTCTAAAGGTTTGCATTGGCCGTCGAAGGTTTTCCCTATGGTGGTATGGGGTTGCAGTATGCTGCCTGTTTTGTTGCTTGTTGTTTTGTTGGGCGACACTTTTTTGTTAGCTCGCCCTCTTCTAACTGATCGTTTGGCTGAGCTTTTCTCTTTTCCTATGGTGCAAGACGCGCCAGAGTTCTCAGGGTTTTTTAATGCTTTGCGCGGCACATTTTGGATCGGTCTTTTTGTCGTCGGGTTCTCGTTTCCTTTGGGTATTGCCTCTGCGGTGTATTTGGAAGAATATGCTTCTGATACGAAGCTAACTCGTTTCATTCGTTTAGTGATCCGCAACTTAGCGGGGGTGCCTTCTGTGGTCTATGGAATCCTCGGCCTCGCTGTTTTTGTAGGTCTTCTCAAAGGGGTTTACGGCGATGTCGCCTCTAGCCAAAGTCAAACAATGATTGCTGGCGGTTTGACGTTGGCAGTTTTGTCGCTTCCGGTGGTTATTATCACTGCGTCTGAAGCGATACGGGCTGTGCCGAGCAGCATCCGTGAGGCGGCCTATGGCGTCGGCGCAAGCCAACCACAGGTGATCCGTTCGCATGTTTTACCTTATGCAGCGCCTGGTATTTTCACTGGCACGCTTCTTTCGTTAGCTCGTGCCTTGGGTGAAACCGCACCGCTTATTGTTGTGGGCGCTCAGGCAGGAAGGTTTTCGTCTCGGACGGGGTTTTTTGATGTCAGCCAGGTTGGCGAGAAGTTCACGGCTATGCCTGTTCTTGTGATGGATACAGCGACGCGCCTTGACGTGTGGCATCCTTTTAGCGCAGCAGCTATTGTGGTGTTGCTTGGTATTGTCCTCAGTTTTACTATTGTTGCTATTGTTCTTCGGAACAGATTCGAGAAAAAACGTGGAAGTTAAAACACAAAAAATTGCCGCTATCGAAGAGTCAGAAACAGAAGAATCGTTAAAGAGCGCAGCGGCGAGCGACGACAACGTTCGTATCGAACAAGACCCTGTCATTCAAATACATGATTTAGAGATTCGATACGGCAAAGTGCGCGCTGTCCATGGCGTTTCAATGCCTATCCGTAGCCATAAAGTGACTGGTATTATCGGGCCTTCTGGCTGCGGTAAATCTTCTGTACTGCGGACGATCAACCGTATGAATGATCTAATCGCAGGGGCGCAGATTTCTGGCAAAGTGCTTTATCGTGGCGCCGATATTTATGGACCGAAAGTCGATGCTGTTGAGGTAAGACGCCGCATCGGCATGGTGTTTCAGAAAGCAAACCCGTTCCCAAAATCAATTGCCGATAATGTGTCCTATGGCCTTAAAGTAATCGGGACACCTAAAAAAGAGTTCCCAGAAATTGTCGAGCGTTCTCTGCGTTCTGCGGCGCTATGGGACGAAGTGAAAGATCGCCTTAATGACTCGGCCCTCAGTCTTTCAGGAGGGCAACAGCAACGGTTGTGTATCGCTCGGTCAATAGCTACAAACCCCGATGTTTTATTGATGGACGAGCCATGTTCTGCGCTTGACCCTATCGCGACAGCCCATATTGAAGAGTTGATTGCTGAGCTTAAAAAAGACTATTCGATCGTTATAGTGACACACAATATGCAACAGGCTCGGAGGGTCAGCGATTACTGCGCGTTCTTCACTGCCGAACAAAACGCTGACGACACGCGAACAGGTTTACTTGTCGAATATGATGAAACTGACTTTCTTTTCACAACGCCGAAGGATCAACGAACAGCCGATTATGTTGAAGGTAAGTTTGGCTAAATATCGCCTTAACGGAGCTATGCACTGTGACTTCTGAACTGTTCAGTGTTCTAGACGTTTTACCGTATGGTGTTGTTATTACTACCAGACAGGGTGAAGAGAACTATCGCAATCAGTTCGCTGCAGACCTGTTCAGTCATATCGACGTTTCTTTAGTAACTGACGAGATGCGACGATTAGCGAGTGTTTCCTATCCCGAGAGTGAGCTGGTTTTGCCGGGACCTCCCGAGCGAACAATAGCTATTCGGCTCTATTCTCTCGGCGATTGCAATGCGCTGTTCTTGTTCGAAGATGTCTCCGAAGCCCGTCGGCTTGATAGAGTCCGCAGCGATTTTATCGCAAATTTAAGTCATGAATTGCGTACCCCTGTTGGGGCGATCACAATTTTGGCTGAGGCAATTAATGAAACAAATGACAGCGAATCGCATACGCGTTTAGGGCGTCGAATATTAAAAGAGGCGCTTCGTCTGGGCGACAGCATCGAAGGCCTTTTGCATCTTTCTTGGCTTGAATCTGGGCAAGCGCAGCGTTTCGCAGATGTGGATGTTCATAAACTTTTTTCTCTTGCTGTTGATAGCACTGTTGAGATAGCAAAGAAACATAGGGTGCAGATTGCTATTGCTTGTCCAGCAGGGATAAAAATAGAAGGCGATGAAAAACAGCTTGTTTCTGCTTTGATCAACTTGATTGATAACGCTGTTAAATATTCCGATCCGGGTTCACAAGTGGCAGTAAAAGCTAGCGAGCTGGCTGCCGACCTTGTCGAAATGACGGTGTCAGATACTGGTGTGGGTATCCCTGAAGAAGATATTGATCGAGTGTTTGAGCGGTTCTATCGTGTGGATGCTGCTCGAAGTCGTAAGACAGGCGGCACTGGACTAGGGCTTTCTATCGTCCGCCATGTCGTGTCTAATCATAAAGGTATGATTTCTGTAACGTCTGAGCCAGGAGTTGAGACGACCTTTAAAATTGTTCTTCCAAGGACGGTGTGATGAGAACAAATGTCTTGTTGGTAGAAGATGAAGGCGCTTTTGTCGACGCGTTAACTATAGGTCTTTCTAAAGAAGGGTTCGCAGTCGATGTAGCTCGTGACGGGGTAGTAGCGTTGGATCGCTTCAAAGAACATACACCAGATATTGTTTTGCTTGATGTGATGTTGCCGAAGCTTTCTGGCATCGATGTGTGTCGAGAGATCCGCCGCACATCACAGGTGCCGATCATTATGGTGTCTGCTCGAACTGCTGAGCTTGATGCCGTGCTTGGCCTGGAGTTAGGTGCTGATGACTATGTGGCAAAGCCGTATAGGTTACGTGAGTTGGTAGCTCGTATGCGTGCAGTGATGCGTCGCAGCGAAGTCAAAGCAAACAACGCATTGGCTGCAACCGTTAATGCAAGCGAGGCTGCTGTGCTTGAGCTTGGTGATGTATCTATAGATGTCGAACGTCACAAAGTTGTTGTCAGGGGAGTCGAAGTGAAACTGCCGCTCAAAGAGTTTGAATTGCTTGAGTTATTGATGCGCAATGCTGGCCGTGTGCTGACTCGTTCGACGCTTATAGATGAAATTTGGGGCCTAAATTATTATGGTGACACAAAAACGTTGGATGTGCACATTAAACGCTTGCGATCAAAAATAGAACGCGAACCATCTAAACCCGAAATGATAGTAACTATCCGAGGCCTCGGCTACAAATGCGAATTGTAGAGGTTAGTTTGATTGCTATCTGCTCGGACAGGTCTATGCCTCAGCTTCCTAATTGAAATTTTGGATTTAGAGTACCATCTTGACTAGGTCAAGTCAAGATGGTACTCTGTGTCTATGGTAGTGCTCACGATTTACGAAGCAAAAACTCACTTATCTAAGCTTGTGAAGCAGGTTAAAGCTGGTGAAGAAGTTGTAATAGGCGGTTTCGGAAAGCCTGAAGTTATGCTTGTGCCATATAAAGCTAAGCAAGGCATTAAACTTGGATTGTGGTCAGACAAACCGAAGAAACATGACAGTGAGGCATTGGTATCCTCAGACCCTGAAGTGAACCAGCTCTTCGATGATGCGCTTAACGATGTGTTATGAATATTTTGATTGACTCGCATATACTTGTCTGGGTTCTGGAAGACCCAGATCGTTTGGGTCCTAAAGCACGAGCTCTACTTGTCTCTTCAGACACGATGGTGTGCATTTCTGTTGTGAGTTTTTGGGAGCTTCATCTGAAGTATCTAAAAGGTAAATTTGGCTATCCGTTCAAAACAATGAAGGCTGCTGCTGATGAGATTGGGGCGTCTTCTCTTGAACTTTCCTGCGAACACCTGCTGAGCTATGGGCCGTTAAAAGGCCATAGTGATCCATTTGACCTCTTGCTTTGTGCCCAAGCAGAGGCGGAAGGTCTCGGTTTGCTTACTGCTGACAAAGTTCTTTTTGGCCTGTTTGGCAAAGCGATTAATGCAAGGATGTAAACGCAAAATACTCAGCTGAGTAATGAGAAATGTAAGGTCAATTCACAGGTCGACTGTCACATTATTTAATTAGGTTCTGGTCCTCGACCTCAGGTGAGTAATGCGAAATATAGATGACGGCAGCTGGTTCATAACATCAGGTAAGCTATCGTACTAGAGTGAGTAATTTTTCTGAAAAATCTGAAGTCGGCGCTGAAGCCTTTGAAGTGTCGCCTTTTAAACGTTTAGCTAGAGCTCATGGCTTATCTGTCGCTGGTGATGCGCTGCTTACTATTGCGTTGGCTGACTCGCTTTTCTTTGATGTCGACCCTAACGACGCACGTTGGAAAGTTGGCCTTTATCTCCTGCTAACACTTGCGCCGTTCACCTTTGTTGCACCGCTACTTGGCCCCGCGATGGATCGTCTCAAAGGTGGGCATCGTTGGATGATCGTCGGGTCAACACTGGCCCGTGCTATTTGTCTGGCTGCGTTAGTGTTTTACTTCAAAACGCCTGTGCTCTTCCCATTGGCATTCACCATGTTGGTGATGGGTAAAACCTATTCAGTTGCCAAATCTGCCGTGGTGCCGACAACCGCGTCCGATGAGACGCAACTGGTCAAATATAATTCGCGCCTTTCTATCGTTTCGGCTGTCGCTGGTGCTGCCGCTGGTGTTCCTGGCGTTATTTTGCTCAATCTAGATTTTGCTGGTACGCCTTGGGTGCTTGGCTTTGGAGCGGTTGTGCATGTGGCGGCCACAGCGGCGGCGCTGCGAATCCCAGCTGTTCGAGTGGCCGACCGTCCAGCTGATTCAGCCGAGAAAGCTGAGCTAAAAAGTTCAAGTATTCGACTTGGTGCGGCTGCTATGGGGTTTTTGCGTGGCTGCGTTGGGTTCGTGACAATGCTGCTAGCGTTTTCGCTTCGAGGTGGTGTCGACCCTGGCCCGCAAGGCTCTCTCGTTGATTTCGGTCACGCTACCAGAGAGCTGCTTGGTGAAGATCGCTTGGTTCTTGCTACTGGCGGCAATCCGCCGTGGCATTTCGGTGTTGCTATCGCCGCTGTCGGCGTTGGCGGCTTGTTGGGGTCAGTTTTTTCTCCTATGCTGCGGTCGTTTTTGAAAGAAGAAAAAATCCTTGCATTGGCGCTTGTTGTCTTGGCTGGTTTGGCTGCGTTGGCTGGGCTTGTCACAAACGAGCTGATCGCCGCATGTGTTATCGGTTTCGCCATTTCACTGGTTGCCCAGTTCGGCAAACAAGCATTTGATGCGCTCATCCAGCGTGATGCTCCGCAAGCCAACTTGGGTCGAACATTCAGCAAGTTCGAGAGTCGTTTCCAGCTTGTTTGGGTACTCGGGGCGTTGTTGCCTGTGGTGTTGAAGCTGCCAGCACGGGTTGGTTATTTTATGATTCTAGGTGGGGCGGCACTGATTGCTAGTATGTATTGGCTAGGTCGCACCCCAAACCTTGACTTGATACAACGTGATGTTGAACCCAGAGAAACTCGCAAAGAAAAATCTGCTGCGAAAGAGCTGACAAAACGTGTGACAGAAGAAACACAGAAAGTTGCGTCAGCGAAAGAGATAACCGAACCTGCTATCAGGCAGATCAAAACATCTGAAATGCCGTCAGTAACAGGCAGGGATGAAAAAATAATCACGCAAGAACTGCCCGAGATTCCCTAACGTCTTCTTTCTACTTTATTGAACTAATTGCCCACACGTCAGGCATAGCGGAAGTGCCTACAATAGAAGGATATCCCCTAGGGGCTTACGAAGAAAGAAAGATTAGGCAATGACAAAGAAAATAGCTGTTGTGTTGGGGAGTTTCCATAAGCAAGAAGCAGAAGAAATGCTTGAAGAAGCCTATGAAGCGGCAAAGAGTAGATCTTTGTCGATTGCGGAAGTCATTTGGGTCCCTGGAGCGATGGAGAAACCTCTCGCCCTGAAACGAGTGCTCGAACGCGATGAGGTCGATGGAGCGCTTGCGTTAGGAATAATCGAAAAAGGTGAAACCCAACATGGTCTTGTTATGGGGGCGTCGGTGACGTCGGCGATACTGCAATTGCAGATGGATTTGATGAAGCCAATTGGGGTAGGCATTCTCGGCCCGGGAATTACTCCAGAGCAGATACCGTCTCGTGTTAGGCCATATGCGAAAGCAGCAGTTGAAGCATTGGCAACTATGCTGGTATAAGGCCAAGGAGTCGTAAACTATGTCTGTGCTCACCAAAAAAGTTGCGAAGCGTGAAATTTTTGCGTCTGTTGAAGAGGCGATCCATGCTATAGGTGAAGGAAAAATTGTTGTTGTTGTAGACGACGAAAATCGCGAGAATGAGGGCGATTTGATTATGGCCGCAGAACATATGACAGAAGAAGCTATGGCCTTTTTTGTCCGCTATACCTCAGGCGTGGTCTGTGTCGCTTTAACTGAAGAAAAGGCTGACGCATTAGAGCTTCCTTTGATGGTTGAACAGAACACTGAGCTGCTTCAGACAGCATTCACGGTTACCATAGATTTGAGAGAGGGCACCACAACAGGTATTTCCGCTTCAGATCGTGCGAAGACAATAGCTTCACTTGCGGCAGAATCGGCCATGGCCTCAGACTACAATAAACCTGGCCATGTTTTTCCGCTGCGAGCACGTAAAGGTGGGGTGCTTGAACGTCCAGGTCACACTGAAGCAGCGGTTGATCTGGCTAGGCTTGCTGGCTTAGCCGAAGTCGGCGCTCTCTGCGAGATCGTGAACGATGATGGCACAATGGCAAGACTTGCAGACATTGAACTATTCTGTGAGACACACGACCTGCTGCTTGTTTCGATCGCCGATCTTGCAGACTATCAGCGCTCTTAGAAGTAACGGAGTGCGTAGGGTAGTATTGGCTTGATGTGCGAGCTATGACGGGATCAAAAGAGAACAGTATGGAATTTATACGTTATACGAAAATATTTACAACCTTTCCGATAGTACAAGATGCAGCATGTTTTGTGAACGGTGGGATCACTGCGCAGGATGTTCGCATGCTAGAAGCGAAAGAATTGTTTGTTCTAAGCCCATGGCTGGAAAAGGCGTATACTCTTCTTCAAACAAGCGACCCAGTAGGAAGAGTCGGCAAATATACAGCGGTGTATCAGCTTGGCTTAGCAGTTGAAGGATACACCCCTGGCGAGGGTTCAGATCCTGGTGTAGGCGTTATTGGCGAAAGTGAAATTGTCAAGACGATAACTTTTCTGACGTACGTTGATAAAGAAATTGTGTCAGAAGAAAAGCTCCACAAATTTCTTGGTGAACTGTGTGAACTGCACCCATACGAACACCCTGTTATTGAAGTCGGTGGACAGTGCCTTGTTCCTCCAGGTCTGCGTTGAACATGTAAAAAGTTTTTAGATTTGTGGCTGGTTGTTGCTAGACTGATTTTGGTGGGTAAGAAAAGGCTAAAAAAACCAAATTTAGATGCAACGTTAACTCGTTTCGAAGGTCTTTTGCTTTCCTATTTCTTTTTTGATCTGCCTCAATCTAAAGAAGCCATGATATTGCGCATGCACTATATTGCTTTGGCTCGTGAGTTTGTGGAAATGATGAGGTCTGAAGATGTTGCTGCCTTGCCTCTTCTGGTAAGAAATCTATCGGAGATTACTCTTTCATATCGCTTAGCGTTAGTAGATGATGATTTCCGTGGTCGCATCTTGCGTTCACTTGAAGAGCATCGAGATTCCCAAGTGGCGGAATACGGAGAAGACTATATAGGGTCGGGATTAGATCGAAGTATCCTAGAAGCAGATGCAGAAATTGGAGCCGACTTAGAAGCTAAAAGACTGCAAGCGACTTTGGATCGCATGAAAAAACTTCGTGATGCATACGACGATGAGCAAGCTCAGGAAATCTATGACATTTTCGATGTTCTATCTGATATAGTTCATACCTCATATCTTGTTGATGGAGTAGAACAAGATGTGGTGGTAATGTCTGGCCCTGACCCTATCGCCTTGGCTTACTCATACTTCGTTCGTCTAAGTGACATATTTATTGAGTCCACACGATGGCACGTGGGAAAACACCTGACTGAGAATAAAATAGACGAACTAGGCCATATCTCCAGTTTAAGTGATACATGGAGAGAGTCCTTTCGGCTGGGATTGGACGAAATAGATCGTTACACTCCATTCTTGGTCTCAGACCTTCATGCTGGTAACTTTGCTTCAAAGACATTCAAGATGATAGTTCATGTTGATAACGATTCCGCAGATTCGCAAGGTGGACCTCGAAATATCGGTCATATAGCCTTTCAAGCGAAAAGTTTGCCAATTGATGAAAAATTTTTGCCACTAAGCGCTAGTTATGCACTGAGAAATATTGTAGAAATTCTTTTGCAGAATATTGCTTTAGAGTATCAAATTTCTATTAGACAGCCCAAAGGCAACGTTGTTGGTCCAGCGATGGATGCGTTTGCATCGCAATATTTTCAAGACCTGAATCAAAGACTTTGCCCTCCTAATGGTTTTGGTTCTACGTGGAAAGCTACACAGTTTGAGCGATCTATTTCTGTGTCAAAAATATTCCGAGAGTTAAGGAAAGTAGATGATGACAATCTTCAGAGTCAACTTAACGAACTTGGAGGGATTTTCGGTCGTTTGTCCAGGGTATTTCATGGAACGAATAGTCTGGAAAGTAGCACAGACAGATTAGGAGAGTTGCTTGTTCAGTCTGGTAGCGACCCTTTACTTTCGCGAGATATTGTAAAGATGGTGCAAGATATTAAGCACATAGCTTCCCAGTGTAGTCAAGGACAGATTGCGATGGCTCTTGAAATGGCCCCACAACAAAGAAAGGTTAGCAGCGGGGAAGCAGATCGCTATATGAGTAAGGCTCTTGCTGATAGAAGAAAGCAATCCGTTGACCCCGAATTGTTAGTGGTTGAAAGAGGAAAAGATGGAAGGAAGAAATTTTGGTTCGTCGACCTCGCTCGTGAAATGGCGTTACCAATAGAAGCGCCTACGGGCGTGATGCTTCCAGATATAGGCTCAAGTCTTGGTTCTGATGCTTCTGATTTATTCCCGTCAGATGGAAGCTCTTTTGTAGGAGCTTTTGTATTGGGTGATCCTATGCAAAGAATTGCATTCACTCCTATCGAAGGAAGATGGGATAGATGGATAGAAGCAGCCCCATTGATGAGAAGAGTTCATCAAGACAATAGGGCCGTGCAATCCTTCAGCGTAGCCCCAAATCACATGATGACTGGTAACAGGCATACCTTGGGATTGCCTAGAGCAATTTAATTAGTGATCTTAACACCAGCATTGCTGTAAACGGCTTGGTAGAAACAGGACTTGGTGCACATTTTCGCTACTTTAGCTTCTGTGCCTACAGTGTATACACTGTAGGCATGTCAGTTGTCCAATGCACAATCAGAAACATTCGAGTTTTTGAGGAACGATTTGATTGGCTTTTCGGAGCGGGTACCCTTGACTCAAACTTTGATGAAGCTATGGTTGAGCTTTCGCAAGTTGATGAAAAACTATGGTCATGAAACTGGTTCATGACAGAAGTGCGTATTCTGAATTTAATGGAGGCAAAAAACGTTTGAAACGAACGACTTCTTAAAAGTTTTCTAGAAAGCCCTAACGTCGAGGATCTACCGTGGATTAATCAACGACGCAAAGATTCGCTCAGATCTTCGCAGCCCTTCGTAAAAATGGCAGGCCTATTGGGACAAATGATATTTGGATCGCAGCGATTTGTTTAGACAAAGCATTGCCACTGCTGACGTTAGATAAAGATTTTTCTCATATCGAAGGTTTAGAGACCGTTCCACTTGGCCCGAAGTGAGAGTTATTGTAGTTTTCTTATGAAAATGGGTTTGAAAAGTTGTAGAAAGTGGTCTTTCAGTATTAGTAATATCGCGATCCAGATAAGCACAAACGAACCAAACTGAAGTAGTTCAATACCTTCGCCTAAGATGAGCCAACCCACAAAAAATTGCAGTACTGGGTTGATATATAGCAGAAGGCCGGCGAGAGTTAAAGGTAGATCTTGCGCTCCTGATGAGAAAAGCATAAACGGCAGAAGCGTAAAAAGTGCGGCGCCGAGCAGCAGTAATGCGATATTGCGCAAAGTGAAATCTATGTTTGTGCCTTGAAACTGACGGATACCAGCGCCCATAATGGCTAATGGTGCGATGATCGATAATTCTATGGCAAACCCTGTCGTTGTCGGAAGTCGACTCTTCTTCTTGAGCAGACCATAGAGTGTGAACGTGCCAGCAATTCCTAGCGTGATATGCGGTGCTGTTGATAAATCAAAACAAAGTATACCAGCGCCACAACCTGCAATAGTCATAGCTGCTTTTTGTGTTTTCGTAGCCACTTCATGGAGAAACAAAACACCAACGGCAAAGGTGAGAAGTGGGCTTACGAAATAGCCTAAGGAACTTTGAAGTGTTCTTTCTGTAGCAATAGCCCACAAGAAGAAAAGCCAGTGAGCAAACAACGTTAAAGCCGCTAAAAAAGTTAGCCAATGTTCAGATATAGTGCCTTCGAAAAAAATGTCACGCTTTGTCCGAGAATTTCGTTTTCTGCGAAACGCAAATACGACCAATGCAGCGCTAAGAATCAGCCAAGAGAAAATGGCTCTCCAGACTAGCTGGTCTAATGCTTCTAGATGTGAAAGAAGAATCCAGAAGAGAGGTGATACTCCCCAAATGATATATGCCGAAACAATTCGGACAACTGGATTTCTCATATAGGCGAGATCTTACTCTAGATCGTCGAGGCCTGAAAGATCGTCAGGTACTTCAAATGCATCGGGTTTAGCTTCTGCGTTCTGATCAGTAGAGAAGTTTACACGTGCAAGCCACAGCCCTGGCGCATCGACTTCAGCAGCTGTTGGCATGTCAAGCTCGTCGGCCCACAGTTTTTCGATACCAGCTTGACCAGCGCGTTCAACTATGCCTTTGATAAAGCTATTGCCTCGAACGATTGTGTTTTCGTTCAGCTCAAGTCCAAGAAGTTGTTCCATGAATCTATCTGCTGGGTTATCGCTCATCCAGCGCATGTAAAAGTTGTTTGTAATGGTTTTGTGGTTAGGCAGCAGCGTCTCGCCGATGGTATCCATGGTGTGGCTTACATAGCCAATCACAATGGCGACAAGCGCATCGAGCTGTGGCATCAAAAGATCATGAGCCCCAGTGCGCATCATTGACAACACAGCGTCAGGTGAGGAGAACTGATCGCTCAACTGTTCAAGTTCGCGCATATCGCTCAAAGAGCCGATAGAGCCAAACTGATCGCCGATAACTTCGGTATCCATCTTAAACGCTGACGCAAAATCAAGAAGTAGGCTTTCCAGCCGTGCCTGCACATGGGGGATCGAAAGCACGCCATGTGTTAAATATTCTTTCAAAAGAATCCATAGCTGGAGCTCTTCAACGGGAACTGACCATTGCTCGGCTAGCGTGTTCAGCGTTTGTGGCACCACCAAAATGGTGTCGGTTTGTCGGGGGATCGGCAGGTCATATTGGCCTGTGGCTTTGCTGCCTAAATGGCCGATCATCGATGCAGCGCTTGTCGCAACCAGCGATGGGCCTAGTCCCTGCATCATCTGGTTAAGCATCGCGCTCATCGGGTCGCTTTGCGCTTGCTCTCCCATTTCGATGTTGCCCATAGCGTTGCCGAACTGTTCAAACAAAGGACGGTAATGTTTGAGGCTTTGCTCGCTCCAGTCGCCTCTGGTGACAACGTCTATTTTGATTGACGATGGTAGGTCAAAATGGATAGCTTCTTTCACCTGTAGTTCTGCCACTCGACTCAGGTCTTCGATCGCTTTACGATCTTTCGGGTCGACGTTAGGTTCAGATTGTCCTTCAGCGGCAATCGACCGCGCCATGTTTGCAGCGTTCTGCCAAGGGTCTTGATTTGATGCGCCGCCGAACATCTGCGAGAAGTTAAAAAAAGGAAATTCGTTATTAGGTGGAAAATTTGAGCTCACAAAGGCATGCTAGATGAAATGAGAGCGATTGCGATAGTAGGTTCAGCAGGAATTATTGGCAAGCGAGTAGTCGCTGCGTTAAACGATGACCCTATTTGTGGTCGTATAGTTGCAATTGATAAGCGTTTTCAGTCGTTTGTTTCGTCAAAAATTGAGGCTGTGCGTGTTGATGTTTTAGAAAAATCTTTTGCGTCTTTTTTAGAGAATTGTGACACTGTTATTTATTTGGCGGAAGATAGCCGCAAGCGTGCCGATGTGGTCATAGCGCAAGAAACGTTGCAAGCCACGCTTGGTTCTATGAACGAAGCGTCGTGTCGCCACCTGGTATTGCTTTCTTCGGCTATGGTCTATGGTGCTCATAGCGATAACCCGGTGCCTCTGACAGAACATCAACCTATTCGTCCTATTCCAAGTTGCGATCATGCAAAGGTCAAGGCCTCGCTTGAAAAAGTGGCGACTGGTTGGGCACAAGATAACGGTGGTAGTGTGTGCATTTTGCGTCCTACAACAACCGTTGCGCCAAAGAGTATGAGTTGGATATCATCTGAGATTCGTCGAGCCAATTCTGTGCGTCCTGATCAGATTGACCCTCCAGTGCAGTTTTTGCATGCAGATGATTTAGCTTCTGCGCTTGCTTTGGTAGCAACAAGGCAACTGGAAACGGTCTACAACGTGTCGCCTTCTAGTTGGATTGGTGCCGATGCTATTCGTGACCTTAACGTTGAACCTCGCTATCGTCTGCCTGGGCGTTTGCGAGATTGGTATATGTTGGGGGTTAAAGTTTGGCGCGGTTCGCAAGACGCTGCAGGGCTTGAACCCTATGTAAGTTTGCCGTGGGTGCTGGCAACCGACAAGCTGCAAAGTGAAGGCTGGTCAGCATCGTATTCAAACGAAGAGGCGTATGTTGCCAGCGAGCCTGCAACGCTTACAAGTACGTTGCTAAACAAAAATAGGCAAGAGCTTTCGCTTGCTGCACTTGGGGCTGTTTTGGCTGGTGTATTGGGCGGAAGCTTTATTCTGCTTCGTCGGTTTCTGAAACGCTAGCTCTTCTCAGAGGGATCACCTTTGCAAGCGTTGAGTGAGAAACATTTTCTGAAGGGTGAAGCCAGGTGCGTTTTTTGCTAGAAGGTAGCGTATGTTTTTTGGCTGGTTTGTCGCTCACAAAGCCAGAATAGCGCTAAAGGCGCCCATTGTGGTGGCACCCCCGAGCTAGTGGTGTGTTTTGAAATGATTGGTCTACGCTTATGCCAGTACTCAGCAAGAAAAACCATTGTAATCGTCGTCACGTAGGAGAGTGGTATGGAAAAGAACGAAACGTTATGGCTTGAACTTAGTTCGTCGCCTATCAGCGTTGGTGAGGTGTATGAGTGGATGCCTTCGTCAACATGTGGCGCTGTTGTTCTTTTCAGTGGGACAACCCGCGACTCCACTAGCGAAGGTGAACGAGTCGATTACTTGGAGTATGAAGCCTATGGCGAGTTCTGTCTGGAGTCTTTTCAAAAGATAGCCGATCAGATAAGACAGTCCTGGGGATCTGTTTTTAAAGTTGCTATGTTGCATCGTGTCGGGAAAGTGTCAGTAGCTGAACCCGCTGTGATCGTGGCTGTTTCAGCGCCGCATCGAAAAGAAGCTTTTGCGGCCGCAACCTATGGAATCGATACGCTAAAAAAAGAGGCGCCGATTTGGAAAAAAGAAGTCGGTGCAAAAGTTTCCGCATGGGTTTCTGCAAAATGCTAGCGAAACGACAGTACCCAAAAAATATATTATGTTGGGCAATCTTGTTCAAGTAGCTCGTGTTGTAGTTTATTTTTAGAAGTTTTTCGACTAGGTTATGGATATTACCTGAGGGGCTCAGTAAATTTAATTCAAATTTGCTTTCAATTAGCTTTCTAATCTGGAATGCTAGAGGACGGTGGGATGTCAAAAACTTTAGAAACTATTAATTCGCCCTCGGGCAGCAAAAGGAGAAGTTATCCCGTGTCACACATGGTTATTTACCGAGGAGTGGATGGAAAACCTGGTTATCACCAAACGGATGATATTCATGATGCCGTCGGCTTTGTAGAGCAAATGAGAAACGAAGACGGCGTCGAGCAGGCTCGTATTTTCCGTCTTGAAGAAGTTGTCTTTGAATATCGTCCTTATTACAGGGTTGAGCTTTCAGATTCGTTAGCGCAACCTTCGCTTGAAAATAGCGAAACAGCAACCCTGCAAGCTGGTGATGCTAGCGGCGAAGTTGTTGAAGCTCAAGAGGCTGAAGATGAGGACGAAGACAAAGAAGGTGAAAAGGTTGGGGCAGCCAAAAGAGGGTTGTTCGGCCGTTAAGTAATGTTGGGAGAACTCTGGGTGTCGCTCGGTGTTTCTCTTGTAAAACATCTTGGCTTAGATCTTAAATAGGGTTTCTTCTTTGTATAGTTATCCTGGTGGAGATGGAGCTAAGAACATCACCGTATGTGGCCTTGTTTGTTATTGCAGAGTTTTCCCTTTTTATTTCTTTTTTTGTGCAGACTACGTTTAAAGTCTTCTTGTTGTTATCTTTTTTGTGGCTTGTGTTTGGTTTAGTAGCCCTCACAGCTATTCCAGTTGTCCTCTATCATGATCGTGTTGAATTGCGCAGTGGAAAGTTGAGTAAAACTCGACGGGTCTACTACAAAACAAGAGATGTTGCGGTTTCTAAAAACAAAGTTTTTGTCAAGGGGGAAAGGGCCTTTTCCTTCTCTTTGCTTAACACATCGCACAAAGAAATGATCACCGCTTTTTCTGCTAACGATAGCAAAGCGTCCTGTTTGGTGAAATCTTGTTCTAGCTGTTAGTGATGTGGGGGTGCCTTGCTAGAGGTAGCTCATTGAGCAACAGCGTTTTCTAAGATATACCAGGTGATAAGGCCGAATAATGCCAAGAGGCTAGCTATCCCTAGGCCACCCAAAATAGTTAGCGAACCTAGACTAAGTAGTGCAGTAACTCGACGCCAGCCAGGAATATCGGCCGACTCGTCTGGGTTATTATCTTGTTGCGTGTCCATAATTCCAAGTTCTTTCTAGATAGACTTGGCATTCGTCCGATAGGAGAACTATGCCAGAAGACATGTCGAGCGATACTACCGTGGATAGCTCGTCATCTAGTTCCAGTTTACTTGTTTCTGAATCGGTATCTTGGTATAAGAAGAAAAAAGCGGTGTATGCATTTTGGGTGGTTGCAGGCCTGGTAAGCCTCGGTCTTTTCGCTGGAATGGTCCATACCGAGCCAGTCGCTATCGAGTTTCCAGGGACAGCGCAAGATACCGAACCGTTTCTTCAAGTTTCTGGCGCTCAGTCGTACCCAAGCGAAGGGCAAGTGCTGATAACGACGGTAGCGTCTCGTCAGAACCCTAATTTCTGGGAATATCAGTACACAAAAAGATTTAGAGATGACGCCATCATTTTGGAACTGCCTGAGGAATCGACGGAGGAAGTCGTCGAACGTGATCAGCAGCGAATGCAAAGTTCTCAAAACGTAGCGCTTTACGTAGCGTTAGAAAAACTTGGTGTAGACGTTGTAGAAGTGACAGGTGTACAGCTATTTCTTAGCGATAACCCTGAAGAAGAGAACCAGCAACCGTCGCCAGCAGCAAAAGCTGGCATTGTTTCTCGTGACATAGTTGAAAGCGTCGACGGAGTCGCGATCGACAGTGATGCACAACTTCGAGACATACTTAGCGAACAGGTCCCTGGCGACACGATTATGCTAGAAATTCGCCGTTGGGATGAAAGTAAGGCAGACTTTTCTACTCTTGTCGAAATTGTTGAAGCGACACTTGAAGCTGATCCTGAAGACCCAGATCGCGCTATCCTGGGCGTTTTCCCTGTCAATATGTACGATCTTGTTGAAGATATTCCTATTGATGTAACCATTGATGCAAATGGTATTGGCGGCCCTTCTGGTGGACTTGCTTTCACGCTGGCGATTCTCGACATCTTGACTGAAGGCGATCTTTTTGCTGGTAAAACTTTTGCCGTAACAGGCGTCATAGGGATCGACGGAACAATCGGGCCTGTCGGTGGTGTTCCTCAAAAGGCTGTTGCAGTGAAAAATCTGGGGCAGGAAGAGTTTATTATTCCTGCAAATACTCCGCAGGAAGATATCGACGCCGCTAAAGAACTTGTTGGAGACGATCTTGAATTGATCCCTGTAGCCTCGTTAGATGAAGCCTTAGGTGTTATTGAACAATTGGGTGGCAATACTGCTACTCTTAAAAACTTCGATGGGATCGTCGAATAAGTGAAAGAGTAGAGTACCATTTTTTTATGGCTAATGAGAATGATGAGTTTTTGTCGCCTCAGGAAATAGCGAAAGCAGATTTTCCTATATCGATACGTGGCTACAAACCAGAGGCGGTCCATTCGTTTTTAGAACAAGTTTCTGAGGCGATGGAGCAAAGTGAGCAAAGCGGTGGTTCTGCTAAACCAAGGCGTGTTCGTGCGTTAGAGAAAGAAATCGCTGAGCTGAAAAGTCAACTTTCAAGCAAAGCTAGTGCAGGTTTTGCCTCAAGCGGAGAGATATCAGAAGATGAGCTGGTTGAACTTCTAGGTAGAGAAACTACCCAAGTTATAAGCTCAGCTCGAACAGCTGCCGCCGATATCGTCGCAAGCGCTGAACAAAAAGCTGATGCTTTAGCAGAAGAAGCTGAGAAAGAAGCTGCGGAAGTTCGCCGAGACGCTGAGCAATACCATAAACAGAAGAAAAACGAAGTGCATGGTTTGTTGGAAGAGACACAAAACGAAGCTGATCTGATCATTTCGGAGGCTAAAGAGCGTGCGTTGTTGGAGAAGAAATCTTCTGAAAAAGAATCTGCCCAAATTATCGCTGAAGCGCAACAAATTTTTTCTGATCAGGAGCGTGTTGCTCAAAAAGAATCTGCCTTGATTATTTCAGAAGCAAAGCACTATCGTGAGCAGCTCATTGCTGATCTGGTCAAACAACGGCGAACGTTGCATGATGATCTTAGCCAAATGTTTGAAGCTCGTGCTTCTTTGGTTGCCTCGGTGAAGTCAGCACAGACGAGTTTGGAAACGTTAACAAATCAGCTTGATTCACAAAATGAGTTTACATCTTTGCTAGACGGCACATTCCAATCAGAAGAGAAAGAGGTCGAAGGTATCTTAATAGACCTTGATGCTGAATTGCCTGAAAAAATGGCGGCAATTGATGCTGGTGTAGTTAGCGCTAAGCCTGCGTCTTCTTACAGCGATATTTTTTCTGGAAAAACAGCTGCTGGTGCTAACCCTGACACGACAGAAGTTGAAGTTGTTGATTTGCAAAAAACATCGCCGCACATCGAAGGCAGCGAAAGTAGCCGATCTCGCAAAAAAGAAATCTACGACTTCGACGAAGATGATGATTTTGATCTATACGCTGAAGAGCAACAAGTAGATGAAATCGTAGAAGAAGATCATGTTGAAGACGAGCCTTCTATCGAAGTTGTTTCAACTATCGACGAGCCTGAGCGAAGCGAATTTCTTATGACTATAAGCTGTCGAGCATATGGGACAGAACCTGATGATACTCGCGGTGATTTGCCTAGCGATGAAGTGTTCGAAGGGCGTATAGCTGATGTCTTTAAAGATAAAGATTTAGCAATTAGTCGTTCTGGGCCAGAGTTTCGCCGACGGGCTAAAAGGGCGTTAAACGATGATCAAAGCGACGTTCTTGATCGTCTTCGTGCAGGCAAGGGCATTCCTCGCGTGGATGAACTACCGTCATTAGAGGAACAGATTACGCATTATTTCACACCGTTACGCAAAAATCTTGCCTCGGTTATGCAAGCAGGTATGCGCAGCGGTGGGACAAAAGTAAAAGTCAGCGCGGCAGCAATCGATGATGTGACTCAGCAGCTAGCTAAACATATGGCTGTGTCTACAAGAATACCTGTTGTCGCGCTGCTCGAAGACTTTTCGAGCAGCGACAGAGAAGAAGTGATGGACCCTGTCCGCTCTATTTATAGAGATTTCAGAAATGCTTGTTTGCCGTCGCTGATCGACGATATCCTTCATGAAGTTTTTGCGATAGGGCTATACAACAGTATCGAAGAAGGCGAAGTGATTCGCTGGATGCTTGATCCGAGGCGTGACCCTGACCCTCTTAGCGAAATTAACGCTCGGACAAAAGGTTTAACACGGGGGCAAGAGTTTCCTAGTGGCCACTGTCGGCCTCTGTCAATTTCAGGTTGTCGCTGTTTAGTTGTTCCTGCATAAAAACATCTGTGTTCTCTTACTTATAAGAGCATCTGTGTTTATTGTAGATGTCCTCGGTGTTTCAGCGCCGCTCGGGGCGTTTCCACGCAGATTCTAGCGGTTTCCTGGTAAAGCGATTGGATACAAAACGAATAAATAGCGATAGCCATAATAAATAGGCATCCCCGTCAGACTGCAATTTTATGGCGTTAAGCTGTTTTCATGGCACGTTCTTTACTTGACAAGTTCAAGGTAGTCAACGGTAGAATTCTTTTAGCAATAGCGGCAGCCTTTGTTATTCTACTTTTTGTTTTTGCAAGCGGTATAGCGCAGCTTCTTACTGACTGGTGGTGGTTTCAAAGTCTCAGTTTGGCTTCCGTTTGGACGACAGTGCTGCAGACAAAGATTTTACTTGTTGCGGTTTTTGGATTGTTTACGGCGGTAATGTTGTGGGTTAACCTTTTTATTACTCATAAATATGCATCTGATGACGTCCCGACTGTTGCTGAGGCAGATCTTATAGAACGCTACCAGTTGTATGTAAAGCCTTATATCACTTGGGTTCGTGTTGGTTTCGCAGCCTTTATGGGGATAGTCGCTGGTTTGAATACGATGCCGCAGTGGCAAAAATATTTGCTGTTTCGCAACAGCGTCCCTTTTGGCACAACAGATCCTGTGCACAATAAAGATATTAGTTTCTATGTTTTTAAATTGCCTTTTTATTCGTTTCTAGCCAACGGTCTCTTCACAATTTTGTTGTTGACGTTGCTTGTCACACTTGTCAGTCATTACTTTAATGCATCTATTCAAGCTTCGCCTGGCGGCTCGTTTATCTCGAAGCAAGCAAAGATTCATCTTTCTATTTTGTTGGCGTTGCTTGCTTTAACAAAGTCGGTTGGTTACTACCTCGATCGGTTCGAAATGCTGACATCGCCTAGCGGTGGCTGGTCTGGCGTGATGGCTACCGATAGCACTATCCGCATGCCAGGGCTAGGGCTGTTGATGTTGGTGGCTTTGTTCTCAGCTGGTTTATTGATCTGGAATATTTGGCGTAAAGGCTGGGAACTTGCTCTTGTCGCCTTGGGTGTGTGGGCGCTTAGCCATATTGTGATCTTGGGTGTGGCAACAGGATTGTACCAGCGTTTACGTGTTGTTCCTGTGACGACAACTGCTGAAGCCCCGTATGTCGAAAAAAATATTGCTGCTACTCGTGCTGCTTTTAACCTTGATAGTGTTGAACGTCGCAGTGTCGGGGTCGAGGCTGGTTTACAGCAGGACAATGTCGATGAATATAAGAGTGTTATTGAAAATGTTCCGCTTGTCGATCCTGATAGGGCAGTAGTCGAATTTAACAATAACCAAGGTAAAAGAGATTTCTATAACTTCGCTGCTCCCTTAGATGTAGATCGTTATCAACTTGGTGGTAAAGAGCGGCCAGTTGCTGTTTCGGTGCGTAGCCTCAAGTTGGGTGCTGCGAGAGAAAGCTGGGAAGACCAGCATGTGGCGTTTACTCACGGGTATGCGGCAGTTATCGCAGCTTCCTACGATCAGGGCAGATTCGTAACAAAAGACGGCAAACCTGATGTTGATCACTCGTTGGACTACAAAGTAAGTGGCCTAGGGGACCAGCTCGCCTATGACGATGAGTTAGCACAACCTACGTTGAAATTCCCGCAGGTTTATTATGACGATGGGTTTGGTGGATATGCAGTTGTCGGTGCAACAAGAGACGAAATAGATTATCAAGGCACCGATAACAAAACTGTCCCTACTCGTTATCAAGGTTCTGGCGGTGTTTCAATGGGGTCACGGCTGCGCAGAGCAGCTTTTGCTATCCGTTTCCAGGAGATCGACCCACTTATTTCTAGCTCGGTAACAAGTGAGTCTAAAGTTATTTTTAATCGCGATATTATGGTTCGTGCTAGAAATGTTGCCCCATTTTTAACCTATGACTCCGATCCCTACCCAGTTGTAGCCGATGATCGTATTTATTGGATGATTGATGCCTATACCTCAACTAGCGACTACCCGTATTCTGAGCCTTCTCGTATAAATAACGCCTTGGCAGGCAAAAACTATGCGCGCAACTCAGTCAAAGTTGTTGTTGATGCATACGACGGTGATATCAAGCTGTATGTCATCGATAAAGATGATCCAATTGCTGCTGCTTGGAGTAAAGCATTTCCTGCTTTGTTTGCTGATGCACAGGAAATGCCTGAGCAGTTACAAGATCATCTTAAATATCCGAAAGATCTGTTTAATGTCCAGACCGAAATGTGGTCTCGGTATGTGATAGACAGTCCTGAATCATTTATCCAAGACGATATTTCTTGGTCTGTTGCAAGCGAGCCAGGCAATACGTCGCTTGGTGATGAGGAAGACGACGAAAATAAGCCTGCAATTCCGATGGCTGCACAGTATGTATTTAACAGATTGCCAGCATCTGGCGAGCTGCCTGAATCCGATGATCAATACTTGCTGCAAAGGTTCTTTGTGCCAAAGAAAGATTCTGCTTCTCAGAGAGAGGCTGACAAACCGCTTGCTGCTGCCATGATGGCTAGTTCTTCATTCGAAGACTACGGCAAGTTGACGCAAATCAACTTTACTGGCGCTGTTCAGGCGCCAAGCGTTGCTGATACCGAGATGCGCAAAAACGAGGCACTAACCGACTTCGACAAACAGAAGCTGAACAACAAAGTAGATTTCGGTGAAATGAATTTACTGTTTGTCGGTAATAATTTAGTGTATATTCGTTCGATCTACTCAGAGACCAAGGGAACCTCAAACATCCCTGAGCTTGAACGAGTGATTGCAGTAACTGGTGACAACCGTCAAGCATTTGGCCGCACAATAGATGAAGCCATTACGAATTTGCTTGGTGAGTCTAGTGCTTCAGAAAGTACTGAACCAGCAGAGAAGCCAGTCGCCGAGCCAGGTGATGGGACTCCTACTACGCCAGTCGAAGAAAAACCTGCTGTTATTGAACTTCCAGAAGGCGTGGACGAGTTAGAAAAGCCATCATCTGTAACGAATGGGCTTGACCAGATTAATGCATTGTTAGATGAAGCCGACGCAGCTGAAGCTGCTGGCGACAGAGAAAAAGCAGCGACTCTTCGCCAGCAAGCAAGTGAAGTGCTCAGTAATGTGCGTGAGCTGCTCGGCGGTTGATGAGTGACGGAGTGATACCTCTGAGATGACGAAAAACCATAGAGCAATGTTCTTTGGCTAGCGACCTAAAAACATAGTAGGATAATGCTACGAACAGTAAGGACAAGACTCAATGGCGGCTGAGTCCAAGCCTGTAAAGGCGGACATTGCAGTAGAAGTAAAGATGCTCGGCGGGTTGAGTTGTAAACTCAACGGCCGTGAAGTGATTCTTGCTCCTAAAGCTGCTTCTCTTCTCGGTTATCTTCTTTATTTCAGCGAAACACCACAGACACGTGATCTTCTTGCCGGTAGGTTTTGGTATGACTGTAGCGATAGTGTTGCCAGAAAAAGGCTGAGTAATACGCTCTGGAAAATTCAATCTGAATCAAAAAAAGTTGTGGGTCATGAACTGTTAGCGACTACTACAGCACTTATTCAGGTCGCTCCAAATTGCAAGGTGACGAGTGATATCTCTGCGTTGCGAAATCGCCAGCTTGATAACGTTGCTGACCAAGATGAATATAACAGAAATCTTGTAGAGAGTTATACAGGTGATCTGCTGGAGGGGTATTACGATGATTGGATACTTGCAGAACGGCATCGAATTCGTGAAGACTATCTAGTAGCACTGCAAAATCTTGTTGAGAAATGCAAAGCTTCTTCCCGCTATGACCAAGCGCTTCAGTACGTTTCGAAGTTAGTGGCTGACGATGGGCTTAACGAGGCATGGTACAGGGAAGCTGCAAAGTTGCATGCTATCGCAGGTCGTGTCCCTGAGGCAGTGCACCAATATGACGTGTGTACACGTATTTTTCTTAAAGAGTTAGGGGTAAAACCTTCAGCTACTTTTACAGAACTGATTGACGACATCAAAAAAAATGTTGTTGAAACTCCTAGGAAAGCAGCGCATAAAAGCTTCATAGGTCGACAAGACGAGAAAAATGTTTTGCTTTCCGCTATCGATACTGCTTTCCAATCGGCAGGTAGCATTGTCTTACTTGAAGGCAGGCGAGGGCTTGGCAAAACGGCGTTGCTGCGTGAGGTCGCTGATGCGACGCAGTGGCGCGGAATATCTGCTCTCACTGTTGAGCATCAGAAAACGTCTCGTCTGGTTCCTTTCTCAGGGTTAGCAAAAATGTTAGCGTCACAGGTCACAGGGCTCAAAGGCGAATACGTTCGAGAGCTAGTCGAACCAATCTGGCTGCAACAAGTAGCTTCGTTTCTACCTGGCGTGGCAGGCGATGGCTTACCTGATACCTACATACGATTGGAACCAGAAGAAGAATCTTGGCGTCGTGCCGAAGCGTTTACTAAGGTGATTCTTGCCTTAAGCGATATAACACCTTTGTTGTTAACCATCGAAGATGCTCATTGGTGCGATAGTGAAACGTTGACGGTTTTAGAGCATCTTATTCGCCGTGTGAACAAAAAGAATGTAGTGGTTTGTTTGTCTTATGATCCGCTTGTAGCAAAACAGCGTAGAGATTTTGTTGACTTTATATCTTCTTGTGAACGGATGGATGCCACGACTCACTGTCAGCTTAAACCGTTTAACGAAAAAGAAGTTGCAGCCTATGTGCAGACGCTTTGGTTTTCGCATCCATTTTCTCAACAAGATATTGCGTATCTGACCGAACAAAGTAGCGGGTCTCCTACTGCAATTAAGGGCCTTATCGAGCAGATGCAGACACATGAAAAGCGATTCTCGGCTACCTTTATAGAAGAATTTTTTGCCACAACTATAAGTTCTGAACCGTATCGAGACGTTATTGCGTCCCAGCTTCGCTCGTTAAATAAGACAACTCGCCAGGTGGTAGATTTTCTAAGTGTTGCTGATATGGCGCTTTCAGCTTCGGAACTAGCTATGGGCTGCACTCTAGAGAAGCGGCTAGTGCTTGACGCATTATCTCAAGCTCTAGCTGTCGGCTTGCTGAAAGAAGAAAGTTCAGGCGCTTGTTCTCTAGCTACGCAGCAAATAACAGAAGTAACCTATCAGCGTATTGCGAAGCAACAAAAAGCGGTTCTTCACTTTCGTCTAGTTTCGCTTTGTTCTGAATTTGGCAAGCCGCAAGAAGTTACAGCCTATCATGCGGCGAAAGCTGGTTGTTGGCTTAAGGCTTACGATAGCCATGTGTCTGCTGCAACATCAGCGCTGGCTATGCATGCTTTCCCAACAGCGGTTGAGCATTTTGCTTTGGCTCAACAAGCGGCAGAACATTTAGAACTTGGCGATGACGGTCGTCTCGATGAGCTTTTTCTGGTCGAAGAAGCATATGACGCTATTGGCGAACGCTGCGAGCAGCAGAAGGTTTTGTCTCGGATCGAGGTGTTTGCTGATTCTCAGCAGGATCTTGCCAAACTGCATTTGCGTCAAGCATTGTTGCTTGCTGCAAACGACAAATTTAGTGAAGCTATAGATGTTGTAGAAAAAGCGTTAGCCGAGGAAAATCCTAGTGAGATACAGGCAAAGTTTTTGTCTGCGCTTGGTTCGATACATCTGTGGGCGGGTGCTCCTGCCCGAGCGATAGATGCGTTGGAAGGCTCGTTGGCTGTTGCGATTATTGAAAGTGGCGTTGCAGAAAAAATTACGCTTGGTAAGTCGCTAATCGAAACTCAGCAGGCCAAGAAGGGCATAGCGTGTTTGCAAGTGGCACTAGAAATCGCTCGCGAAACTTCTAATGCGAGGGCGCAAGTCGAAGCGTTGGGATACCTTGCAGTGGGGCATATTGCGCAAAATACTGTGGAAAGTGCTGAGGACGCTTTTAGCGAAGCGCTAATGATAAGCAGAGAAATTGCGTATCGCCACGGCGAGGGGCAAACATTAGTCAATATGGCGTCGATGTATCTTCTTTATGGCAGGGCAGGTAAAGCATTTCGAAGGTTTGCTGATGCGAAAGAGGTGTTTCTTTCGTTGGATAGTAAACGTGGTGAAGCCTTTGTTAAAGCGAATGTTGCAGAGCTTCATCATGTACTGCTAGGCGATGACCAGTTTGCACAGCGTGAAGCTACTGAGGCGGCTATCTATTTTCGAAGTATCAATGATCAAGCTCATGAATGTGTTTGTCTTGCAACGTTGTGCAGCATTGATATGCGTCATGGCCGTAAAGCATTCGCTTCGAAACGATTGAATGAGGTGGTGCGGAAAGCAAAAGCAAGCGGCGATAGGATTGTGCAAGCCTACGTGTATCGTTTATGTAGCTTGTTAGAAGCTTCGTTAAGAAATTACAAGAAAGCGTTTAGTCTTCTCGAAAAGGCTGAGAAATGTATTGCATCTGCGTCGTTTTCGCCGCTTTTGCCAAGCGTGCTTGCTGCTAAAGCTGAGATGTGTGTCGCTTTGGAAGAAAAAACTCAAGCAAAAGATCTTCTTGTGCAGGCTTGTGGCTTAAACAATGCGACGAAAGACGCATCAGCGGTAACAGCTTGGCGCTGTGGGATGCTTTGGGAAAAGTTTGATGAATACGATAGAGCAAAAGAGAATTATCGGCTAGCTTTTGAATGGCTTCAGGCAAGTATCAGCGAGTTGGAGGATGAAACGTTGATGTCTCAAGCGTGGGCTGTGCAAACACATAAAGAGATCCAAGAGTCGTATGAAACATATTTTGTGCGTAGCGTGAAGGTCTCTTTGCCAGATGTGCTTGTTCCAAATGGGAAAAAACTTTCGCCAGAAGATTTTAAAACAATCGTATGGCATATATCTGAACCTGAAGATATTGCTTTTGCGTTGGCTTCTGAACGTCGCCGCCATCGCCTTAGACGTCTGTGTGCACAAGCGCGCCAACAATATGGTGCTCCTAGGATTTCAGATCTAGCAAAAGCGCTTGATGTTAGCGAGCGAACAATTAAACGAGATATTGTTGCATTAAAAAACAAAAATGTAACTATAAAAACGAGGAAATAATGAGAGGTATCATTCTTTAAATTCCCTGCTCATCATTTGTACCTTGTTGATGTCCTCAAAGGTTGTCCTCAAAGGTTTCCCGCCCGAAGATACCAAGGAGATAGTCGAAAGAGATACTTTCTTGTAGCTGCTTGGCAATGGCAGTAACTGTTGAAAGGTGCAAATGTTAGGAAGCTGTGAATCTCTCCAAGGTGTGGAAGGTAAAGGTATGAGCGTCACGTTTATGCCGTAACTACTCTTAGCAGAGTATACAATGTTCGCCCAGCGATGTCAGTGCGAATAGAATTAAAGTCTTGTTTTCTTCCGACAATGAGGGGTCGGAAGCCGCCTCTGATGTGGTTGGTATGGTTACCTAGCGCCGTGCCAACCACATCGTCGTATAAGGAACTCCTTGCTTTGGGAATGAATGAAAGAGTTACTTGGTTTCATATTTCGCTTAAATAAGCGCATAGGTACTTGGAGGTACGTACGATATGAAATTTCTTAATCAAGCTTTAGCTCAATTCTCTTCTGTCGGGCTGGGGATAACACGAGTTGTTCTTGGTGCCTTATTCATTTTGCATGGCCTAGACAAATTTGACGCTGGTCTCGGTAATGTCGGAGATCAGTTCGAGATTTGGGGAGTGCCAGCGGCAGGGAATGCTGCTGCTGTTGTGGCGGTGCTCGAAGTATTGCTCGGATTTGCTTTGGTTATCGGCATAGGGGCTCGTGTGTCGGCGTTGGTTCTAGCTCTTATTCTTGTGGGCGCTATTTTCTATGCCAAAGCAGACGGTGGGATTCTTGGCAGCGCCGAACTTGACATGGCATACCTTGCAGGTCTTACTTCACTTATTCTTGTAGGTCCTGGGAAATATTCGCTAGATTATGCTGTGAACCTTGAATCTGGTGACGCGTAAGAGCATATCTCTTGAATTAAAACAAGCTTTAGGGTGGAACACAATGTTTGGCTGTGCTATAGTGTAAGAACTTCATCGCGGAGTGGAGCAGTCAGGTAGCTCGTCGGGCTCATAACCCGAAGGTCGCAGGTTCAAATCCTGCCTCCGCAACTATAGTAAATGCAAACGCCGCCTACGGGCGGTTTTGTTTTTTTACGAAAGACAGTTGTTGAAACGTCACAGATCGTAAGATGAGAAGCTTTTTTGCCTAGATGTGGCATACTTAGAATATGGTAAAAGCAGTATTGAACGGCCATATCGTTGCGGAAAGCGACGATACAAAAACGGTTGAGGGGTTCACTTACTTTTTGAGGGGTGACATTAATCTTGATGCCTTAACTCCAAGTAACACTTCAACGCGATGTTTCTGGAAAGGGAAGGCGTCATATTATGATGTTACCGATGCTGCTGGAAATGTCGCTATTGACGCCGCTTTCTATTATGCAAGACCGTGGCCGTTAGCCAAAAAACTTGTTAAAAACCGTGTTGCTTTTTGGAAAGATGTTCACATAAAACCATAGCAAGTAGAAAGAGCCTGTTGCTAAATATTTTCTTTGATCGCTGAGAGAAGATCGCTGTAGCTTTCATAATGCGGAAGATGTTCAAACTCTTGTTGAACATTGGCTGGTGCCCTGAAAAGAAACCCTGTATCGGCTGCTTCAAGCATCGTAGTGTCATTGTATGAGTCGCCTGCTGCGATGACAGTATAGTTGAGCGATTGAAAGGCTTTAACTGCTTTGCGTTTAGGGTCCGCAATGCGTAGCTGGTAGTCTGCGATTCGCTTGCCTTCAATATGAAGTTGGTGGCAAAAAATAGTAGGCCAATCGAGTTGCTTAACCAACGGTTGTGCAAACTGTTCGAACGTGTCAGAAAGAATGACAAGTTGAGTGATACTGCGCAGCTCGTCCAGGAAGGCTTTCGCCCCGTCGAGTGGTGTAAGCTCAGCGATGACGGCTTGTATCTTGTCGATTGTGATGCCGTGCTTGTCTAGAATGGCAAGCCGACTTTTCATCAAAATATCGTAGTCTGGTTCGTCACGGGTTGTGCGGGTGAGTTCGGCAATCCCTGTTGCTTCAGCAACGGCTATCCAAATCTCAGGAAGAATAACGCCCTCAGCATCTAGCGCTACGATGGTTTGTTTCTTATTGTCTGTCACCTGGTTGATTCTATGCGATAGATTCGGAGGATTCTCTAAAAAACTATAGATTCCTGTATTTCTAGTTTGTCTCTGTAGATAGTATACGTTCTACAGTCTGGAAGGAAAAAATGTCTGAATATTTGGCCTCACGTAACGTTGCGTTGATCGCAGCCCAGTGGCATAGCGACCTTGTTTCTATCGCAGTTGATTCATGTGAGCAACAGCTTGCTGTGCTTGGTTTTGATATTGAAGCTAAGGTTTCGCGTTTCGTTGTCCCTGGGAGTTTAGAACTGCCGTTGCTCGCTAAAAAACTTTTAGCATCAGATAACTTTGACGCTGCCATTGTTTTTGGTTGGATCGTTGACGGTGGTATTTACCGTCACGAGTTTGTTTCTCAAGCTGTGCTCGATGGCATTATGGCTGTTGGTTTGGAAACGTTAAAGCCCGTCTTTTCTGTTGCATTGACACCAAAGAGTTTCAACGAGGCTAGCGAAAAAGATCGCGAATTTTTTGCGAACCACCTTGTCGGCAAAGGTCGTGAAGCCGCTGGCGCTGCAGCTCACATGCTAAAAACTTTAGATGAGGTTTCAAACTAATAAAGGCCACCCTCTATTATTGCTTCTCTGCTGAATCGCTTTACTAATAAACCGCTAAAAGCTGCGTGCTAACGCTTCGAGCGAAGTCTTTTGCTAGTCCAATAATTAGCGAGAGCGAAACGGCGTTGACTGCTAACTTGCGGCGAACCCAAACGTATTTCCTGCACTCAATATGCTGGTCTAGCGCCTACACAAGGAGTAATAAAAGTCCTGCCGTTATCCCAGCGACTCCGATGGCTTTTCTACTGGTAAGATCATCACCAAAAAATATGACAGCCATTATTGTTACTAAGGCGATAGAAGCAGCATTGAAAGCGTTTATGTAGCCAACATTTGGCGCCAGTCGAATTGCTTGAAAATGTCCATAGTTGAAAACAGCGGAGAAGATCCCGATTGCGCCAAGCGATAACCATTTGCTTGCTGTAAGCTGTGAAAAATCTTTTATGCGAATCTTATCGAACACAACAATGCATAAGGTGACGACAGTGTAGAGGTAAAGTAGAAAAGCTTGTGTGGAGACAGCATTGTCGAAAAGATATTTTGCAGACAATGATAGAAATCCCCAAGCAAAGAATGCGATAAAAGACAGAGTAACCCATTGATGCTTTATTGCCCCCCCATAGGCAAAGACGGTTGCGGATATAAAGATAACAAACAGTTGCCATGTCGACAGAGAAAGTGATGCGTCGCTTGTTGTAGCATCGGCTGCGAATAAACAGAGCGGGACGCCAAACATTGCAAGGTTCGAAAGTGATGTGCTTATGTTTTGAAGGGCTGCTTTGCGCACAAAAAGGTAGAGGGCAACAGACCCAAAGAACATTATAAAAGAATATGCAACCCAGCCCATTGCTATGAATGGTACAGGGAAGAAATCGGACTTATGTCAGTTGCGACTTCAATATGTAAACCGCTAAATGTAAGTACTGAATTTCAATCGAACTAACTTACACTGACAGACAACCCAATCAAAACGGCTGCCAGATGAAGTCTGATCTACTACATCTGATCTAATACAATTTAGTAGTTGCTTGCGCTATCTAGCTAAAGGCTTGTAGGTGATTCGTTTGGTTCCAGCGTTGTCGCCGAGTTCTTTTTGCTGTGAAGTTCCCTGCTTCTGGATATTTTCGGCCCATAAGCATACAAAAACATACTTATGGGCTGTATAAAATAAATTTTCCAGCCCATAAATAACTCTTGTGTGGTATTTTAGCTGTTTCCTGTTCAAGACTTTCAGCAGAAAGCCAAAAATAAGATATACCCGAATCTGGGGGAGTATTTATCTAGCTAGTGGCTTGTAGGTGATTCGTTTAGGTCCAGCGTTGTCGCCTAGTTCTTTTTGCATGAATGCTTCGTATTGGCTGAAGTTGCCTTCAAACCAGCGAACCTGTGAGTTTCCTTCAAACGCCAGAATATGGGTAGCGATTCTGTCTAGGAACCAGCGGTCGTGGCTGATAACCACGGCACACCCTGGGAACTTCTCTAAACCGCCTTCAAGAGCACGTAACGTGTCAACGTCAAGGTCATTTGTTGGCTCGTCAAGCAGCAAGACGTTGCCGCCTCGCTTCAAAACTTTCGCAAGGTGAACTCGGTTGCGTTCCCCACCAGAAAGTACTTTGACAGGCTTCTGCTGGTCAGAACCTTTAAAGTTAAAGGAAGCCACATAGGCTCGTCCGTTAACTTCTTTGCCGCCTATCTCAAGTGTGTCATGGCCATCGGTTATTGCCTCATAGACCGTAGCGTCATCATTGAGCACGTCACGTGACTGATCGACATAGGCCATATCAACCGTAGAGCCGATAACAATATCGCCTGCATCAGGTTGCTCGCCGTCACCTGCATCGGCTGCGACAAGCATTTTAAACAGCGTCGTTTTACCAGCACCGTTACCACCAATAACACCGACAATGCCCGCTGGTGGCAACGAGAACGACAGGTCATCAATAAGCAGTTTTTCGTCAAACGCTTTGCGAAGGTTCTTAACTTCAATAACTTGATCGCCAAGACGCTTGCCAGAGGGGATCGCTATTTGCAGTTTGTTGTCTGCTTGCTTTGACGCTTCAGCTTCGGCCCGTAAGTCTTCATAAGCGCTAAGTCGAGCTTTACCTTTTGACTGGCGAGCTTTCGGCGACATGCGAACCCATTCTAATTCTTGCGCTAATGCTCGCTGTTTTGAGTCTTGCTCTTTCTTCTCTTGTGAAAGGCGTTCTTGTTTTTGCTCTAGCCAAGAACTGTAGTTACCTTCAAAAGGCATGCCTCTGCCACGGTCAAGTTCAAGAATCCAGCCAGCGACATTGTCTAGAAAATAGCGGTCGTGTGTGATCGCTACAACCGTGCCTTGATACTCAGACAAGTGACGTTCTAACCAAGCGACTGATTCGGCGTCAAGATGGTTTGTTGGCTCATCTAAAAGCAGCAAATCTGGTTTGGCAATAAGAAGGCGGCAAAGCGCGACACGGCGTTTCTCTCCGCCTGAAAGATGTTCAACACTGTTTTCTTTAGGGGGCAGACGTAACGCATCCATAGCGATTTCGATAGTGCGTTGTAGATCCCAAGCATTCGCCGCTTCTATCTTTGATTCGATGTCTGCTTGTTGTGCGCCAACTTTTTCATAATCAGCATCAGGGTCAGCCCATTTGGCCATGATCTTGTCATAGTCGCTGAGAAGGCTGGCTGTTTCACCTGCGCCTTCAATAACGTTTTGTTGCACGTTTTTGGCAACATCAAGCTGCGGCTCTTGAGAAAGCATGCCGACAGCAAACCCAGGAGTGAGGCGAGCTTCACCAGTGTAACCGTCGTCGATGCCAGCCATAATTTTTAGTAACGAGGATTTACCTGCACCATTTGAACCGAGCACACCAATTTTTGCGCCTGGATAGAACGACAGGGAAATGTTTTCGAGAACTTGACGGTCAGGCGGATAGTAGCGCCCGACTTTGTGCATTGAATAAATAAACTGAGCCGACATCTTTAAAAGACTATCGGCCCAGTTCCTTTTTAGTTTCGTACTATCTCTATATTATTGCTTTTTGCTGAGCTACTTGCTCAACAAACCCTTTACTTACCGTTTCGCGCTAGCTTTTTTGCGAGCTGTTTTCTTCGCTGCTGGTTTTCTAGCAGAGATAGTTTTGCGTGCTACTGGTTTCGCAGCTTTGTCTCGCTTAGAAATGGTTTTTCTAGCTACTGGCTTTTTCGCAGTTGCTCGTTTAGAGATAGTTTTCTTAGCGGTAGCTTTTTTGCGTGCGGCTGGTTTTTTTGCCACAGCTTTTTTGGCGACTGTTTTTTTCTTCGCTGCGGGTTTTTTAGCCGCTGTTTTTTTCTTCACCGCTGCTGCTTTTTTGGCTACAGCTTTTTTCTTAGCTGGAGCTTTCTTAGCAGCGACTTTCTTCTTTGCGACGACTTTCTTTTTTGTCGTCGTTTTCTTCGCAGTTAATTTCTTTTTAGCTGCAACTTTTTTGGGGGTTGCCTTTTTAGCGGTTGTTTTTTTCTTTGCTGCGGGTTTTTTAGCCGCTGTTTTTTTGGCCGTAGCTTTTTTCTTTGCTGGAGCTTTTTGAGCGGTTGCTTTTTTAGCTGGTTTTTTCTTTGCTACGGTTTTTTTGGCGACTGTTTTTTTCTTCGCTGCCGATTTTTTGGCGACTGTTTTTTTCTTGGTTGTCGTTTTCTTAGCAGTTACTTTTTTCGCAGCAACCTTTTTCTTCGTTGCAGGCTTTTTACGCGCTGCAGGCTTTTTGGCTTTTGAAGAGCTCGCCTTAGCGGCTTTCTTCGCAGCAGGTTTTCCTGCTACTTTTGTGCTAGCCGCTTTTTTGGCGGACGTCTTAGTTGCCACGATGTTCTCCTTGAATACGTTTCGGACAAATCCCACATCGGAGCATCTTGAGGTTTCTTAAGGAGTTGCGAAAAGAAATCCAAAGGTCGCCAATGACAAAGTGGCCTTAGAAGGTCTGGCTCTCTATAGCTGGTAGAGACTTCATGCAAGTAACAAAATGTACATGCACTTCACTGGTGATCTAGTTGAAAATGTCCTTATCGAAAGCTTTTTCAAGTAGCTCAGCTTGTTCTTGGCGATGAATCGCCGCTGAACCTGTCGCAGGGCTTCCAGATTCACGTCTGCTCACACGTTTGATTTTGTGCGTGTTTCCATGACGTTCATAGAGGCGGCCTTTAACAGCGTTCCAAGCGCCCATGTTTTCAGGTTCTTCCTGCAGCCAGACAATTTCTTTCGCATTGCTATATTTAGCTAATGCGTCTGCAACACCTTCAAATGGCCAAGGATAGAGTTGTTCAACTTTGACTACCGCGGCAAAGTCGAGATTATTCTCATCTTTGTGTGTCAACGCTTCGGTTCCAACTTTGCCTGATGCGAAGATAACCCGGGTGATTGCTTCCGGCGAAGTTGCAGAGGTATCGTCGAGCGTTTCTTCGAAATGGCCGCTTACAAGTTTCTCAAGCGGAGAACGTGAGGTTTTTGCCCGTAAACCAGATTTTGGCGTGAATACGATAAGTGGCCTGGAATCTGGCTGGATTATCTGTCGACGTAGCAAATGGAAGAATTGTGCCGCTGTTGTCACATTCGCGATTTGAATGTTATCTTCAGCACAGGCCAACAAAAAACGCTCTAAACGGCCAGATGAATGCTCTGGACCTTGGCCTTCATAGCCGTGCGGTAACAGCATCACTAAACTAACTGACTGATCCCACTTATCTTCAGAAGCGACAAGGAACTGATCAATAACAATCTGAGCGCCGTTGACAAAATCTCCAAACTGGGCTTCCCACAAGACAAGCGCTTTAGGGTTAGCAACCGCATAGCCATATTCATAACCAAGCGCAGCATACTCCGAAAGTGTCGAGTCATAAATCCAGAAATTGCCGTTTGGTGAAGCTGCTTCTAATGAAGTGTATTCTTCGCCTGTTTCATAATCATGTAGCGTCGCATGGCGATGTGCGAACGTGCCACGACGAGAGTCTTGACCAGCCATACGCACAGGTGTACCTTGGGCTGCTATTGTGCCCAAAGCGAATGCTTCGCCAAGTGCCCAATCAACTTGACCTTCAGCGAAAAGTTTCTTGCGTGCTTCAAACTGTTTCGCAAGTTTCGGATGAACGGTAAACCCTTCAGGTGTAGTATTCAAAATATCGAAAATATGATTGATTGCTTCAACGTCGACAGCAGTGTCAACTGGTGGGAGTACACCAACTGGCTCTGGCGCAGGTTTCGCTTTCAAACCAGCTGGAGGAGCTTCAGCACGAGCTTTATCTAACGCAGCTTGGAGCGTGTCATAGTAACTTTTAGAAACGGCATCAGATTTTTCGCTAGCAATCTCATCTCGCTGATCAAGGCTTTGAGCATACATGTCTCGAACTGAATCTCGTGTAGCAATCTTGCTATACATCATCGGCTGCGTGTAGCTTGGATCATCGCCTTCGTTATGTCCGTGTCGGCGATAGCCGATCATATCGATCACAACATCTTTATTAAATTTCTGACGGTAATCAAAGGCTATCTTCGCTACCCTCGCACACGCTTCTGGATAGTCAGCGTTGACATGGAAAATAGGTGCCTGAACAGCTTTAGCCACATCAGTTGAATAATCAGTCGATCGTGACTGGTGCGGTGCAGTGGTGTATCCCAGTTGGTTGTTAATGACAAGGTGGACAGTGCCGCCTACTTTGTAACCTTTTACCTGCGAAAGGTTCAACGTTTCAGGCACAACACCTTGGCCAGCAAACGCAGCATCTCCGTGGACAAGAATAGGCAGAATTGGATAGCCGCCTGTGTCGCTCTGGTCCATGTATGCGCGTGCCATACCCACTACGACAGGGTCTACCGCTTCTAGATGCGATGGGTTAGCAGCAAGTTCTATTTCGAGCTGCTCGCCAGCTGGATTCGTGTGGATTCCTTCATACCCAAGGTGATATTTGACATCGCCGCCACCTTGAACAGCGTCAGCATCGATAGCGCCTTCGAACTCTTTAAAAAGCTTGACTGGGTCTTTGCCCATGATGTTAAGAAGAACGTTGAGACGGCCACGGTGTGCCATACCAATGATGGCTTTATCTAAAGAATCGCCAGCAGCTTCGTTAAGAAGAGCATCTAAAATGGCGATAGCGCTCTCAGCGCCTTCAAGCCCAAAACGTTTTTGGCCGACGTAGCGAGAAGCAAGAAATTTCTCTAATGCTTCAGCCGCGCACACTCTGTCTAAAATGCGTTGCTGCTGCTTCGGGTCGGTTGTTACATCGCTGCCTTCAAGCTGTTCCTGCATCCAGCGCTTCTCGACTGGGTCAGAAATATGCATGTATTCAATACCGATTGTTCGACAATAGGCATCTCTGAGTGTGCCAAGAATATCGCCGAGTTTCATATGTGTTTTGTCTGTACTAATCGGGGCGTACACACTGTTTTCGTAGCCAGTAAGGAACTCTCTGTCAAGATCCCATATAGTTAAACCATAGGTGGCAGGGTCAAGCTCGGTGTGCATTTGCTCCGCGGTTTCTTTCAACGGATTTGTTGTAGCAATTAGATGCCCACGAGATCGGTACTGGTTAATAAGGTTGCTAACAGCGAGTTCTTTATTGAGTCGTTTTGTCGCTGATCGGTTATCTTCACTGCTGCGAGCAGCGTCGCTGTTCCATTTGATCGCTTCGTAAGGAACACCTAAGTCGGCAAATGCTTTGTCATAGAACTCTTCTTTGCCAACGAGAAGTTCATGAACTTTCTTTAAGAAGAAACCAGATTCAGCACCTTGGATAATGCGATGGTCATAGGTTGAGGTGACGGTAATAATTTTCGAAATACCAAGTTTTGCGATAGTTCTTGGATCTGTCGCTTCAAATTCTGCTGGGTAGCCGATGCGGCCAACGCCAATGATCGCACCTTGGCCAGGCATTAAACGCGGAACAGATTGGACAGTGCCAATAGTTCCAGGATTGGTGAGCGTGACTGTCGCTCCCATCAAATCGTCGACAGCTATTTTATTGCCGCGAACCTTTTTGACAAGCGCTTCGTATGCCGCAACGAACTCTGCAAAGCTCATTGTTTCAGTGTTTTTAATAACTGGAACAATAAGTGAACGAGATCCGTCTGGTTTTTGCTGGTCAACAGCGATACCAAGGTTGACGTGTTCATTGCGGATAAGACGAGGTTTGCCGTTTTCGTCTTCAACATAGGAGTTGCTGAGGCCTGGGACTTCTTCGACGATAGCTCGTACAATCGCATAGCCAATAAGGTGCGTAAAACTGATTTTCCCGCCGCGAATACGACTCAGATGATTATTAACAACTTTACGGTTAAGCTCAAGTAGTTTTGCCGGCACTTCACGGAACGATGTTGCCGTGGGTACAGTCAAACTTTCGTTCATGTTTTTAGCGATAAGAGCTGGAACGCCTTTGATCGGTTCGCCAGCGGCGGTGTCTGTAGAACTTGCTGGCTTCTTTGCTGGTGTCTCTTTTTCTTGAGCAGCAAGAGCTGGCGTTGCAGGAAGAGCTGTTGCTGGTGCGGCAGCTGCAACTGGTTGACTAGCTGTCGCAGGGGCTGTGGCTGTCGGAGCAGTTGGAGATTCGGCCACGCCAGCAAACTTAGCTTGCCACTGTTCTGGAACCGATTTCGGATTCTGCCTCCACTGGTCATACATTTCTTTTTCAAACCACGAGTTTTGGCCTGCTGCTATTTGATCGTTTTCACCTGTCACAATAAAAAACTCTATCTGATATCTAGATTAAATACATGCTCTTAATCACTTCTCTGATTTGTTTATTGCCAAGCAATCAAATCAAAGTTGACTTCAAACTAGAATTCAAGCAGATACGCTTAATGGTAGGGTAAACAGCTGCATTCTCTAAAGGCGCACATGGATCACAACCAATCTCAACAGCGGAAACAAAAAGTATCAGCCAAAAAAGTAGCTGCCTATTTCGGAGGGGTTTTTGTTTTGCTTGGCGTCGGAATTTTGTCGTCCAGCTTGCTGGCAGATGATGGATCTAGTCAACTAGCAACAGATACGTCGGTGAATTCCCAATCAGCAACTAGCGCTCTCTCTACAATAGTCGTCCAGTCTTCGGAGACCTCTGGGAAAGAAAATACTGAAGACACTAAAGAAGAAGAGACGCCAGATGAAACAAACGTAGCAGATGAAGCGCAGTCAAAAGAAAAAACCGATACGTCAAAAGATAACCAACCAGTAAATTTGACTGGCCAAGCAAATCTTGACATGATTCTTTCTAGCCCACACCGCAATACCAATCACGATGCAAGCCCTTTTTTAAACACGCCATCAGCACAGCTTCCAGTGGAAGAACTCTATGGGCCACGCTCAGAATACCAAGGTAACCCAGAAGGTAACCCTGAGCATTCATTTCCAATACCTGCAGGCGGCCAGTTCCGCACATCGTGTGAGTTCTCTCATTTCAGTTATGACGACGCGTTAGTTTTTCCGAAGAAACCTGGGGCTTCTCATCTTCATATGTATTTCGGTAATACTCATGTGAATGCGTTTTCGACCTATGACACGTTGCTTAATTCTGGTAGCAGCACCTGCAACGGGCAAGAGCTAAACCGCACAGGCTATTGGGTGCCAGCAATGTTCGACAGCAAGGGCAATGTGCGTATCCCTGAGCGCATTGTTGTCTATTACAAAGGGGAAGGTTTAGCAAACGGAGACGCCCAGCCATATCCTCCAGAAGCAGCGATGATCACAGCCTCCAACATCAATACGCTAGAAGGCCCAGGCAGTGCGCTAGGACAATTTTCGTTTAAATGCTCCGATAACTTCTCATTGCCGCAAGACCCTGCCGCAAACATAATTCCTGACTGTAATGGCGATCGCTATGCTGTTGGCCAAAATAGAACCGTGTTGGAAATGAACGTAAAGTTTCCTCAATGCTGGAATGGCAAAGATGCAAGCGACCCTAATAACTTTTCAGTTCCTGCATACGGTGGTTGGTTTGGCAGCGATTGTCAAGGGCAAACAACGTTTACAAATCTTGAATATTTCGTCAACTATGTGGTGGATAAAGGTGAAGATACTAGCGGTTGGTATCTTTCTTCCGACGTTAACCCTAAAACATCTGAGGTAGGAACACCAGGGGCAACAGTGCACGGCGATTGGTGGGGTGGTTGGCATCGCGAGACTAACCAAATGTTTTTAGATAACTGTGTGAACAATGACTCTTTTGGCGGCTGTGGGATGGGTTATCTGACAGATGGCGGTCCTGATTATTTGAACCCTTTACCTGGGCCAGCATTAAAATATCGTCCGCAATATACTGGGCCACAGAAAGTATCGGCAGAAGATTTACGTTCGCAGCTTTGCCCAAACCCAGCGAAAACATATTCTCAGCCAGCAGACGCTGCCTATTGCGCACCTCTTGCGAACAACCATGGAGATCACGGCCATGTCGGGCATGGAGTAAACGCAAAATAGAGTTAACGTAGATTCGTTTTGCGTCCTTTTGGGTAGGGCTTCGTCTGAGATAGCAGAAGCTAAAAAGGAAACACTATGACGAGCAAAATGATAGAAGAGAACAATCAGACAGAGAACACACCTACGAGTCGATTGCAGTTAGCGCTTAACGTGTCAAATCTGACAGTAGCGATCGAATTCTACGAAAAATTGTTTACCGTCGCGCCAGCTAAAGTGCGTGACGGCTATGCAAACTTTGTAGTAGCTGATCCTCCTCTCAAACTTGTGTTATTCGAGAACATTGACGCTCCGCCGCTTAATCATCTTGGGGTCGAAGTTGCCGACTCAGAATCGGTAGAGCATCTTGCTGGAGAATTTGTCGAGAAAGGTTTAACGACTCGTAATGCTATGAAAGAATCATGCTGTCATAGCGTCCAAGATAAGGTGTACGTGACTGCTCCCGATGTTCCTGTTGGGACATGGGAGTTCTATACCGTGTTGGAAGGCGCTGATGGTAGCGAATCTGCTAGCCAATGTTGCTCGACGGCAGCATCTGGTTCTTCTTGTTGCTAAGACCTGTTCGAGTATCGTAGGTGTAGAGATGGCAGATTCAGATAAAGAAAATGACCGCGCCGCTGGGCGGTTCGATTTATATTCGCAGATTTTCCAGTTTGTTTCACGTCGTATTAGCGACGTGAGTGCAGCCGAAGATGTGACGCAAGACGTTCTAGAGCGATTTATGAAACAGCCGCCGAATTCTATTCACAATCCACTGGCGTGGCTATATAGAACGGCTCGTAATGCTGTGATCGACCATTACAGAACACGTAAGCATCATGAGTCACTTGATAGTTCTGCGTTTGAGATGGTTGATGCAGAACTATCGGTAGCTCCTAATCAAGCATCGCAAGAATTGGCAGCTTGTTTGCAGCCAATGATTGACTCGTTGCCTGCTAAATATAGCGATGCTTTGCGTAAAGTCGAGATTGACGGTATCAGTCAAGTCGTGGCAGCCCAGCAAGAAAATGTTTCGGTTTCTGCTATGAAATCTCGTGTGCAGCGGGGGAGACGCAAACTGGCTGAGGTGTTAGGTGACTGCTGTAACGTGACGCTATCGCCAGAAGGCGAAATCGTCGGGTACGCTTTTCGCGAACAAGACGGACGCTGCAATTAAAAACTGTAGAATGAATATTTCTAATGAATTTTTTTAGCCAGTACTTCGAACATCATACCCAGAGTGCTGGATGAACCCTGTTTTAGCTGCCTTCTTAGCTAATGTATCATTTGCCGTTTCGGATATCGTCATTGCTGTACTCATCAAACATCATAATTCTTCTCTCCGGATTTCGTTTTGGAAGTCTATTCTTACGTTGGTTCTCTTTAGCCCAATGCTTTTCTTTAGTCGTGGCGAACTGCAGTCGATGACTTTCTATGAATGGTTCCAGATTCTTGGTTTAGGTATCGTTCTAGCTTTCGGGAGTTTATTCTTTGTGCGAGGGCTTGCAGATGGTAATGCAATTCTGGGTGGCGTAATCGGTGGATCTTTCCCAGCTGTTAGTGCACTAGTAGCAGTATTCTTCTTCGGCGAGACCTTGGCAGTAATCGAGGTCGGGGCGATCGGTATGGTGCTCTGTGGGGTTCTGCTATCCTCTTTAAGCGCTGGGCTGAGTCCAACTTCTCAATCAAAAGGTACTCCTATTTGGTACTCGCTTGGCGCGTTGCTGTTATGGGGCGTCTATTTCGCTCTAATAGATATTCCAGTAGAAAATGTAGGTTGGTTTCTACCGCAATATCTTTCATTTGTCTCGCTGTCTGTTGTCTATCTAGCTATGATAAAATTTTCTAAAGAAACAGATTGTATGCGGCTTCCAAAGCCGTTAAAGTTTTTTGCTATTTCTATTCCTCTTGGCATTCTTGCTGGGCTTTTTTATAACTATGCAATTGGTTCGGCTGACACTGCTGTTACTGCGCCAATTGCGGGTAGTTCGCCAGCAATATATGTTCTGCTAGCCTATGTGTTCTTTAAAGAACGACTTCGTTGGATCCAACTTTCTGGAGTTTTTCTTGCCTTATTCGGAATCGTGCTACTAGCTATGTAGCCTTACTCAAGCCAGGAGGTCTTTAATCGAGACGATGCGATTCGGCCCTAAATGTTCCTGTACCTCTTTCGTCACCCCGTTAGCAGTGATCAGCGTTGAAAGGATTGTTTTGCTGGGGAAGAACTCTGTCAAGATTGATTCTTTGCGTTCTAGCTCTTTGAGGATGGTTACGCCGATTTTATTTTGGCTATATTTCATTTCACAAACCAGTAAAACATTGTCTGCTCTGTCGAAGAGAAGGTCAAGCTGGACGCCATGTGTTGCCTCTGAAGCGCTACGGAAGAAAGGTCCAGCAGAGTAAGACACTGCGCGAAAACCTAGTTTGTCACTTAGCTCATACGTGTGTGCCCGACAGGTATATTCAAACGATCTGCCAAGCCACGAACGATATTTCGCGGAGCGTGATATTGCTGGAAATAGAGGGCCGCCCTGGGCCTCGATCTTCTTACGATTTGGTTCTATAAACGCAAAATAAAACCGAATATAAGGATCAATGATCTCATAGTTAATCAATTTGGATGTCGATTTTTTATCGATAGGTGTTGTTGAGGCGATAAAGCCTGCATCTTCAAGATTGCGGAGATAGGAAGTTAGTCTTCCTCCTTCTCCGATATTTTTAGTAGCAGTGATCTTGTTTCTTGTTAGCCCATACGGATGAGCGGCGAGCAGGCGAATAAGTTTTTCATAGACTGGATTTTTCCCGAAGTGGCTAGTGAATATTCGCTTATATTCATTTGTAAAATAGCCGTTAGGAGTAAATGCTAGTTCCTCCGTCGCAAGGACAACAGAAGAACCGTGGTCTCTCAACATTGCGATATAGAGTGGGATGCCTCCGAAAAGGTTGTATGCCTCGATTGTTTCTGCTGGGCCTTTGTTAAGTAACAGAGCTACCTCACGCAATTTTAATGCTTGAAGATGAATAATTGTTTCCGTTCTTCCGTAAAGAGCGGAAGATTTTATGACATTATCTTTCATAAACGAAGCTATCGAGCCGCATAGAATTAGCTTCATTCCTGAAATTTGGCTCCAGTATCGATCCCAAATCATTTTTAAGTCAGAGACTACGCTGTTCTGGTAGTTTGCCAGCCATTGAAATTCGTCCAGGATCAGCACGCAAGGGTTTACTTTGAAATGAGGGGTTAGAGTATGAAAAAGTTCAGCCCAGTTTTTTGCTGGAGCCTCAGGCGTGATGCCTGTTTGGTCGGTCATTTGGAGCATGAATCGGTCCATCTGCTGTTTTGTTGAAAGACCTTCAGTTCCCTCAAACCAAAGGTGCTGCTGTTGGGAAACAGCTTTCTTCATAAGTTCGGTTTTGCCAATGCGTCTTCTTCCATAAATAACAGTTATGGAGGGTTTGCTACGCTGTAGCATGCTTTCTAATTGCTGCAGCTCTTTTTCTCTTCCGACAAAATCGTATCCCATCAAGATATTATAATCGGCCTATGAGTAAAAAATAAAGACTAATAGGCCGACTTTTGGGTTTTGCTGTTAGCTAATGTAGCTCACAAAGGCTCAAAGTTTGCTATCTGATAGAGAGTGGAATGAAGCAACTGGTACTGCTCGCCGAAACGAACGACGAGAAGGTCTTCATCTGGAACATAATAAGTGATTTGCCCATTCTGGCCGCTGAAATAGTGAAACCGTCCTTGTAGATCTTCGCCTGGTCGGTCCAAAATGTTGTAGCGAATTTGGCTTCTGTACGTTCCTTCAGCTAGCGCATCGGGCGCTATGTCATCGCCACGGAAATAGTGAAACCACTTCTGTGAAAGAAATGGTTCTTGCTTTGCTCCATTATTCATGAGATATCTTGCCACTTCAGCCCACCATTGAGCTGTCGCATAAATGCAGCAATAGGCACTGTGCTGGTCAGCCTTTGTATAGAGACGCCAATGAAACCCGCCAGCTTCAGCAGGTACAACAATCTTCTCATATAGTAGCTCATCAATCGATTTCGCATAGACTGTCTCTAACACGCGTCCAAGTATCGCGGTGTTAAGGTTCTGATAAAGAAACGTGCCACGATCTGCCTCGTTGCGATCGACTTCGTTGAGGATAGCGTCGACACCTTCAATATGTAAACGTGCGCTCTTGCTAAACGGGCCATAATCGACAGCTTGGTTTTTGAAAGAAAGATCGGCGTTGGCGTCGCCTTGGGTTCCTGGATCTTGTTCAAACGAAAGCCCACTGCGCATATCTAGCAGTTCTCGTACTGTGACATCAGCAACGCTGGTTGCCTGTGCTTCGGGCCAAAGCTCGCCAACAGTTGCGTCTATCGAAGCGATCTTGCCGTCTGAAATCGCTTTGATCGTAAGTGCTGCGACCAGGCTTTTAGCCATAGAATATGAGTTGAATTTTGTGTCAAAAGAAAAGCCATCCGCAAACTGTGAATAGACAATTTCTCCATTCTTGATGACAAGAACGGCTGACCCTTTTGATCGTTCAAAATGTGTTTGAAAATCAGCTGTTGATTGCAGTATAGGAAGAGGGAGTTGTTCGATGGGTTCGATATTGCCTTGCTGTGTGAAAGATCCTTCAGCAGGCCATGTCCTGGAAGGGAAACCTTCCTGCAATGCCGTGGCAGCCCAAGGTCGTCGCAAGAAAAGAGTAGCTACGGCAACAAGAAGAAAAACTAGGAGCAGCAAAAATATTCTTCGGACGCTGATCCTGGGGATTTTCTGTTGCAACGCGACCATTTGCTAAGTGTAGCGTGGCAGCGTTATTTGGAGTCTTCGGGATGTGAAGCCCAACGTTGACGCCAGGCGCTCGCTTCAGGTGCTGGTGCCTGGGTTTCATTTTTGTTGGCGTTGCGTATGGAAGACCACCAACCATTGCGGAACTCATCAGCGAGCTGAGCGACAGCTGCTTGTGACCGTGCTGCAAGCACTTTAGGTTTGTCTTTGCCAGAGGTTTCTATTGGCGCGCCGAATACAACAGCGCATGGCGATTTGCGTGGCCACCATTTACCTTTCGGGAGTACGGTACCTGTTCCGTAGATGTAGATAGGTACAAGTGGCACGCCGACACGTTTCGCGATAAAAGCGGCGCCTGGCTTATGTTCGCCGTTCCACCCTGCAGGGCTTCGGCTTCCTTCAGGAAAGATCAGCAGGTTTCGCCCAGCTTCAAGCGCTTGCTGCGCATTCTGTATAGAAAGCTTTGATATGCGATTACGGTCGATAGGGATAGCGCCGATAAACAACGCTGATAGAAACCCTGCAGTTTTGTTAGGAAAAAAATAGTCTTCACCAGCAGCGATAGCAAGATTCGATCGCAGATGCGCAGGAATGGTAGCCAGCAGCAGTGTTGTATCAGCGTGGCTGTGATGGTTAGCCACAAAGACGACGGGACCGCTAACATTTTTGAGGCGGTCAGCGCCGATAGTTTTTGGTCGACCGTAGATGCCGATTGAAGGCTTCATGAATAGCCAAACCCACGCTGAACGAACTTTGCGAGACCATCGCTTATGCGCCCAATCTGTCTTGTAATAAATGCCTGTAGTTTGTTTGGTTTCTTTGTTAAACATTGAAGAGGTATCCGAAGGCTTTCTGTAGCATTCCCGGAGAGATGCAGTAGATCGACAGTTCCTTCAGGCTATCTTTTGTTTGCCTAAGAACAGACACAGCCTTCAAGCAGGAAAAAATTGGTAGTTGTCGATAATGGGCCTGTGTGCCAGACGATGCTACAAACGACACCTCTCAAACCGAATCGTACGACGGGTTTTCGGAAACGTTCCATTGCGAGAAGACCAAATGGTCGAGTTTTGTGTTTCAGTCAGTGACAAGGTAAACGTAGTTGCTTGAACTTATACCACAACCATAGACAACGTTAGACATCTTTAAAAGAAATTTAGATTCGTTTGTGTTCTCTTAATGCTTCCATATCATTGGATTTGCAAACACTTAAACATGGAAGGTTGTTGTATGAAAATAGAAATAATAAAAACACTGGCTGAATTTGCTCCAAGTAGCTTGAGTTACGGCTTGTACGTAACCAAAATTGTTGCTACCAGAACCTTAACCGAAGCTGGCCAAAAGGCTATACAAAAATTTTGCGGTTCAATTTTCAAAAAGTTTCGGGGGACAGAAGATGAACAAGAAATCAAAAATTTACTGGACAAAAAAGATTCACTTGAACAATTTGACTTAGAAAAACTATCCAACTTATTAAACAAATTAGTAATAGGTGATCCCGAGAAAGCAGAACGACTGCTGATCGAAGGAAACGGTGTGATAGTCCAAATTGGAAACATCGAAGGAAACACGGCAGAAGGTGTGATAGGCAGAGAAGGCGGCGTCGCACATGGCTTCTCTGTGCCTGAGAACAGTAAGGTAAACATGCGTGGAAACGTTGCTTCTGACATCGTAGCAGTAGGACCAGGTAGTATGTCATATGGCTTCCATGTGCAACCAGTTGCACCCGAACCAATTATTGATCTAACTAACCTTAAATCAAATGGAACTTGGAATTATTGGCTAACCCGACTAGCCAGCGACGAGAACGTGTGGGAAATTGAAGAAGAACTGAAAAACGAGACTAAAAAAGATACTCCGAACAAAATAATTTTAAAAGACATCTTAGAAAGACTTGGACAATACGAAAGCTGGGAGACACGAGCTAAAGAAATGGCTCGCCACCTTCTAGTGCGGCAACGTTAATGACATAATTTTTGCGTTAAACTGGCAGGTATGGCGGAAATTATAGAATGGACTGATTTCAGGTCCAGATACCATCACAATCTAGAAATAGCTAGATTGACTAAAGCCCCCACATTCTTCCAAAAATTTCTTTCTGCTGCCCAACTGTTAGAAAGCGGTGAACTTGTCACTAACGGCAAAGCGGGTTTCGTCGTAAAAAAAGTTCATGCAGGCACAACAATCGCCGCGCATACAGCTCTCTACGCTGCTTTATTCCCAGCAATAAACATAGCGCTGCTACCTATAGCTATTATTTTAGCGGTAAGCCAAGTGGCTCTTGTCCCATCATTAATCAGCAGAACAGCCACTTACTTCAAATCGTTCTCTTTCCGCAAACATGGGATACAGCCAACTCATTCAATAGGAAACTTTGTTACCTACCAAGGTTCTAAACTTTTCTCAGGAGTGAATTTCGCAAAAAAAGCTATAAATAAGCTAGCGAACCCTGATCGCTGTTACGCCCTGAAAGCAGATCCTAAACATGGCCTGATTAGGTACTACCAAATGCTCGCAACCCAAATCGGCGGCGATAAATCACCTCTTTTCTATCTATCGGAAAACAACAATCAAGAACCAGAAAAACAAGAGTCATCTCCCACGGTACAGCAAACGCTCCCACCGCCACCCGTCACACAAACAGCGCCGCCCGAGAAGCCGCCAACAACGAACCCACCTTTACCAGACCATCCGAGACGGCTAATACTTCCTAAATCAGTAACGACAACTCCAACGAGTCAAGCCAGCCAACACGGCCAAAACTTTCAAAGTTGATTCCGACTAGGCCCAGTACTCGGGTAGCTGCCATGCCGCAAAGTAGGGTTTTGGGGTGTGCCGTTTGGGAATCGCCAAATGCAACCCAATAGAATAGTGCCTACAGTCAGCCATCCCGAAGTTCCAATAGGGACATCTCTCAAACCCCTAAAGCAAATCATCACGAGACAATATTCTATGAGACGACTTGTTGAGACACAACAAAACGCTTTTTTAAGCGGGTTTTGAGTCGCAACACTTCTCGGTTTCGGGTGTCTTGTAAACCTACAGAATAATAAGACACTCCAAACGCTACTTTGCCACTCACGACCTTTTTTAGGAGTGCTGGGCCTAGTTGCTAGTTGGTTCAAACATGTATTGTCAGATTATTCAGAAACTACATCTGTTTTTCCTTCCGATTCAGATAACCCGAAGGTGCATATATTGATCACTAATGAAGAACCTTTTATTGGTCACCTGACACATGGCACAACTTTGTGCTGGCGCATGTTGAGAAAACAGTGATCAGACAAGTTTTATTCTTGAAGAAAAGGCTGGGCTAGCAGCTGTTGAGACGCTTGGAAAGAGAAACGTTAAAAGCTCCACAGCTCAAACGCCGCTGAGGCTGCTTCAACACTAAGGAATGTGTATCTTTCAGCTAACGTGAGCGATCAGATGCGGAGAGGCGACATGGCTTAACGTTGCGTCTTTACCCACTACTGCTTCTGCCATTTCAAGCGCATCTTGTAGCGTTGAAGCTGGTTTCAGCCCTAGTGTGCGAACTGTTTCGGTGTCACCACCCACGACAATAACTTGTGCTACGTGCGTTAAAGCGGCGCCTAGCTGATACCACAGTTGCAGCGGATGGCCGCCATGGAACGAGAACCCTGTCTGGTGAAGATGTTTATACCAGTCATCGTTCACGAACCGATCTGCATAGGTTTCTTCAATCGTGGGCGCATCAGTTGTTTCTTTGATTACTTCTTCAAAAAAGTCGATATGAGGCGAATGATGCACAGGGTCAAACGACGCCTTCATCGGGTGGCTCATTATGATGACGCCGCCTTTACGAACCAGAGGTTTGCCGATGTAGTTGTTAAAAACAGTGCCTAAACCTTCAGCGAGCGCCAGAAGAGGGTTTTGGGTCGAATCGACACTGTGTGGGCCGAAATCGCTGAGCCCCATTGTCAAGATGTCGCTTTGTCCTTCAACAGGAACAACGTTTTGTTCAAGCAGTTTTTCGACCGAAGCGTTATGGACAGCTGCTACATCGCCACAATGCAGCGCAATAGTTTCATACGGTGCACGCCAGGCGTTGCCAGCTTTACGAGACGCTAGCCCTGCAAGTTGGGTGAGGCCTTTGCGAAGTGCGCCAAAGGCGGCTTTGTCACGCAGGTTCCACTCCCATTCACGTTTCTGGAGCACACGCAACGGGCCGTCACCATACACATTATTATTAACAACCGCTTCAATATGAAAAATAGTGGGGCCGTATTTATCGAGTAGCTGGCCTTGTTTTTGCGCTACTTTATAAGCAGCAGACTTTTTGGTGTCAGCAACCGATGATGCTTTTTTTGCGAGCGTCGGATTGTTCTGCTCATAGCTGGCTTGATAGTCAGAAAGACCGTTCGTGAAAAGGTGCCAGCCGCTATGTGTTGGATGAGAACAAACGTTGACAGCAACAACAAGATCAGATTCGGCGACTCGTGTATTCAGCGAGAACGATTCGCCGCCTTTGGCGCTGAGCGTCGTTAGCGCATCACGGTCATAAGCGTTATGGCTATAAAGCTGGTCACTATCAAACGACCCGCAGATTCTGTCGCCAAGCACATGGCGAAACTCTTTGTCTGTCATTTTACGCTGTAAACCAGTTGCCGCTATGAGATGCACATCATCGCAGCCAGCACTAGCGGCTAGTTCAAGAACATGTTCGATAACCTGTTGTCGTATATCAGGTTTGCGCATCGCAGGATAGGGGTAAGAAATATCGCTGAAAACGATGGTCAGTTTCGTGTTTGCTTTAAGCAGGTCGCTCAGCGGTGCAGACCCTTGCGGCGCAGCAAAAGCGTCTGCGATCATGGCGGTCGTTTCAGCAGCGGCAGCAAACGGTTCGCTCGGGTAGAGCACTCGACTTGTCTTTTGTGGCAAGGTCTCTAGTGTGAAGCTAGATCCATGTGGAAAAACAACAGGGGGTGTTTTCTGATCGACTTCTAACACAAAACCAGGTCTTGGGTTCGATCTCGGTGTGGTTGTCATGAGCTGCTCCGAGTTTTTGTAGGTAAGGGGCTTAAAGGCAGCACGGGTTGTGTATTGCCGCCTTGTGCTTTGGTCCAATATTCTATCAGCCAGCCACGTTTCATAGCTGTGGATGCCAAACGAGTCTCTGGGTTAACCGCAACAGGAAACCCGACGGCGTCGAGCAGCGGTAAATCTGACGGTGAATCGCCGTAGGCGACGGATTCGCCAAGGTCGATATCTTGCGACTTTGCGTATTCTCGCAGACGCTGCGCGCGTACTTCGCCAGTTGGGGGAATGTCGAGCAGCTCGCCGCTATAGCGGCCGTTGTGCTGCGTCATTTGTGAACAGATCACATAGTCAAACAGAGGTTTCAACGGTTCGATCACGATATCTAACGCCCCAGTGACTAGCACCGTGTGATGGCCAAGTCGTTTGTGTTCTCTGATTCGTCGCAACGCGGCAGGATAGGCATTTGGCAAGATATGGTCGGTGAGGATTTTTGGTGCCAACCGAGCCATTTCTTCAACTGAGAAACCTTCATAGCGGCGATAGAAATGACGTAAAAAATCGGTGCGATCTTGCTTGTCGAGCGACATGAACGAAGGCACTTCTGCCATCAGTTTGGCTGTGAATCGTCCTCGTTCAAAGGTGTTCATGTTCTGCGTCGCCAACCAGGCATAGTTAGATACAACATTGCCAGCGACGATTGTGTTCTCAAAGTCGAACGCAGCGATTTGTCTTTCTGGAGCAAGCACGCGTTTTCGCAGGCGCGCTTCTCTGCTCGTGGTATCAGTCTTCGTGGGGGTGGTCTTCACTCTCGCGTGTTTAATAATCGACGGCAAGTGCACCTTGGTGACGTAATGGTCCCAGTCAACTATTTGCGGGTCACAGCCCATCGCTTTCTGGTTTGCTTTGCTTAAACTATTGTGAAGGCCTAGCAGGTTATCAACGCCATAGAGCGCTTCGCATTCAGCATACGAACCGTAAATTTTCACGTAGCCTGCGGCTCGATCAACTTGATTTTTTCGGTCTTCAAGCTCGGCGTTAAGGAGCGCTTTTTTGCCTCGCAGTGGAAACAGTTTTAATGACTTGTCTGCTTGGGTAAGGCCACGTTGCAGCCAGTCAAGCTTTTTCTCGACAGCATTTCTTCCAGGAAACGTAAACTCTGGCACCGCTATGGGTTGGCCCAGGCTGTCATAGACAGGGTTCTGCGTGAACCATTCTTTAGCTAAGGTGACAAGACGTCGATAATGCAGCGGGTTGCGGCTGCCTGATGCAACTTGGGTGATGTCGATCTTGTCGCTTTTGTCGTGGCCTCGCAGCGTCACGTTGATGATAGCAGCGACGACAAGATCGACAGGGATAACATCGACGATGCCTTCAGGCACACCAGGGAATGCTTTCAAAAGGCCACGAGCATAGCTGATGATGATTGGCTCGGCCATGCGAAAACCTTTGATCCAGCCAGGTTTCGGTTCGGCCCAGGCCGATTCGATAATCGATGGCCGCACGATGGAAACGGGCACCGAGCCTTTGCTTTCGTGCAGCGCTCGTTCGCCGAGCGCTTTGGTGTAGGCGTATGCATCTGGCCAGCCAAGCGATTTCGCGCGAGCGCGGCCTGCTTCGACAAGTTGGTCGTGTGCCCAGCGCTGGCGTATCTGTTCGGTTTTAGCCGCGAGTAGGGGTGTGCCTGCTGCTCCTAATTCGGCTTCGGCTTCTTTACGGAAATCGCTAAGCTTGGCTGAGGTGCGAGATTCGGCATCTGAATCGGAACGCACTCGTCGGGCGGCTTTAACTTCTTGACGCCAGTCAACATCGATATGAAACGGCGTGTCACTAAGAAGCTCTTCGTCGGCTTTGCCGCGTCTGTTGCCAGCGACATAGCAGGTTGACACAGCAACAAGGTGTGCGTCAGATTCTAGATCTTGGAGCGTTTTTGCGATGCGGGTCGGGCCAAGCAGGTTCACTTCGACAGCGGTATCGAGCGCAGCGTCGAAGCTGACAGTAGCTGCCGAGTGAATAACGGTGTCGCATGTTTTGAGTGCCGAGCGGCCGCTTTCGTCGAGGCCGAGGCCATCGGTGCCAACATCTCCAGCGATAACGGTGACTCGTCGTTCTATTTCTTCCCAAAATTGGTCTTTGCCGACAGCTTTAAGATGGGTGTCGAACGCATCATTGCGGAAGATTTCACGTTTTGCACGTTTCTCAGGTGACGATTTTTTCCCTGGACGAACCAGCAGCACTATTTCACAGTTCGGCACGCACCGCAGCAGCCGTTCGACAAGCGCGGTACCTAAAAACCCTGTCGCTCCAGTAACCGCTATTCTTTTTGAAGCAGACAAATCAACAGTCACCGTGAAGGCACCTCAATACTATTTAAGCTCGGAGTTAAGGGTATCTCTAAAAAATAGGTTTTCTTCTGCTCTTGGTTATAGAAGCTCTCACTCATGTCTCAAAGGGTATGTCTATTAATCGGTTTTCTGCTAACGACTTAACCAGGAAACCGCTGAAACCTCTGTGGAGCGGTCCGAGCGATGTGGGAATGCTGAGGAAATGTACATTAATAGGCCTTCCTAAAAGCTCTGGAGTTGGTACTGTTAAAAGGTCTTGAAGCTTATACTTGGTTGTCTAGAATGAGGAAACCAGCAGCACTGGCGGCAAGCAATGAATAACCTACCAAATAGCTATACCCTAATTTTAGACGAGTCTGTCGTCGAGTTAGAAGGTTCACCCCAGAAATATGTGGTAGGCGGAGGGCTTTTGTTTAACCATTCAATAACGACCTTCGGAGAAATCAAAAAACTGGCGCAGGAAGCAAACCCTAGCAAAAAACCTTTTCATTGGACTGATAGAGGTCGAACACGTCGGCTTGAGATGCTTGATCTCGCAGCGCATCATGCGTTAACGCCAATAGCCGTTATAAATACTTGCAAACCTAAAGATCAGGAAGAAGCGCGCTTTCAGTGTTTGGTACGTCTTCTCCAGATAACTCAATCCTATGACATACAAAATATATTACTTGAAACTCGTGAGGCTTCGCTTAGAAATAATGGACAGAACAGAACCGATAGTAGAGCCATCACGCAATGTCGACAAGAAGGTATTCATTTGCAAGCTACATATGATTGGTATCGGAAATCAGATCCGATTGGATGGCTAGCTGACGCTATAGCAGGCTCAGTGTCGTTTAATCAGCGCAATACTAAAATCGATGACACTGCGTGGTTTTCTCACTTAAAGAAGATTTCTAAACCTATAATTGAAAGTATTGTACAGCCATAAAAATGCGTCAGTCTCGGCTCCTCCCTCCATCTGCGATGGACGATGGCACTCCGAGACCTTCGAACTTCACCCCTATTCATCCCTAAGGGTGCACTACCATTATCGGCTGCAATCGTCAAAATGTCAACCTGTCTTTACAAATCATCATGCAGGTATTGTTGACCGTAGTGATTATCTCGGCATACTATCGCTCGGTCTCTATAGTAAAAGTGAAGGTACAGGGGATGCTGAATGTCTAATGCCTAAGAGGAGCTTAAAGCGTAACAGCAGAAAATCATTATGTCATCTGGTTGTTGCGTAAACCGCTGGCTTCGATGCGTCGAAAAGTATCGTTGGCAGCCGCTTCACCCTTTTCGAGATCTTCTAACGTTAACGGGTTCATTCCGACTGCTGCAGGTGGTTTGAAGAACTGCTTTTTGTAGCTGTAGAGAAGATCTGATTCAATAATATTTTCGCTTGTTCCTTTCGTCACCTGCCGTATCTGAGACACAACTCGACCTTCAGGGAGATGTTCGACATGGACAACATAGTCAACGGCTTGAGCTCCCATGCGTGTCACCGCAGACGGTGAGTAATGCTCAGGTGCCATCAATAAATACATTTGCAGACGCTGTAATGCCAATTCAGACGAATCGGCGTGAATCGTACACATTGAGCCTGCGTTGCCTTGTGTCATCGCTGAATACATTTCGACTGCTTCAGCACCACGTATTTCTCCGACAAGGACACGATCAGGGCTTTGACGAAGACCTGCTTCTTTCAAAAACGTTCGAATCGTATACTCGCCTTTGCCAGCTGCGTCCGCTCGCCGAGTAAATCCTTCTATCTGATCTGGGTGTAAATCGATAAAATACTGTAACCCCAGTTCGATAGGATCTTCTATGCTGATCAAACGCTCATCAGGAGGAATTTCGTTTATCAAACACCGCAGAAGCACTGTTTTACCTGCGCCTGTGCCGCCTGAAACTAAAATGTTTTTTTTCGCTAACACCAGCGCACGCAAAAGGTTAGCCACTGACTCGTTGAGTGCGTTGAGTTCAACCAGATCTTGCAGGCAGATAATACTGTAGTTAGGTCGACGGATAGTCACCGATGGGCGAGTTGTAACAAACGCTACACCACTTAACCTGTCAATTCGACCTGTCTTTGATCTCAACGCTAAACCTACAGTGGGTTCGCTTTCATTCCATTTTTTGCCATGTTTTTGCGCTTCGCTGTTGATAAGGCGTATCAGGTCAGCATCAGAAGAGCCGATCATGGTGCCTTCGATTTTCTTTTTAGTGCCGTCGACTCGTTTGATAAACACTTGGTCAAAGCCGTTGACAAGCACGTCAGTTGTTTGATCGTTCTCTAGCAAGCTTTGTAGAATCCCCAACCCATTTAACTGGCTTTCGACATTGTCTCGAATTTTAGTAGCCTGGGCAGAAGAAAGAACTTTCCCAGCTGCTAACAGCTCGCTGCGGATAACACGCATTTGTTCTGCTATGAGGACAGCTCTCGAATGATCAACAGTTTGTGCACTTTGTGCAGGTTCTCCAGAAATCTCTCTTCGGGTTTTCTCGTCGGCTAGTTTTTGCGCAACAAACGTGGCTGTTGCCTCGATAAGGTTTTCTTCCTCTTGTGTCGACAGCAGCGTATGCTCTGAACGTTGTGACGATGAAAAGTTTGTCATGCTCAGAACCCCTATATCAAGCCTTATTGTAACTTTCACGAAAGTATGTTCGCAAAGGTGTTAGTGAACCACTCTAACCCATCTATCGGAGAAACAGAGTCAGTATGTAGCTCAATATTCATTGTTGCTTTATCGCTATGCCAAGACAAGAAAGCATCGTTGTAACCTTGGCCTGTAACTCTGCTGATGTGTCGATAGCATCTAATACTTTTTAGAGGACGTCGGTAACTCGTTTGACAGATCGACGAGAGTATCGCTCTTGTGCAAGCTCGATGAGCTTGTCTATAAGGTCGCTATACGAAAGACCGTCGTTTTCCCAAAGCTTTGGGTACATAGAGATTGGCGTGAAACCTGGCATGGTATTGAACTCATTCAAAAATATGCCTCGACCATTTTCTTCATAGAGAAAGTCTGCTCTAGAAAGACCCTCAAGACCTAGTTTTTTATAGGCATCGATAGCGATAGTCTGCATTTCTTTAACTGCCTCAGATGGAAGCGTGGCTGGAATCACACTTTGTGACTTGCCGTCGAAGTATTTGTCTTTGTAGTCATAAAAGTCTGCGGCTGCAAGAATTTCGCCTGGTGTGGAAACCTCAGGCTCTTGATTGCCAAGTACAGCAAGTTCTATTTCTCGACCAACAATGGTCTCTTCAACGATAACAACTTCGTCATATACGAAGGCTGCTTCAAACGCTTTGCGAAGTTCTTCTTCTGATTTAGCTTTACTTACGCCTATAGAAGAGCCCATGTTTGCAGGTTTTACAAAGCAAGGAAGCTTCAGGTCTGTTATGCAGCTTGCAATGATTTCATCTGAAGATGAAACGTAGTCGCTTTCGCTAAACGACTTCCATTTTGCTTGCTGAATGCCATGATGGTCAAGAAAGGTTTTAAACATTGCTTTATCCATCGCAAGCGCTGAGGCTAGAACCCCAGGGCCAGTGTATGCCACATCAAATATTTCTAGCAGGCCCTGCATCGTGCCATCTTCGCCTAGTGGGCCGTGGAGAATCGGAAAAACAACAGTGTCAGGGTTCACGTTGAGTGAGGCGACAAAATCTATTGGTTCGCCTTCTGCGGCAAGAGGAGATTGTGAAGGGTCAGGCCTGACGAATGCATTGTCTTTAGTTATTGCAATTAATTCAATATCGTATACGTCTTTATTCGTGTTTGCGAAGATGTGAGTAGCGGTTATACAACTGATCGTATGTTCAGCTGATTTACCGCCAAAAAGAAGGATTAGTTTTGTTTTCTGAGAATCTGAAGCCATTGCTCCATGGTATGTCATGACAGAAGAATCGACTACTCATCTAACGACAAGTCGAACCCATCAGCAATTACTTCAATTATATCGTCATAGGTCGCAACTATGAAATGTTGATGTGTGTCTCTGATCTTTGATGAATGATCCTGTTTTCTGAATTCAGCCAGTTTGCTTGAGTCAAGTATTCTTAGGAAACTCGCTGAGGGCTCTGGAGATGAGAAAAACCCAGTTCAGTCATCTTGAATTCAAGTATCCCATGAAATTGTAATTCGTATGGCACCCAGTCTTGGGAAATTATATTTTCACATAAGGCTCCGTTGAAGACTCCGTCAAGCTTAACTGAATGAGTTGCTTCAAATTTTATTTGATCTAGATGGATAGCATCTCGTCCGCAAATTTTTCCTAATTCTTTTGTAATCACTGGTTCGTTCATCTGTTAAAGGGTAGGCAATAAGTTGGAAGAGGTCACAATTGAACATGTGAGCCCTGCTTGAAGGTATAGGATCTATAACGTGAAACTTACTGCATTTGAAATAGCCGAATATTTACAAAGTGAACTGATAGGTCCAGATGCGACTATTGAAGGTGTCTCTATAGATAGCCGATCGACAGCTCCAGGTGAACTATTTGTGCCGATTGTTGCCGAACGAGATGGTCATGAATTTATTGTCAAGGCAGTTGAGAAAGGTGCAGCGCTATATTTAACCGCTAAACAACCAGAATCAGATGTTGAAGCAAGCGCCGTTATGGTTGAAGACACATCACAAGCGCTAGAGAGTCTAGGGGCGCTTGCAAGAAGTCGTTTCGACGGGCAATTGATTGGCGTCACTGGAAGTGTTGGAAAAACAACAACAAAAGATCTTATCTATGCCGCATGCTCGTCTCACATTGCGACATATGCAAATGAAGGATCATTTAACAATGAAATTGGTGTTCCGCTAACGCTACTGCGAGCGCCAGAAGACACGAAAGTGCTTGTCTCTGAAATGGGTGCACGTGGGGTTGGGCATATTCAACACTTATGCGAGTATGTGAAACCAACTGTTGGAGTGATCACCAAGGTTGCATCGGCGCACACAGAACTGTTCGGCTCGATCGAAGCGGTCGCTCAGGGGAAAGGTGAATTGGCAGAGGCAATTGACGCCAGTGGAACTGTTGTTCTAAATGCGGACGATCCGCATGTTATAGCTATGGAAAAACGAACGCAGGCATCTGTGCTGACCTATGGTATAGGTAGAGGCGATTTGCGAGCCGGAAACATCGTAGTCGATGGTGACTTGTCTGTTCGGTTCACACTCTTCTATAACGGTGAATCCTATGAAGTGCCATTGTCGTTCAAGGGTGAACATATGGTGCCGAACGCGCTGGCAGCGCTTGGTGCTTCCATAGCAGTAGGAGTTGACTTGCAGAAAGCTATTGCAGGCATAGCGCGGGCAGTGCCCTCGAAAGCGCGCATGGATGTGCGAAACAATGCAAAAGGTCAGCTAATTATAAATGACGCCTATAACGCTAACCCAGTTTCTGTACGGGCTGCTTTAAAAAGCTTGCAAGCGAGTGATGCCTCAACGAAAGTTGCTGTGCTGGGACTGATGGCTGAACTTGGAGATGAAGGTCCTCAAGAGCACAGCTCGATTGCTGAAGAAGCTGCTGATACAGGCGTGCGTGTCATCGCTGTTAACTGCCCAGCATACGGCGATGCTGCTGAGCATGTCAAAGATAAAGCCTCTGCGCTTGCTGTGCTTGAAGAACTTAGCGACGATGCTGCGATTCTTGTTAAAGGAAGCAACTCACTTAGGCTTGATGAACTAGCTCATGAACTGCTAAAGTAATCTGCTTATGAAAAGATCAAGATGAGTCAACGTTTGGAACATATCGATAGCTCGTTTATTCTTAGAAAAATCCAAGAAGAAATACATCTGATATGGAGTTCATTGGCTAGTAACTTATGGAATCAGATATTCTTGGAAAAGTTTTTCTGGCGCAAGTTTCCCGCCCGTAGCCCAGATGATGTGGGTTGTCTTGCTAAGTGAGGCCATTGCGTAAGTATGCGTCGTGTAAAGCTTGTAGTAGTCTGCGAAGTTCGGTACGTTGACTCCTGTATCTATTCGTATTACAGTATTACAAGAGGTGGTTCTGTGGTATTCTCAGTCAGATTGTCTTCCGAAGAGGAAAAAGAACTTGAAGAGCACTTGTCTCATTCAGGATCTACTAAAAGTGAAGTAGTTCGCGCTGCTTTAAAAGAATATTTTCGTAGATCAAAAAAACAGCGTTCTAGCTACCAATTAGGCGAGAGTTTGTTTGGTGTTGGTGATTTCGCAGAACCTCCAGCAGAACCGCTAAAAAGAAAAATCTGGGAGAAGCTTCGTGACAAACACGACATGGGTTGACACAGGTTTTCTCGTATCGCTTTTCGTTTCTAGAGACCCGAAACATAAAGCGGCAACAACATTTTTGCAGCAAAACTCAGATATCGAGCTCTATTCAATAGTTCCTGTGTTGACCGAAGCCTGTTTCTTTCTTGATGTTGCAGGTAAAAGTGCATTGCTTGAGTGGGTGGAGCGTGGAGCTGTAACGATTTGTGATATCGCAAGTCGTGATTTGTTGGCGATAAGAAATGTTATTCAAAAGTATGAAGACCTACAACCAGATTTCACAGATGCAGCGTTAGTCGCTATGGCTGATGTAATGAATATTGCGCAGATCTTAACGGTTGACGTGCGCGACTTCTCAGTCTATAGGCTTTCGAATGGGGAATCCTTTACTCGGTTGTGGGTGTAGCCTTTCTTGTTGGCTCGCAATCGAAACATTGCATCGCCCAGATGATTTTGCGCTAAAGGGTGGACCCCAGCGTTGATTGCTGTAGTCTGAATAGTCGTCTTGGTTTGGTGCTTTGCGTGGCATAGCAAAAGCTTAAAGCGTGCAAGTTTATTATTACTTTAGAAAAAAGAGAGAATTATTGTGGCCGTTCGCCTTCGTCTCATGAGAATGGGTAAGAAAAAACAACCTGTATACCGCGTAGTCGCTGCTGATAAGCGATCTCCTCGTGATGGTCGTTTCATTGAAATCGTTGGAACATACAACCCTCGCAGCGAACCTTCGTTGATTAATGTTGATAACGCAAAAGCTGTGAAATGGCTTCGTGAAGGTGCGCAACCTTCTGATCGTGTGAAAAAACTGCTAGAAATTTCTGGTGCTTGGTCTGCATTCGAAGACGGCACAACCGTCGCTGCTTTGGAAGCTGCCGCTGCTAAAGCCAAAGAAGAAGCGGCTGCTGCTGTTGCAGTAGAAACTTCTGAGAAGGTGGAAGCGTGAGCACGGCTGAATCAGTTTTGCTTCATCTCTGCCAGTCTGTTGTTGAAAACCCTGAAGCGGTTGCAATACAAACGGAAACAGAAGACGAAAAAATGCAACTCAACGTTACCGTTGGTGACGGAGATATGGGTCGTGTGATTGGTCGTCGCGGTCGTGTCGCTAACGCAATTCGCACCATCGTAAATGCTGCCGCTGCCAAAGACGGTGTGACTGCCCAGGTTGAGTTCGTCGAATAAAACAACGATGCTAGAGATAGGTCGCATCACAAAACCGCACGGTTTGAAAGGTGACCTCATTGTTGATTTTTTTAGCGATCATCCCAAAAGAACAGTCGCAGGGTCGCTCTATCAAACATCGCTCGGTGGTGTTTCTATAAGAAAAATTGCGAAACATAAAGATAAATGGCGAGTTTCTTTTAACGAGGTAGAGTCCCTAGAGCAAGCTCAGAAATATAGGGGGCTGGTTCTCCATGCCGAAGCGATAGAGGATGATACCGTTCTCTTCGTCCATGAGCTTATTGGGAAACAAGTCGTCGATCAATATAAAAACCAGCATGGTCGTGTCGAATCAGTCCTTTCTAACCCAGCGTCTGATCTTCTGGAGCTTAAAGAGGGCGTGTTGGTTCCTTTAACATTTTATGTCAAACATGACAAAACATCAGTGTTTGTTGAAGTTCCTGAAGGGCTTCTATGAGAATAGATATATTTACCCTTTTCCCTCAGTTGATCACTGGTTACTGCTCTGAAAGTATCTTAGGGATAGCACAAAAAAAGTCTCTATTAGATGTGCGTGCTCACAATTTTCGTGAATATGGTATTGGTAAACATAAAACTGTGGATGATGCCCCTTTTGGCGGCGGCGCAGGCATGGTCTTGAAGCCAGAACCTATAGTTGCTGCCGTTAGAGCAGTTGAGCCACCAAAGCCGCTGCTGTATCTATCTCCAACAGGGCGGCGTTTTGACCAGAACTACGCCGAAGAACTTGCTGGGCTGTCAGGTTTCTCGCTGCTCTGTGGCCGTTATGAAGGCGTCGATGAACGCGTGCGAACCAATTTGGTTGACGGAGAAATCTCTGTCGGTGATTATGTTCTTGCTGGGGGAGAAGCCGCAGCACTTGTAGTTCTAGAAGCCGTCGGTAGGCTGCTCCCTGGTGTCTTAGGTAACAAGGTATCTGCGCGAGATGAGTCTTTTAGTCACGGATTGCTCGAATACCCTCAGTACACAAGGCCAGCAACGTTTGAGTCACAGCAAGTGCCTGATGTTTTACTCAGCGGAAACCATGAACGAGTTGGGCGATGGCGTACAGCGCAGTCGCTGTATCGAACGCTTTGTTTGCGGCCAGATCTTATAGAAGATAGAGGCGGTTTAACAGTCGAAGAGAAGATTCTTTTGGATGAGTTCGATTTAGAGGTGTAACTCGGCTTTAAATCTCGTAGCATTAAGAGGTTGGCTATATAGATAGCATGAATCGCCAGGTAGGAAAATCTAATGAATTTAACGCAACTCGTAGAACAAGATCAACTTAGAACCGATATCCCAGAGTTCGTCCCTGGCGACACGGTGAAAGTGCACGTAAAAGTTATCGAGGGTAAGCGTGAACGTATTCAGATTTTTGAGGGCGTTGTTATCGCCCGTCAGGGTGGAAGTGTCAGCGAAACGTTTACTGTCCGTAAGCTAAGTTTCGGCGTAGGTGTCGAGCGCATCTTCCCAGTGCATTCACCGATCATTGACAAAATCGAAGTGTGGACTAAAGGCGACGTGCGTCGAGCTAAACTCTATTACTTGCGTGATCGTATCGGTAAAGCTGCAAAAGTAAAAGAAAAACGTCGTTTCGACTGATTCTAGTTGTGGTGGGTTTATGAGTGGCGAAGATCTTGAGCAGTATGAGTCAGAGAATGAACTCAGCTTATGGCGAGAATATCGTGACGTTATAAAGCTTTTTCGGTTCGTCGTTGAAACAGATAGTCGTTACTATCTTGCAAACCAAGTCGAACGAGTTTCAAATGCAAAAGAAAAATTTCTTACCTACGAATTGAAAGATGCTTGGGTTTGGGATAAGTATCGTCCTTCTCGATTTCTCGATAAAGTCACTATTACTAGTGCTAAAGGTATAACAATAGAGCAACTTCCAGAAGGCCAATTTGAGTCGCTGGAATAAAGACCTAGGCGACCTTGGCGAATCTGCTGCCGCTACCTTTTATGAACAAAAAGGTTGGAAGGTTCTAGAACGCAATTGGCGCGTCGCTGAAGGCGAGATCGATTTGATAGTCGCTAACAACAAGAGCGAACTCGCTTTTGTTGAAGTTAAAACTCGTAGTTCTGATGTATTTGGTTCAGGTGCTGAAGCTGTTGACTGGCGTAAGCAACAAACGATTCGCAAAGTCGCCGCTGCTTGGATGGCACAAAGCGATACATATTACGAAACAAGCCGTTTTGATGTCGCCCTTGTCGACCCCACCGGCAAGGTCGAGCTTATAGAAAACTGTTTCTAAGAGCTGCGCGTATTCGATGCCATTTTATGTCGTCGTGCAGAAGAGCTTACCTCAATATTTCATTTTCGTTACTATCCCCCTTTTGTAATTCGCCTACGATTAGTTTCCCTCCATACGTCTATGTGAGGTTATTATGAGTAATTTGTTCAAAAGAGCGTGCGCCTTGTGGGTTGTCGCTCTGTTGTCAGCTTCTTTAGCTGTTATCGTGCCAGCGGCACCAGTAGGTGCAGCCCCCGGCGATTGTGTGGGGTCAGTATTTAGAGACCATAACGCCGATGGTGTCCGTCAGGCGCAAGGTGATCCACACCCAAATGGTGTTGATACTTATGATGCTGAGCCTGGTGAAGCTGGAGTTGTAGTCACCGCTTATGACGACACGGGTGCAGCAGTCGGCACGACCACAACGCTCGCTGATGGATCGTTCGACCTTTCGACATCGGTTGCTGCAGGCACACCAATTCGTATTGAGTTCACATGGCCAAATCAAACATTCCTGGAGTCAGGCCCAAGCGGTGCTGACAATCAGTCATCTGTCCAGTTTGCCGAAGCTGGCAACTGTACACTGAGTTTTGGTGTCATGAACCCAGCAGACTACTGTCATTCTGGAGTTTTCCTAGCGGTGCCTTGTTACCGAGTAGGCGCACATGATGATCCAGATAATGTTGCTGCAAACGATGCAGTAACGACAATAGGTTTCAACTGGGGAGCAGATAGCCATAGTGGTGGTAACTGGCCAGATGATTGGCAAGTTGATGACACTGGTGTTAACACGCCACCTAATAAAGAGGTAAGCACTGGCGATGTCGGAGCCGTATGGGGCGAAGCATGGAACCGCACCGACGAAGTATTGTTTCTCGCCTCGTACATGAAAGCTGCTGTTGATTTCGGTCCAGGTGGACCAGGCGCGATTTACCAAGTTCCTATGGACCCAGCAACTGGTCTAGCTAGCGGCCCTGCCGTTGAATTCGTTGATCTTGCTGATCTAGGTTTTGATGTTTGTGATGATCCTCATAGTACAGATACTGATCTCCAAGAAGTTCCTAGTATTACAAATGAAGTATTCCAAGCAGTAGCTAATTGTGCTCTAGGTGACATTGACATTTCTGATGATGACACGACACTCTATGTGCATAACTTGACAAGTCGAGAACTTGTTGCTCTTAGCACCGCTGATGGTAGCGTTATCGATTCTTGGGATTACAACGATGCCACATTAGGTATTGACTATGAAACATGTCCAGATCCGGCAACCGATATCATTCCGTTTGCTTTAGAATATCACGATGGAAAACTTTACTCTGGTGTAACATGTACTGCCCTTTCTACAGGTGACGAAGCTGACATGTTGTTCTATGTCTATGAGGTGGATCCAGTTACAGGTACGTTCACATTGATACACAGCCACGCTCCACTTGATGAAGGAGTAGAAACATACGGAGCTTGGGTTCCGAATATCGTTGATCTTTCAGGTAATGTTGCCGTGCGCCCCGATGCAGAAGATGACATCGGACGGCCACAGCACTTGTTAACTGACATTGATTTCTATAACAACAACTTGACTCTGGGTCTAAAAGACATGACAGCTGACCAGTTCGGTTGGCTTCTAGAAGTTCCAGATTTAGGAACAGGACTCTATAAAGTCATTGTTCAAGGTGACTTAGTTTGTTCGGCATTCGTGCCTGATGCTACAGATCCAACCACAGGAACGTACCAGCTTGAAGATGGCCTTGAATGTGGCGATCGTACAGGTAGTAATGACGTAGGCGTATGGGCACAAGCAGAATCATCTGCAACTGATCCAGAAGGATATGAATTCTACACCGATGGTGGTGGACCTGATGTTGGTACGTTCCACCATGAATCAAACTTAGGTTCTAGTGAACAGATTCCTGGGTTCCCTCTTGTTCATACACAGATCAACCCTGCTGAAGCTTTTGGTCCTCCGTTCTACTTCTCATCAAATGGTCTTGTTTGGAATAACAATGTCGATGGTTCAGCTGAACGTGGCTACATGATGCTTCGAGGTGAAGACTTCCAAAAGGCTGGTGGCTTAGGTGACATCGAAGCGCTTTGTGAAGCAGCTCCTATCCAAATTGGTAACTATGTTTGGTTTGATGCTGATGGTGATGGAGTGCAAGATCCTTCAGAAGCTCCTGTTGTTGGTGCGACAGTTAACTTGTATGCCGCTGATGGTGTAACGTTGATTGCAACAGCGATCACTGGTCCTGACGGTTCATACTACTTTGATGTTGATCCAAACACGGAATACAAAATAAAGATGGATAACCCAGCCGATTATGCTGCTGGTGGTCCTCTTGAAGGTTGGTCGCTAACACAAGATAGCGGTGACGATGATGACGATGCAGATTCTGATGCTGTCGACATGGACGGCTTCCCAGCGATTATGTACACCACTGGCTCTGCTGGTCAAAATGATCACACGCTAGACTTTGGGTTCACACAAGCCTATGACCTTGCGTTGACGAAACAGCTAGCAGATGGCAGCAATGTCGGCTCTGTAGCTCCTGGAGATCAGGTGACGTTCACCTTGACAGTAATTAACCAGCTAGATACTGATGCTGCAAACGTTGCACTAGTTGACTATGTTCCTGCTGGTTTGACGCTTGATGATAGCGATTGGACTGACAACGGAGATGGTACAGCAACGTTGAATACGCCGATCGCATCACTTCCTGGTACTACATCAGCCACGGTTGACATTACCTTTACTATTGATGCTGACGCGTCCGGAACAATCGACAACTTCGCTGAAATTGCTGGGTTTACTGACACTGAAGGTAACCCTGTTTCAGATGTTGACTCTGATCCTGACAGCACACCTGGTGACATCGGTCCTGTGACAGGTGACGGTAACAATGATGACAATGTTGATGGTGATGGAACCGATGACGAAGATGACCACGACGTGGCGTCTCTTGTAATCGGTGGCGACTACAGCATTGGTAATCAGGTTTGGTTCGATGCTAATAACGATGGAATAATTGACCCTGACGAATCGCCAATCGCGAATGTGTGGGTTGAATTGTTCACTGACAATGATAATGATGGTGTTCCTGATGACATAAATGGTGACGGAATCATAGATGTAAATGATGCTGTGGCTACAACAGGTACCGATGCGAATGGTATGTACCTCTTCGACGGTTTGCCAGCAGGTAAATACATTGTTGGTATCCCACCGATGGAATGGGAACCAGGTCAGCCTTTAGTTGGTTGGGCGCCGTCTACGCCAGTGTCAACTGATCCAAACGACGATGTTGATAACGACAATAACGGTTCAGGCTGTGGTTGTGACACAGGCTATGTATTGTCGGGCACTGTTATGCTTGGCGACGGAGAACCAACAGGTGAGAACCCTGATAATGATCCGAACACAGCTGACGAGAACGAAAACCTAACGGTTGATTTCGGTTTCTATGGTCCGATATTTGACCTTGCGTTGATGAAGCAGCTAGCTGACGGCACAAACACTGGTTCTGTGAACCCTGGTGACAGTGTTAGCTTTATTATCAGCGTGATAAATCAGGGCGAAGTTGATGCATCAAATATCACGATCACCGATTACATTCCTGCTGGTTTGACGCTGAATGATAGTGACTGGACAGATAATGGTGATGGGACAGCTTCTATCACTTATACAGATGTTCTCGTTGCGGGCGACACTATCTCAGTTGAAATTACTTTCAGTGTTGATTCAGATGCTGCTGGCGTTATTAATAACTTCGCTGAGATCAGTGAAGCCTATGATAGCGAAGGCAATTTGGGTAACGATATTGATTCGATGCCTGATGCAGCAAACGATGATGTTGGTCCTGAAACTGGTGGCGATCCTGATGACGATAACGTCGATGGGAACGGTAAAGCTGGTGAAGACGAGGATGATCATGATGTCGCAACTGTTGGCATTGGTGGAATTCTAGCTAAAACAGGTACGAACTTCACTACTGTCTTGTTCGCTCTTGGTCTTGGCCTACTGCTTATGGGCGGTTTGGTTTATGCCACTCGATTCAAAAAAGATCAGGCTGGCAAAGCCAGAGTTTAATGCTAAACAAATAAATCACATAACGTAGCGAATAGGGAAGGGGGCGCAGTGCATGTGCCTCCTTCTTTCGTATTGCACCTCTTGTCAACCTTAGCGGTGACGGTGCTTCAATGTTTTGGCTCATTTGGAAGTTGGCCATGGGCTAAACCTTTTGAACGGTCCTAGTATCTGCGCAGTTGACATGGGAGTCGTTTAGGTTGCTAAATGAATCACTTGCAACCGCTTGTGGGCTTTCGTGGGGGTTGCTATTGTGCTGTGGTACAGGCCAACAGGCCAACAGGCCTGGAGGCTTCACACTTTATGTAGTAGTTCTTACTTCTTTGGCAGCTGTGCGAAGGTCAATTTCACTGACGCCGAGTCGGCTCGTGCGCCATCGTGTTCGGAGGCGTCGGCCGACTTTTTGCATCGGTAGCTCGATTCCATAAAATGTTGCTGTAGAAATTACAAGTGTGATTGCTACCCATACCGTAAGTGTTGTCAGCGCACTAGCCTGTTTCGGCACGGCATTAATAACTATGGCGTGTACAAGATAGGAAGAGTAGCTTATTTTGCCTAGCCAGAGAAGCGTTTTAGGGTAGTTATAGCTGCGCAGAAAATATGTTGCTATAAACGTAGCATGCGCAAAAAAGAGGGTAACAGCGCTTGCTTTCCACGTCACGAAAGCGCCTTGTGGGTCAAGATGAGGCACCGTCCACCAGCGAAGCTGCAAGGCAAAAAGAAACGTTGTTGCCACGCTCAGTAGCAGCGCTGTTGAGATACGTGCCCGGCCACAATGTGCTTCGTAATACACCCAGCCACAACCCATCGTGGCGAATAACAGCAGGGTAAACCACATATCTAGCGGCTGATTAAGCAGCAAAGCAACACCTATGAACAACGTAAACCCAGAAGCTGCTTTGTGATACTTGTTGCTTAGCTTGTCCCAGAAAATCGTGAGGAAAAGCGCAGTAACAGCTAAAGGGATGGCGATGCGTTTTGTGTGAGGTTCTGCCCCTAAAACAAAGGTAGGGGTAATTAATAAGCCAAGGCTGATCGCCAAGCCAAGTGTTGCTATAGTTGATTTCGTTGCAGCCTTTTTCGTTAAACCACTCATGAAAATGACGGTTATATAGAGATAGAAAACCATCTCATAAGCTAGACTCCATGCAGCGCCGATGTAATGGTCTGCGTCAATAAATTCTTGCACCATCGTGGCGTTTTTGATTAGATGCCACAATGGTTTCGCGCTCACCGCTGGGTCGACGCCGTACCAGCCAAGTTGCCACGTAACATAGGCAGCAGCGAGCATTGCCCAATAGAGAGGGAACAAGCGGAAGAAACGGCCTATCCAAAATGCTACGGTGCTGGTTTCTCGTTTTAACGATAGCGGGATGACAAAGCCGCTGACGAGGAAAAACACGAACACGCCCCATTGGCCTGGGCGGATAGTTTCAACCGAAAAACGGTAATAGGCGGGCCAAAGTTTTTCGGCGCAATGTTGCAGCAAAACTGCTAGTGCAGCAATTCCACGCAGTGCGTCTATGAAGTCGAGCCGTTGCATTTGCTGCTGGGTCATCGCCCAACTATAGTTTCACCGCACTGCTTGCTGGTGCACTGAATAGAAACTACCTTTACATGGAATATCGATTATTTCAGAAAGCAAAAAAATTTAGAAAGAGGTATATATCGTTGCATTCTTAAATGTTTGGGTATCTGCGAGCACAAACTTGGCTTGCCGGTGTCAAAAAGTAAGATAGATAAAAGCATTTAAAAGAAATTAAAGTATTTAATGTAATTGTGGGTCTCTTTTTGTGTAGTTTGCACCTATGGGTGTTTATTTGAATATCGGATTTATTGCAGAAGCTAAACTGGACGTACCCGAGGGTGTCTCGACTGAGGAAGTTCTTGATGTTGTTTCGTCTCACTTCTGCCTCGAAGCGTATAACTTGGCAGAAGATGGTAGGCGTCTCGTCTGGTCGTTAAAGCCAGACGTCGTTTCGCACGAACTTGTGTCTTTCACCGATCAGGTATATAGCGATTTTTATGGGGCAAGAGACAAGAAATTTTTAGATGAAGAACGTCAGTTCATTTCTCAGATCTCGAACTCTTCACACTGGCTTCAAGAAACTGATACTACTTGGCATGAAAATTTTTCTCTAGCTCGAAACGCAATCTACGAAAGCGTTGAACTCTCTGGAGGAAATGCTCGGCTGTGGTTATCAACCATCTCGTTAGGCTCAGAAGGTAAATTCTTGATGGAATCCTATGGAGCGACGTTCCGTTTCATAGAGAACTGTGCTGCTAAAGCATACGCTGCATTTAAACTGGGTGCGTCATTTCGAGTATTCCTCTTATGAGACAAGAACCTGTCAACAAAGACAAGTCAACTGATGATCTAAAGAATACTCTTTATCGACCGCATGACGCATTCTTCAAAAAATGGCTCGGTAACCCTCGACTGGCTGCTGATTTTGTCGTCAATTTCTTTCCACAAGAAGTTGTGAACTTGCTTGACCTCGGCACGCTGGCGCCTCAGAAAGACTCATTTGTTTCTCCTGACCTTATTCGTTCGCATTCAGACCTACTCTATAAGACAAGACTTCTTGATAGCGACAATCCAGCGTATGTCTATTTGCTGTTTGAACATAAAAGCTCAACTGACAAGACAGTCATTTTTCAGCTACTGCGCTACATCGTAAGGATTTGGGAAAAGTATGATGGAAAAGAACCTTTTAAACTAATTTTGCCCCTCGTTTTCTATCACGGCAACGAACACTGGAATTCAGCAACAAATATGCACCAACTGTTGGAAACAATCCCTTTTGACCTTAAACGTTACATCCCAAATTTCGAGTATCTGCTTGTCAATGTGCACGACATATCTTTTGACAAAGCTTCTCTTGAGAATACGCTTGTCTTTGAACTTTTGAAAGCTATCAAGCCACCTGCATCTGACAAAGCCATTGCACGTCTTGCAGGTTTAATGATAAATTTAAGCCGGGTTACTGAGGATACTGAACTGCTCTATGCGATCTTAAAATATCTGCATGAGCATGACCTTGAAACAGAAACCTACGAAACATTAACCAAAAAACTAGTAGACGAAGGAATTGCAATGCCAACGCTTAAAGAGAGATACAGACAACAAGGCAGAGAAGAAGCGCAACAGGAAGAACGACAAAGTATCGCTACGCAGATGAAACAGGCTGGGGTGCCTGCGTCACAAATCAGTCTTTACACTAAATTAACGCCACAACAAATCGAGCAACTCTAGCAGGCGGTTGAGCAGTGATGAGGTGTAGAATGAGGCTTTTCTGCGAAAAATTCAGCTTCAGCTTTTTCTTTTAAGTCTCCCGATGATCTTTAGAATTTCTTTGACAGTTTCTTCTAGAGATAGTTCTGAGTTTTCAATTATTTCCCCATAGACTGGATTTGTAGCGCCAGTCTCATAATGCTGCTCCTGCTAGGCCAACTATACAAGCAGCTTGATTGGGGTTGTATTCGCAGACTTGAAATTTCCTTCTTCGGGTGCGAGTTTTTTGTTTTCTGAGGTTTATGCTATAACGGTCTGTTCGTCGCAGAGATGTAACGAAACTGCGCAACAAACAGCCATAGAAGTGCTACGTATTTTTGCCACCAATGGAGGTAGCTGTTGTGACTAGCCAAAATTTTGATGTTGTTGTTATAGGTGGAGGACCAGGAGGCTATGCCTCGGCTCTCTATGGTGCGTCTGCAGGTTTGAATGTAGCGCTTGTCGAAAAACATAAACTGGGTGGCACATGCCTGAACGTCGGCTGTATCCCAGCGAAAGAGCTTTTAGAAACAGCTGCTGTTTCACGTACCGTAAAACATGCTGGCGTGTTTGGCGTGCAAGCTGAACACCTTGGTCTTGATTGGTCAAAAACGTTAGAACGCAAGCAGGGCATCGTTAACCAGCTTGTTGGCGGCGTTACTGGGTTGTTGAAAGGCCGCAAAGTCACACTATTTGACGGAACAGCGACCTTGGGTGCTGACCATCGAACCGTTTCGATAACAGGTGGCAAATCTGACGGTGATCAAATCACAGGTGATGCTATTATTCTCGCTGCTGGTTCTGTCCCTCGCACAATGCCAGGTTTTCCAATCGATAGCCGGCAAATTGTCACCTCTGACGAATTGCTCTCCATCGAAGAGCTACCGGAGTCTGCTGTTGTTATTGGCGGCGGCGCTATTGGTTGTGAGTTTGCATCCATGATGAGTGACTTGGGAACCAAGGTGAGTATCTTGGAGTATGCTCCGAAAATTCTGCCTGGCTGTGACATCGACGCGGTGAAGGTTGTAGAAAAATCATTCAAAAAACGTGGTATCGATATTCGCACATCAGTCGCTGTGAAATCGCAAGAAACCACCTCAGAAGGTGTCACCTTAACCTTCGGCGATAACGACGAAAAGATCACTGCCGACACGGTTGTGTTATCAATCGGTCGTCGCCCAGCATCAGAAACACTCGGTCTTGAAAACACGCAAGTAAAAGTTGACGAGCGAGGCTTTATCGAAGTCGACCAAAACTGTCGCACAACGGTCGAAAATGTGTGGGCTGTTGGCGACATTATCAATACCGCTCAGCTTGCCCATGTTGGTTTCGCCGAAGGTATGCTGGCGATCACCGATATTTTGGGCGAACAAACAACGCCAGTTGATTATGGCAAAGTCCCATGGTGTATCTATTGCTATCCAGAAGTAGCGTTTGCTGGTCACAGTGAAGAGTCAGCGAAAGAAGCTGGCTACGACGTTGTTGTCTCAAAGCATCGTTTCACAGGTAATGGCCGTGCGATGATCGTCGGTGAGACTGATGGTTTGGTAAAAGTTATCGCAGAGAAAAAAGCCGACGGCACAGGCGGCACAATTCTTGGTGTGCACATGGCTGGCCCATGGGTTACTGAACAAATAGGTCAAGGTTATATGGCTGTTAACTGGGAAGCGACTGTTGAAGAAGTCGCACAGTTTATCCAGCCACACCCAACAATGAGTGAGCTCTATGGTGAAACAATGCTAGCGTTAACAGGCCGCTCGTTGCATTAAAAAGCTACTGTTCAGGCTGTGTGTTAACGTGCTAAGCTGCGCGTGAATACTGAGGGGATGTAAAATAAAAAACATCCCTGCTGCGTGCTAACGTGCTAAGCGCAGCGTGAATACTGAGGGGATGTAAAATAAAAAGACATCCCTGCTGCGTGCTAACGTGCTAAGCGCAGCGTGAATACTGAGGGGATGTAAAATAAAAAGACATCCCCTAGAACAGTGTTTCAGTGAAGTAACTGGGATACAGTTCGAAGTAAGAAAAGATGTTCAAATAACTGCGAGTTCGCAAATAATTTATGACAAGGAGTCGACCGTCGTGGCCGATATAGAAATGCCTCAGCTAGGGGAAACAGTAACAGAAGGAACTATCACTAGATGGTTCAAAGCTATCGGCGAAGAAGTTGCCGCCGATGAAGTTCTTTTCGAAGTATCTACAGACAAAGTAGACACCGAAGTGCCATCACCAGTCGCTGGTACTCTATCAGAAATTAAAGTGCCTGAAGGTGAAACCGTCGAAGTTGGCACGGTGCTTGCTATTGTTGGCGATTCGGCTGCTGCTCCAGCTCCTGCCGCTGCGCCAGAAACCCCAGCGCCTGCTACAGAAGAACCAGCTGCGGCTCCTATAGCTGAACCAGCACCAGCTCCGCCAGTTGCCGCTCCAGTCGCAGCGGCTTCGACCGAAGGTAAAGTGCTTTCGCCAGTCGTGCGTCGTTTGATCACTGAAAACAATATTGATGTTAACCAGATTCAAGGCACAGGCCTTGCTGGACGCATCACTCGTGATGACGTGCAAGCTGTTATCGATGCTGGGCAAGGCGGCGCTCCAGCCCAACCAGCACCAGCTCCTGCTCCTGCTGCGCCTGTTGTTGCCTCGGCTCCAGTGCCTGCACCAGCGCAACCAGCGCAAACGTTTGCCCCTGTGCCTGCAGCTCCTTCTGTGAACGCTGGTGTCCGAGACACCGTTGTGCCATTATCTAACATTCGTTTGCGTACAGGTGAACATATGGTGATGAGTAAGGCTGTTTCGCCTCACACACTAACTGCTATCGAAGTTGACTACGAAGCAGTTGACCAGGTCCGCAAAACGCATAAAGCAAAATTCCGTGAACAAGAAGGCTTCAGCCTAACGTATTTGCCGTTTATCTCTCGTGCAATCATCGATGCGTTGCGTGAATACCCGCACCTTAATGCTTCTGTTGGCGACGGCGAACTCATCGTTCATAATTATGTCAACCTAGCTATTGCTGTTGATCTTGACTTCCAGGGTCTACTTGCGCCAGTAGTTAAAGATGCCGATGGTAAGCGTATGCGTTCTGTTGCTCGTGATATTTCTGACGTGGCTGCAAGAGCACGTTCAAAGCAGCTTGCTCCTGATGAACTTTCAGGTGGAACGTTCACGATCACAAACGCTGGTAGCTATGGCACGATGATGCAATTCCCAATCATCAACCAGCCACAGGTCGCAATTATGTCGACTGATGCTATCAAGCGTAAACCTGTTGTGATCGAAGATGCCTACGGCAACGAATCGATCGCGATTCACTCTGTTGGTGTTCTTGCGATGGCGTGGGATCATCGCGCGATTGACGGTGCCTATGCTGCAGCATTTATGGCTCGGGTGAAAGAAATTCTTGAAACAAGAGACTGGACATCTGAGCTAGCGTAAGCGGCTGATGTTAGCCTTATAGGCGGCATAATGGTAGTTGTTGAAACATCTGAACAAGCCGCACAAGCGGGTGCTGTATTGCAGGCCCGCTGGCTTGGTTCTGATGTGCCGTATCAAGAAGCGTGGGATTTGCAAGAGGCCTTGTTTAAAGGCACCGCAAATCACCTGCTGCTTTTAGAACATGAACCTGTTTTTACGCTAGGCAGATGTGCAAACCCAGAAAACATTTTGCTTGACACCGATGCGTTGGGCGCTAATGTTGTGCACACTAACCGTGGTGGTGACGTTACGTTCCACGGGCCAGGTCAACTTGTTGGTTACCCAGTAATGAACGTGAAAGGCAAACGTGGCGGCGGTCTTGTTGACACTGCGCAATACGTGTTTTCTGTCGAGCAAGTGATACTCGACACGCTCGCCGAGTTTGGGCTGCAAGGTGAACGCATCGTTGGCTGCCCTGGCGTTTGGTTAGACGCCACATCAGACAACCCACGTAAAATAGCTGCTGTTGGTGTCCGTCTTTCGCGTGGTCGTTCAATGCATGGATTTGCGTTAAACGTTGCCCCTGACATGTCATGGTTCGAAAAAATAGTGCCATGTGGCATCGAAGATAAAGCTGTTACCTCGATGCGTCAAGAAGGCAGCGACGCAACAGTTGAACAGGTCGTTGCATCGCTAGTTGCCCATGGGGCTGCTCGTTTTGGTTTCGCAGCAACAGATCGTAGTGATGTGGTTTGGAAAATAAAGACAACAGATTTGTCGCTTTTTTCACAAGGTAAAGGCCCAGGTGAAAAAATTGTTCCTAAAACAAATGCTGAAGCTGCTGCTATGCATGTGGTCGGCAAAAGCGATGATGCAAACAACGTTGGTGTCGCTGACGAGAGAAGTTCACAGGTGCGCGACGGAGTTTCTGTGCGATTGCAAAGCCGTTTGAAACAAGCTGGCGTAACCGAAGGGTTAGAGATTTCCAGTCGTAAACCTGACTGGATGAAGGTCAAATTTAAAACGGATAAGAAGTTTCTTGAGCTGAAAAAGAAAACTAAAGACCTTTCATTAACAACGGTGTGTGAAGAAGCCGGTTGTCCAAACATTTATGACTGTTGGAACGAAGGCACAGCAACCTTTATGTTGTTAGGGGAGCGATGTACTCGCGCTTGTGGATTCTGCCTGGTCGACACGCGCAAGCCGCTCGCACCTGATCTCGCCGAGCCACAACGAGTCGCCACCGCTGTTGCTGATATGGGCATCAAATTCGCAGTGCTTACAATGGTTGCTCGTGACGATCTAGACGACGGCGGCGCTGCAATTGTAGCTCAAACAGTTGAAGCGATTCATGCAACGAGTCCAGGTGTTGGCGTTGAAGTTTTGATCTCTGATTTGCAGGGCGACGCCACAGACCTGAAAACAGTGTGTGACGCGAAACCAGAAATTGTGAACCATAACATCGAAACGGTGGCAAGGTTGCAACGCGCAGTTCGTCCATCAGCTCGCTATTCTCGCAGCCTCACGTTGCTTGCAAGAGCAAAAAGTTATGGTATGCAAACAAAATCTGGTCTTATCGTCGGCATGGGTGAAACAAAAGACGAAGTAGTAAGCACACTGGTCGACCTGGCTGCTGTTGGTGTTGATATCGTTACGATCGGTCAGTATTTGCGGCCGACATCGCATCATCTGCCAATCGCACGCTGGTGGACACCGGAAGAATTTGAAGAACTTAAACAAATCGGCGAAACAGAACTAGGCATTGGCCACGTGGCGTCTAGCCCGCTGACAAGATCAAGCCACCATGCTGGTTCAATCGCCTCAACACTTGCTGTTTGATAACCAGAGGGTAGTTGCAGAACTTGTGTGGAAATATAGTTCTTATCGGTAGGTAGTGCCGAAATTTTTTAAAGTAACGACCTGTTTTTCCCCGAGCGTGTCAATGACGCCACTAGTTGCCCCAAACGCGCTTATAAGGGCAGGTTGGATAGTTTTTGTGGGAAATATTTTTTGTAGAACGAGTTCCTTGCGAGTAAGTTCTTGGATAACTTCTTTGCCTATAGGGCGTTGACGATACTTCATTTCACAAACGACAAGAACGTTATCTGCACGACTGAAAACTAAATCAAGTTGGACACCTTCCGTTGCTTTGTTAGAGCGCTTAAAAAAGGGGCCGTGTGTGTAATCTACTGCGGCGAAGCCTAGAGATTCGGCTATCTCTTCTGCGTGATATCTACATAAGTATTCAAAGGATCTGCCAAGCCACGCCCTATATGTAGGAGACTTAGCTATCCGAGTTGAAAAAAGAGTAGAGCTCGAATTGCTGTTTATAAGGTTTTCGTTAGGTTCTATAAAATCGAAATAGAAACGTAGGTATGCGTCTGTTAGCTCGTACCGCAACAAGGTGGACTTTGCTTTAGCATTAAAAGGTAGCACTTTCGTGATGAAGCCTGCGGCTTCTAAATTGTCTAAATGTTGTGTTAACCTGCCGCCGTCGCTTATGTTCTTGGTTGCAGCCAGTTTGGCCCTTCTTACCCCATATCCATGTCGACCAAGGAATCGAACGATTTTTTCTAGCTCTGGGTTACGTCCAAAATGGCTAGAGAATATGCGATGATATTCATTTGTAAAGTAGCCATTCTTTTGGAACGCAAGTGCATCCATGGCCAGATGGACAGAGTTGTAGCGTGTAAGCAGAGCAAGATATTGAGGTATTCCGCCTGTAAGAAGATAGGCAGTGGTTGCTTCTTCAATGCCGCAGCCGAGAAGATGCTGAGTCTCACGTAACTTGAGGGCTTGGAGATGAATAACTGTTTCCACTCTCCCATAGAGAGCATTGGATTTGATTACTTTGTCTTTCATGAAGGATGCGATTGAACCACAAAGGATGAGGTTAACACCACTTATCTTGCTCCAGTGCCTGTCCCATACGAGTTTCAGGTCGCCAACGATGTCTTTGCGGTAGTTGGCAAGCCACTGGAATTCATCAAAAACAACCACTTGTGGGTTTTTCTGTAGCGATGGTGTGATGAGTTGAAATAGTTCATACCAGGTTGTAGGGACGTGTTTGATAGAGATTCCGATGTTTTCTTCAACTTGAATGCAAAATCGTTTCTTCTGTTCTCTGTCAGAAAGATGTTCTGTACCTTCGATCGAAATATATGTTTGCTCATCGAGCGTCTTAGTGATTAAGGCCGTTTTGCCGATTCTGCGGCGACCGTAAACAACCGCTATAGATGGTTTCGGATGAGTAGCCATGGTGTGAAGGTCTGCAATTTCTTGTTTGCGTCCGACAAAGTAATCGTCCTGGAAAGGTCTCATAAACCCATTATAGGACGATTATGTTGTTCATGGGTTTATTGTTCTACGGCGGATTATTTCAAACCATAGGCGTGTGCCAACAAGCCACATGCCGTGAATAAGCGCTACGTAAACCCATTTGCGTAGCGTCCAACCCAACGCAACTACTAAAAAGGCGGCCTGGTGGCCAACCATCGCAATACGGCGCTGTTTCATCACAATTGAAACGATTTGTGTTGCCAAAGGAATAGCAGCGAAATAACCAAGAACGAGCATAATGGTTGAAAGCGGGTGCATACCTTGATGATAACAAGTATTGGTAAAAGATCTTGCTGGTCTGGTCTGGTTGGGTTAGAATAAAAGTGGAGGTTGGTATGAACGTAAGCACAATCACAGAAGCAAAAGCTCAGTTGTCTAGACTTATCGAGCAAGTTATACAAGGTGAAGAGGTTATCATCGGGAAAGCTGGAAAGCCTGTCGCAAAACTAATGCCGTATCACGTAGACGAATCGCCTCGCGAACTTGGACAAGGGTCATGGCGAGGAAAGGTAAAAATATCGCACGATTTTGACGAAGAGCTACCAGAAGAGATACTGAGCGAGTTTGAGGCGCATCTATAATGGATCTTCTCCTCGATACACATGTTTTTATTTGGGCAGTTAGTGAGCCTGCTAAGCTGTCAAGTGAAGCCCACGCCGTTTTGTCTGATGGGCGAAGTCGTGTCTTCGTAAGCGCTGTCATTCCGTGGGAAATTACTATAAAAAAGGCTCTTGGTAAATTGGATGTACCTGATTCTTCTTTTGTGGAGCAGATGGAGGTGCATAGATTCAAACCACTACCTATCGAAATTGAACATGCCTTAGCTGTCGAAAATCTCCCCCCGATACATCGAGACCCTTTTGATAGGATGCTGATAGCACAAGCACAAGCTAACGATCTTATTTTAGTAACACATGACCAAAAGATTGTTGACTACCCAGTAAAAACGATCAGGGCGTGAGTTCTTGAATCATCTCAGCGTAGAGGGTAGCTATTTTTTCTTCAATGTAGGTTCGCAACTCTTTATGGGCCAGTTCATAAGCGCTTAGAAGATAATCGCCGTAAAGCCAAGAAGTGTCGCTGCAAAGATCAGCGCCTTTAACTCGTATGAGAGATCGCAGCTGTGAAACATCGCTATGAAGAACTTCCGAAAGGTTTTCTTTAATAGCGGCAGTGTTGAGTCTGCCGAGCCACCATTTGCCTAGTGCGTCAATTCGTCTAGCGTCAGGCAAGACGTCAAGAAGATGGATGCTGCCGCTTTGCAAGGTGCGTGAAACCTGTGCGCGGTCAACTTCTGAAAGTGGGCGCTCTTGTTTGTGGATCTCCTTCAGCAAACTTGTTCTGTATGCCCCGAGTATCTGGTCGCATGCTTGGCGGCCTGCTGTCGCAAAATCGGCTGTATGCGGCAATGCTACGTCTTCCCAAAACGAGTTAGGTCGCATATCATCTGAACGGCGCCATAGTTTCTGAACAGCGAAAACGTCTTTCTTGGTAACAAAATAGTTATCATACGTTTCTTCTAATGTCAGCGTCAGCTCTTGGCCGTAAAGGGCTGCTAGCTGCTGGGTTTGTCTAGTGTCTATACTTTGTGTTTTGTAAGTCATCTCGTATCTCCGCCTTTTGATTATCGGCGTTGACTGCCACTGATGAACAAGTCGAATGGACTAGATTAAAGAAATGTTTGCTGAACGATTCAAAAAAGTAAGAAATAAGATGGTCGAAAAGAATGTAGACGTGTTGCTGCTTTCCGTTGGGCCTGATTTGCCGTGGTTGACTGGCTATAAAGCGATGCCTTTGGAGCGGCTCACTATGCTTGTTCTGCCTCAAGACGGTCCTGCGACGCTTGTTTTGCCGCAATTTGAGATAGCTAGAGTAGTGCAGCGCCCCGAGCTTTTCTCGGTGCTGGGTTGGACAGAAGCGCAAGACCCAATCAAAAAGGTGGCTGATCTAGTCGGTGGCGCAAAAACGCTCGCCGTTGGTGATCATACCTGGAGCCGGTTTCTCGTTGATTTGTTTGCACAGTTGCCTGGCGTTTCTTGGCGTCGGTCAGCGTCGATAACAGGCAGGTTACGTGCGGTGAAAGATCAAGCCGAGATAGATCGACTCCAATTTGCAGCCGATGGCGTTGATCGCATCGGAGCTAGTTTGCAAGCTGGGGAGATTCCTATTATCGGACGCAGCGAAGCTGACATAGCCGCAGATATTGGTGAGCGCATACTTGCAGAAGGCCATGCGAAGGTTAACTTTACGATTGTCGCGTCAGGGCCGAACGGGGCAAGCCCTCATCATGAATCAGGCAGCCGAATAATTCAGCCTAACGAGCCGTTCTATATCGATTTTGGCGGGACAACAGCCGAGCCTGAAGGCCAACCTGGTTATTGCTCAGATATGACTCGGTGTTTTTATACGGGCGAAGTAGCAGCAGAATTTCAAGAAGCATACGATGCGCTATTCGAAGCGCAAGAACGTGGTTTTCAAGCAGCGACTGTGGGGACTGCTGCGCAAGATGTAGACAGGGCAGCTCGAAACTATCTAGCCGAAGCTGGTTTGGGGGAGTATTTCACGCATCGGTTAGGTCATGGCATAGGTGTTGAAGCTCACGAAGACCCATACCTTGTGGAAGGCAATAGTGAGCTGCTAGAGAGCGGAAATGCGTTTTCTGTCGAACCAGGTTTTTACGTGCCGAACAAGTGGGGCGCGCGTATCGAAGATATCGTTATCGCCACTGACGATGGGCCTCGCCGCCTCAACACGACAAGTCGTCATCTCGCAATCATCGATGAATAAAGGGTGAGTAGCCTGAAATTTTCATGGAGGTTCCAGGTGCGCTTGCCCAAGTAATTAACAAATAAAAGCTATTTCAGAGATAGCCTTATTGTGGTGGATCGATATAGTTGGCCTTATGGCTCATAGCGCTCAGCGCTATCAAAGAAATATTACAGCGCTTAACTGGTTTAGTTTTCTGAGGTTTTTTGCTTTCTGGCAGCCGATAGACCAGTTTTTTGTGAATGAAATAGGCGGTGATGAGTTCACAATTTCGCTTGGTTATGCAGCCTGGGCTTTAGCGATTATTGCAGCTGAGGTTCCGTCAGGCTATCTTGCAGATCGCTTAGGGAGAAAAACGGCGTTCTATTTTGGCCAATATGCAAGAATTTCTGGTTATTTGCTTATCGTCGCTTTTCAATCCATACCAGCATATCTTGTAGCGCTGTTTCTCTTTGGGTTAGCAATGGCGGCCCCTTCGGGGGCTGATAGCGCTTTGCTGTACGAAACGTTAGACAAATTGGGTCAAGTGTCACAATACAAAAAACATGCTGGGCGGATGAAAGCTTTTGCTATCGCAGGGATTGTTGCAGCTAGTCCAATCACCGTTGTGCTTTCATTTCTGCCTTCGTATGTCTACAACTATGGGCTGTCTATTGTTCCTCAACTAGCTGTTCTGTTTCTAATTAAGGCGATGGTTGAGCCGCCGCAATCGAAAAATAAACCCAAAGAGAATTCCTTCCTGGCGACAAAAAAAGTATTTAGGCTGGTGACAAAACAAAGGCTTTTGGTATTTCTCATCGCTTTAGTAGGCGTGGTTGAGCTTATTAAACGCTCTGGAATGGAGTTGGGCCTGTCTTTGCTTGAGCAGGCAGTCGGAACGCAACAGTTTGTTATTGTGATTTGGACATTTGGCGCCTTTAGTCGAGCTTTTTCTTCATGGGTGGCACATAAGATAGCACTGAGCGGTCAGACCTTGGCTTTCTTCAGCGTCTGTTTATTTGCTGCTATGAGTTTTTCTCCAGATTTTCTGATGCCGTTGTTCTATATCATGATGTTTATGCCAGTCCAGCTGGCAATTATTGAGAACGAAGATCTTATTCAACGTGTCGCCCCGCCAGAGCTACGGGCAACAACAATTTCGAGTGTGAACTTCGTGCTCCAAATTTTTGTGACACTACCGATGCTTGCCATGGGTGCATTTGCAGCCCGTGTTGATGTGCGTCTGATGTTTCAATACTCAGCGGTGCTGTTGTTTGTTTTTGTTATAACGGCGTTGCTTGGTTTGCATATCTTTCAGCTCCGCAAAGAAGGGAAAACATGAATTTCTTCCAACTAGCAGGGGTTCTGAGTGTTGTTATAACAGTCATAACGATCACTCCTTATGTCATGGATATTCTTGCTGGGAGGACGAAGCCGCAGAGTGTGGCAGCTTTAGTTTTCCTTACATTGAACGTCATCTCTTTTTCTGGTCAATGGCAAGAAGGAGCAAATTTTTCTTTGTATTGGTCAGGCACAATGGTTGGTATCACTGCATGCATCTTTTTGCTGTCGCTTAGCTATGGCATGGGTGGGTCTTCTAAATTCGATTATTTTACACTAGCTAGCACGGTATGTATTTTGGGAGCTTGGTGGTTTACAGAATCTGGCGTTGTTGCGATATGCCTAACCGTGTCAGTGAATTTTATCGCCAAATTGTTAGTAATACATAAAATATGGCACCATCCAAACACAGAGTTTTTGCCGACATGGGTTGGGGCTTGTGTCTCGTCGGTCTTTGCTGTTATCGCAGTTAGGAAATGGGATTTTGTCCTTATGCTACCACCTTTAAATAGCACTGTAACTGTTGCGATGATTTCTTACACCATCGTTCATAGACGCAAACTTGAAGTACTTATATAATCGAAGTTCTTGTGTGATTGCCCATAGTCGGCTCTGTTTGTGTTTGATTATTCTATGTCTGGATAGATCGATGGGGGAGGCCCTGGAGTGCCTGGCTCGTCGCAGACCCAACATGATGAGTCGGAAGCTCCTGTCCAAGCGACTTCACATTTCATGCAGCTCATTCGTAACCCAATATGGCGATAACGAGCAATAATAGAATTTCCAGGCTTCGTATGTAGAGAACTCACACTACATTGTCGACATAGAATCGCTATTCCTGAGTAAATATCGAAAACCTTTAAAGAATAGGTCTTTTGACCGACTAAGCACGTATGGAAAGCGATCTTAACCCAAAGTTGTATGTGACAGGAAGTGCGATTGTCTTTGTGGTTTCGCTATTGTCACTTATTTTTCTGTTTGGGGCCATAAACAACTTTGGTAGAACAGACGCTTTCGAAACAAGTAAGCCATCAGTAGTAGCGTTTGTGCAGCCAAATGACTTAGCCGTTGAAACAGTTACTTCAAATAAGTCGACCACAACAGTGCCAGAATCAACAACGACTAAGCAAGAACAGCAGGCTACAACTCAGGTTGCGACAACACAGGCTATTGTGCAAGCAACTGCTGTGCCAACAACGGCACCTGTTGCTACTACCGCTGTCGAAACTTCATCAACAGCGCCAGCGACCACAGCTAAACAAACAGTCACACCAAAAACAACCGCAAAACCAGAAACTACAAAAAAGGCGAACACTACGGCGAAACCATCCACAACAGCGAAACCTACTACGGCAAAGCCTACCACAACCACTAAACCAGTGACCACGGCGAAACCTCAAGCAGCGTCGACGGCGGCGCCTTAAGTCAACTCAAACTGGCTTACACGGCAATGAGGCAGATTGTTACCTCGTTCTGCAATGTAAGTTCTTGAGCATCTGGCGCACATGTAGCAGCAACAGAAAAAATACGCCCCGTTGCGTTTCTGTCACAAGGCACTTCTAACAGTGAAGGCCCAGTTTGTACTGAAACACAGTCACCTATAGCTATATTTGCACCTAAATTAACCTCAGAGGGCAAAGCGGCAGGGTTGCTTTCCTCTGGCGTAGTTGAAAGAAAAGAAAATGCGACGAGTGCAGCCCCTGCGAGTGCAGCAAAAGTTATGAGTAACTTGCGAAACGATTTTTTTTGTTTCTGAGTGCGCGCCTCTTCTTGTTGGCGGCGATGCTGCGTAGTAGTTCTCACTGTCGAAAAATCGTTCGTAACTCTGATAACGTTCTGTCGCTGAATTTTTGAGGCTTGTTGCCTGTCATATGCTGCGCGTGACGCGTCATCTCGCAGACATTGCCAAGCCTCGTTTAATCGCTGCATCTGTTTCTGTGCATCAGATGGCGGGGTGTCTCCAAAATTATCTGGATGCCATTGTCGAGCCTTCTCTAGATAAGCTTTGCGGATCGTCTGGGTTTGTGCTGTCGATGTAACACCGAGCAGCTCGTAATAGTTAGTGCTCATAGCAGCATCCCAACAGTGAGAAGCGCACCTACAGCCATTTGTGCCTTGGCAGATTGTGCTAGAACTGGAAGGAGCTGGCGACCTGAGGCTCCGCTCATCACTTGCTTAAGCGGCGTGAAGTAAATCGCAAACCCAGGCAAAGCTGACAGAGCATAGGGTTTCGTGACACTAATAATTGCAAGACACGTTAGTGCGATCACAATAGTCATGCTATAAAACCAGCGTGTTCGGGTTTCTCCGAGGAGAACGGCTAAAGTGTTTTTGTTTGAAATCGCATCGCCTTCGATGTCGCGCAGATTGTTGGTGATCATTAACGCCACTGCTAAACAGCCGACAAGAACTGACGCAACAGCTACAACTACTGTGACTGATTTGATATGGACATAATAGGAGCCGATGGTTGCAACTACGCCAAAGAAGATGAAAACAAAAAGTTCGCCGAGCCCATAATAGCCATATGGTTTAGAGCCCCCAGTGTAGCCCCATCCGGCTAGCATTGAGAGCGCACCAACCGCAAGCAGTTCAGGTCCGACGACGAAAGCAAGAAATAGTCCTGCGATGCCAGCTATGCCAAAACACGTAAGCGCCGCTTGTTTAACTTCAGATTTCGTCGCTAACCCTGAGGCTACAAGCCGTTGCGGCCCTACACGGTCGTTGTCGGTGCCTCGCTGTCCATCGGCGTAGTCGTTCACATAGTTTGTGGCTATTTGCAAAGCGATAGAGACACACAGTGCTGCGACTGTTCGAGAAACAAACCATGTATCATCACTAAAAGCTAAAGCCGAGCCGACGGTGACGGGCACAACAGCTGCGACAAGTGTTTTGGGGCGAGCCCCGAGGACCCATGTACGCAGAACAAGTTTGGTTGCCATGAGTTAACTTTAGCCTGACAGAAAGAGATCGCATAGTTCAATAGTGAGCTAGTGTGACAACTTAGTCACTCTGGAGTTGTTCATGTTGATTGTTGTTGTAGAAGCGGGCATAGTAGGTAGGTAATTGTTCTATATTTGAATTAATTGAACGGCGGGGTTTGATGAAAAAAAATGCTTTTTTTGTGGGTTTGTTTGGCTTTTTAGTGCTAGTCGGTGCTGCGTGTAGCAGTGCAGATCAAGCAAACGCTAGCGCTGATGAAACCAGCACAAGCGCTACAACACTGCCAGGTAACGAGTCTGAACGTGTCGAAGAAACTGTCGCCGACCCTGAAACAAAGTTAGCGCCTTCAACAACGCTGCCTCCAGCAACAGATGCTACGCCTGAAGTTAAAGAAGCTCCAGTGCTAGAAGCCCCAATCGATGAAGTGGTCGGAGATGGTGATCGATATACCGTCGTGCTGAAAGCTACCCCGCAGGAAGCTAACGCCTCTGAGTTGCAGAAAGAAGTTATTGCGAGCGCGAAAGCTGAAGGCGGCACAATTATCTTTGAGATGGAAGCTGCATTGGTTGGATTTGTTGCCGAGCTAGATGATGCCGCTGTCGAAACTCTCCGCAAAAATGAACATGTTTCGTACATAGAACAAGACCGTAAAGTCGATTTGTTGGAAGATGTAGTAGACGCTTCAGGCGAAGATCTGGAAGAGTTCACACCTTTAGCTTCAGAAGAAGCGCCGCAAACACAAGCTAAAACGTCCTCTTGGGGTCTGGATCGACTTGACCAGCGTCAAGGTCTAGACGGCTCTTTTGCTCTTGAGCATCGTGGGTCAGGTACAAATATTTACATACTGGACACGGGTGTTCGCGCAACACATAACGAATTTAATGGTCGTGTCGTAAGTGGTCAAAACTTCGTTGAAGGTGATAGCTCAAGTGCTCTGGAAGATTGTGGTGGTCATGGTGTTGGTGTGGCCAGTCTTGCTGCAGGTGAAACTGTTGGTGTCGCTAACGAGGCAAACCTGCATTCATTGAAAGTATTGCCTTGTGTGGGAGGCGCGACGTGGACCGATATTTGGAAAGCGTGGGAATGGGTGGCAGTAAACGCAGAGTCACACAGTGTTGTTAATATGAGCTTTGGCGCTAGAAACTACCATAGTTCGCTTGCAATGAGAGATGTCATAAACAATATGGTGTCTGCAAATATCGTTCCAGTTATGGCTGCTGGTAATGGTTCTAGCGATGCCTGTTATGGCATGCGGTTAGCAACAAGAGCACTAATTGTCGGAGCGACTAACAGCGCTGATAAGCAGGCTTATTTTTCAAGTTATGGTTCTTGTGTCGATCTTTATGCCCCAGGTCAAGGTGTGATGTTGGCTTCAAATGCTAGCGATAGTGCCTATGCGTCAGCTAACGGAACATCATTTTCTTCGCCATACACCGCTGGAGTTGCAGCAAGCTACTGGAGCGAACGCCCTGAATTGTCTGCAGAGCAAGTCATCGCAGACGTTATCGCTTCAGCAACACCTGGCCAAGGCGAAGTCAACAAAATTTTGTATGCCGATGTGAGTGGCAATTCATCAGATGATGGAAATGAGAGTGCTGTTGTATCTGTAGAGCATGCTCTAACAGCTCAAAGCGATTCTATGATTAGCTATCACGGCGATGTTCAATGTCCGTCTGGTCCTGCCGCCTATGCCTTAAAGATTTATGATGTTGAGACTGGACAACTCGCAACTGATGGTGTCCTCACTGGCGCAGTAGAATGTGGAGCATCTATCGATTATGATGTTGCTGTTGTTGGGGCTCGCTATCAAGCCGAATTGACTTTGGCTGTTGCAGATAATAACTATACATATGTCAGCAACGTTCTTGATACATCTTCGGCGCCTGAAGGAACTGCAATTGTGGTGCGAGCAAAAGGTGACACAGGAGAAGAAATTCTAGAGCTAGAGATTAATGGTTCAGTTGTGCACACCTGGACAGCTGCTACAGAGTATCAGAATCTGGAATACACCTTTGCAGGCGATGTCGCTTCTATGAAAGTGGCATTCGTGAATGATCATCACAGCACGGTTGACCGTAACGTGACAATTGACTACGCACGAATTGGCGGCCAGCAGATTGAATCAGAAACAACACGTTCAAAAGGTGTTTGGCTTGACGGTGGTTGTGGTATTGGTTACAAACAACTTGAAAGAATTGCCTGCAATGGCTGGTTTGAATATTTGCCAGCAACCTACTAGCCAGCGTTAGAAGTACTGAACAAAGGGGGGATGCATAATGCATCCCCCTTTTGTATTTTTGTGCCGCCACAATCGCTGATGCGAACATGTGTTTGTCTTGGGGTGGTGTGGTGGTAAGATATCTGTAGTAACGTAAAGGTGTGGGAAAAATGAACTTTGAATATCTTGAAAAGTTGTCAGCGTCTGAGTGGCCTGCGCCTGAATCTGTAGAGCCAAGAGCTAGGTTTGTGGCCGAAGCTAAAAAAGAATTTCAAAAGTGGATCAAAGAAGAAGAAAAGTAATCCCTCTGCAATCTTTTTGGGATGATTTGGATAGACGCTTCCTTCTGAGAGGGGGTCGAATGGTGAGCCTTCAAGAAATGATTTCTATACGTTTGACTTGTATAGAATATTTGAAGAGATAGCTGACGGTTGGGATCGATTTCCTTTAGGGTATTCGGGGAGAGACGAGTACAAGCAACATATTGGGTCTGGCCGCTCCTACGCGGTGCTTGGTAGAAAAGTTTCAACAAGCGTTATAGAACTAGTTCATATTTTTCTTGATCAAGATTGGGAGTAACGCATCCCCGTTTTGTGTTGCTGCGCTAATGGTCGCCTGTCTGTGTGGGGACAGCTGATTTATTTTTGATTAGTTGTTCACTTCGGACTATCGCTCAAGCAAGATCTTTTGGCAGCTAGTATGTTTGACGGCAGCGGGTAGTATTAAGGATTTTCATGTTGAATGATCTGAAAAAAATGGTTCAGCGGATGCTTTCATTCTCTGCGATACGGCAAACCCGCCGCAAGTCAACACAGATTTTCACTACTATATTTGGCAGTTCATACCTGTTGAGCGTGCCCTATCACTGGGTCGCGTTCGTGAATTTTATGCGTGAACAGCGTGCTGTGATGGCAGGAAAAAAAGGCTACTATCAAAATCTTGAAGGCGCTGATAGAAGCAACACACTGTTACGCCGAAATACTCATCGGCTTGAAAAAGGTTTGCTTATGCAGCCTCGCCGTGATGTGTTCGCAGAAAACTATATTGTCGAGACGGTTAAAACATATGTGCAGACGCAGCAGCGATTTAATGAGCGGCCAGACAGTGTTGATGTTGACGAGCTGACGTGGGCACACAACGTTCTGGCGCAATATTTCACTGTTGTTAAACCAACAAAGACGATTCAAAAAGCCAGCGATATTTTTGCCGCTGCAACCTATGTGCCGCAGGAAACAGATGCTGTGCCATATCAACGAAGTGAACCTGTTGAACTGCCCAGCTATGACGAGCTGCTCGCGTTAAGTAAGCACCGTCGCTCTGTGCGCTGGTTTCTTGATAAGCCTGTCGAGCGCGAGCTAATTGACAAAGCTCTCGTCGTCGCACGTCAAGCACCGAGTGCGTGTAACCGCCTGCCCTATGAGTTTCGTATATTTGACAAACCCGAGCTGGTTTCTCAGATAGCCAACACGCCATTCGGGACAACAGGCTATGCCGATAATATTCCTGTAATCGCTGTGCTCGTTGGCAAGCTCGACTCGTATTTCAGCGCCCGTGACCGCCACGCGATCTATGTCGATACCTCACTGGCAGCTATGAGTTTCGCCTTCGCTCTGGAAACACTAGGACTTTCATCGTGTATGATTAACTGGCCAGATTTTGAGCCGCTTGAAAGAAAAATGGCAAAACAACTTAACCTGTCAATGAGTGAACGGCCAGTCATGTTGATGGCTATTGGCTACCCTGACCCGTACGCGATGGTTGCCAATTCAAAAAAGAAAAGCCTCGATACTATCCGTAGCTACAACAAAACCTGATGGCTAGCGTTCAAGGCAAGCCACTAGATGCTGTTGTTAGCCAGCACAACACACAAGACGCTGCGTCTGTTGTAGCGTCTGATAAAAAAGACGCTTCTCGGTTCTCGCTAGCATCGATCAAAGACTCTCCGCTTGCAAAAATAGGCAGCACAATACTCATCGCAGCTATAGCATTGTATTTCTGGCGAACCTTGCAGCAAAACTGGTCAAAAGTTAACCACCTTGATCTCAGCCTTTCAGTGCGGAACGTCACAGCGTTTGCACTGTATATAGCGGCAATAGTTACTTCAGGCATATTATGGGGCGTAGTTTTTCGCCGAATAACGCGGCGGCAGACAAGCAAAACAGAAGCAGTTCGATCTCACTGTGGCTCGTGGCTTATGAAATACGTCCCAGGCCAAGTCGGAGCAGTCGTCTATAAGCTTCGCTGGGGGCAAACCCAAGGTGCAAGCAAAAAGGCAACGGCTGTAGCTTTTGGTTATGAAATGCTCTTCCGGACGCTCGCTTCGACGGTGCTTGTTATTCCTATCATCCTTCTGGGGGCGCAACATAATTTCACTACGCCGTTATTGATCGGCTATAGCTGTGGGTTTGTTCTGTTGCTTGCAATAACAGGCAATAAAGTGCGTCGGTTCATAGCGCTTTTCTTAAGTAAGGTTACAAAACAAAAAGTTGACCCTGCAAGCCTTTTGGGAGTCAAAGACATTGCATTGCACAGCGTTTATTTTATGTCAGCTCGTATTTTGAATAGTGCAGGATTTGTGTTACTGGCAACATCGATGACACAGATCTCTCCGAGTCGCTTTGTCTACCTTGGGGCTAGCTACATTTTGGCAGGCATCGTTGGTATCTATGCAATCTTTGTTCCAAGCGGTTTAGGCGTGCGAGAAGGTGTGATCGTTGCTTTAACTCGAACATTTTTGCCTTTGGAAGTTGCTATAGCTCTTGCGCTTGTCGCCAGATTATATGCCACACTATCTGACGTCGTCGTCGCCGCTATCTATTTGTATCTCACCAAAAATCATACTCAAAAGGAAAACAAATGAACTATCTGATTATCGGATCCGCATTATCGGGAAATAAAGGCGCCGCTTCGATGTTGGAGGCTTCGCTGCAAACAATTTCGCAGCAAGATCCTAAAGCGCAATTCACGCTTTTTAGCATGTACCCGCAAGAAGATTCAGCGTTGAATACCTATCCAAATCTTGAAATTGTGCCAGCCACACCGGCGATACTTGGAGCGCTCATAAATCCACTTGCGCTTTTCTATAAACTAGCGTTACCGTTGCGGCCGATGCTACGTAAACAGAAGCATCTGCGAGTGCTCGCACAATGCGATGTGTATCTAGACCAAGGCGGCATCACCTTTGTCGACGGGCGAGAAAAATTTCTTATCTACAACGTTGCAAGTATTCTGCCAGCACTTTTTTTAAAGAAAAAAGTAGTCAAATGTTCGCAGGCTCTCGGTTCTTTCACCAACTCAATCAACAAAAGATGCGCCAAATTTTTTCTTCCAAAAGTGCATACAGTTTTTGCTAGAGGGTCTCGCACGCTTGACTATCTACAGCAACTAGGTATCAAAAACTGTGAGTACGTAGCTGATTATGCTTTCAGTTTGCAGGTGAGTGACGCCGAAAAAAATAGAGCAGATCGGTTACTCGCCGCTCATGGATTTTCGCAGAAGAGAACAAATATTGGGGTTTTCCCTAGCCAAGTTCTGCGAGCGAAACACAGCGATTATGACAAAACACTCGCTGCTTTTATCGACAAGATAACAGCTACGCACCCAGAGGTTATCGTCTATATTTTGCCGCACAGCCAGCGAGACGACGTAACAAAGTTGCACAACAACGATATGGACGTGTGTCAGAAAATAGCAGACCTCACAAATAACAAGAAGCAAGTAGCTTTTGTCAGCGACTATGTTTCGCCGCAGCAGATGCGCCACATCGCAGGCCAGTTCGATATGACTGTTGCTGCACGTTTTCACGCTATGGTTTCGTCACTGGCCACTGGAGTGCCGACACTTGTTACCACTTGGAGCCACAAATATAAAGAAGTGCTCGACTCCTTTGGCGTCGGCAAATGCGCCTATGAGGGGGCGTCATTAACGGTTGATGGTTTATATAGTCATTTCGTAGATATCTATTTAGCGAGAGAGCAGTATAGAAAAACAATTGAAGAGCATCTAGATGAGGTGCAACGCAGTTCAGCACAGCATGCGAAGCAAATCGTTAGCATCGCTGCTAGCGGGGTGTCGTCTGCTTAGTCGACGCGTTCTGACGGCTCTTAGAAGTTCTGGCATCCTCAAACTGCCACTACTGTCGGGTAAAGTATTTCGCACACAAGTATCGCTATCGTTTTTGCTCTCTTTCGATTCCAGGGTGGTCATCCCCGAGAAATCGGGGATTCTAGTCCAGCAGAGATTCCCACTTTCGTGGGAATAATGACCTGAATGTTTCAGCAATAATGCAACCTTGTTGCTGTGTGAGCATGAAGCTTTGAATCATGTTAGTCTGTCGTGAATTGATATAACTCTATATAAAGGATTATGTAATGAAACGTAAGAAGTCACTAGCAATTATTGCCATGTCAGTAGTAGCGCTAAGCGCTTGCTCCTCGGAAAGTGCTGAAGGTGCTAGCGAGGATACCACGACTGTTGCAGCGACGACTGATGAAAGCGCAAAGGCACCAACAGCAAAAGCCGCACTTTCAGGAACAGATAGCGAAATAAAGATGACCGGCGAAGCTGTCTATTCTCAAGATGTTGACGGTAAAGTCACGGCAAACATTTCAGTTGCTAACGCTGAAGAAGGTGCACACGGTATCCATATTCATGCCGATGGTTCTTGTGAAGATGCAGGAAAAGCAGCTGGTGGCCACTGGTCACTTGAAGAAGATAGTGATCATGGCGAGCCAAATGCCGAAGAATCACACATCGGCGATATGGGCAATATAGTTGTTGACGCTGAAGGAAACGGCACACTTGAAATTTCTCTGGATGCCTGGACTCTTGGCGATGGCGCAGAAACAGATGTTGTTGGTCACGCAATTATTTTCCACGCTGACGAAGATGACTTTGGCCAGCCGACAGGTAATGCAGGAGACCGTCACGGTTGCGGTGTGATCGAATTGGTTGAATCGTAAGCAGAAACCACCACAGCGAATAGCTTTGAGGTTGTCTTGTGCGCCTCAAAGCTGCCTTCATTAACTCATTAAGTTAGCGAAGTAAAGCGCGAGCGACAAGGTCAATTGAGAAAGCCGTTAAAATGGCTAGATACAACAGCCCTGTTGCAGCCATGACAGCAGAGTATTGTTTTTCTTTCAACGCTACCCAAGACATAAAAAAGAGGCCAGCAGTAGTCAAAGCAGAAGCAATCCAAAACCAGCCTAAAATCCCGCCGTAGCCATCATTGATAGCTCCAGAAAAAACCGAAAACATGCCAGTTGGGATAAGCAAAAGTGCTACTTCGGGCAGCAATAAAACCGAAGACCACAAAACAAGGTCGCGTAATGGTTTGCGGCCCAACCCTGGTTGAACAAGATACCAATGGCCAAGTAGCATAGCGTCGCTGACAACGCCGAGGAATAAAGCCCCGACGATAAGTCGTGCAAGGTGGAGCCAAACTGGGCCGCCAGCTTCTACACCCACAGCGACAACGCCAAGTAGTCCTGCTGCTGGGGCTATCAAATCATAGTTGGGGTCAAACTCGGTTGCTGTGGCGTCTTTTTGTTGCGGGGCGCGATCGATGCCTGTCATGGCGGCGACTCGTTCGCTGCGTTGCGTTGCGATTGCAGTTTGTCCTGAAACGCCAGCAGACCGATAGCGAACTGATTGGGTTAACGCGCCAACAGAAGCTATCGCGGTAACGCATGCGGCTGCATTTTGTAGCGGGCTTGCATTCCAGGCGAGCCCTATGCTAAACGCTGCGGCGGCCATTAAAGCGTAGGTAATGCGCATCATTTGGCCGTATCCCAAGCCAACGACACGCAGGCGAGTTGTAACCCACAGAAAAAATAGTCCACCGACAGACCATTGCAACATGACTAATGAGAAAGAGAAAGGCACATCAAACCACCGTTAGAGAACCTGATCAAGGGTACTCTAGGAATTCTAGATACCCTCTGGTTGTTGCTCCTTTGGCCCAATCTTGGCATAGGTTCTGCCTGGTGGAGATATATTAGCCACTGATGCTGTTATCATGTAGAAGTAACCACAAACATGGATCGGCGGAGGTGGGTTGTGGTGTTGCAAAGCAAAAAAATGGTTGCCCGGTTTATTATTGCTGTAGCGACGCTGGTGTTTGTTTCTCAGTTGGCACAGTCTGGAACGTATGCGGCGCAAGAAGCATCTGAGGCAGAGACGTTACAAGAAGCAGTTCGTGACGCCCTCGAACGTGAAAAGCAGATAAATCAGTCGATTAAAGATGTGCAGCGTTCTATTTCTGCGACGAAACAATCAATTGGTAACGCAGAACAAGGCATTGTTGACGCAGATAGTACTATAGCAGTAGCAAAAGAAGAGATTGCTGCATTAGATGTGGAAATCGCAGACCTTGAAGAAGGGTTAGCTTCAAATCTTATTGATGGGTATATTTCATCACAAATTTCGCCGCTAGACCCGATTGCGGTTGATGAAGAGAACGGGATGAGTGAAAATCTGGCGTACCAGCGAAGTGAATATTTTTTGGATGAGTTGACAGATAGCGACTTTAATAAAATAGAGCAGTATCAAATTGCAAAACAAAACAAAAGAGTTGCGTTAGGCAACGAGCTCAATGCCGAAACAGCTAAAGCTGAATATGAAAAGCAGCTTGTCGCTTTCGAGCAGGAAGAAGAAGAGCGTCAAGAAGAAGCAAAAAAAGTTAAAGAAGAGCTTCGAGAGTTGATAGCTCAGATAGAAGCACTTAATGATGAAGTCGAGCTTGATGACGATATCGAGGAGCTTATCGGGCCTGGTACAAAAGACGTAAATACTGCAGCTGGTGGCACAATTGAGGTTGCGACGGTAAAAACCGCTACAGGCGACACAATAGAGGTTAGGGCTTCGATAGCGACAGATATTCAGAACCTTCTTGATGATGCAGCGGCTGATGGTATCAAATTCGGTGGTTGGGGGTTGCGGTCACATCAAAGACAGATCGAGCTTCGGATTCAAAATTGCGGAGGTAACACGCAATACAATATTTACCAGAAACGGTCGAGCAGTTGCCGTCCTCCAACGGCACGTCCTGGGTCCTCGCAACATGAGACAGGTTTAGCTATCGATTTTACGCAAAATGGGTCTTCACTAAATAGCAGCAGTTCAGGTTTCCGTTGGTTAAAAGCAAACGCCGCTAATTACGGTCTGAAAAACTTGCCTAGCGAGCCATGGCATTGGTCTACAACTGGAAGGTGACTTAACAGTTAAAGGGGTACCGGTTTTGGTGTTGCTTCACACTTGGTTGAGGTTTAATTCTAGATCAAGAACTGAGATTTCGTTGTTAGCGTGGAGAAATCCAAAGGCTACTATCTTAGGGATGATGAGTCCAGCAAAAATGGCATATCTGTATCTGGGTAATTGAGTTTCAGATGCAGGCAAGTCATCAAACTCTGTTGCAAATTTGTTTATGATTTCAGGAAGTTCCAGGTCTATAAAATCTTGGACCGTGAATTCTTCAGGAAACCCAGGGAGTTTCACTGGCAGCAAGACATCGAGTTTATCGAAAGCATTTGAAGAAACTTTAACTTTGCGAATCACTCTGTGTCGGTACCCTGAAAAATCTTGTAAGCATGGTCAGTTGCCTTTTCTGCTCTTTGGACTTTCTCAACAAAGTTGTTTACACAAGAATCAACCCAGTTCTTATCTTTAGTTGATAGTTCAGATTCATCAGTAATAAGTCGAGCTTTAGGAAGCTTGGCTTTTCGTTCCGCTAGGCTCATGTCTCGCATCTCGTTCAAAGTGTATTTCGGCTTCTGAATCATGAAACCAATCCTAACACAACTAACCACAAACCAAAATCTGTGAAGAACAACTCACCAATCTGTGACAACTGTGAAGCAACACTACATAGAGTGGTCTACAACTGGCCGCTAACTTGCTAGGTTGGCTAGGCGCTGTAGCTGCCTGAAGTGGTTGATCCGCCTGTGCCTGTCCAGTTAGTATGGAACCATTCGCCGGCAGGTTTGTCAACTCGTTCATAGGTGTGTGCGCCGAAATAATCTCGCATTGCTTGGATCATATTCGCCGAACCGTTTGCGGTGCGATACCCATCATAAAATGACAGACCCGACGCAAATGCAGGAATAGCGATGCCATTTGCAACTGCGGTTGCGACAACGTTGCGCCAACCCTGCTGGGCAGCGTTAAGCTGGCTCGCGAAACCAGCGTCGAGCAATAGCGAGTTTAGGTCAGGCTGTGCAGCGAACGCTGCGGTGATATCGTCTAAAAAAGCGGCTCTGATAATGCAACCTTCGCGCCATAAACCAGCAATCGCGCCAAGATTCAGATGCCAGTCATATTCTTGCGAAGCAGCCTCAAGCAGCATAAAGCCTTGTGCGTAGGAGACGATCTTCGCGCCATAGATAGAATCGCGCAGATCATCTAAAGAAATTGCGTCACGATCAATCATGGCCTTAGGGCCTTCTAAAATAGCAGCAGCCTGGCCACGTTCTTCCTTCTTCGATGAGAGAATGCGTCCGCTTACCGCTTCGCTTACAAGCGTGACTGGCTGGCCAACTTGCATCGCTGAAATAACTGTCCACCTGCCGGTGCCTTTCTGGCCAGCCTTGTCGAGGATCTTCTCAACAAGGGGAGAACCATCATCATCGTTCGTTTTTAGAATATCGGCTGTGATTTCGACAAGAAAAGAGTCGAGAACCCCTTCATCCCAGCTGGTAAACGTGTCGGACATTTCACTATGTGACATGCCCATAGCTTTCATAACTGTGTATGCCTCTGAAAGTACTTGCATATCGCCGTATTCGATGCCGTTGTGCACCATCTTGACGTAATGCCCAGCGCCGCCACGGCCTAACCATTCGCAGCAAGGTTTGCCGTCTTTGGCAACCGCAGCGACTGATTTAAGTAGCGGCATAACAGTTTTTTCTGCGTTCTCGTTACCGCCTGGCATGATAGAAGGACCTGTGCGTGCGCCTTCTTCGCCACCAGAAACGCCAGAACCGACAAAAAGAATGCCTTTATCTGCGAGCGTTTCGACACGTCGCTGCGAATCGGTATAAAGCGAATTGCCGCCGTCGATGATGATGTCACCTTCGTCGAGGAAAGGGAGAAGCTGATCAATAACAGTATCGACCACAGGGCCAGCTTTAACCATAAGCAGTATCGGTCTTGGACGTGTAATAGTCGAAACGAACGTTTGTAGGTCTTCGCAAGCAATCAGGCTGTGGCCTTCGCCAGGGCCAGCAACAAAATCGGTTGTGACAGATGTTGTGCGATTATAAACAGCGACAGTGTTTCCCTGATCTGTGAAGTTTAATGCCAGATTTTGCCCCATCACGGCGAGGCCTATCAGCCCGAGGTCAGCTTTTGTCATGAACATCTCCTTGTCGGAGACAAGCCTATCAAAGGAACCCGGGCATAGGATATGTTCTTGGCTTTGCAGCCGTTTTTAACGGCAGATGATTTAGCTGTTAATTGCAAAGGTAACAACAGTTTCTAACAAGACGCTACCTTCATCACGCACCGCTGCAGTGAGTGTAGAGTTTTGAGCAGAAACTGAATTGAAAAGCACGCTATAGGGCGCTGACGTAAATGGTGGCGCAGGATTTGTAACTGTTCCTGTTGCGGCTTGGATTTGTGTCGCAGCTCCGACATCGGTAGAAACAATGTAGCTATCTGGCGTGGTTGAAGATTCATAGATGAGCGATGAATTTGTCAACGTTGGGTAGACACGCAACGCTGCTTCGTCACCTCCAACCGCAACAGTATCGCCACTAAAGACTTCTTGTAAACTGCATTCAAACGAAACCGATTCAATTGCAGAACCAGATCCACAAAGCGTCACAAAAATTTGCGCAGTAGAAGAGCCGTCGTAAACATACGGTATATAGTCGCCATCGCTATATGACGTTGCAGCGGTGCCATCAGGGCCAGTAAATGGCCCACCGTCGAATGATATCTGATAGGTGTATGACCCGCCAGCTGAAAGGTCCGTAGCGATGTTTGCTAATCCAAGCACATCGTTTACCGCGAAGCTAGGCGAAAGCCAGTTGCCGCAAGAGTTAAACATTTCTATAGTGCGAGGAGCGATACCGACACCAGCAGTAAATGGAATCGAAGCTTTAGCGCCATAAATATTTTGCTCGTCACTATTTGCGTCAGATTCATAATAGACAAACACTGGACGGTCAGCTTCGACCAAAAGCCCAGCGTTGTAGTTGCCAAGCGTCGACCAGAGATTGCCGACAACGGTGCCGTTGCAGCTTTGTGCAGCACCGCCGTTGACAGAAACTTGTGTGCCAGGCGTCGGGCAGGCGATTGTCCAATAATTATGGTCGATAGGGAAGCGATAGGTTTGTGAAAGCAATCTCTCTGGTAGAAAGCTAGTGGACTCCACACCGTTATCGTCGCGCTGCTGGATAGCCGCAATTTTTGTCGCCCCAGGTTCGATTCTGTAAGCAATACCGTTACCTCGGCCTGGTCCGTTACCTGCGATTGTGTAAAGACTCGCAGTAGGAATACCAACAGTGCCCGTGACACCGTTTTGGTTGGTGTGTGTAACTGTCGTTGCCGTTAGCGAACCAATATGAAAGTTTTCAGATGCAACACCATAGAGATCATCGCCGAACCATGGAATACCCGAAAAAGCGTCATGGGTCTCAGTGGCGACATGGCTTGCTAAAAACTTGGTGCCATCAGTCGAGCGAAGTGTTACATATGATGACCCATTTTCGGTAATGCTCACAACACTATCTGCTGGACTGATTGGGGTAGTCGAAACAACCGTTCCGTTAATCACCGCCTCAATAGTTGTTGCGCCATAAGGTGAACGAATATGGTAGCTTTGCGTGCTTCGAGTGGTTGGAAAAATATGGGTGCTATCAGCGAAGCCTTCAGGAGTCAAGGCTTCTTTGGCGTTGCTGTCATGTGAAGCGTCGATAGGGCCTGTTGCGGTGATAAAACTGTCTTGATTAAAGCCAGTGAATGTGTGGATTTGGCCCTGATTGAGTGTGACGGTTGTTGTCCCATCTGAAACCGTATTGCCATTGATGTAGGAAATAACATCGACCTCGCCGTTGCCGCCAACACCATTCCAGGCAGGCAACATAGCATAATAGGTTATGAACTGGCCGTTAGTGTAGGTGAACGGTGCCATCTCATCAGACGTGCTTGTTACTGCGGTGTCGCTGTTGTTGAAATACACGCAATAGGTTTTGCCTGCGATGGTTCCTTCACCTTGAAACCACACGACCGTGTCTGATGTGCCGATAACACCTTCGGTATAATGGGGCAGAGGTGTTGCGCTTGATCCAGGCAACAAGGCTTCAACAACTCGAATGTCGTCGTCGGCGAGCCCTGTTGTGTCAACGACAGCACGAAATGGGTATTGCCCATAAGCGGTAGAGGTTTTTGTATCGAAACATTGCCGTTTCGTCCAGCCTTCATCCCACCAGTCAAGGTTAACAACCGCCGCATCGTCATGGGCGGTAATGTTGTCGCTCAGCGTGCCCGAAGCAAAATCTGCGGTGGTGGTAAATTCATGATCAGTGCCGCTGCCATAATCATATACTCGTGTGCCGTCTAACGAGTTGGAAAGCTCTGTCGACATAAAATTTTCGATGCGAACATTAGCAAAGATAGCTTGTGGCGTGGCTGCTACAAAAACCAGCGCTAAAACAATTGTGACAAATCTTTTCATGGCCAATCCAACTAGTGCATCCCCTCACCAGTAAAATGATCGTCTTATTCTGTTGATTTCTTAACTGTAGATAGGCCACAAGGCCCTGATGTTTACATCAGATAGGTTCTGTGGCCTATACCGTAATACTTTAGATTTGGTATGGTTCTCGTATCGGGATTGAGTCTTTATTAGATGTCTTAGATGATTGGGTTTATCTCTATAGAAGCGGATGCAACCCCACGATGGAAGTAAGCCATTACGTCGTAATAGCGTCTATTGCTTCGATAAGTTTTGCGGTTGCTGGGTCTGGGTCTATGTTTTGGGTTTGCAGTGCAAGCAGTTTGCTCGCGTCGCCTTCGACAAGCACTTTGCCACCGATAAAGGCAGTCATTGCAGCTTCTTGGTCTCGTTCCACAAAAATGCTATAGGCGGTTTCATAATCGGTCGTGACTGTCAGCTCCACAGCGTCCAGATGGCCTTCTTCTATTATCAGAACACCTTTGGTCGTGTCGATATGGCCTGCAAGTGTTTCGCCGCCTCGATGCTCAACGTTGGTGATGTTTACGTTCACTTGCGTCGAAAGTGTTGGTTCTGGCAGATCGGCTGCATGTTCTGCTTGCAGCGCCTTTGCTGCATCGATCCATTCTTTCGATAAAAATAAATTAGAAGTCACGTCGAGATGCTATCTGAACCGACTAGTATTTACTGGTGACTGAAACTGAAAACAATAAAAAATTATCTAAAGAAGATGTCCAAAAAGTTTCCGAACTCGCGATGTTGAACCTAGACGAAAGCCAAGTTGAAGCGTTCACGCCGCAGCTTGAATCCATTTTGGATCTAGCATCTGAGCTTGACGCATTCGATTTAGACAAGTTCGAACCAACAGCGCACCCATTTGGTTTGCAGAACGTTTTCAGAGACGATGAAATTGAACGTGTTGATGTGAAACAAGGTGCACTGGCGACTGCTCCAGATGTTGAAGCAAACCAGTTTAAAGTGCCACCAGCATTAGGGGAAGAACGATGAGTCAAAAAACAGCGGTGCAGCTAGCACAAGAAATTCGATCTGGCAGCGTGAGCGCGGTGTCAGTCACCGAAGCAGCCCTCGCACAGATCGAAACAAAAGACGGCGAAATCAATGCGTTTAATACAGTGGCTGGCGAACAAGCATTAGCGCAGGCAGAAGCAGTCGATAAAAAAGTCGCTGCCGGTGAAGAGGTCGGCCCGCTCGCTGGGGTGCCTGTTGCGGTGAAAGACAACATGTGCACAAAAAATATCGCCACGACGTGTTCTTCTAAAATGCTTGAAGGTTGGGTGCCGCCCTATGACGCGACGGTTGTCGAAAAGCTCAGCGCTGCTGATGCAGTGATGATCGGTAAGACAAACATGGACGAGTTCGCGATGGGTTCATCGACCGAAAACTCGGCTTTTGGCCCCACAAAAAATCCGCTTGATACCTCCCGTGTGCCTGGCGGTTCTTCTGGTGGTTCGGCGGCTGCGGTCGCTGCCGACTATGTGCCGTTGTCGCTTGGGTCTGACACGGGTGGTTCGATTCGCCAGCCAGCGTCGCTTTGCGGCATTGTCGGGATGAAGCCGACCTATGGCTCGGTGAGTCGCTACGGTTTAGTCGCCTTTGCGAGTTCGCTTGATCAGATAGGTCCGTTCTCTAAAAATGTTTCTGACAACGCCTTGCTTTATGATGCGATCGCTGGTCATGATCAGCGCGATTCAACTTCTATCGCACAGCAACATACTCGTGTTTTGCCACACCTTGCCGAAGGTGTGAGCCTTGAAGGTCTTCGAGTTGGTGTGATTAAAGAGTTAAGTACTCCAGGAGTCGAGGGGTTTGAGCCTGAAGTGCTTGCCCGCACAGGTGAGGCGTCTGACGCGCTGCTTGCTGCTGGCGCAAAGGTCGATCAGGTGTCTGTTCCTGCTATTAAAGCAGCGTTGTCAGCCTATTATATGATTGCCCCAGCTGAGGCTTCGTCAAACCTTGCTCGGTTCGATGGGGTTCGCTATGGCCTTCGTGAAGATGGTGGCAATACTGCTGCGATGATGCGCGCTTCTCGCACGGCAGGGTTCGGCGACGAAGTGAAGCGCCGTATTATGGTTGGCACCTATGCGTTGTCGGCTGGCTATTTCGATGCGTTCTATGGCAAAGCGCAGCAGTTGCGTAGCTATCTGATTGCCGAGTTCGCTGCGATTTATAAAGATTTCGACGTGTTATTGTCGCCAACGTCGCCGTGTGTGGCGTTTGAGTTCGGCGCAAAGGAAGATCCTGTGTCTATGTATCTCAACGACTGGGCGACCATTCCAGTGAACCTTGCTGGTTTGCCTGCTGTGTCTGTGCCGTTCAAAACGGGTGCGCACGGGTTGCCAGTTGGTGTGCAAGTGATCGCGCCGATGTTAGAGGAAGTAAAAATGTATCGAGTGGCTAAAGCATTAGAGGAGGCATCGAAATGACAATAGTGGTCGCAACAACAGATCGCGAAAGCGTGCAGTCAGACGTGTTGCCTGACGGCTGGGAAATGGTCATCGGGCTAGAAGTACACGCTGAGTTAGCAACACAAACGAAGATGTTTTCTCCAGCGCAAAACGAGTTCGGCGGCGAGCCAAACACCAACACACATCCTGTGTGTCTCGGGTTGCCTGGCACGTTGCCTGTGGTCAACAAAAAAGCAGTTGAACTGTCGATTCGCATTGGTCTGGCGTTGGATTGTGACGTGCAGCGTTGCGTCTGGGCAAGAAAAAATTATTTCTACCCAGATATGCCGAAAGATTATCAGATTAGCCAATACGACAAACCGCTTAATGTCGATGGTTCATTGCAGTTGCCTTCTGGCCAGGTTATTGGCATCGAACGCGCCCATATGGAAGAAGACACTGGCAAGTCAACCCATATTGGCGATTCTGGCCGTATCCACGATGCCGGTTATTCACTTGTCGACTATAACCGTGCTGGTGTGCCGCTGCTTGAAATCGTAAGCCGCCCCGATATTCGCAGCGCGAATGAGGCGAAAGAATATGTCGAAGAGCTTCGTTCTATCCTTGTTGCTGTCGGGGGCAGCGATGGCAAGATGGAAGAAGGCTCGATGCGTGTTGATGCTAACGTGTCTGTGCGTCCACTGGGGTCAGATAAGTTACGCACACGTTGTGAAATCAAAAACGTGAACTCGTTGCGTTCGTTAGTGCGTGCGATTGATTACGAAGCGAAACGTCACATTGCTCTCTATGACAACGGTGAAGAACCTACGCAAGAAACCAGGCATTGGGATGAAGCAGCAGGCAAAACACGCAGCGGTCGTTCAAAGTCAGACGCTGAAGATTACCGATATTTCGCCGATCCTGATTTGGTGCCGATAGACCCTTCGGACGAATGGATCGAAGAGATTCGCAGTTCATTGCCGAAGCTGCCTCGCCAACTGCGTCAAGGGTTGCTTAACCTTGGTGCGAACAGCGAAGCAGCAGCGTTGATCACAAACCGTGGCTTAGCGCCGCTTGTTGAAGAAACAGTTGCAAAGGGTGCCGATGCGAAACAAGTGTTGACTCATGCCGAGAATAACCTTGCGATAGAAGGTGCCGCAGAGTTGGATGCCACCGCGTTTGCTGACCTTGTGAAAATGCAAACAGGCGGCGAGCTGAGCGCGACACAAGCAAAAACTGTTTTGGCTGACATGGTAACAACAGGGAAGACGCCAGCCGAGTTAGCAAAACAACACGGCTTTGAAGCGATGGATTCATCAGCATTAGAGGCAACGGTCGACGAGATTATTGCTGCTAACCCAGACGAATGGCAAAAGTTCTGTGAAGGTGACCCTAAAGTTCGTGGTAAGCTGCAAGGTTTCTTCACTGGTCAAGTTATGAAAGCGACTCGCGGACAGGCTAACGGCAAACTTGTCAACCAGCTTCTGCAACAAAAATCTGGCTAATGGCATCCTGGAAGGGGAAACAATGAGCGGACAGTTGACATTATTTACTGGTTTGGCAGGTTCAGGTAAAACTGAACTTGCGAAACGGTTGCTACTGCATCGAGATGACACTTTTTTTATTGATAAAGATACACACACTAGATCTTTAGTTGAAGAGATTCTTGTTTTGCATGGGCAAAGCCCACATGATCGTGAATCTTCTACCTATATCGAGAAAGTACGGCCTTTGGAATATGCAATGACGATGAAACTTGCGATGGCTAACATTGTTTTGCATAAGTCTGTTTTTGTGATCGCCCCCTTTATCAAAGAATGTTTTGATAGGAATTGGGTCTCTTCATTGCAAGCAAGTTGTTCTTTGTCAGGGGCATCGCTCAAAATTGTTTGGTTTCATAGTGATCTTGAAAAAACAAGAACTCGTTTGATACATAGGGCCGCCAAGCGAGATCATTGGAAACTCACTCATTGGGATGACTATCTCGAATCTATTCCACAAGGCTTGCCAGAGCTGTCAGATCCGCTCTTCTTCAACTTCGATAACTCTGTTGATTTTGACGACCACACCCCAGGTCATCTCGATGCGCTAGAATCGTTTGTCTCCAGCAACTGACGCTCTGTAAAAGCATACGAAGAGTCAGTTTGACGCAACTGGGTTTTGTGTGTACAATGTTAATACAGAAAGAGGTTTGTTGTGTCTTTTGTTAAAGATAGCCAGTTAGGTTTGCGTATATCGGCTTCTGACAAGGAGTTATTGCGGGCTGCTTCTGATAATCGTGGTGTTACAATGACTGCTTTCGTCAAAGGTGAGGCGGTTGAAGCCGCCAAGAGAGAGCTTGCTGATCGAGAAAGTTTTTTTCTAACTGCTGAGCAGCTAGCTGATTGGGAGAAACTTAATAGCGTTCCAGCAAAAGAAATTGAAGGTCTAGCAGATCTTATGGTAAGAAAGTCGCCTTTTGTCGACTAAATATTCTTCACCTGTTCCTTTAAACCAAAATCATGTGCTTGATGAATTTTCATGTTCTTCTTCAGAGCAAACGAAATGGCTAAAAAAATATGCAGCTGGTTCTCAGTCAACGAAAACCTTTGTTGTTGTAGCAGCTGGTTCTGAAAGAGTAGTTGCCTATTACGCTTGGAGAATGGCAGAGCTTCGCAGTAGCGAAATCCCAAATCGGCTTAAGAAAGGTGAGGGAAAGTATCCCCAACCTGTTGCTCTTCTTGCAAGGTTAGGTGTGGATATTCGACATGAAGGCAATGGTATTGGAGCTGCTCTTTTCAAAGAAGTCATAGTTAAAACTCTGAGAGCAAGTCTAGACATCGGTTGTAGAGGTTTGCTCATACATGCAGAAACCGAGTCGGCAGTTGCATTCTATAGACATCTGCTGCCAGGCATTGAGCAAAGCCCTACCGATAGTAAACATCTAGTTATCCTTGCGAAAGATATCAAAAAAACTTTAAGCTAACCTCTTATAGAGATACCTTCGGTGCGAAGATTCAGCATACGGCGTTGTCGATGTTCTGAATCTGCCTTTGCTAACGCAATGTTAAATCCAATAGTATCACTTTCAACCTCCTTGCAACGACCGACTTGATCGGTGGTGATAGTGTATGCAGGGAGGCAAAATGCTTAGTCACAATGAGGGTTTATATAACGCAGCGAATGAGCACGATTCTTGCGGCGTGACGTTTCTTTGCAATATACAAGGTGATGCAACAAACACGCTCGTCAAGCAAGGTCTTGCTGCGCTCTGCCGTATGGAGCACCGTGGCGGCAGCGGGGCTGAAACAAAATCAGGTGATGGTGCAGGTATTTTGCTGCAAATTCCTGACGCGTTCTTTCGCAGTGTCGTCGGGTTTACACTTCCTGAAAAAAGTGCGTATGCGACAGGGCTATGTTTTCTTCCAACAGATGTGCAAGAAGTGCAGCGTTATGAAAAAGAATTAGCTGACTATGCCCAGTCACTCGATATTGAAATTCTTGGGTGGCGTGACGTACCAACCAATAGCGCTTCGTTAGGGTCGGCAGCGCAAGCATCGATGCCGACTATTCGCCAGCTTTTTGTGCGCAGCGGTGACCATAGCGGCCTTGCGCTTGACCGCATTGTGTATGCGCTGCGTAAACAAGTTGACCTCGCGTTTACTGGCGAAGTCTATTTCCCGAGTCTGTCTTCGCAGACTTTCATTTACAAAGGAATGCTGACAACTGATCAGCTCGGCGAATTCTATACTGATCTGCAAGATGAACGCATAACATCGGCGATTGTTCTGCTTCATTCACGATTTGCGACAAACACGTTTCCAGCATGGTCGTTAGCGCACCCGTATAGACGGATCGCCCACAATGGTGAGATTAATACGGTCAAAGGTAATCGCAATTGGATGCGAGCGCGCGAGGCTTTAGCGGCCAGCGAAAGTTTTGACGATATCGAAAGCTTGTTTCCGATTTGTCATCGAGGAGCAAGCGATTCTGCCAGTTTCGACGAAGTGCTAGAGTTCCTCCACCTTGGTGGCTACAGCCTAGCCGAAGCGGTGTTGATGATGATCCCAGAACCTTGGGAGCGTCACGAAACAATGAACAGCGACCTTCGAGCGTTCTACCAGTTTAAAGCCACGATGTGTGAACCGTGGGACGGGCCAGCTTCAATAGCGTTCACAGACGGCACAGTGATCGGCGCGGTGCTTGACCGCAACGGGCTGCGGCCTTCTCGTTATTGGGTCACGGATGATGATGTTGTCATCATGGCAAGCGAAGTCGGCGTTGTTGAAGTAGCACAAAACAAGATCGTCGAAAAAGGTCGACTAGAACCAGGCAAAATGTTTCTTATCGACACCGCTGCGAAACGAATTATTCGTGACGATGAGATCAAAGCGGCGTTTGCCAAAGCTCGGCCATATAAACAGTGGCTTGAAACGTCGCTTGTGCATTTAGATGATCTGCCTCACAAAGAGGCAGGGCGCAAAGACGAAGCTTCGACGAAAGAACTACAGCAAGCATTCGGCTACACGATAGAGGATTATAAATACTTGATGGCCCCTATGGCACGCAATGGTAGCGAAGCGCTAGGGTCTATGGGAACAGACACGCCAGTGGCGGTTCTATCGCAGCGACCCCGTCTGCTTTTTGACTATTTTGCGCAGCTTTTCGCTCAGGTAACCAACCCGCCATTGGACGCTATCCGAGAGAAACTTGTCACCGCAATTGGCGATGTAATGGGTCCAGAAGCAAATATTTTTGAACCCTCAGCTGCGTCATGTCGCCGGCTCTATGTGCCGCACCCTGTTATCACCAACAGCGAACTAGCTTCGATCGAGCAGCTAGAACATGAAACGCTTAGCACACACAAATTGTCGACGTTGTATGCAGCAAACGATTCAGGCGAGGTGTTAGCGACCGTTATAGAACAGCTTTGCCGAGAAGCAGTGGCTGCGGTTGAAAACGGAGCAACGATTCTTGTGCTTTCTGACAGAGGAGTCTGTAAAGAAAAAACTGCGGTCCCTTCCTTGCTTGCTGCCAGCGCTGTCCATAACCGTCTAGTGTCTGAGCGTTTGCGAGCGAATGTTGGTTTGATCGTTGAAACGGGAGAGGCTCGGGAGATTCACCATTTTGCCTTGCTACTTGGCTATGGCGTCAATGCAATCAACCCGTATCTTGCGTTTGCTTCTATCGAAAAGATGGTGGCAGAAAGAACCTATGGCCTTGACGAGCTTGATGTTGGCGAAGCGATCAAAAACTATATTGCAGCGATTGATAAAGGGCTCCTCAAAGTGATGTCGAAGATGGGGATTTCAACACTCAGTTCCTATCGAGGCGCACAAATTTTTGAAGCTGTCGGGTTAGACCGTCAGCTGATCACAAATTATTTCCCTGGAACGATTTCTGCTATCGGTGGTGCTGATGTCGACGTGCTAGCAGTCGAAAACTATGAGCGTCACAGCAAAGCATTTTTGTCGAACCCACAAACGCTGGCGCACCGCTCGTTAGATGTCGGTGGCGAATACCAGTGGCGTAGAGAAGGCGAATTTCACCTGTTTAATCCCGAAGTGGTCTATAAGCTGCAACACGCGACAAAGCAAAGTCGCTACGATATTTTTAAAGAATACACAGCGTTAGTTGATGATCAAGCGTCACAGCTCGCAACATTACGTGGCTTATTCAAACTTAGAACTGAGAGCAGAACTCCGCTAGCGATCGACGACGTTGAGCCAGTAAGCGAGATTGTGAAACGATTTGCAACTGGCGCTATGTCCTATGGATCGATTTCGGCTGAGGCGCATGAGAATCTTGCGATTGCAATGAATCGTCTCGGCGGCAAGTCGAACACTGGCGAAGGCGGTGAAGACCCGAAGCGCAACAGTGTTGACGCTAACGGCGATTCTAAACGCAGCGCTATTAAACAGGTTGCTTCAGGTCGTTTCGGCGTCACTAGTGACTATCTTGTGAGCGCTGACGATATTCAAATTAAGATGGCGCAAGGCGCGAAACCTGGTGAAGGTGGGCAACTTCCTGGAAGGAAAGTGTGGCCTGAGATAGCAAAAACTCGTCATTCAACCGTTGGCGTTGGGCTGATTTCACCGCCGCCGCATCACGATATCTATTCGATAGAAGATTTAGCGCAGCTTATTTTTGATCTTAAAAATGCGAATCGTGATGCCCGCATCCAAGTCAAACTGGTTTCTGAAACGGGTGTCGGCACTATTGCCGCTGGTGTTGCGAAAGCCCGTGCCGATGTTATTTTGATCAGTGGCCATGATGGCGGCACTGGCGCGTCGCCGCTCACGTCGTTGAAGCATGCCGGCACGCCGTGGGAGTTAGGGCTGGCTGAAACACAGCAGACGTTGTTGCGTAACGGCTTGCGTGATCGTGTTGTGCTGCAAACCGATGGCCAGCTAAAAACAGGTCGTGATGTTGTTATCGCTGCGCTGTTGGGTGCTGATGAGTTTGGTTTTGCGACGGCGCCGCTTGTGGTTTCTGGCTGTATTATGATGCGAGTTTGTCACCTTAATACGTGTCCTGTCGGCATAGCGACGCAAGATCCGCAGCTCCGTAAAAAGTTCGCAGGCACGCCTGAGTTTGTCATCAACTTTTTTGAATATATCGCTGAAGAGGTACGCGAGCTTCTAGCGGCACTTGGTTTCAAAACGCTTGATGAAGCTATCGGCCAGTCACAGCTTCTAGAAATCGATGACGCCGCTCGTCATTGGAAATCGCAGAACCTTGACCTTGCCCCGTTGTTTCATATCCCTGCGGAGGCGGCGGCTACATCGGTTCGTCATGCAGCAGCAACGCAAGATCATCAGCTTGAGAACATCCTTGATCGCTCGTTCATAGCTCAAGCGCAAGCAGCACTTGAAGATGCTGCCCCTGTTGCTATTACATCGCCTGTCGGAAACACCGATCGCAGCGTCGGCACGATGCTTGGCTATGAAGTAACAAAACGCTACGGGGCTGTTGGCCTGCCAGCTGGCACTATTGATATCAGTTTGACTGGTTCTGCTGGCAATAGTTTGGCTGCTTTTATGCCACAAGGTGTTTCGATTAAACTTGTTGGCGACGCAAACGATTATGTCGGCAAAGGGTTATCTGGCGGCAAAGTGGTGGTTACACCCGCCGATGATCTGGCATGTAACCCTCGCAAAAGCGTTATCGCAGGCAATGTGATTTTGTATGGTGCGACAAGCGGCGAAGCATATTTTCGTGGCAAAGTTGGCGAACGCTTCTGCGTCCGTAACTCTGGTGCGATTGCTGTTGTCGAAGGCGTCGGCGATCATGGCTGTGAATATATGACAGGCGGCCGTGTGGTTATCTTAGGGCCAACAGGGCGTAACTTTGCTGCTGGTATGTCTGGTGGTATCGCCTATGTCTATGACAGCACCGATAGCTTCAAAGCGAAGGTGAACCGTGAAATGGTCGACATAGATCCGCTTGATGACGACGATATAGCGTGGCTTAAAGACCGAATAGCAAAACATGGCGCTGAGACAGGCTCTGATGTCGCCCGAGAAATTTTGACAGCACCGAAACATACGTTGCCGTTTTTTGTCAAAGTTATGCCACGTGACTACAAGCTTGTTTTGCAGGCGGCTGAAGAAGCGAAAAAAACTGGCCAAGACGTTGATGCGGCCATTATGGCTGCCGTTTCGTAAGGTCAGGGGATGTCTTTTTATTGTACATCCCTCGGTATTTCCGCTGCGCTCGGCGCGTTGGCACGAAGCTTTTAGCCGTCAGTAGAAAATTGATTATTAGATATGTTCTCAAGCCATTAGTAAAAGACGTAGTTAGTAAGGAGAATTCATGGGTGATCCGCAAGGTTTTATGAAACATAGGCGAAAAGGGCCGTCGCATCGGCCTGTTGCGGTGCGACTTAAAGACTGGAAAGAAGTGTATGAGCCGTTCCCTAACGACGAGCTCAGCGTGCAGGCGTCACGTTGTATGGATTGTGGCGTGCCGTTCTGCAATGAAGGCTGTCCGTTAGGCAACAGCATTCCTGATTGGAATCATTTGGTGCATGAGAACCAGTGGCGTGATGCTATCGAGTCGTTGCATGCGACAAATAACTTTCCAGAGTTCACTGGCAGGCTTTGCCCAGCCCCATGCGAGGCGGCGTGTGTTCTGGGAATCAATGAAGACCCTGTCACAATCAAAAATATTGAACTCAAAATAATCGAACACGCTTTTGCACAGGGGTGGATCGCTCCGCAACCGCCAGCTATTACATCAGGCTATAGCGTTGCTGTTGTTGGGTCAGGCCCTGCTGGCTTGGCTGCTGCGCAGCAGTTGACACGAGCAGGCCATAACGTGACGGTCTATGAACGCAGTGATCGTGTTGGTGGACTTCTACGCTATGGCATTCCCGAGTTTAAGATGGAGAAACGTTTTATCGATCGTCGTCTTGCACAGATGGAGCAAGAAGGCACTAAGTTTGTGACAAGCACAGAAGTCGGTGTCGATATCGACGCAGCAGAATTACAAGCCATGTTTGATGTTGTTGTGCTCGCTGGAGGGGCGACGCAGTGGCGTGATCTGCCGATTCCAGGCCGTGAACTTGGCGGTATTTATCAGGCGATGGAATTTTTGCCGCCAGCAAACCAAGTGCAGCTAGGTGATGCGTCTTCGCATCCCTATGATGCTGCTGGGAAACATGTTGTTATTATCGGCGGCGGCGATACTGGTGCTGATTGTTTAGGAACGGCACATCGCCATGGAGCCGCATCAGTAACACAGTTTGAGATTATGCCAAAGCCGCCGCAGCTGCGCAGCGAGTCAACCCCGTGGCCGCTGTGGCCGTTACAATTGCGGACCTCGTCTGCGCATGAAGAAGGCGGCGAGCGGCGCTACAGCCTCAACACGCTTTCTTTCATCGGTGACGAAACAAGTAACGTTCGCGCGCTCGAAACAGTAGAAGTACAACAAAATTTTGTTGATGGTCGGATGCAGTTCGATCCTATTGAAGGAACACAAAAGCAAGTACAAACAGACATGGTGCTACTCGCGATGGGTTTTGTCGGGCCTGAAAAATCGCCGATGCTTGAACAGTTCGGCGTTGAGTTCACGCAACGAGGCGCGGTTGATCGCAACGACACATGGGCCACAAACGTCAAGGATGTTTTTGTGTGCGGCGATATGGGTCGAGGTCAGTCGCTCATCGTCTGGGCGATTGCTGAGGGACGATCATGCGCCCAAGCGGTTGATGCACATCTTATGGGTCAAAGTTACTTGCCAGCGCCTGTAAAACCGACAGATTCACCACTTCGCTGAGATTTTGCTGTCAGTGGGTGATTGATGACTTCCTAGTGGTGCTCGTATGATGGTATACCTGGTTGTTGTTCTGGCTTTGCAGTCTTGATGATAACAAAAAGTTGTGCGAGAGTTATAGCAAAAATGCAGACCGTCAAAACAGCGGAGCCTGTGTTGATTACCTCGGTTAAACCGTAGTCCTTGGTGTTCGGGGATGAAACTCTATCAATAAAATGTGACGAGATAAGAAATAGCAAAAGAGACAGATCTATTGCTACAAGTATGCTTGCAAAAAGAAGCAAGCCTGTTTTGTTTTCTCTTAGTGCGAAAGTTATTTGCCCAGCGACACAAAATAGCGCAAGAAAGAAAATAAGAGGGAACATTGAGAGTGTCGTAAGCAGAGGAAAGAAGAAGAGGAAGGGCGTAAGTTTCAGCGTCGACACGATAAGAGCTAATGTCTTTGTTTCTGCGCTGATTTCTGGTCTTAAATCATAGTCAAGATGTTCATAGGAGCCAGGGCCGTGAACTGCGGCGTCGAACTCCATAGTGTAGTGCAGATTGCCTAGAGATTTGCGGTTTCCTGTACCATAAATGGATGCATTCGCCATAGTCTTAGGATAGCTCGCTGTGCGAGAAATGTATTTCAGCTAGCACATTGAAAATATCCTTGACGGTTTGGATTGGTCAATGGATCGGATCTTGCTTCGTTACTTAATGGTTGTGCTTGCCGCCAGGATGGCAGTAGGCCGCTTGTTTGCCGCCTTGTGCAGGGTCGAAGGGTTCTGTATCAGCTTTAGAACACATCTGTTCGTAAATATCTTTCACTGGAATACGTGCCTTGGGGCTGTTGTAGCCAGTGATAAAATCGTTGCGGAGGCGAAGGGCTCGAACGTCTGAATTAGGGTCGCCTTCAGGGTCTGCCAAAAGGCCAGAGGCGCATTCTGCGTCCATGATATTGCTACAGTTTGTGTTCCACTCTTTGTTGACTTCTTTATTCCAAGCACCAAACCAGTCTGCGTGTGCTGTCTGACCGCCAGGCATAGGCAGGTCGCCATTTTTTGGGTTAACATCTGACGATAAAAACCACTTGCTTGTATCTTCGCCTGGTTTGATGTCATAGAAAATATGGGTTACAAGTGCTGGGAGAATAATTGGGTGCGTGTCTGGGCAAACGCTTGAATGCCAGAAGTTTAATGGAGACGCAAAATTGGTATCTCGGTTAGCTTCCCAATCGTCGATAGTTGACTCATTGCCATTCCAGCAATAATCGAAATAGATCATAAATTCTAAAGCCCCTGGCTCTGTACTTTTAGGGGTTGAAGGACAAGAAGGGATAGTTGCTGATGGTTGAGCTTTTGCCCCGTTGTATATGCTGTTGCAGCGGAACGTAGCCATATCCAGGTTATTTTGAATGTTGTTCTTTGTATCACCTAGGAGCTGTAAGTTTTCTGGATATTCTTGAACCTTGCCAATGCCAGGTTCTTTCTCCGTTTTGTAGTAGAAAAGTATTTTTGATGGTACGACTACGTCTCCTTCGCCGTTAAACATTGCTGGGACCCAATAAGCCGTGCGGTTTAGTTCGCCACCATTGCAGGTCGAACCACCAGAATTCAACAATGTGTCATATGTAGTATGTGCATTGGTATGGGTATTGCCTATAAACATGTGGAGATGGGCGGCTTCTGGTTTGCCAGGGAAGACCATAGGATCGTCATAGCTGAAATGTGATGCCTCGCAGCTGGCACGAAATGTCCCAGCGCCGTTGCCAGGGAAATAGCCGCCTGGGAAGAATTCGCTTCCGCCATATTCTCCACGACCTGTAAGGTAGTCTGCTGCGGAGCCATACAGGCTTGGTTTATCGTAGAGATCTGTCGAGGGGGTTTCTATAAAAGGACTTTCATCTTCTTTAGTGTTTCTCACGGTTGAAGCTTTTATTCGGGCGAGATTGCCTGCATATGACGTTATGCCTACTTCTGGAGTAGAAGTTTGCGAATCTGTAGTTGTGGTTTGCTTGTCAGACTTAATAAGCGGGTTAGGTTGGAGTGAACTATTCTCGGCTGACTCATTTGCAACAGTGGTTGTAGGTAAATCGGAAGCTGTAGATATAGAATCTGATTTGGTTACGGCGAGAAAAGCGACAGTGATCGAGATAGACAACAAAAAAATGCTTGGATAGGCGACAGCCCAAAATGTTCGTTTGGTAACTAATTGTTTAATAAAAATACTAGACACAGTACGCCGTTCTTAGTTGAAAACAGTATTATTTGTCTTGTCAAAGGATTCTTTTGGAACATTGCTTCAACAAATATCAACAATAGTAAATTTTAGCAAAGAAACTATCGCTTGAGGCTTCGCTAACTTTAGAACTGCTGCTGTATAACTGGAGCGGCTGCAGATTTTTGTGATTTCGCTGTGCTGATAACAACAAAAAGTTGTGCAGCCCCTGTGGCTAGAACAACAAAAAGGCCGATTACATCGCCTGCAGTATCGTCTTGTGTGGAATAGCCGTTTGAGTCATTAGCGAAAGTGCTGATAAGCGCGATAAATAGCCAAAGCACGTCTATTGCCAGCATGATGCTGGCAAAAACTAGTAATCCTGTGCGACTATTTTTTGCTGCCATGACTATTTGGCCAATGACAAGAACAAAACCAAGGAGAGCTAGCACAACGAGCACAGCGGCAGCACCTTCTGCTATATCGCTAAATATTCCGTATTCGTTGCTGCTTCCTGCAAGGAAAACTCCGCCTATGAGCATAATGACAAGTGGTATTGCTTTCAGAGCTGACACTATGTAAGCGGCGACTCTTGCGCCTATCGGAATCTCAGTTTGAGCTGGCGGTTGCCCTCCGCCATAGTACTGGTAATTTCCAGTCCCAGGGGGAGTGGCGTAGCCTGGGTTAGGGGCGAACTGTGGTTGCCCAGGGTTAGTTTGAGGCTGCCAAGGATTGTTCTGTGGTGGAGGTGTTTGTTGCGGAGGGAACGAATTTTGTGGCGGTGGAGGTGTGTACTGCTGCGAAATTTCGGTGGGCTGTTGATGTGTCGGCGCTGTATTCTCTGATGGTTGCCCTGGGGTTCTGAATGGATCAGTCATGCTATCCTCAAATAGAAAAAGTACTCAATAGTGTATCGGGGAACTCCTTTGAATACCGAAGTAATCAAACGATCGTTTTATTTTCGCTAAAGAGGCTACAGGCAGCAGTTAGTATGTGGAACGCTAGCGATCAAGAAAAGGAGCTTCTTGCTACGTCAGACTTTAGCCCCAGTCTGCTAGCATAAATGGATGTCTTCTCACGAACCAACTGCTGCGTCAACAGGTGAACTGCCTGCGTATCGCTACACCGCTGAACTTGCACAAGAAATAGAATCTCGCTGGCAAAAACATTGGGAAGCAGAAGGCACCTACCATGCTGCTAACCCTGTTGGTGAGCTTGCCGATGCGCAGCAAGCGGCAAAGCCGAAGAAACTTGTCGTTGATATGTTTCCTTACCCGTCAGGTAAAGGACTCCATGTTGGGCATCCTCTAGGCTATATCGGCACCGACGTATACGCTCGTTATCACCGCATGTTGGGCTATAACGTGCTGCATACGCTGGGATATGACTCGTTTGGTTTACCTGCCGAACAGCACGCTATTAACACTGGCGTGCACCCTCGGGTTAACACCGAAGACAACATAGCAAACATGCGTCGCCAGCTAGCAAGGCTTGGTTTGGGGCATGATTTTCGCCGCAGCGTCTCGACCACTGATGAAGATTTCTATAAATGGACGCAATGGATCTTCTTAGAAATTTTTAATTCGTGGTATGACACTGACCTAGATAAGGCTCGTCCAATTACTGAACTTATCGCCGAATTTGACGCTGGCACCCGTCAACTGGCTGATGATAGGCAATGGTCGTCGCTGACACAAGCAGAAAAACGAACCACCGTTGACAGCTATCGTCTTGCGTACTTAGCCGACTCGCCTGTGAACTGGTGTCCAGGTTTAGGGACTATCTTAGCGAACGAAGAAGTTACCGCTGAAGGTCGTTCAGACATTGGCAACTATCCCGTGTTTAAACGCAATATGAAACAGTGGATGTTGCGAATCACAACCTATGCTGATCGTTTACTCGGCGATCTTGAGGCCCTTGACTGGCCCGAAGCTATCAAAACAATGCAGCGTAATTGGATTGGGAAAAGCTTCGGCGCGCAGATACGTTTCGGTTCAGATGCTGGGCCTCTTGAGGTGTTCACCACCAGGCCAGACACACTTTTTGGTGCAAGCTTTATGGTGCTTTCGCCTGAACATGAGCGTGTTGCAGCGTTGACGACACAAAAACAAAAAGCTGAAATCGAAGCCTACATTACAGCGAGCAAAGCCAAATCGGACAAAGACCGTGCTGATGATACTAAAGAAAAAACGGGTGTCTTCACTGGTTCCTATGCAACAAACCCCGTTAACGGCGAGCAAATCCCAATTTGGATAGCCGACTATGTGTTGATGGGCTACGGAACTGGTGCGATTGTAGCGGTGCCGTGTGGAGACGAGCGAGATTTTGTTTTTGCGCAGAAGTATGGTTTGCCTATCCCTGCGATTCAAACACCGCCAACGCAATGGTTCACTTCGCAAGAAGCAGAGCCAAGCGAAGATGCAACGACATGGCCCAAAGCCTTTACTGACGATGCGCCATATTGTAATTCGAAGAACGATTCAGTAAATCTTAACGGCATCTCACAAGTCGCTGAAGCGAAGAAAGTAATCAACGCGTGGCTTGAAGCGAATGGCCATGGCGAAGCTACTGTTTCGTATCGTCTTCGTGACTGGCTATTTTCTCGTCAGCGTTACTGGGGTGAACCGTTCCCAATTGTGTATGACGCAGGTGGTGTCGCCCACGGTGTACCTGTCGACCAGCTGCCTGTTGTGCTGCCGGCGTTGGACGATTTCAAACCGACAGCGATGGACCCTGACGATAACGTTACTGAGCCGATTCCACCGCTGGCTCGTGCAACCGATTGGCTTGAAGTCGAGCTTGACTTGGGCGATGGCGTGCAAACGTATACGCGTGAAATCAACGTGATGCCACAGTGGGCTGGTTCTTGCTGGTATGAGATGCGTTATCTTGACCCAACGAACAACGACGCTTTTGTTGACCCCGAAATTGAACGGTATTGGATGGGCCCCGCTGAAGAAGGTGCTAGTGGTGGCGTGGATCTCTATGTCGGTGGTGTAGAGCATGCGGTGTTGCATCTGCTTTATGCTCGGTTCTGGCACAAAGTGCTTTTTGACCTTGGCCATGTCAGCTCGTTCGAGCCGTTCCACCGTTTGTTTAACCAAGGCTATATTCAGGCCTATGCCTACCGTGACGATCGAGGGCAACCTGTCGACGCGCAAAGCGTTGAAGAGCGTGACGGGTCGTTCTTCTATGAAGATGAACAGGTCACCCAAGAGTACGGCAAAATGGGCAAGAGCCTAAAAAATATTGTCACGCCTGATGATATGTATGACGACTATGGTGCTGACACGTTCAGGCTGTATGAAATGTCGATGGGGCCACTCGATGCGTCTCGTCCATGGAATAATCGTGACGTCATAGGTATGGCACGATTCTTACAGCGTTTGTGGCGCAACATTGTTGATGAACAAAGCGGCAAAGCACATGTGACAGACAGTGCCGTCGACCCGAAAACAGCACAAATGCTGCATAAAACAATTGCGTCAGTCACTGAAGAGATGACGCATTTGCGATTTAACACCGCTATCGCCAAATTAATTGAGCTGAACAACGTGTTGACTGCCGATGTAGGCGTTGGGAAGGTGCCGAAAGAAGTTGCCGAGCCGTTACTTATCATGCTTGCCCCATTAGCACCGCATATCGCCGAAGAGCTTTGGTCGAAACTTGGTCACACAACGAGCGTGACGCAACAGTCGTTTCCTGTTGCTGACGAATCGTTGCTGGTGGACGAAACCATCACCGTTGTGGTGCAAGTAAACGGCAAAGTGAGAGGCAAGATTGACTTGCCTGCTGACGTAAGCGAAGCCGATGCCGTCGCAGCAGTGCTGGAGTTAGAAGCTGTTTCCTCTCGTCTTGAAGGCAATGAACCACGCAAAACTATTGTCCGTTTGCCAAAAATAATCAACATTGTTGTGTAAAATATTCGCTGAATGCCGTTATCAAGTCTGCTACTTTTGAAAGATGGATGTTCCACAGTTTGAAACCAAACGCCTTTTACTGAAAGCAGTGGAGCAGAAACATCTTGCGAGTTATGCAAAACATTTTGTTACATATGAAGTTATTCGCTATCTATCTGACTCGGTCCCATGGCCGTATCCTGCAAATGGTGTTGAAAGCTTCTTTCTTGATTTGCAAAAGGCCGAGAAAGATAGCGAGTGGATGTGGGGACTGTTTCTGAAAGAAAACCCTGATGATATGGTTGGCTGCGTGCATTTGTGGAGAGAAGGTAAACCTGAAAACCGTGGGTTTTGGTTAGGGAAAAAGTTTTGGGGTCAAGGCCTGATGACAGAAGCAGTTGCCCCTGTTGTAGAGCATGCGTTTACGAATCTGGGTTTTGAAGAACTTATTTTTTCTAACGCAAAAGGCAACGTAGGCTCTCGTCGAATTAAAGAAAAAACTGGCTGCACACTGTTGAGAACAGAACCAGCTAGTTTCGTTGATCCGACGTTAAGTGAGCGTGAAGTGTGGCAGCTAACCAAAGCTGACTGGGTGAAGCTGCGTGCTTAGAGTGAAGCGACAAAATCGATCACACTTTGGCTGAATGCTTCTGGTTGTTTTGTATAGAAAGCGTGTCTGTCTCCGTCAAAAAGTTGGATCTGGCTACCTGGAAGTTTGGTTTGCAGCGTTGTTGCGAGCTCGGTTGATACGACGTTGTCATTCTCTGCCCAAGTGAGTAGCGCTGGTATCGTAGCGGTTTCGTCTCGGCCAGTGAAATCATCAATCCCTACAGGAGCAACGGCGATCAAACCTCCCAAATCAACAGGGGGCTGTCTATCTAGAAACGGCAAAACAAATGAACCAGACATCGACGGTGAAACAATAACAACGTCTTGTGTCTCAAGGTCTAATGCAGCTAGCAAATCTGTTAAAAACTCGCTGCGGTCACCGTTGATAGCAGGTGTGTCACCAAAACCAGGCAGATCAATCGCAACAGTCGTATAGCCTGCGTCTGCGACAGTGTCGGTTACGTTGAGCTCTGCCCAATTTTGTTTTGTAAACGAAGCACCGTGAAGAAACAAGACGGTTTTAGGGGCATCCGCGACAACAATTTGGTCATAGGCGACATCGGTGTCATCAACAGAAACGCTTGCTGTCGTGCTTCTCCCAGTATTTTTTTGCGTAGAATCAGCGCTTGTAGAGCTGCAACTCGCTAGAAGAAAAAAGGACGTGAGAGCAGTAAAGAAGAATAGATGTGATCGTCGAGAAATAGGTCGCATGTGTTTTATCCTAGTGTAGTGTTTTCTTTTCGGTGGCGGGGTCTAGGTTGTTGAGGGTTGTTCT
>JAHDDW010000038.1 GCA_020629155.1 Acidimicrobiales bacterium | reverse complement strand
GGGACTTACACCCTTTATTCAACGCCAGCTTGTCCTGGCGATCTAAGCGTCACACCAACCGCATCTTTTCATTGATGCGGATCTAATTAATGATGGCGTTCAACATTCAAATACGGAGCGACCATGTCCCACACCTTCACAGCAAAACAGCAATTTTGGTCAGAAAAACTCAAAGACGCTGAGCAATCAGGCCAGAGCCTGGCTGAGTATGCGCGAACGCATAATTTATCGGCCCAAAAACTGTATCAATGGCGAAGTACACTCAGGAACATCACAACCAGCGTAACGCAACAAACTCAATTCACTCGTTTGGTCACAACCACGGCGTCTGTAAATACAGAACTTTTGGTGCACCTGCCAAACGCACAACTAAAATTTCCTACGCTGCCCGATGCCGCTTGGTTGAAGCAGCTACTGGCTCAGCCAGAGACTTAATTCAATGATGAGCCCTGCTCATGATGTTCCTGCGGTTTTTCTTTGCATCGAGCCGGTAGACTTTTGTAAGTCCATCACGGGACTGTCGTTGATTGTACAGCAGTCGCTGATGCTCGATCCGTTTGCATCCGCGCTGTATGTGTTTACAAACCGGAAGCGCGACAAACTTAAGATTCTGTATTGGGAGAAAAATGGATTTTGCCTTTGGTACAAGAGTTTAGAAAAAGAACGATTCAAGTGGCCGCGGGAGTACATGTCCCCAACGTTGTCGTTGGACGGTGAGCAGCTGAACTGGTTAATCGATGGCTTCGACTTATGGAATAACCAACCCCATAAACGGCTGTATTTTGAATCGGTTGGATAGTCTGATATCAGTGTAAACTCAGGGTATGCGCTCGTTACCCGAGACACTACCGGACGATCCTGAACAACTCAAAGCGTTGTTGCGCAGCTACGCGCAGGAACTTGGCGAGGTAGAAGCAAAACAAAAAAGCCTCAAAAGCGAAGTCCGCAATCTGAAAAACCAACTGCATGTTGCGATTGAGGCACTACGCCTGGAACGTGTTCGTTCATACGGCAGTAAGAGCGAAAAACATCCAGATCAAGCTGAGTTATTCGATGAAGCCGATGCGGATGTGCATGAAGCGCACGAAAAACCGGATACACCGCCTTCTGCAACAAAGCGAACCAGGCATTCTGGAGGGAGAAAGCCTCTTCCAGCGGAGCTCCCCAGGATAGAGAAAACCTACGAACTCAACGAAGAGCAACGCCAATGCCCATGTGGTTGCGTGTTAGAGGAGATAGGTGAAACGGTCACCGAGCAGCTCGACATCGAACCGGCAACTGTCAACGTGATCCGTCATGTCCGAAAAAAATACGCCTGCAAGGGTTGTGAAGACACCGTAAAAACAGCCCCTAAGCCGGAGCTGTTATTACCAAAGGCCATCGCGTCTGCTAACACAATGGCATTTTTGATCACAGCAAAATACGCAGATGGCCTGCCGCTGTATCGGCTCAGCAGCATCCTTCGCCGATACGGTGTGGACATGCCGCGACAGACGTTATCCGAATCTGTATTGGCTACGGCTAAGAAGCTTACGCCACTGATCGAGTATCTGGATAAGACACTGCAAAGCTATCCTTTGTTGCACATGGATGAAACCCGCGTGCAAGTACTCAACGAGCCTGGCAAAAGCGCGCAAAGCCAATCGTACATGTGGGTTCGCCGTGGTGGACCGATAGACAAACCGGTCATACACTTCCACTATGATCCTGGCCGGTCAGCCGCCGTCGTCGAAACGTTGTTGGCTGACTACTCCGGTGTTTTGATGACCGATGGATACAAACCTTACCGACAAGTCGCTGCCGCTCGTGAGCTAACACACTTGTGTTGCTGGGCACATGTACGCCGAAGTACGCCACGAAGTGCGTACAAACTTGGAGGTGAAAGTCCTCCCTCGAAAGCCAGCCCATGGCATCGAGTATCGAGTTTTGAGTCTATGGAGGTGACGACATAGATTAAGTGTAAACAGAGAAACAACTAGGCCGTAAGCCATAGGGTTGAAGCTTGCTAGCCTCGAGATGCGTGAATACTTGTAGTGGGCGACGTGTTTTCGCCAGCGGAAGCCACTATCTGTACTGATCTAACTGGGCAATATCAGTGCAGGCACTACCGGGGTCTTCAGAGCACGGCATGGTTGTAGAGTTTGTACGTAAACGTGGGAGATCTTGAGAACTCTCCAAGATGGAGTACCGATAAACAAGCCCAAAAAGCGAAGGATATCGGGATGGTTCTCAAGAAGTCAGCTGGACCATAGTACTCCGAGGTAGGGAAAGCCTGCCACATGGGGAAGGGTCCTCGGTAACCAAGCTCTCTTGAGGGACACATTATGGGTGTAACAGAACCCGATTTATTGATGGCAACAAAACTTGGGAGAATAGCAACATTGTCTCGGGAAGATGCTCGACATGAGTTCAAGTGGCTGATGCCACACCTCAGTGTTGAGAATCTAACGAGCTGTTTCAGCGAGCTGGACGGGAAGAAAGCGGTTGGAATAGATGGCAGGACCAAGGATGAGTATGGTCAGGACCTGGAGATCAATCTTCATAATCTGGTCAGTCGAATGAAGGCGCTGTCCTATCGGCCAGAGCCGGTTCGGCAGGTACTCATTCCGAAAAGCAACGGAAAATTCAGGCCGCTGGGAATCAGTAATATTGGATAAAGTTGTGCAATCAATGTTCTGTAAAATCCTTGAATCGATCTACGACCCAATATTCTGTGACTGCTCTTACGGCTTTCGCCGTTACCGTAGTACACATTTAGCGATCAAAGATACGATTGAGTACCTGAGATTCAACAACGTGAAGAAAGTGATTGATGTGGATCTGGAGAACTTCTTCGGGACCATAAGGCATAAAGATCTGCTAGACATGCTGTCGCTGAAAATCAAGGATAAAACATTCTTGAGATACATCAGCAGGATGCTAAAAGCAGGCACGTTAATGGACGGTGAGGTAAATAAGCAGAATGTAGGTTTGCCGCAGGGCTCGATCATGAGCCCAGTATTGGCCAACATTTACGCCCACTACATCATCGACTTGTGGTTCGAAAAACGAGTTCCAAAACACATCACTGGGAAAGTTGAAATGTTTCGGTACTGTGATGACTTTGTCATATGCTGCACCGATACCCGGGATGTGCAAAAGATTCTAAGATCACTGGACAAGCGTTTGGGCAAATTTGGATTAAAGTTGAATCTGGACAAGACCAAATGTGTTGAATTTAATCGGTATACCTTCGAGCGTGGAACAAAGCAAGGAAGCTTCGACTTTCTTGGCTTTACCTTCTACATCTCGAAGGCAAGAAACGGTGGTTTTACGACAATAAAGGTGAAGACCAGTAAAAAGACGCTTAGGGAGAAATTGAGCAACGTTTCTAGCTGGGTCAAACTGAATAGATGGAAGGGGCATTTGCAGCAGATCTGGCTGATCTTCTGCCGAAAACTGCAGGGCCACATTGTCTACTTTGGTGTGACCAATAACAGCAAGAGTCTGCGCCAATTTCTTCATCAAGCGAGACGCATTTTCTTTAACTGGATGAATCGTCGTAGTCAAAAGCGCTCATTTAACTGGGAGCAGTTTTCTCAATTGGAGCGACAATTTCCGATGCCTTCGGTCAAGATACACCATTCTGTGTATTACACGCGATAGAGACGTTGCAAATGTGGTTGTCGGCCGCCTATTGCCTTAATTGGGCACGATGGGTGGCAACGGGGGGCCGGTTCAGGTGACTGGCCGGTCTACCCTCTAATTTATCGATGCGAAGAAAGCACAGGTATCGGGTCAATCGGGTAAGGCCGATAAGGCGATAGCGTTTATCGCAAAGCTCTATGCCATTGAAAAACGCTGCCGTGATAGCGATGCCGCTACGCGGCATCGTAACCGAGAACAGCACAGTGTGCCAATCCTAAAAGCCTTCCATGAATGGTTGCTGGATCAGCAGTCCAAGGTGCCACCGAAAAGAAAACTCGGGCAAGCAATCAACTACGCATTGGAATACTGGATCGAACTCTCGCGGTATGTCGAAGATGGTCAGTGGCCGATCGACAATAACGCTGCTGAGAATGCGATCAGACCGTTTGTCATTGGTCGAAAAGCATGGATGTTCAGTAACAGCCAACGCGGGGCAACGGCTAGCGCTAACCTCTATAGCTTGATTGAAACAGCAAAAGCGAATGGACAGGAACCTTACCAATATCTACGCTGGTTATTGAACGAGTTACCAACAACAAAAGCCGAAGATATTGAAACGCTTGCGCCTCGGAATATGCCGCTAGTTTTTAGACAACTCTGACGCTTACAAATCATCACCATAGTGATAACTCACCCCTAGTGACCCATTTACCGTCTCTGCCAAAACTTGTGCATACGCACGATTCGAATCAACTAAATACTCTGAGTCATCAAGCGTATTCGCATGCCCATGACGTATTCCGTCTGCGTTATACCGGTAGGTTGTGGTAACTCCCAACTTTTCATGATGAATCAACTGATTCTGACTGTTGTACCCGTAGGTGGTTATCAAGCCTTGATCATTCTCTTGGACGGTGTTGCCGTTATCGTCGTAGGTGTATGTCACACCACCCTGCATGGTGGGGCGATCGCGATCGTTGTTGTCGTACTGGTATCGGGTAGTGATACCAGCTTCAGTGCCTTGCACGCGATTCCCAACGGCGTTGTAGCTCAAAAATCCTCGTTCTTCTTCTCTGCTCTAGTCATTTTATTGGGTGAGCTGTACTGACATTCGCTGTACTCTTTGAGACCACCCATACTTTTTACTACGTACCAGCATGAACACTTTCTTGGGATGGGTTTGGTAAAACCACAGCAACCACAAACAAGTCCGCAATCACAGCATTCCAAATACATCTCTACCTATGCAATTCGATGTTTCATTTATTTTTCCATAATCTCCTATTCTGTTTAACAGATGAATATTAATTACACAGCCCCGCTACTTGCTACTAAACCTAACATCATCCAACCGAGTGACCATATTTTCAAAGTACTGTTTGTATTTTTCTTCGTCAAATTCGTGATCGAAACAAACTTGACGATAATCCAATCTCCTATTCTCTAAACCCACATTGAGTTGAATTTCTAGATCAATGACTAGTTCCTCTGCAAGAGTTAAAATTTCTGATTTCAACTGCTGAGAAAAATCTCGATAATTTGTGTCCGAGTTATCGCATAAAAAAGCTATCTTCCACCAACGTACAATCTCAAATTCTTGACTTGTACCGAATGGCTCTATCAAAGATTCGAATGGTTTTTCAAAGTAAAAACCTATTACGCTATTGATGTATTCACATTTAGATAACTGCAATTCATTCAACATCAACAATCACTCATTTAGGTAGGCTTTTCTGTTCTTCCTTACAAAGCTCGAAAGACTTCTGGGAGCTTTCAATTCACAAAACCTATCAACGATACCAGATGCTCTGAGTATATGAGGATATATCAATTTTCTACCTGCAGTTGTTTGAGTAAGAATACCCCAGTCTTTTTCACTAGTCCAATTTCCCATACCCTGAAGTTTAGGATCGTTTTTGAGTAAAACATGTAGAACCCAGTGAAACATTCGATGTGTATCGCCGGGTAAATATATAGGGACCTGACTAGCATCTCCCCCTAAGTTTTTAGGAATTGGGTGATGCCCATGAACTAGATCTTTTGCGTGAGCACGTTTCAAGTAAGCGACTCCCAAGCTGCAGCCGAGTTTTTTCGTAACCTTTTTGCTTCCACTATTAAAATTTACTGTGAATCGTGCAGTGGAATTTCCGACAACTCTCAGGCTATTGGTCAAACTTGACACTAAGCTACCAACGCTAGACGGAATATAACCGCTTGGATCGGTGAAATTTACAGAGTCAGACAAACCATATAAATATTTGTTTAAAGTAACTGGTGTACATATTTTCCCACTCCAATCATCCATCCGATCGAAACGCCCAGTGTTTATTCTGTAAATTCTTGCCCTGAGGTAGTACTCATTTGTTTCTTCATCTAACTGTTCACCTGCAAATAAATATCGATTTTCTGCCAATCCGTTAGTAACAAGCAATTTGCCAAAAGCTGTATAGCTGTAGCTATTTGTTAAATTCCCGAAACTGTCGGTTAAAACTCTGGTACTCCCCAACCCATCCACATGAAAATAATGACTATCCCCTGCCCGGTCTTGACTGATTAAATCATCGCCATAGTGATAACTCACATCCAAGGAACCATTTACCGTCTCCGCCAACACTTGCGCATACGCACGATTCGAATCTACTAAATACTCTGTGTCATCAAGCGCATTCGCCTGCCCATGACGTATTCCGTCTGCGTTATACCGGTAGGTTGTTGTAACTCCCAGCTTTTCATGGCGAACCAACTGATTCTGACTGTTGTACCCATAGCTGGTTATCAAACCTTGATCATTCTCTTGGACGGTGTTGCCGTTATCGTCGTAGGTGTACGTTACACCACCCTGCATGGTGAGGCGATCGTTGTCGTCGTATTGGTATTGGGTAGTGATACCCGCCTCAGTGCCCTGTAAGCGATTTCCCACCGCGTCGTAGGTGTAGCTGGCGCTGTAGTTTCCGTTTGTGGCATCCGTAATGGATTCCCCTGTTAGCCAATATCGATCGTTGTACGTGTAATCACTGGTTCGCCCATCGAGTTCTGTGATTTGTGTTCTTCGCCCTGTCGGGTGCAGTGTGTAGTCAAAAGACTGAATGATTGCACCACCGGCGTTGTAGATCTTTGTTTCGGTAAGCCGGTTTCTCGTGTCGTAAACCCAGGTCTGGCTCGTGCCGTTAGGGTAGCTCAAGCTGGTTTGGTTACCCACCTCGTCATAGCCGTAGGTGCTGGTGCCCTCACGGTTGGTCACAGTCTCTAATCGATTTAGCACATCGTAGGTGTATGTAATCGTTTCGGTTGTACCATTAGCCAGTGTGGTAATCAGCTGGGTCTTGTTACCCGCTGCATCATAGGCATATTCCAGGGTTGAGCCATTGGGCTTCCTCTCTTCTATCAAGCGATTCCGGCTGTCGTATTGGTAGCGCCACGTTCTGGTTCCGTTGGTATCGGTTATAGCGCTTTCAATACGATTTCCCACGGCATCATAGGCGTGAGTTATATCACTGCCGTCAGCATAAAGTTCCAGAGTCAACCGATCATTAATATCGTATGAAAAGATGTTCATTTCACCGTTGAAATCAACGTGGGAAGTTCGGTTTCCATTGTCGTCATAGCCGTAGGTTTCTTGCTGACCCAATGGAAGCGTTCGGCTGATAGGCCTACCGAGAGCATCATATTCCCAACTCGTGGTTCGCCCTTCCGCATCCGTTTGGGTGAGCTTATTACCCGCTTCATCGTAGGTGTAGCGAGTTACATACCCTG
>JAHDDW010000037.1 GCA_020629155.1 Acidimicrobiales bacterium | reverse complement strand
ACACCATCATGGGGCCGTGTGCAGGATTGTTATTGGCGGACTTAGGTGCGGATGTTATAAAAGTTGAGCCAGCCCCAGGTGGCGATAAGACACGCTATCTTCCAGGCTTTGCCGCAGGTTTTTTTGCAACATTCAACAGAAATAAGCGCAGCATTGCAATCGATTTAAAAAAGCCGAAAGGTCAGATGGTTGTTCATGAGTTAGCCAAGCACGCAGATATCGTACTGGATAACTACGGCCCCGGCACTATGAAAAAGCTCGGTTGCGATTGGCCGCAGTTAAAAGAGGTAAATCCCATGCTAGTGTATCTTTCGCTAAAAGGATTTTTAAAAGGGCCCTGGCAAGACAGGCCGGCTCTCGATGAAGTCGTTCAATTTCACAGTGGTCTTGCTTATATGACAGGTCCACCCGATCAACCTATTCGAGCAGGTGCATCCATAGTCGACATTCTAGGAGCCGTGTTTGGGGTGACTGGGGCGCTAGCAGCCCTGAGGCAGAGAGATATCACCGGAATCGGGCAGCGAGTGGGTAGCTCTTTATTCGAATCGGCCGCTTTTATGATGGCCTCACACATTGCCGGTGGCGCATCAATGGGTGAAAAGGTGCCACCCATGACGGCGCGCAAAGGTGCCTGGGGTGTCTACGATGTTTTCAAATCCATGGACAACGAGCCATTGTTTATTGGTGTCACCAGCGATGCCCAGTGGGAGCGATTTTGTGTTGAGTTTGGATTGGATGAACTCGGGGCAGATGAACGGCTAGCGAGCAATCCACAACGAACCTTGGCTCGTGAATGGTTGCTCCCAAGACTGACTTCGTTTTTCGCCACGATTCCCTTAGCGCGCATGGTACATGGGTGCCGCCAGTCTGATGTGTCATGGTCGCCGGTGGGCAGACCAGAAGATTTATTAACCAACGAACAACTACAAGTACCAGGGGGGTTGTTAGACGTCGCATTGCAGAGTGTCGCAAGCGCTGCGGGGAAAGAGGAAGTGAGTAAAAGCCCGGGGTTGTCACAAGTGCCTCTACCGGCACTCCCTTTAGAATTTGGTGACGAAAGACTTCGGGCCGGATTGACTCGTCAACCGCCATCGTTGGGTGAACATACACGGGAAATTCTACTGGAGTACAACTTTTCTAAAACTGCTATCGATCAATTGATTAAAGGTGAGGTGGCTGTTTAAGCTTTGACGTCTTTGCTATAAAACCTAGGAGTAGAACATTAGAAATTGGTGTACGCCTATGGCCAATGAAATTACCCATGCATAAAGGCATCACAATAGCTACTTCAGAATATCTAGACTACGAGAGAATTCCCGAATTTCGTTGATAAGTAATGTGGGTTCTTCCATTGCTGCGAAATGTCCCCCGCGCGGCATCTCATTCCATTGAGTTATATTGTAAATGCGTTCAGCATAACTGCGTGGTGGCCATGCTAATAGTTCTTTGGGAAAGAGAGCGCAACCGGTGGGCACTTCTACTCTTCGTCCTTCGGTGGATAAAACTCTACCGCCTTCTTCTCGACGGCCGTAATAAATCCAAGATGCCGTGTTAAAAGTCTTGGTCGTAATATAGACCATAATATTAGTCAGTAGTTGGTCCTTTGTATAAACGCTTTCAATATCGTCGTTTTTTATGTCAGACCAACCGTGCATCTTTTCGAGAATCCAAGCAGCAACACCAACAGGGCTGTCCATCATTCCGTAACTTAGTGTCTGTGGTTTTGTTGCCTGTTGGGTTCTATAGCCATTTTGAATAATTTGGTCTTCTTCAAATTGCTCTGCCCACGCAAATTCTTCATTTGTCTGTGGGCCGTCTTTGTGTCGCATAGTTAAGATATTGATATGGATGGCCTTGCAGTGTTGGGCATGATCGTAGCCAAGCCAACTGCATATTGCTCCACCCCAGTCGCCGCCATGTGCCATATAGGAATCGTATTCCAGTACATCGGTCATGAGTTTGTTGAATATATCAGCCATTTTTCGTGGGCCATAGGGTCTTGGGGGAGGACCTGAGTAGCCAAAGCCTGGTAATGAAGGAGCAATAACATCAAAAGCATCTTCAATGTTGCCACCGTGCTTTTCTGGGTGCGCTAGCACGTCGATAAAATCAACAAACTCTACGATAGTGCCGGGCCAGCCATGGCTGATAAGGAGGGGTTTGGGATTTGAGCCACTACCTTTCTCGAGAATAAAATGTAAGTCGATGCCATCGACGGGGGCGATAAAATTAGAAAATTGGTTTAAACGATTTTCTTCATTTCTCCAGTCGTAGTCGTTGACCCAGTAGTCACACAACTCTTTCATGTAGTCGAGGTTTGTTCCGTACTCCCAGCCACCGTCGATAGGCATTTCATGCCAGGGATACTGTTGAACCCGAGTTTTGATGAATTCTAGCGTGTCATCGGGAACATCTATTGTAAAAGGTATGCAGGCGCTCATTTGATTCGTGGTCGGTATTGCTTTTGTTCAAAATGTAGCGCGAATAGAAAACGCTGTTAAGAGACAGATTAAAAAAAATGAAGGGACAGTCGTTTAACTAAAGCCATCCAGTTTGGTTACTGAGCCGGTGTAGATAGCTGAAGGTTCACTTCTTCTGCAATTATCTTTATGCCTTCCTCGAGTTTCTTAAGGGGGACAAACGCGAACCCTAATCGAAAGCTACGATTGTCAGCATTCAGGCAGAAAATTTCGCCAATATCGATTAATACGCCCCTCGCTCGCAAACTAACACTGAGTTGCGTGGCATTAAAAGCAGGAGGACCTGTAAGCCAAAATGATGTACCTCCTAGAGTGCTAGTTCGATCCAACATGCCAAGGTGCTTTGCAATTGCTTCGTTCATGGCGTGCCAGCGCTTCTTGTATCTGCGTTCTATGTTTCTGATGTGGGAGTCGTAATAACCAAGGCGAAAAAACAGCGCAACGACCTCTTGAACAATAGTAGGCGGGTGTCGCATCATTACCCCTCTCACTATGCGGGCTTGCTTAATAATATCTCTATGCGCCACCATGAAGCCTAGTCTTATACCGGGTGATACGGTTTTGGACAGGCTACCAATATAAACTACACGGTTATTTTTATCTTGCGATCGTAGGGATTGGGAACGCGCGTTAAAGTAGTTCATTTCCGCCTCATAATCATCTTCGATGATTAAGTAGTCATTTTTTTCAGCCGATTTTAATAGTTGCTTTCGACGTTCTTGAGACATCGTTACCATGGTGGGAAAATGATGGCTGGGTGTTGTGAAAACTAGTTGGCACCCCGTGGGTATGGCATTAACCACGAGACCATCCTCATCGACTGGCACACCAATAATTCTGTTGCCAGTTAAGTTAAATGCATTACGCGCACCGGGAAATCCGGGATCTTCAATCGCAATGGGTTTGTTTTTATGGGAAAACGTGGCACCAATGATGAACAACGCGTTTTGTGCACCTAAGGTAATCAGAATTTCGTCTTCATCCGCGTAGATACCTCTTGAGCTTAACAATCGTTGTCTAAGTTGCTGCGTGAGTTGCGAACTATCGCTTTCAACTGAGTCGTCTCTCCAGGCTGGCATTTGCGTAGTGCTTAACGCCAACCTTGTACATTCCCTCCAGCCGTCGACGGGGAACAGATCTGGGTCAATCTGGTTGTAAATAAAAGGGTATGGATAACTTGTCCAGTTTAACGGGTTATCCACGGGCACTAAATTCAAGGATTCAAATGTTACGGGCGACTGAGATGCTTCGTCGCCAAGCGATAAATGAGTTTCAGAATTGTCGTTCTGAGATTCCTCGCTGACGATAGGATTGACGTAGTATCCGGAGCGATCGCGCGAAACAAGTAGGCCGAGGTCTATTAATCGACCATACGCTGCAAACACCGTGTTTCTGGATACGCCCAGTTGTTCAGCCATCTCACGGCACGACGGCAGTCGTTTATCGGGTGAAAGAACCTGAGCGGTTATTGCTGCGCTTACCATCTCGCATATCTGGTCTCGCAAGCCCAGTCCTGAGGTCTCGGGCAAGACGAACTTAGTTTGAGTTACAGATTCTGCCACGACATTTCCTTATTATATTTTCGGTTATTACAGGTCGTTTGAATACGGCTAGGCATCAACTGCATCTACCTGGTAAAGCTCAATCGCCATTTTATTCTGTCACTAATTCGCTCGTCTGTCCCCTGATTTTGATTCAACTGTCACTTTAACAAGGAAAGGTTCTATGAAAAGATCCTGCTATACGGCAATTCTATAAAGCAATCTGCAGGAGAGTAAGCTAATGAAAATAAATAGTATTTTTAAAGTTCTAGCGGTTGGAGTTTCACTTGCGTGCTTCGCGCAAGGTGCAAACGCTGAGAAAGTTCTGAAACTTGGGACAGTCGGTTTTAAGGGCATGCCAATAGGTGATGCTATAGATCAAGCGCTAATTCCCACGTTGAAAGAAGTATCAGGCGGTGAATTGATCATTGAGCCTCATTACCGAAAGTCATTGTGCAGTGAACAAACCTGTGGCGAACAGGCCAACCAAGGGTTAATTGCTTTATGGACAAGCTCTACAGCAAATTTCGGGAACTTTGGCACCGCATTAGCTGTTTTCGATTTGCCCTATATTTTTAAGAGTATCGAAGACGCAGATCGCATCTCATCAGAATGGCTAGCCAAGAAACAATGTGATATTGCAGCTGAAGAAGCGGGACATGTCTGCTTGACAGTTTATTCCAGCGGTGGCTTTAGACAGTTAGGAAATGCACATGGTCCGGTACACGTGCCTGATGATATGAAAGGTGTAAAGTGGCGTGTAACCAAAAGCCCCATTGAATACACATTAGTTAAGAACTGGGGAGCAGTACCTGTCCCTTACGATTGGGCGCAGCTTTACCAAGGTCTCCAGACTGGAGTGGTCTCAGGGCAATACGTTGCTACACCATGGCAGCATGTGGCAAAGCTACATGAAGTTGCAAAATACTTTACTGAAATTGGTGGATCTTGGTCTGGTAACCAGCTGTCAATTGACAAGCGTCAGTACGATGCGTTGAGCGATCAGGAGCGTGAATGGCTCCACACTGCAGCCACTGCATTCGGTCAGCATGTACAAGAGCTTGATCGTAACTGGGTAAAAGCCGGTGAAGATGCTATCAAGAGTGAAATTGAAGAATGGTATGTTCCGACAGACGACGAAATGAAGTTGTGGCGTGCAGGTGCAATCGATGCATGGCTTAATGCTAAAGGTTCTTTTGATCCGGAAACTGCCGAACGCGTTTTGCAGGAGCAGGGTATGACAGACTTCATCGCTCAATTAAAAGATGCCGGAGCACTATAAAAAGACCTTCTGTTCTTTTTTTATTGGAAGAGGGCGCGGCAATGATCGCGCCCTCTTCTTTTACTGTTCAATAGTTTTCAAATAGCGCTATTGAATACTGACATAAGTAATCTTGGAATTAGCTAACGATGGAAAGCATCATACTTCTGATCGTCCTTGTTCTACTTATACTGGTTGGCGCACCAGTGGGATTTACATTAATTCTAATCCCGGTTGTCTACATATTGATAACCGATGCAGCGCCGATGATTTTAATTCCAAGTCAAATGTTCAGCGCTATTGACGCTGTGCCGTTAACAGCAATTCCGTTTTTCATGCTGACTGGTGAATTGATGACCAGTGCAACCATCACTGACCGGCTTGTTGAGTTGAGTCGGCGACTGATTGGTCGCATGCGGGGTAGTATGGCTCAGGCAAATGTCCTCGTTTCTATGTTCTTTGCCGGTATGAACGGCTCAGTTGTAGCCGATACTGCGACAGTGGGCTCTTTACTTGTTCCTGCAATGAAGAAAGCAGGATATCCAGCGGCCTTTGCAGCTGCGATAACCGCTGTCAGCTCTACCATTGGTGGAATTATCCCACCATCAATTATGATGATCGTGTTGGCGAATGCTGGTGGAATTTCAGTCGGTGCACTGTTTGCCGGAGGGATTATTCCAGGCATCATGATCGGTGCATTGCTGATGATAATTAACTACGTCATCGCTAGGCGAAATAACTTTGAGCGCAGTGCAGAACCCTTTAGTTTCAAGGCGCTAGCAAAATCACTATACCGATCTTCATTTGCTCTATTGATACCTGTGGTGTTGGTTGGTTCTGTTGTATTTGGAATAGCAGGTGTTGTCGAAGCAGGTGCTTTGACGGCCACAATTGCTTTGTTTGTCGGTCTTTTTGTCTATCGTACGATCACGTGGGAAAACTGTAAGGGCGCCTTCATTCGAGCCTTTCGAAATTCTGCAATGGTATTTATTATCATCGCGGCGTCAGGTCCTTTTAGCTGGTTGTTGACATCATTAGGCGCAATCAACGATTTAGAACAGTGGCTACTGAGCTACACACACAACCCATTGCTATTTATTTTAGTGCTTGTACTGTTTATTTGCCTACTTGGTATGGTGATGGATTCAGCAGCAAATATTATTGTTGTTGGCCCTGTTCTGGTTGATGTAATGGTAAAAGCCGGGTATCCGGATGTTCAGGCAGCACTAGTTGTTGTGGTCGGATTCTTGATTGGTTCTGTGACACCGCCTGTAGGGGTCGCGTTCTTTACGGCTGGTGCCATCGCAAATGTGCGGTTAGAAAAAGTGGCCGTGGCAATGCTTCCTTTTCTAATAGCACTCTTCGCGCTGTTGTTTGTGCTAATTGTGGTGCCTCAATTCACTCTGTTTTTACCGCAGCTTTTAGGTTTTATAAAATAATTTCCCGTCTATTCGAATACGCTATATATTAATTTATTCACAAGGTCAGGATTAAATCTTTCATGATTACATTAATTTCGTGGATTGATCTAATGGTGAAAAAAGCACTAACTGCTTTTTGCGCGATGTTTCTCCTGTTAATGGTGATCTTTGCCGTATACAACGTTGTCATGCGTTATGTTTTTGAAAACCCACCAGTATGGGGAGATCTACTTACCGTATTAAGTAATATTTGGTTGGTATTCATAGCATTGGCACTGACAGTCAGGGACAAAGACCATATTGCACTCGACCTTATCTATTCTTGGTTGCCACTCAAAGCGGCATTTTTCATTCAACAATTTTGGACGGCAGTTATTTTCTGCTTAGGCATTGTAATGATCATCTATGGCTTGGAGGCCGTTGATACCATGGGCGGGAAGTATTGGGAAATGTGGCATTTCGCATTTGAAAACGGCGAGTTTGTATTTAAACCTAACTACATGCCCAAGAAATACGCGATAGCTATTGTTCCAATTTCTGGGGTTTTAGTATGCGTCGCAGCGATAGCGTCTATCCTCGAAGACTCATTTAAACTACGTGCAGGCACGTACAAACAGTCAAAAGACATCGACGCGCAGGCATAATTTGCCGGGCAACATATCAACAGGCCTTATTTACTAAACGAACTAGAAATGGTTGCAGCGAAGTTGCGTTGGCTGTTGCTAATCGTTTAGTCGACGAATTTGTTCGCGTCTATCCACTGCCCATTTGTATTGAGGGGGCCACATTTCGAAATTGGGATCGGCACCGAGTGTTTGTGCAGCATGTAATGGCCAGAACGGGTCGTACATAATTTCACGGCCCAAGG
>JAHDDW010000018.1:32215-40632 GCA_020629155.1 Acidimicrobiales bacterium | reverse complement strand
TGCCGACTGAGTACTATCTGGCTAGTGATTTAACGACGCCATGGACAGGTACGCCATCAACGCTGCTGCCGTGTGTTGATTGTGAGCCAATCAGTGAAACTGTGACGATCAATAATATTGAACTGATCACCTGCGTGACAGACTCTGTGACGTTCGATGTTTCAGTGCGAGAGGTCGGACGCGGATCAAGTGGATATGGGTACTTCATACCACCTGATGACCGTTCTTCAGTACCTGCGACATGGACAATCGACGTCCCTGCTGCAGCGCCGGGTTCAGTATTAGCTTTACACATGATATCGGGCGGCGATGGTCAAATTGGAACTTTGAATGACAATATACTCAACGACCCCGCGATCGCAGATGCTTTACCTGCTGGAACACTCGGTCCTTACACGCAAATCCATAACTTCAATTCTAATTGGGAATACGACACTAACGTCTGGCTTGTTAAAGCTTTGACTGGAGCTGCGGGCACGATCGATGTCACATGGCCTAACGAGACTCAGGGCATTGATCCTCTGATCGGTTTGGCTAACTATATTTGGGTTGAGTTCACACGCACTGATGGCCAGCCATTGGAAATAAGCGACTTTGATCAGGCTAACTCGACATCGCTGGTCTACGCAGGCGCGATCAGCAATCGCAATCCAGATGTGCGGTATAACTTCGTTAACCCGAGTGCTAACTGCAAAGCGTTTGGTTGGACATCAGGTCGTCACGTTGTTGGCCCTACAGACACAGACATTGATGCGATCGTTGATGCAGACTGGCTGGAATATCAAGCCACGACAGGAACGGTAAACGAGATCTATGATGTGGCCTCGGAAAACAACCCGTTCAGCGATTTGGCTTGTCAGCTAGGTGCCGGCTTTGTTGAAGTACTTCCCGGAGCAGCTCTGGATATTCAAACCAATCACAACACAACTTCAGGCAACACTGTGCCAGACCGTGACGAGACGTTTTTTATTCCGGTCAACTGCGAGAAGACGGAGTGCGCAATACCAGTTCCACGCGATGCTGATGAGATACCGTATTCGTCACCCGATTGCGATCGCACTTTTACTAAGCGTATTCGCGGTAACGTAGCGTTCTCAATACCCAACGGTGGTGTCGTTCAGTTGATGCCAACGATCGATGGTAACGATATAACTGCCGGGGCTATCTCAAGTGCCGATGGTGCAACAAACACGATCGACTTCACTCATACCATCGGCAACGTAGCCTCCGGCCAGTCTGGTAGCTGCGCTCTGAACTGGCGTTTGATAAGTGTCTCAGGGGATACCGATGATGCCGCGGTCGACGTGACAGGCTTAACAGTACAAGTGGATGGTGCAATATGAATAATTGGCCCGAAGGATATTTAAACTGGACCCACGAGCAAAGAGCTCAGTGGCGTCGAGAAAACACCAAGCCTCCTTTATTGGAGGTGCCCTACTACGAGCGTCGTCAACGAATCTTTATGTCGGACGGCAGAGAAGCGGTTTGTTTGATTCGTTATATCCACGACGCAACCCCGGTGTTTATGGAAGACCCACCTGGTCATCATGAAGACCACAAGTGGCAGTATCCGTTTTTGCGAAAAGTGGTCATTGATGGACCTCACGATGCTCTTGAATTAGAGTGCGACATGAAGACATGCTACGCACAGAGGAAAAATGAGCAATCTAGAGATCAAGAGACAGCTGCAGCAGGTACAGCTTGATATTCAAAAACGTGTCGGGGCCGCTAAGGACATCTTAGACGGCCTCTACGAGTCAGCCGCAGAGGTAGGTCGCCTACAAAACCTGATTGACAAGATAAAGCCAGCAGCTCAGGTTTTATGGCGACCTCAACTTGGCCCATCCGAAGGTCGGCAGTTGTCGCAATATGACTGGCGACGGATGTTGGGTATGCGCTGGAAGTACTTCACTGGCGACCCATCTTTGACCCAGATAGTGGATGGTCGATTGGTCGTATCACATCCCAAAGAGCGTGTAAGGGATCTGAACACTGGTGTTGATCTCACACCTAGCAATCTCAAAACCTATTCGATATCCCACAAGATGAGACTTGCCAGCAACTTCAGCGTTGCCGATGGCTCTTTTGGTGGTGTGAAAATTGGTGGTGGCTTGTCTGGCGGCACATACTTACGCAATGGCGTCGCGCAACCGGTCTCTGGCGGCTCAGTCAGCCGGGACGGTTGGTCTTTCAAGCTGGGCATCTTGGGCGAGTACTTAATGCTCTACGGCTATTATTCAAACCGTCCGGGGATGGAGAACAACCCGGATGTGCTATACGGCCACGCGTTCAGATCAGCACTCAAATGGGAAGCCGCTCGTGATTATGATATCGAGCTGCGCGTTGACCTAAACGATCAGGACGTACCGAACGGCAAGGTGAATTTGCTTGTTGACGACGTTTCGGTAGCGCTGCTGGAAAATATACTTTTCAACGATGGACCTGTTTTCTGTGACAACGCATCCATTCAATCCAACCATGGCGGTTCCGATGAGCGTTGGGCACCTTATGAAACCACTCACATCGAATACGACGATTTCTTAGTAACGGGTATATAAAATGACCAAACCGAATGAAGAAGTGAAGTTTCAGCTGCAGGAATTGCAACTGGAGATGCAGGAAAACGTCGCTCTAGCTAAGGGCAATCTGGACAAGTTCTACGCGCAGGCTGCAAGGATTGGAGAGCTGCAGAATCAAATTGTAGTGTGCGAGGATGCCGCACAACCTCCGTTGACGCCACCTCCCGAGCAGCCGCCCTCGCAAATGAATCTGGGTGCTCTACTCATGGATTTGCCAAACGAGGTGATCGAGAGAGGCAATTTAACCTCAAATATGGTTAAATCGTGGAACGCTGCAGGTACACACCGGTGGAATCGCGAGCTTAGAGATTTCGCCCTCGCTCGACACAGCGATCGGACATGGCTCCGGGCATACCACGAGCCTCAGAGCTACGGCACACGTCGCTGCACCATTTCCCATCAACTCGATATCGGTAAAGCCTACCGGGTGAGCTGGCTCTGCAAGCTGTCTAATAATTGGGAATTCGGCGGTCCTATCAAGGAAAGCAACCCTCTCTCCGGGCAAAGCGGAAAGATGGGTATGGGGCTGGGCGACAACACCTACCTGACCTCTGGTGGCGATATCAACCCGAAGGGTTTTACCTGCCGTGGCCAGTGGCGTGGTCCAAGCAAAAAGGCTTATTGCTACGACACTCGACGCAGCCTAGTTGCTGTCGGCAAGCCCGACGGTAGAGCGTACGGCGACGAGAGACCGTTGCCCAGTTACCCCACCACCATGAGTGAGGCGCCATTGGTACCGGGCCGGATTCACAAAGTTGTCATGGATGTACACATGAACACCTCTTGGGCAGTCGCTGATGGGATGCTCAAGATGTGGGTTGACGATAAACAGATCATCGACGACCGGGGTCTGCATTGGATGGGAACGGTTGATGTTGCTCCGAATATTGGTCAGTCATTGCTGACGTCGTTCCACGGTGGTTCTAGCACCGCATGGGCACCAAGCGTTACATGCTGGGCAGACTACTCGGAACAGCGAGTTCTACGGTTGGCTTAAAGCCCCTAACCCATTTCACGAGCTGTACAAACCTCAACCAATCATCAACGGTGCATTTGTGCCGAAAGGTCGGTTTAAAGACAGTGTGAAATACGATGTGGCAGCGGTGGCCACCTTTCTGGTCACCGCTACACAACGTCACTCCATTGACCAGGTGCAATGCCTGCTCAGGGAAATACGACTTGCTATTGATGTGATGTGCTTGCAGGCCGTCTCTAGATCCGCAAATGGCGCACTTGCGATCTCTCCAGCGAACTTGGATCGACCATTTCCTTAGTTGGTATGTCGTTGCCTTTTTCATAGTGCGCTACTCGATGTAATTCGTTCTCTAGCCAGTGAGAATCTGCGGCTGCTGGCAATACTCAGCCGTGAAACACAATCAGGATTTATAAATGAAAGGGGAATCAACATGTCCTTAGTTGGTGCTAATACACCCAAAGATGACCCGGTCGATGGCGTCTACGTTGTCCGTCTATCGGGGAATGTTAACGCTACCGCTGTGGCTCGACTAGAGGGATTAGGCGCTTCAACCGCGGATATAGGTAATACGTTCACGATTGGGGCCGGTAGTCCTTTGTTCGGATCTTACGTGAGTTATACAACTCATTGGATGGGCGATACCGCGCAGGACTCGGAACTCCAATGGAACGGACTGACGTACCGCGCAGGTGTCGGTAGCGGAAGTGCTGGATACATGCACTCGGGTTTACCAGCGATGTCGGAAGGCAGCTCTGGTGAAAAACACACAGATACGATCGTGCTGCGAGCTGATGCAGGCGCACACATCGAATTTCGATTTAAAGTGAGAAAAGACTAATGCCAGAATTTAGCCAACAAACACTGCCCGGTGCCTCCATGGTTGCGCCGATAATGATCACGGCAGGAGAAACCAATGCGCCGTTGGATTCCGCTAACGGATCCTACAGCCTCAACCAAGCCATGCAACCAATGCACTTCTGGTCTGGTGACGGCTGCATCGATATCGCAGTAGACACCAATTCCGGTGCTATCGATTTTCGTATCGATAAATCTGCGCTACCTGCGCCGGTATCTGCGATCACAGCTATGCGTGGTGTTTTCACTGAAGACACTAACCTGCTAACGCTTGAGATCGACTACACCGACGACAATGGCCAGAGCAGCACTATCCAGCTGCAAACTGCGATCGATCTGTCTGACCTACAGGGTCCATGGAACAAGCAGAGCGACGGTACGCCAGCGCAAAACGGCGACGTGGACATTGCTTATGACGAAGGCAAAGTGCGTCTTGGTAAATACGGCGACGGTACTTACGACGATGCAAACCCAACGCGGCTCGCTGCTTTTGATGCTGACGGCAACCTCGTCGAGTTTAAAGACTTCTGCGTCGTGTGGACTGGTACCCGAGCGCAACTGCGATCGCTACGTGATGCTTCAGGATTAATACCTGGTTGCGTTTATGAGGTCACTGACTTCAGTCGCGGCAACCTCGCCAGTTCGCGTATCTTCATCCAAGCTGCAGCTCGCGATAAATTGTTTTATGACGTGGCTCTACTGACCACCCATGACAATCAGCCGTGGCATGCGATCTACGACATCGATCTGCACCGGGTTCTGATGGTGCGCGATAACTTGCGCAACGTCGTCGAATCTGATGAAGGTAATGAAGTTGATAACTTCCCATGGGGCGTCGCTTCAGTCTATGACAACCATCTGAAAAACGTGAACTTCACCTATACAGGTGGAACGTTCGGTGATAACACGGCGAGCGATAACGCAAGCATCAACATGGCTGGCGGTGATGTTCGCAATAACCATTTCCAGAACAACGTGGACTTCCGTATCAACGGCACCCATCAGGTATACAACAGCACCTTCAATCGCTGCCGTTACTATGCGAACGATGGGTCTGCTGGCCGGACTCAGTATTGCGACTTCAGCAACGATACTTATGTAGAGCCGGGTGCCATCACAATGGAGCGTTGCGTTTTTGGATACGCGGACGTTCGTGCTCGTGGATCGGTTGGCCGTATTGATAATAGCTTTTTTGAGCGTGGTCAGGTGTACGTGCGTAATGTGCCTAACCTTGATATTGACGACTTGCACATCACTGGGCTGGGCCGGGTACTTGGAGACAACGCTGCTAGAATCCGCATCTTGCGCTCTAGAGTAAACGAGTATGGTTATATTCAGCGAGCAGGCGGTACTCCAACGATCATCGTAGAGTACTCGCATATCCATTCACTGGGCTATGTTCGTGCGTATAACACAGGGACAATAACTGTTAGATACTGCGACGTCAGTCAAGTTGGACGTGTAGATAGCAACACGACTGGATCTAACCGAGTCGAAAGAGCGCGGATAAGCAACAGTGCCTTCGTTCGTTTCTGGGAGACGGTCAACAACTGCTTATTTGACTACTCCAACTGCGAGAACAATGGTTACGCTGATTTTCGCGGCAACACAGCGGGAGCGCGGATCCATCGATCTGTGATTTCTGACGGTCGTATGACTATCACTAACTCAGGTGCTGTTCGCATTTGGTACACGTCTGTTCAAAGTGTGAACTCATTTATTGTTGCTAATGCTGTTGGCGCTGTTCAGGTATATTCCTGCAACTTCAACGCTTATGGCAGGATGGATTTACTAGGCGGCCGCACTGGTCGTGTACAAGGTGTTAGTTGTGAGGGCACTGGTTATGTACGCTTGCAAGGTGGCGCTGGTACTTTGCAACATTCATCGTTTGATAGTTATTACTATCATTACTGCACGAACCAGACTGGTACACACCAAGGTCTGCAAGGTAGTGGTCGTCAAACTTACACAGCTCCTGCTGGAGCACTCACCGGCGCAGGCCAGAGGAACTATTAATGGATAGCACGATGAGAGATTACGAGCGCGAACTGGCTCGTATAAGTGAAAATGAAAAGCAGCACATGGCGGCTGCTGACGATTGCGATGCTCGGTCGAGTGAGATCATGGCAAAGCTGGAACACGTCGGAGACGATCAGCCTGAGTTGTTTGCTAGCTTGCATGATGAGCTGGAGCGCATTCAGGAAGAAAAGGAAGTTCATCAGCAGGGCTGCGTAGATTGTGCCCAACAGATGATCGACGCTGCCCCTCCGATGTTTTATGGCCTTGATGACATCCCTGCTTTTTCTAAGCCACAACAGCTGAAAAAACAAGCTGCCGATCAAATCACAGACAACCAGTAATGGGGAGGCAGTCGTGTCAGTTAAAGAGTTCACAAAACCGATCGCCGGGCAAACTCTGTCCGGTGCATCATTAGTTCAAAATATTTACAAGAAGGCATTTAGTAAGCCTTTTAGTAAGCAAAGTTCGATCATCGACGTTTTGCGGGATATACTAACTTTCAAGTCGTCGATGCCGATCCCCCTGATTGGGAACGTAGTTCTTGATGAGGGTGACTTGTATTGTCAACAAGTCTATTTCCGTCCATGCGACTGTACGTATTGGGCATTCAATCCTTCTACATATTCTTTCGAGGAATTAAATCAGATGAGTACTAAAGTCGGTCATAACGCCAATGCGTTCTCGCACGAATCACGTCCCTTCACTTGTGAAATTCACGCACCTACTGGTGGCGGCGATGTCACTGTAACTAACGCATCGATTCTCGCTGCGATCGCTGGCGCTACGTTCCAGCCATCTGCTTCAGATGCTTCAGATGCAACTATCTCCTACCTCAACGAATACGAGCTGGTTCTTGCGCACCTCAACGATGAAGACGCTGCTGGTAACGTATCAACCACTTGTAACGCGCAGGTGACTGATGTTGAAACTGGAAAAGTTAAAGACTTGGAACCAGGTGGTAACTACGCAGCTAAACTGCCTCTCGGCCGTGACGTTCCGGGTTTTTCTGCCTTGGTATCTGAAGGTTCGACGGTTATTGTCTGTGGCGTCGTGTCTAACCGCATCAACAAGTCTGGAGCTGTCGTACCTAAGCCCTAATTAAAAATTAGTTTAGGTGTAACTGTTAACGATAAACGGGGGCTGCGGCCTCCGTTTTTCTTTCTGGACGAACAACGATGATGGCGAACTTGAAAAATATTGAGTGGCCTATTTGGGCCATATTTGGAAGTCTGCTCGGTCTGGCTGTAGTGGCTGGCGATCAGATGAGACAAACCGCTACTCTTGTAGAAAAAACAAAGTCGCTAGAAACGAAGCTCTACACTGCACAGCAATCGCACAATGTTATTGAAGAAAAGCTTCGAGAAGACCTAATGCGGCAATCGAACCAGATGAGAGAAGACTGGTTTGAAGCGCTGCGAACATTCAGGGATGACAACCGACGGGAGATATCTGAGCTGAATTCCAGCATCGAATCAAGTCGTGAATTAAAACAGGATATTTTGACCGAAATAGCCACGATAAAAGCCGAGATTAAATCCCTCGGTACGGCTATCGAGAAAATTGAAAAGAGGATCTAGTATGCGTGGAATTCGAGAGTATTTCGTTAAAGACGAGGTGGCATTTCGACAGACAGTATTAGCGTTGCGAAATATGCCAGAGCGTCAGGCCGTACGCTTCCTGCTGTATCGAGATGCAACAGTGGGTTTGTGGGCGTTCGAGCTGGCCTATGCTCTCGGACTCTACCGCACCCGTGTAGCGCCGATGATCTTGATAAAGGAAATCGTCGCTTATTTGAAAGATAACGACCCGGAGCGGCCTCCGATATTGGGCGAAGAGGAAGAAACGCCACAGGAGCCGCCACAGGCCGATATTCCTGAACCCGCACCGGATGTACCGGCAGAGGAAGAATCGCCGGAGCCTGCCCCGTTACCGGAGCCAGAACCGGAGCCAGAACCGGAGCCAGAACCGGAGCCAGAACCGGAGCCAGA
>JAHDDW010000018.1:17606-32115 GCA_020629155.1 Acidimicrobiales bacterium | reverse complement strand
CCGGAGAGCCGTATACCCGGCATCTTTCTGCCTCCTGAGAACAAATTCGACGTCTTTACCGCGGCAGGTGCCTTGCGGCCACCTCGATCGCTAGTCCAGTGCGATGGGTGCGGCGGTATCAGTAGAACGCCACGATTCCTGCGCTGGGGCAAAGTAGAGCGGGGCCAGACCGTCACGGTGTCTTACGATCCGTCACTGGCACCGGCCTCCCTGCGCTGGCTGACGCTTGAACTGATCATGCATTTTTGGTGTGGCCCATGGGAACACCAAACCGGGATCAAATTTCGTGCGGTCAAGCAAGGCCGTGGTGATATACATATCGCGTACCGCGACATTGATGGTCCGGGCAAAACGCTCGGAATGGCATTTCTCCCAGCGCAAACCGTCGACTTCATGGAGCGCGGAGGCACGGTATCAGGTGACATATTCATCGATCGATTAGATCGCTGGCAGTTCCCGGAACAGGTCCACGCCGTTGGTGTGCACGAAGTCGGTCACGCGATTGGCTTGCCGCATATCACTCCCGGCACCGCGGTTATGTTCCAATTCAGCGACGGCAGATACCGTCTGCTTCACATCGCAGATATCCGAATCGGTTCTGCACGTTACCCACGCATTAGGAGCTAAAAATGCAATTTCAAAAAGGTTCACCAGAGCCGCTACCAAAGCCGATGGCTTTATCGGCTATCGAAGGCGTTGATACAAGCCTGCATAGTCCACGCGATGGCAATCGCAATGGCATCCCGGAGCCGTTAGATATCAACTCCGATGAGTACCGGAAAGAGCTCAACGAAGTAACGCTCGCCCGACTGGATGTGGTTGCAGGCAAATGGCCCTATCGATACTTTGAGTTCTGTGATATCAATCCAGAGCCAGCAGAGTTCCTTATGGACGCAGGCATCACAGTCAAGGATCCAGTTGCAGCATGTAACTTCGTCCGAATGGATGCCCCTGACGAGCTGATGCGAGCGATCATCACCTGGTTAAACAAAGAGATGATTCCACTGCGCTACGAGCAGCCGAACTGCTTTGATTTTCTCGGCCGCAACGTCCATGCAATGACTCAGTATCAGCTATGGGCTAGTGAGGTCATGGAAATCATCTTTGAATCGAAGTATGACGCTATGCAACCACGGCCAGAAGAGTTAGTCGGCGAGAGTTTCCCGCAGTACCCATGTCCTCCACACCCAGAAGATCCAACCGGACACGGTGGCTTTGCTGGTTGCGGTAACTACACTGCCAAGCGATTGTTCAAATGCGACAGTCAGGCCGGTGGGGAGATTGAAGACGGCACTAAGATGATCACGCATCTACGTGATATCGCTGGCATGCACCTGCGTACCTCGAGCAAGAACAGTTGGCTCGTGGGCAACCGGGAGCTGGGGCCAGCAACGCAGATCGACATCCTTCCCTACTTCTTACGCTGGGCATAACTATGGCACAAGTGATTCCACGTGGGCCGGTGAGACAGACGTTCGATCAGAGAGTCGTCAAAAGAAAAAATCGGCTCATCATGAATCACATGCAAGACACGAACGTGAAGTGGTGTGGGGAGTACGTGCCTGCATCACTTCAGTTCCAGTACTCACCGGACGACGAATTTCAAAAGCGGCCGCGCAAAGTGCTGTTGCATTATTTGGAAGAGGATATTCCGAATATGCGATCGGGGGATCCTATATCCCGCGGCTCCGAGCATTACACGGTAAAGAACGGTTTCCCTCGGCCTAACGGCCATTGCTGGATGGTGGCCGAACTGAAAAACGAAAAACCTAAACGAGATTAAAACCATGTCCCAGACAACTGTTTCTGTCAGCAAAATTGCACAGCTGCAGACAAGACTTAACGCCGAGCGTATACAAAACGCTGAACTAAAAAAGACGATCGCGCAACTGCAAGCGACCGTTGAATCCACACCACTGCCCAGCGTAGAGGCAAAGCCAGACCTCGGCACTCTTTGCGCTCAACGTGATTACCTAATACACAAACGTGTAGGTGAGGTGGACAAACTTAAGGAGCTACAAAGCACCGAAGTTTGCAAGCAGTTCGACAAGGAACAGCTCAACTCACTGCATGATTGCTATGTCTCGCTGCAGCAGCAGGTGATCAAATCCATGGATGTGGAAATAGCATGTGTTGCCGCTCAGATTTCGGAGTGCTCGGTTACTGAACAAGAAGACCTTGTTTTGCGTTTGATGCTTAAGATCAATGCGAAGGTCAGCGATGCACAGCCGATAACGAACCCATGGGTTTGTGATGTTATCAACGGCTATTCCTTTCCCGAGAACTTAGAGCAGCTCGCGGCCTTCTCTAAATGAATCGACCGCTAAACCAAGTTACTCGGCAGCGGCATGCATTCGAGTGTCATCGAGACAATATATTCAATTTGTTGAACAAGGGTGATACGCGAGGCTTCACCTTGCACAACGATGAACCTGAATGCTGGGATCCGACCGAGATAGAAGAAGACTACCTTCAGGTCGTCAATGTTGAGTTGCAAGGCGAGAGCTACGGCGATCTGAAGCGTAAAGGCACAAAGCACGGAATCATCTGCATGTATGAGGTGACTTTGGATATCAACCTCACCATATACACGCTCTCGTGTGATTCAAAAGCGGCAGCAATGAGAACAGAGGCTCACTTGATTAAGCAACTGTTTGACGATGGTGATTCTCGGATACCCGAGCACATCACTATGCACATCAATGGAAGTGCTTTCGATCGATCCGACGAGTTCGATTCGCAACGCACGAAACGTATTATCAACTTGGCTCCGGTTGTCTACTACGCACCGAGTCGTCCTAGTAATATCTACCCAACCAAATAAGAGGTTATTTATGGGAACCACAGCGCTAGTTCGCGACGATCTTTTCGAAGATAGCTGCGACGACTGCTTGATCGATGATCTTTGTTTTGACCGATCTTGCTTAACACGTATTTTTATCGGCAAGTGTTCAGCCTTTGATCGTGTGACTAAAGAAATGAACATGGCGCAGATGTGCTTAGCGCCAACGGCCAACGCGCACACGCCGACGTTCAACGATGAGACCGTAGAGCGTACGCGTCGCAACCTGTGCGGCAAGACCATGTTTCCGGTTGAAGGCGAAGCGTCTATTCAGATCGACTTTGACATCTGCAGCACTGAATCCACCATGAAGCTGCTGATGGCTAGATGCCCGATCGCTATCATGTTCGTGCCCCGTATCGACCTATTCGATATCACAGCGCCTCAAGCTAGCCAGAACCTGATGTTGTTGCGTGGAATCTTCATGCCCAGCGGTGAAACCCCTTGGACGAATGATTTCAAAGATTTGCAAACAACCTCTCGCACCTGGACTTCTCAGGGTGGCTACTTTGGTCGTCAGCAATGGTTGGATGCTTTGCCTGATCCAACGCCAATTAATCTAGCTCAGGTACAATCTATTTCAGCTCGCACCCGCGATGCTGAAAAGAACTTACAAACAGCTAGAGAATCCTAAATGAAAGAAAAAACCCCGACACCCGTAGAAAACACCCATACGCTGGATGATTTTGGAGACTTGCTAGGCGGCGCAAAGCACGTCGAAGAGGTCACCCAGCGTAGTGGGCGTGTGCGATATGTGATATCTGGTACCCGTCAGGATCGCAAAAAATACGAGAAGCAGTTTGATGCTGGAAACTTTGTGGACGGCTGCACGATGCTTCTCTATCACCGCCTTGCGATCGACCCTACAGGCGAGCTTTTAGCAGACCGGCTGAAGTCTGAAGGCAAGATCAAAAACATGAACGACTTCTCCGCACTGCTGAACTATAACGAGGTCGTCGAAATCGCTGTACTCGCCAAGGCGCTGGACAACCTCAAAGATGAAGACGAGGACAAGCCTAAAGACCCGGACGCGTTAGACGATGGAGATACACCTCCTGACTTTCCGGGCACTACCGAGTCTCGCATCGTTGATATGGGAAACGGCTGAACGGATCGGATTTAGGTCGATATATAAAACTGCTCCACAACATGAGCGTTAAATATTTTCACCAGCCTTGGCTTCAGATGGAACCACTTCTGTCTGATGCTGAGGTCGACCTGTATCTCTATCTGTACGTTAGTGAAAACCCGAAAGACATGGATTCGCTGAAGCAGCGTGTTCGACGTGCTAAACAGGACTTCTACGATCAGTGGGAGGCAAACAGACGGATAGTTAGATGAGCGCACAAGCAGACTTACGCATACTGATGACGATGGTGGACCGTACGAAACGCGGTTTCAGCACATTCGATAACAACGTCAAGAAGTCGACCAAAAATGTCAGTTTGCTAAGTCGGGCGTTCAGTCAAACCGGCCTGAAGCAAAAACTATCGATTGGAGCGGCTGTCGCTGGCCTTATTCTCTTAACGAGGAAAGGCCAAGCGGCAACCCGCGAAATCATAGACCTCGGTAAGCAGCTGCAGCTGACAACTGCACAAGCGGATCACTTTGTCAGTGCCATACAGATCGCAGACCCGGCCGCGGATATAGATCGGATAACGGAGGCGACGCTCACCCTTCAAGAACGGTTCGGAGAGTTTGCAGCTCGTAGCACCGGACCACTGAAAGAACTAAGCGAAGCATATTCAGGCTTCCAGCTCGATCTCAATCAAACTAACTCCAGCCTTGTATTAGCGGACTTCCTTGAGCAAACAGCGCAGCTACCTAAAGCGCGTGATCGCATATTGGCGATTAAATCTGTGCTCGGTGATGAAGACGGTCGCCCGTTCCTGAAAACGATCAACAACCTTGAACAGACCAGCGAACTAGTTAAAAACCTTCGCGCTGATGTTGGTTCACTAGCCGGGGCTATGGGTAACAAGGGCGCAGCGGTAAACGAGCGTTATGCAAAAACCATGAGCCTGATGACGGTCGAGGTCACGAAGCTGGCGAAGTCGTTTGCAACGCTTGCCAATCGATTCCTTGAGCCTTTGATTCGTTGGTTCACAGCTCTGGTGGGCTGGATAAACACCGCGGTAGAGGCCGTTAATAGGTTCTTCAATAACATCGACGGTAGTGCCGCACGAGTACTTGGCGATGAGCTGGCCACAGACATGACTGGTTTGAATGCTCAGATTGAGGACATGGACACCGCTATCGGTAAGATAGACAAGCGCCTCCAAGGATTGCGAGACGCACAAGGCCGGGTATTTAACAATGAGATGATCCAAGCCTCTATTGCTGATCAGCAGCTGGAAGAGCTCAGTATTAAGCTGAAAGCACTCGAGGGTGAAAAGCTACTCATTGAAGAAAAACGCGTTAAGGCAAACGAGGCAATCGCAGAGCTAAAGCGCCAGCAAGCGACAGCAGCTACTGGCCCGGAGACGCCGGATCTAATCAATCCGGATTTGGGCATCAGTAACGACCTCAAAACCGAAGACGTCGAAGAGAAAAAACGCCACCTGTTCGACCTCACGGAATCCGAGCGAGCATACGCTGAGCAAATGTGGAAGCGTCAAGCGATCGGTCAACAGATCGTTGGTGCTGAAAAAGCGCAGCTCGCTGAAGAGAAACGTATCGCTACAGAGCGTAAGGCCGTGTACGGCAGTCTGGTAAGTGCCTTCAGCAACTTCGCCAGCTCCATGGCGAACAAATCAAAAACTTGGTTCAAAGTATTCAAAGGCATCCAGATCGCGCAAGCGCTGACGTCTGCGTATACCGCGGCTAATCAGGTGCTGGCTGACATTTCCAGTTTCTCCTTGGGCCAAAAACTGCTGGCTTACGGCAAGGTACTGGCAATCGGTTTGAATACCGTGGCCAAGATCAAAGGCATCACAGCCTCTGGCGGTGGTGGTGGAGGTGGTGGATCCACGGGTGGTGGCATCGGTAGTAGCGGTGATCCATCGGTCGGTACCGGCGTCGGTGCGAGGGATCCTGATACAGGCCAAGAGCCGAACGCTCAGGATTCGGCCGGTACGGTAAACATCAATGTGCCGGGGCTGGACATCCTGACTGCGTTGGGCGCACCAGAGGCAGCAGAGGCATTCCGCGAAGGGCTAGAATCTTTGGGGCTAAAAGTAACAGTTAACACGGCAGAGGTTTAAATGGCGGTAATCAATCTGACCCCAGACGAGAACTGGGTATTAGGTACCAACCAGCAGCTGTGTGCAGGCCGTGAATACCTGTTTACCGAAGACGACCCAGACGTGCTACTGGTTGAGTGGTGCGTCACTACCCCGGACGGTATCGCAGAAGACTCGGTGAATATCGTCAATAAATATGGCCGCACGAGCATCATCAGCGTATCGACGACCGGGACGTATTCCATATTCAACAAGCAGGAAAATTTAGCGTAATGAGCACTCCTGTCCTAAACACAGACAACCCGCCAGATGACCAAGGCTACTTTTGTCCGGGCGATGCGGTTGGAATCACTGCGACCTGCTTATCGCCTACTGGCGACTTCATTACCTTCGTAAAAGCAGAGTTCGAGTTAACAACACAACCACCAGGTTCAAATGGTGCGTTCTCTCCCGCGGAGTTCACCGCAGAGGCTAACCCGTATGCGACCACGTTCAATGGCGACACAAACGGATCCTATGAGTACATCTACCGTTGCACCTATTCCACTGGCCCCACACAACCTGAGGTTCCAGACGCCAACCCGAACGCGCAAATCGTATGCCCATCGGCAGTAGAGGAAAACGGCCGGTTTAACGTCTCGCTGTACGGCCTAGATGACTACTCGAATATCGTGTGGACGTTGACTGGGCAACAGGCCTTTTTTGGTTTCAGCCAGCGCACTCGAACGATCGTTGCGGCTACCGCGGGGAGCCAAGTGGACATCGAGGTAACCGCGGATCTGGTTGATGCCGACGGTAATATCATCGACCAGATCACTCTCACCTGTGCGGTGCCGGTCTACGATCCAACGCTTGATCGTGTTACCACGGAATCCGACGAGATGGTCATCCAAGCAGTGGATTGCGGCGAGGTCTGTTTTGAGGTCAAGGGATCCATCACGCTGAATTGCCCGGTGCCGGAAAAAGAGTTCCTGTCGATCGATCTGCATACCTTCGCGCAAACGCCAAGGCCGGTCGTGCCAAATACTGGTCCTTTGACTCAGGTGCCGGTCTTCGGAGCACTGCTCAAATCCCAGCTGCCGGTCGGTGATTCGCTATGCGATGACTGTGACGATGATTGCTTTTATGACATCCCTCAGCCGCTCGATCACGATCGGCCAGCAATTATCTATAACAACGCAGCTCACTGTCCGGGATGGAGCGCACCGGGTGACCAAGCCAAGGCTTTTTGCTATGGCGGTGAGCCGTATTGCTTCTCCGGCTCTGGCTCTCTGACGATCTCCGGGCCGCAGGCTTGTTCCGCAGACGTGATCATCATTTACGGGCACAACTTCGAAAACGTCACTGTGACCTCCTCAGCTGGCGTATTTGGAGGCTCGCGCAACTTTGGCTTGTGTCAGGACCGGGCACAGATTGGAGGCTTCACACGGCCTCTCGTTGTGAATTTGGCCGACTTGGTTACCTCCAACTCATTCACGATCGACTTTGCCGGGAACGGTACCAATGGGGATCCGGTCTGCATTGACTACGTGATGGTGGGCCAGAAGTTATTTGTACCGGGTGACTGCCTAAACGCTGATTTCGCCAACCCACTGGACGGTAGTGATACGCGCATAGATGTGAAGTACTCCGAATGCGGCATCGTGTCCATGTACAGCACTCAGGTGCCGGTTGACTGGTCTGTGACGATCGATGGCCCCCAGACATGGTTTGAGGACTACTGGCGATCGCTGATGCGCTACTCGAAGCAGTTCCCGGTTGGATTTCTACCTTCGCGTAACAACGCAGAGCAGGACTTTTTGCTGGGTATTTCGACCAAGCCTATCGGTGGATCCAAGTACATCAGCTGCAACTTACTTGAAAACACGCTGGCACTTAGCGGCTACATTTGCCAGCCACAAACGAAGGCATACGCATGAGTGCGAAATCGAACGCGGTATGGATCATGGTTTTGGAGATTGATGCCTGCGCCAATACCTATCCGGCCTGTGGTGCACCGGGGCCATGCTCCAACGCGTTCGATCTGGTCGGTACCTATAACACCTGTACCGATCGATGCCTCTACCAGTGTGGCGTCGAGAAGATAGTCGTCACCAACTGCCGGATCCCTCCCTACCTGATGGGCGAACTGGGCATCACGCAGTACCACCTGAACATCACCGGTGAGCCGCGGCACTTCCCGGTAGAGTTCACTCTCGGCGAGAGCTACGGGAGACCGGCGACGTTTAGCTTTGCATTCAGCGGCCGGGGCAAGCCTAACGGGTTGTCGACGACTAATGATTTAGCCCGCCTGGTCGATGCTCAGAAATACTGGAACGGGCGCAGGCTGACGACGTACTACGGACGTGACGGCATGGCACTGGGCGAGATGGACCGTAATGTATTCATCGTCGATAACATCATTGGTCCGACAGGTGCTGACTACACGCACACGGTAAAGGCGCGATCGCCGATCAAATCTATCTCTGGTGTTAAGTGCCCTTCCGGTAAGCCCATGCGCGACATCAATGGGAACGTGTCCAAGGTGCAGCTGGGTATCGCTCTTGACGGTATTCCTACAGAGCAAGCCCCAAACGCTAATCCGTATCTGTCGATCGGCACCTACCTGCTGCAGACGCCATTGCTGGCCGACATGGATATCGCACCGGCCCAGTTCCGGGAGCTATCGCAGGCCACAGTTTGGTGTGTGGGTACAGAGGCACTCCGGGTACAACCTGAGGAAGTGGACGGCGGTCTGAATTTCAAGCTGCTGGAACGCTCTGTGTGCGGCTCTACGCTCGGACCTCACAAAATAGGGGCAACGCTACAGCCTGCCTTTGTTATCCAGCCACACGAGCACGTCGCCGATGTCGTGCTGCGTATCCTTCAGCATTGCGCGGATCTAGAGCAGACGTTTTTGCTGTGTTGTGACGATGCCCCACAAGTTGTAATAAACATGGATAGCATCGAAGAGTTCAAATGCCTGTTCCCCGAATTTGTATTTAACTCCACGATCGCGATCTGCAAATCAACCAGCGCAGATACGATGCTCGACTCATTGGCCGCAAGTTTTGGTTTTGGACTGATCGATGACAACGGATTTATTACGATGCGAGGTATGCACCCATCGACACCAGCCACGCCGGTCGAGGTGGTTACGCAACCGATGGTGATCAAGTACAGCGAAGCTTCCACTTTTTCTCAGCCGATCAGCTACGCGGCGATCAACTATCAGCACACGATGGCTGATTGCACTAAAGGCGCCTTTTCCAAAGACAATCTGATCGATAACACGATCTACACGCGGGACGATCTATTTAAGCCGGCATGTGAAAGGCACGAGCAGCCAGAGGCAAACATCAAGGGGATACTGGCACCGTGGTTCGACGGTTCAAACTATCACCTCGCATGGGTACAGTCGATGCGCTACTGCCATATCTATGGCCAGACAGCAAAGAAGCTGGCGCTCACTTTAGATTTCGAAGAGGCCGAGCGTTTTGATGTCGGCGGTCTGGCAAAGCTAAACATCGATCGCAACGTCGGTTACACGCGCACCTTCAAAGACCAGGTTTGGTATGTGCAGAGCAAGCGCCGGGTTGATAACGGCAAGTGCACACAGATCTGCTTTGTAGAATCGCCGTTTAGTAATATCGAACCGTCGTTTACGTGCGACTTTCAACTCCCGCAGTCATACGACCCAACTGACTGCTTTACACCTAGCGACCTAATTGCGGTCTGGTAAAACCGATGCCCGATATCATTCCAGCGTTTGATCAAAACAAGTTCCTCGACTTCTCCGGGAATTGTCTCGAGGCGTCAGATTTCCAGACGGCCTTTGACTACATCAACTGCCTAGCGGTTGAGATGGAAAAAGGCACCAGCGATATGGATTGCGAAGACTTCGAAGTTGTTTTGTCTGCGAATACTGGTGCAGCCGGTGGGTCCATTGAGCTCGTTGAGGGGTATTCGGTACCGCCCTCTGAGCTTGCGACCGAAACTTGCTATTTCTTCATGAACTACAGCACCTCGATCGATCTTGGCGGCTTGAACTTCCCAGCCATAAGTGCATCGGCCACGGTCAATATTCGATGCGGCAATCTGATCATGAAGACCGAAAGCTTCAGCCTGTTTGGTGATCAGCGTGAGGCGTTCTTTTCCGCAGAGTGTATCCGGGGAGAGCCGATAACCATGGACGCTACCGGAACATTCAACGTCTCGGGCACGAGTGATTCGGATGACACCAATCCACCTAATTTCCTGCCGTTCAGTATCCGGCTTTGTGGTGGAAGACTTTGTACGTCTGTCCGGGATATCTCCCAACCTAACGCTTATGCCCCTCCTGTCGTACAGCCGGGCTGTCAATACGGTTTGGGCACACTAGCGGGGCTGGCAGCTAATTTAAACGCTCTGAGGGCCGCATATTCGTTTGCTGGCTGGCGAGTGGACACATACGCGATCAGAACGATTGGCCCGAATGGATCCAGCCCGGTGGGGCCGGTGAACGATACCAACACCATCTGGGCCGTGTTCGGCTACACCCGGATCGCCTTTGACGATCAGTTCCGCTCTACAGATTCAGTGGACATGAAAGTCCAGGTGGGTTGTCAGTCAAACGCCAGTAGCTGTCTGAGCACTAACCTCAGTCCTCGACTACCCACGTATCTGCGCCTTGGTGCCGACTGTGCGATGGCGCCTTTTTCCGGTTGTGGTGAATGCCCAGCCGGGGAGCAAATATTCGTGGGGCAAAACCCGACGCTTAGTTGTGTTGAAAGGGGCCAGCTGGAGCCAGCGCCCGACGATGGAGGGTTCAACGCCGAGACCGTTTATTGCGTTGCAGTATTCAGCGAGGTGATTCCAGACGAGCTAGCGAGTGGTGTATCACTACCCTACAAATATCCGAGCCTTGACTACTTGCAGAGTCTCAACGATGAAATAGGCACAATCCACCAGATCGCCTGCGATAGGGTTGTCGCCGGTGTGCTATCGGATGAGCAGGTTTACTCTGGACCCCTTGGCAACGTTGTCTCTAATCCAGAAACGCAATTTGTTATACGGCCAGCATCTGCACCACCCCCAGTAACCAATCCTCCAACCCCAATCCCGAACCACAAGCGTTTTTATACCGGGAGTTTGCGGATACTGAGTACTCGACCGGGTGGCAATGCTCCGCTCGAGGATCAAACGCGTGTCCGGGTAACGTGGGAGATCATTTGCGATGGGGTAGTCGAGACATGCAATCACATTTACACGATCGCAGATTCGGGTTTGTTTAGTGGATCTTCAGCGTCGTTCCAAATAGCTGGTTTGCCGAACTGTCCGATCACTAGCCCGATAGAATTTCGGATCAAAACCTTCAGCATTGGAACTAGCTTCAGTGCGATCCAATTTAATCTTAGTTACACGCTGACACTACGCGAAAGGGCGTTCATTAACGATGCTTAGATATACGGTACAAGGCGAAGGAGGACCGGGGGATCCGATGACGGTCACTGTTTACGGTGGAGAGAACGTTGTTCTGGAAGCTCTGTATGGCAATGTCAATGTCGCGGGGCCAACTGTCGATGCGAAGGGCAACCATATTTACACCGTGACCCCGCAGGATGATGCGCCGGTCCATCTGTCAGTGTTATCTTGTCCTGACCCAGAATAAGCGAGATATTACATGCCAATCAAACCACCCGAGAACCTCTGCTTCCACGATAACAAGCTGGCTTGGACACCTAATCCACTGGCAGACGGTTACAACGTGCACTTCGGCAATGCCACTGATGGACAGCCGCCTGAATACATCGCGTCGGTACTAGCCGAAGACGGCGCTTGTTTCGATATGCTCAGTGCAAACGATAGCCGAATCATTACCCAGCCAGAGCTGCTCCGTGTTGATGCATGGGTCAACGGTATCGAGAAAACGGCCTTCTCCCACAAGTCTGATTTCGCCAGCGAGATACGAACAGCCAAATCCGGTGAGATTCTCTTCCGGGATGATTTCACGTCTCTGGACACCGATTATTGGTTGCCCCGGTTCCCGTATTGGACGGACCCGATCAACAACGAAGCCCAGACCTATGTGCCGGGACAGTTATCTATTCAAGATGATGGCTTGCACATCGATGCACGTCGTGTAGACGAGACAAACATCGTGTCCGGGATGATCTCCGGGGACGTTAACCGTTCTTACCTGTATGGATTGTTTAAGGCCGAAATCACACTGCCAGAGGATCAAGTCGGGTTATGGCCTGCGTTCTGGTTGCTTAACGAAAAGTACGTCGGCAAGCGGCCAGAGATTGACATCATGGAAGCCGTCGGCGGCAAGATATATCAGACCTATCACTGGTGGAACCCATCGCAGAACCGTATCGATCAGCCAGTGCCGCAAATACTAGAGGCTGGTTACTATGAGTTCGCTTTACTGTGGGAGCCGGGTGCGCTGACGTGGTATGTAGACTCTGTGCCAGTCCAGAGTCTACGAGGGCCGTTCGTATCCGATCAGCGGATGTACCCGCTGTTTAACCTCGCTGTTGGAGGTAACTGGCCGGGTGCACCTTTGCCTTCATTCGAATCGGCAAAGATGATCGTTCACTCGTTTGAAGTATCTAAAATCTAATTGGCTTTACGCAGTACCAATGGCTGATCGCGCATTAACTTAACGCTATCGCCATCCCTCCAAAATATCCGTTCAGCGCCGTGTTGAGTAATCAAGCGGCGTCGATCGGACACTCCATCTTCGACTACGACGGACCAGTTCGCTGCTAGTTGCGCGTGTACAAAGTCCCGGTTGTCAATGATATCTCCGGGCCACTCCGCTCGGAATAGCAGCTCAAAGTCTGCGCGTTGCGGCCGGTTGAAGTGATCCCATACCTGAGTGCCGTCCCGGAGAATCCGATAGTGCTCAGCGCCTGCCACTACCGTATCGAACCTGATGTACACCGAGACTGCCGTTATCGGTACCGGCGTCAATAGTGGATCCGTTATCAACTGCACCCGGTAGGTCAGCTGCAGGCCGAGCGAGTTGGTGTTTACTGCGTCGTCATGTATCCAGACTTCGGATTGACCGTCTTGCTGCGCCTGTGCGCCAGCGTGAGGCTGTAAACCGCGGTAACGGTTGTACACGTATTGATCGTCTACCGTCGTCGATCTTATGTACACACCGCCGCTCGCTGAGTCCGTAAGGAAAGGGTTTCCCATGGCCAAGATGTCTGCATCGTTTACCCATGGCTGGCGCTCGTTGTCCTGCGATACAATCGGGACGTTCCCACCTGGACTATTTGTGACACCCGGATCCGTTTCTAGTCCACCTCCCCCACTACCGCTCGTGCAGGCCGCTAGGGATAAGCTGAACGCTACCGCTATCAATTTAGTCTTCATTTTTCTCTCCATCTTGGATTTCCCAATACCAGATCGGGGTTGGTTTTTCGTCAGTATTGACGCTCTCATCATAGGCCATCAAAAAAGCGGCCCGGTAAAGCCCGAGGAAGTAACCCCCGGACTCTCCCAGTTTGGGCAGGTGCTCGCCTATATCGCCGCGCATCTCTGCCTTGTCCTGATACATCACCCACTCGTCTTGTTGGATGATCCAGTCAGCGACGACGCGGATAGAATCCATCATCGCCGTCAGTACCTCCTCATGCTGCTCCTTCCACAGCTCCCGGCCCAGCAGCAGGTCACGTGCAAAACGCGATCCGCATCCTAAGCACTCTGCGAGGTCATCAGCCGTAAGTCCATGCTGCCTCCAGTCGGTGGCATTGATGATGCCATCCGGGTTATTTGGTATGTATTGCCTGCCCATTGTTTAGCCCCTCACTTAGACCATGTTTGGTGAATCGCCTTGATAGCGTTGTGCAGGTTATCAAACGAATCCAGTGGCAACTTAGCCGCCCGGAGCTGTTCGTTTATCTGCATCGCTGCCAGCGTCTTTTCCGCTTCGCTCCAAGGCTCAACACCTGAAAATTCGAGCATCCACGTTTCGTCATTTTCCTGCCATGCACGTTTGATCGTCACCGATCGTTTGCGCTGGTTATCTAGCCCGAGAACAAATAGCAGGTTATTGTTGCTAGATTGCCCTCGCGCATTTCTGCGCAAGGTTCGACGCGGTACGATTCTTATGTTGCCTACATCAGCCATTGTCGGCTCCTTCGATTTGTTGTTCTCCGGGAGTGCTCCAGTCTGGGATGTACTCACGCTCTGGTGGCTTTGCCATGCCGAGTTTCCAATCTATAAACTGGCTGGCCCCGGTATGTAGGGCTATAAGCATCAAAGCGATGCCAAGCCAGCTATTGAAAAACCGTTTCATCATTCACCTCCTAAATAACGAGTGCTGGTCAGTTGATCAAATCCGCTATGCGAATCCACGATGTTGTCGCGCAGATACTGCACCACTTTTTCCGCATCGCCATACAGATCTTTATACTGCTCGGTCATCTGTTTGATGTCGTTTTCAGTTTGCTGAATAATCAGCTCCAACAGCGGCCCCTTGATGAAGTGCGATTTGCATCGCTTTAGGTAAAGC
>JAHDDW010000018.1:10955-17506 GCA_020629155.1 Acidimicrobiales bacterium | reverse complement strand
CAGCTCCAACAGCGGCCCCTTGATGAAGTGCGATTTGCATCGCTTTAGGTAAAGCCTCTTCTCCCGGTGACCGTCAATATTGGCCTGTATATCCCGTACGTATTTGAACGCTTTAAACCTACCCACTTCAATCATATGGTCAGCATCCCGGAACGCTTCGTCGCTGAATAGCAGCTCGTTAAAAATTTGAAGAGCTTGGTTTCGGATTTTCGACTCAGATGAAGATAGAGGTGCGCCATCGCCGCCGTTGTCATAGTCGGCCCGACGCGCACTGTCTTTAAGTACCTCGTAGGCCACCTTAATGTTTGCGAACATCGCAGCTGCCTCATCGCTTCCGTCCTTGTCCGGGTGGTATTGCGAAGCGAGGCTGAGATAGCGAGTGCGTATTTCTTCGCGTGTTGCTGTTTTAGCAACACCGAGGATCGCGTAATGGTCAGGGTTATCCATCGTTCTGCATGTCCTCGTATTTCTTAATTGTATCCTGCAACCATTCGACATCGTTTTGCGCGAAATCTTTATCCAGTCCGTTTAGATAACTCATGAGCGCCATGATGCTCTCCGATGCTGTAGCGAGGTCTGTGAACACGCGTTTGAAGCATTCTTCTTTAGTTTCGTCGTCCGATTGTTCTGGGCCATCGTATGCAGGCGCTCGGAAAGTTGTTTTAGGAGCTGGCCGGGCAGGTGCGTCAAAGTCAGGCACTTCGGTTACCGCGGCACTCTCTTCGACAAGGTCTGGTGGCGATTCTTCTTCTTCCTTGACTACCGGCTCGGCTTCTTTTTTCTGCTCAGCCAACTGCGCCTGCGCCTCTGCGAGTTGTCTCTGTAGCTCCGCAGCCCTCTGCCTTTCTGCCTCTAGCTCTTCGCTTTGCTGTTTGGCCCGTACTATTTCCAACTTCTTGTTTTTGAGCTCTTGTAGCTTGTCCTTCATCGCTTCGATAGCGTCGGCCGTGTGCTCTTGGAAGGTGACCTTTGCCGTTTCCATGTCGTCATTGATCATGGCTATGTAGGTATCGCACTGCTCGACCGTATCGATAGGCATCTGCTTGCTACCGATCATCCTGATTTGATCAAACGCTTCGTTTATAGCCCTCTGCCGAGCTTCTTCTTTCTCATCCTCAATACGCTTTAGTTCGGCGAGGCGGTCTGTCTCTGCTTTGATCGGTGCGTTGAGGCGATTTTCTTCTGCCTTGATCAGCTCTTCCAGATCGCCGTGTTTTTTGTTCAGTCCTTTGACCTTTTCATTGAGCGGTTTGACCAGCGCCTTTCGTGCCGACTCACTCCGGGTGCGTAGCTTCACGACCAAACGCATGATCGCCTTGGCGTGTTCTAAATTATCATCTTGATCCAGATCGTTAAACTCTAGGAGTTTTATGGTTTCCAGTAGCTTGGTGACAGTTGTATGCACCTTGCTATTGGCCACGTCCTTTACATCAAAATCGATCTTTGCTTTTTCGACTAAATCTTTCATAGGTATTTTCCGTAGATGGTCTCGAGTACTTCAGTGGATTCATCCCGTTTTAGGATGATTTGATTGGCAGCGGCCTCCACCAGATCAAACGCTCGATCGGTGAAGCGATGCCGTATAAAAAACGGTGGAAGGTAATCGTGGTAGTGAACCATGATCACGTCTTTGATATTGCATACCCAGCAGTTCCACGCCAATTGCGGGAACTTATCCGGGAGCACTTTGCCGGTACGTTGCCAGTGCTGCAGCGCCTTGCCATGGTTATTGGGCAGGCACTTAGCCTCAACAACAAATGGTGTCCCTGTCGGCAGCTGCAGATGCTTACTACGCTTTGATAAAAACGCACCGTCCGGGGAGCAGATGAAATCCTTCTCGTATTGCACTAACGGTATCTCTTCGACCTCTACACCAAGCAGGTCGCCTATCCAAGCCAAGGCTAGTGGTTCGTGCTGGTGCCCGTAGTCAGTCGCCCAGCTACCACGCTGCATATCGGCCTCAAGAGAAGACGGCGTTTTATACGTATCCTCTGCCAGCGAGAATGCATACTCATCGATTCCGCTAGTCCAAGTGAGATCGTGCTTCATTGCGCGGTGAGCACTTGACCCACTTGGCTTGCCCAACCTAGCGGCAAACCACTCCGGGGAGTTCTGCGGGTGCTGGTGTATCAATCGCAGCTGCGACTCTATGTACGCGGCCGCACTCACTTAGCTTCTGCCTTTTGAGTTTTGTTTTTGTCCCAGTTGCGTATTTTCGCCAATATCGCTGTCTTGTGTTGGCGCGGAACCATCTGATACCAAGTGCCAGTCTTAGCGTTATAGTGACCAGCAAAAAACTCATCGACCTTTTTCCAGTCAAGGTTATGGTGTGAAGCCGAAGACTGTAGATCCTGATAATCGACCAACTTAAGGAACTGATCGCCTTGGTTCTTCTCGTCGATACTGGCGTAGTTATCCGCATCAGATTCAACCATCTCAAGTGCTAGCAAAGCAGCGGCCGTCATCTTCTTAAGATAAGTGACTGTGGTTTGCAGCTGCTGTATCGAGTTCATTTGCTTAATGTCGAGCACATGGCAGGACGCCTCGCAATGTTCTGTATATAACGAAATATGCTTAAGTCTGCAGGTCACCGTGACAAACTGGCGCTTGCCCTCATCCGGGCGACTGCACTCCACATAAAACTGGAGGCTGAATTGGTACTTGGCCAGTACCGGGCGAACCGTTCTCAAAATATCTGACAGCGAACTGTAAAGACCAAACACATCAGACTGGTTTGTCTGCGGTATCGGCGGCAGCTCTGCCTGCATAGCAATCATGTCTCTCTGGAAGCTATATTCCTGCTTGATGTACTCCTGCACTTCCTCATTAGTGGGAGTGTGTACCCCCTGCGAATCGTTCGTTGTTACTGCATCGTTCATTTGCGTTTCTCCATGGAGTAGTAAAAGACCCAAGCCATACCGCGGCACTGGCGTACGGTGCCAGTACCTGTTGCGACTTTGTGAACTACGCCGGTAGTTCTGGCCTGCTTGCGTTTAGCGTGGGCTGCGAGGTGACGAGGCGACACATGGCCCCGGATAAGTAGTGAGTTCATATTATTTTCTCCCAAGGACAAAACCGCCCTCGTGCGTGTAGTATAGCATCGCGTTCAACAAATGAGAACATATATGCAAACTTACGAGGTTAAATATACCCACACTCTCGAAGAGTTCGTCGAGAAGTATGGTGTCCGAGGGGCTGCGGAACAGCTCGGTGTAGTACCTAGCAACGTTGTGCGATGGCAGCAAAACGAGCAGAACAAGTCTGCCTCCTACCTGCTAAAGCGTAAGCGCGGGAGCTGGGAGCTAATTACTTTCAAAAGCAAAAAAATGGAAAAAAGCAAGTCATGAAGAATGATATAAACAGCATCACTATTTCCGGGAATATTGGAAAAGAGATAGAAGTCAAGACTTCTGGTAGCGGCAAGTCCTATGTCCGATTTTCGCTGGCTAGCAATAAAACCCGTCAGCAGGAGACCCATACCAGCTGGCTTGAAATGCTGGCCGTCAATTCAACGGCTGACTACATTGGCCGCTATTTTGGCAAGGGAGACCCGGTGTGTATACAGGGCGAGATCAAGCAGGAGAACGTCGAGAAAGACGGCACCCGGTACAACAACCACACCGTTTTTGTTAACGACATCTGGCCTATGAATCAAGGCGCTAACCGGGATGAAAACCGAAGTCAAGCCCCGGCCCAGCGTCAATCCCAGCCGCCCAGACAAGACAACCGGCAACCTCGTGGGTACAATCGCCAGCCAGCTCCCGATTTCGACGAACAATATTAGAGGCATAAAACTTCATGTTTAGCGACGAACCCGACAAGGGGAAAGTGACCCCGATAACCCAATCCAGAGGTAAGAAAGTGGCAGCAAATAAGCGAACAACCAAGAAGACGGCAGCAAAGAAATCGGCCGACAAAAACAAACCGGCAGACCTACCAGCAGGCGTTATATCGAACCTTGCGCATGGCTACGAGACTGCCGGGAAGATCCACTGCGGAAAGGCAGTTAAAAACCTAGTCAAGCTGGTCGAGGAGCTTCCCTGCGAATATCGCAAGTTATCCGCGGCCCGACAGAAAGAGCTCATCGGGGATATTGAAAGCCAAATGGTAGCGATGACCATCGATATCGTGCGTGGCGTACAGCAGATGGAAGCGACGTTCGTGGCTGGGGAGCTGACCGGGTGCTCGATAACGAAAAGCATCAAGGCGACCATTGCGCTGGACCCGGAAGACAAGCGACTGCAGAACCTATACAAGCATGTTGGTACGCCAGTCACTATCAGCTACGGCAAAGACGCGTCGGCGATGATTGATTTGGATGAGGTTCCAGAGCCTCAGAAGGACCAGCCGGATTTGCCTGACCTATAACGAAAAAAGGCTGGGTTGCGAAGACCCAGCCTTTTAGAACCACTTACGGAGTAAAGCAGACCCTGTAAAACCTGCTTTGTTTCGATTAACGTTACCAAGCGATAAATCGAGTAATGAATAGTACAGTACTAAAAAACGAAACACAACGAGACCCGGTCACAAAACGCTTCTTAGAGCGCCTTACAGACCCGAAATACCGTTACATTCAACGTAAAAATTTAAACTTTTGGGCAGAACCCGAACTTATAGAGTTGGGTTTCACCAGCAAGCCCGGTTTGAAGACTCTGGGAGTACTCGCCAGAGAGTTAGCTTCTCGTACCTACCGCCTACAATATTGTTTTCATCCAGCGCACCCGGAGGCGTTTCGCCACACGGCCCGATATGCTGAGACCCGAGGGGGTATTAGCCGCGCAAGTTTCGATCGAGGTATACGGGCGCTTAAAGAGGCCGGGATCGTATCGAAGACCACCCACGGCGGTAAGGCATTCATATCCTTCACTGAGCTGGGCTACACGATACTGAGCTGCGATCCGGGGCTAGTAAAGAACGCAGACAAGGTAGCCACCTGCCCGGTACGACAGAAGATCAAACAAACGGCCGAAGAGCTAAACGAATCAATAGCGGCCACTAACCATTGGGAGGATGAAAACACCTTCACTGAGGCGCTCCAGCCGCTAAAGGATTGGCTACGACGTGCCCTCTACCTGCTCAAACGTTTTGCGACAGATCCGATAACGAAGTGCATTCAAATCGTTCGTAACTTTTTGTTTTATCCGAAGAAGCACTTTTCTCAAAACACCGACGTCTTTTCTCAAAATGGGACTAATAACCATGAAACAGAACTGATAACTGATAACAGAACTGAAGAAAAAACATATTTTTCAAAAAGCGAAAAATATGCAAAAAAAGGTGTTTTTGAACGGCTCTTATCTTCGATGAAAGAAAGATCGACCTCAAAAAATGAGGCTATAGTCAGCAACCCCGAACCCCCTATCCCTGAAAAACCAAAACCGGAGACAACGATGGATAAACACAAACGCGCTAAAACCGATCCTAGCGCTGACATTCTGAAAGATCGCTTTATGGATAAACACAAACGCGCTAAAACCGACTCAGAAGCAGACTTTCTATTTCGATTTTTGGAGGACTACCACCTGGTCTTGCCCGAGTGGAAACCACCACGACGCACACGGTTCCTGAGTTCAGAAACGGCAAGTCGAGTGAAAAAGCTATGGAATAAAAAGAAGAAATACCCGGAGATCACCGAGCCGTATTTCTGGCAACACCTATTTTACAAATCATTCAAAGACCCCTCGAACTACGATCGCAAAACGGGCATGCCTAACTCGTATTGCAAACCGGTTCATTTCCTTTGGCCCACTAAATTTGCGATCAAGCTAGACGAGCTGCTCGACGAGTTCGAAGACCTATCGAACCCGGTAGATATCGCAGACAAACCGGATAAAGAATTCTGGGTAAAGGTCATGCAGCAGTACATCACTTACCTCCCGGAGATGCGCGGAACGCTATCGATATCCCGGTTCGAAACAACCCCTTGGTTCCAAGAGCTAATACGCGATGTGCGCTGTACTCCACAGCTACGCGAAATTGATTATTGGCAAAGGCTGTTTAAGGCTTTTGCCGATATCAATATGGGACTGAGCCAATGGGAGCGCGATCGCCAGAAGGAGTTCAGGTATATCACCAGCGCCTCGTACCGCCATTACCACGATCAGCAGGTAAGCGCCCATGGGTAGAGTGACGCTGACCACGGTCATACCCGAGCAGCAGTGTATCGCTACGCTGATGCAGAGCCGTAATAGCCGGGACAAGTACTTGCCGCGGATAAACCGGGACTACTTCGAGGATCCGATCTGCCGACTGGTGATAAATATTATCTACGGTTTACACACGCAAGACCGGCAGGTAACGGTAGAACGCTTGTCAGCAATACTGGACAGCTCAAAAACCTATCACGCGCTGATTGACGACTATATCGACAACGGCCACTTCCAAGACCGCATCAGCGGCTTGCAGTACCTAGATGCTATCCGGGGTGCCAACGTACTAGAGCAGGAGTTCATCGATTGCTTGGACCATATCCACAAGGCAGGGTACCTGCGAGCCGCTAAGTTATGGCACGAGTACACCGCCGCCTATTGTGATCAACAAAGCCCCATAAC
>JAHDDW010000018.1:0-10855 GCA_020629155.1 Acidimicrobiales bacterium | reverse complement strand
CTAAGTTATGGCACGAGTACACCGCCGCCTATTGTGATCAACAAAGCCCCATAACCTTCGACGTTTCGAAATTTGAAGCAGAGCAGGAAAGGGAACGGCCTCGAATGCCTCAAGCCCAGCAGATGCGATCGGTGCACGAAATACTCCGGGAAAGTTCAAAGGAACACGCCGAGTACCTAGACGGCACGGTTGTGACGGCACAGACCGGCATACAGTCGCTCGACACGCGATTCAAAGGCTTTGCCCCACCAGAACTAACGGTCTTGGCAGGAAGGCCCGGCACCGGCAAAACAGCGCTGGCGTTGCATATTGCTTCGCAGATAGCTGTCAACCTTCCGGTTTTGTTTATATCGCTGGAAATGTCCGGGAGCCAGATATCACACCGGATCATTGCAAACCGATCGCAGCAGTCGATGCGGTTGTTCTCGCATCACGAAATCGACCAGGCGGGTTATGAGCAAGCAGTGGAGCAATCGTTAGCAACACCGTTGAAGATGTATATACCGCCGTCGTTCCGGTGGACTATCTCGCAAATGGAATCCGCGGTTGCAGACTTCCATAGCGAGACAGGCGGTGGGTTGGTAGTGCTCGACTACCTACAGTTGATCCTGCCCGATAGCCGCGGCCAGAAGAAATACGAAACGGTGAGCGAGGTATCGCGATCGCTAAAGTCTATGGCCCTTCAATGGAGCTGCCCGATACTAGCCCTCAGTCAGCTATCGCGTGAAATAGAAAAACGTGAGAACAAGGAGCCGTTGGTATCCGATCTACGCGAGTCCGGCTCTATCGAACAAGACGCCGATAATATTTTGATGTTATGGCGACCGGAATACGCACCGGAAACCTATGTCGAGTGTTCAATAAAAAAGCAACGCCAGCACAAATCGGGTACTGCCGGGATGACCTTTATCGGTCACACGCAAACGTTCGAATCTTTCGAGGGAGCGATACCACGAAAACAAGGCTTCGATAACGAACAGTTCACTTGATGCTATAAGCTAACAACGGTACTAATGGTGCCACCCACAAACGATGAGATCCCTACTCATGAAAAACCTATATACCCGCGGCGCTCGTTTCGATTTATTCGATCGCAACGACAACCACGTCGGCATATCACGCGATTGGACTCTGGCAAAGTGGCAGGCCGATTACAAAGGCGCTGCTATATTCGATAACGAGACCGGCGAGTGGTACAACAAGCTGGGCGAAAAAATAGTGCGCCTCAGCCGAATCGCTTTATTCAACTTGGAGGCAGCTCGTGGCTAAACGCAAAAAATACCGACCGTTGACTAATACCGAATTGCGTTACCTTCGGCACCACTACCACAAGGAGCACATAAAAAAGCTACTGGCCCGGATTCTCGAAGAGCTAGGACAGTTCGAATACGACGACCATATCTTTCGATTGAACAACCAGCTAGAAATTGTCAGGCAGCGCAATCACTGGCTGAACCGGAAGTTCGCAGACAAGTGGTTTGAGCGCGACATATCGACCGAGTTTGCTGAGTACACAAATATCGACGAGAGCGCCCTCGTTGCTTTCACACAGGCGGCGTTGCCGCCGAGGGCAGCGTAGCCCATGTATAGTTATGGGGAAGGACAATGCCGCTACTGTGGCGCAGCACCGCCGCGACCTGCCGGCACCTTGTGCGAAAAAAGCGTCTGCCTATGGAAGTTCTGGCGCGACAAAAATTTACCGGCGTTTTTAGAGGCTCTGCACCCGAAAAAGAAACCGGTAAAAGGCGAACAGCGAAAAGAGCTCCAAGAGAGCGTCGCCCACCTACTAGCGCAATGCGATGCCTATTTTCAGGCGTTGGTGCGGTACCGGGACCGGGACGAAAACTGTATCACCTGCGGTACGCCACTGAAGGGTAGAAACCCCTCCGGGGTACACGCAGGCCACTACTATGAAAAGTCGCAGTACAGCCACGTGCGCTACAAGGCCGACAACTGCCACTCGCAGTGCTTTGCATGCAACCGAAAACGATCGGGCGACTTGCTGCGATACCGGGCTGCTCTGGAAGTAAAAATAGGGCCAGAGCGTTTAGCGATACTGGAAGCGCAGGCGGTACCAGACACGCCGGTACCGGATTGGACTTCGGATGAGTTGAAAACGCTTAAAGCCCACCTGGTTGATTCAATGAAAGCTAAAGGGCTGGAACTACCAAGCCCCAAGCGTAGAGCCAGACGGTAGCGGTAGGGGCCGTCCTTGGCCCCTTCCCGGTTTACTGCGCCGCTATGTAGGCAACCCAGTCTACGTAGCTGCCGCGCTCGCCGAGTATCTCTTTTTCCTTATCCCGGATGTGGGTGGCGTGGGTGCGGATAGTATCCATTGCCTCCCCAATCCGTAGCGTTTCTGCCTCAGTCGCTTTGTACCGTAAAAAGGCGCCTCTCTCGTCTACCTCGTATTCCAGCTCGGTGATGAAGCCGGGCAGTATTACGAAAACCGCAGCGTTGCCCCATTCGTTTACTTCCATTCGCTGCCAGCTACGGGGGCCGACGTTAAAGGTTCCAGCTGCAAGCTGCTCGCGCAGGCTGAAAAGGTTACCTAGTACGGCCTTTGTGTTTAAAAGTTCGTTCATTTTAATCTCCGTTTTCGGTAGCGGGCCAATCCCTCTACCTGCATATAATATAGCGTGGTGGTTAGTTATAAGCAAGTCAATTCTGTACAGAATGGGGCCGTCCTTGGCCCCGGCTGCGGGTGCTACATTTCGCTGATAGTAGCCAAAAGGTCCATAATGCTGGCTTCGTTGCCCAGTAGCTCTTCCTCGTATTGGGCCGAAATGGTCACGATATTTCGTACCGGTTCAATCATAAGATCCTTAATAATCGTTTCCTGCTGCTGGGTTACCCGGTAGCTTAGGCTTTCTTCGTTTTCGTCAAAGCTGGTTTGTACGATATCGTTTAGGCGGCTGCGTAGTAGCGCGAATACGAATACATCCTCGATCGCTTCCTGCTCCGGCTCCACCCACTTTCGTCTGCCGCCCGATTCGCTGTTTTTTAGGGCTAGCCTGCCCACCTGCAGGGTTACGGCGATCTGCTGGCTTATGAGGTCTTTGGCTTGCTGTGTCATGGTTTGGTTTCCTATGTATCGGTAGTGGGCCAATCCCTCTACCTGCATATAATATAGCGTGGCGGTAGCTTATAAGCAAGCTCTATCGGCTGAAAAAGCCCGATAAAGCCTGCCCCGGCTGTGGCTATTTAGCCCGTTTTATCTGCACCAGTTTGTATCTGATAGGGCCGCTTACTCCGTTGGCTCTACTGGTTACGTGAACGATCTTGCCGTCTAGCAGCGCCTTGGCGCGTCGATCGTTGCCCAGCTGCGCTACTAGCTCCTCGTGGCTGTATTCGAACTCGTATAGGCGCTCTCTGCCGTGGAGCATTAGCTTTTTAGCTACTAGGTAGGAAGTTAAGTTACTCATAATATTTTGCTCTTTACCGGTAGTGGGCCAATCCCTCTACCTGCATATAATATAGCGTGGTGGTAGCTTATAAGCAAGCCATATCGAAGCAAATAAACCAGGTGGGTGGGGCCGTCCGTGGCCCCCTGTGCCTCTATTGCATTTCTATTAGGTACATAAGCCATTCCATCCAGCCTAGCCCCTCTGGTAGCAGTAGCTTTTCGTTTTCCGCTACCGTGTCAGCTAAGTTGGTCAGGTCGCGCAAAGCTATGGATATTACTGCCTGCTGTGCGTCCGTTGCCCGGTAGCAAAAGACCCGCTCGTCTTCGTCCCAATACGTGGGTAATGATTCGATTTCCGTGTGCAGCAGGTGGCAAATTGCCTGAGTTCGCAGAAGGTCTTGCTCTGGCTCGTACCACGCTCGTTTGGCCGTGCTATCTTTCATCTCGTCAAGTAGTTCGTTCATAAGGGCCAAAGTAGCGCGGGCCGACTTTGTAGCTGTAAGGTTAAGAAGGGATTCCATAATTTTTTCCTTTTTTAGCGGTAGTGGGCCAATCCCTCTACCTGCATATAATATAACGTTATGGTTGTTTAAAAGCAAGGCCGTCCTTGGCCTTTTGTGCTTTATTTTTATATTAGGTCTTTAGCTTCCAGCGTTTTGCGGCCGTTTGGTCCGAAGGCGATATACCGGCCGCTAGCCCGTAGCTCTACCAGCGCATCCCATGCTTGCAAGCGGTAGGCTACCTCGCCGTTGCAGCGCGTGTTTTCGTTGATCCAGTCGACCAGTGCCGGGTGGGTTTCGTGCAGGGCTAGTATTACGTCGAGGCGCTGTATCAATAGGCGGTTAAGTTGGGGCTGCGTGAGTCGCTTGGCTTTTTTGGTTTTGGATATTTTGGCCGGGATGGTAGCGGTCGGTTGTTGGTTTATAGTTTCCCAAAAGTGGTACTCGCTATCTTCGGCAGCGTATTGCTCCTGCTCTACCGTGTTGTCCCGGAAAAATTCGCTTACCAAATCGCGTTTTACGCGGCGGCGGTCTTGAAGTGAAAGTTTCATATTTTTTGCTCTGTTGCGGTAGTGGGCCAATCCCTCTACCTGTGTTATATATTACCCAGAACCCTTAATATAAGCAAGCGACACACAGCATAGTGTATTTTCCACACTCGAACGAATTAGGGGCCAACGTCCGGGGCCGGGTGGCAAAGTCAAGTGCCCGGTAACTATACATGGCTGGCGATTTGCTCAAGCGCGTAGCGCACACGTTGGCTTAGGTGGTAGAAAAAAGAAGTCGAAACACTTATTCTTTGCCAATCCCGGCCAGCCACCATGCAAACGATATGAAAAGTCAATACTGGATCTGTTTTTTATTTTTGGCCGGATGCTCGACTGCGCCTGTGCAGCCAACGCCAACACCTATAACGGTCCAATATGAATTCAACGATTACGGTGTCGCGGAATGTACGGTCAACGACGAAAAGGTGAAGCTATCCGAGGCTGAAATGTTGCAAAGCATTCAGAACGTAGTAGATACCTATTGCCCAGCTGTAGGCCCGGAGCCGCAGGAAACCCGACGCGTTTTTTACTAGGAGTACTCCGATGGCTTTCAGAGGTGGCCTGTCCCGATTCTTAACAGGTGGCCTCGTAGCCCCGTTAATCGATGGGGTGGTAGAAGTTGTTAAGGTGCGCGGAATTACCGAACAGGTGCTTGCCTACTGCTCGGTGCTCAAAGAGTTAGCCGCGGGGACATGGCGACCGTTTATAGCCAGAACGCTCGGCGTCAGCATCATCCTATTCGTGCTCGGTAGCTTCCTGCTGTTCATATATCTGATAACCATGAGCGGCGATACCTTCGCAGCGAAAGAAGACCAGATCAAACTCATGAAGGACATGTGGGAAAACCTCCTATGGACGGTCACCTACCTCGCTGGTGGCTTCCTTGGTCTGACTGGGTACCAACGGCACAAAGAGAAACTGGCAGGGGTAGAGCCGCAGACACGCAACGATGCGATCCTCGGACTGGAGCGTCTTAGCGACACGCAAATCCGAAAGATTCCAATGGATGAGCTGGGTACCAGCATCGGGTACAGGCGCCTTGATGGTGTAACCGTTCCAGAGCAGCACCGACCTGTGAATGCCACGAAAAAGCGACGCATGACGATCGCTAATGACCCGGAGCAGGATATCAATATGCCGATCCTGTACGCAGAGCTGGAACGTGACGAGGGGAAAGTCTTCTCGATATACGAGGACCAGTTAGGCAACAAAACCTTCGGCATAGGCCACCTGGTCAAAGAGGGTGACCCGGAGTGGAACCAGCCAGCCGGGACGCCGGTCACAGAGTCACGAGTAGAGGAAGCATTTGTCCGGGACGTTGAGATTGCGATCGACGATGCAAAGTTATTGCTGTTGAATTTTGCCGACCACCCGCGGGTAGTGAAACACGCGATTATCAACATGGCGTTCCAGCTGGGCCATGAGCGGCTATCGCAGTTCAACCGCACATCGCTGCCGTTGGTGATTAACTTCGCTTACAACAAAGCAGCCGATACGATGATGCAATCCAAGTGGGCAAGCCAGACCACCAAACGCGCAACGCGTGTAACCGATGGCATCCGTTCTGGTGCCGAGATACTACCCCTTTATCCGCAGCCAACTAATATCAAGGCATGACGCTACCGAACACACACCGGCCAGTTGGAATCACCGAGGCTCAAGACGACAGGATTGTGGGTGGAGCGCTGCTGGGTAACTGGGGCAATTGGCTAGCAGCAACAGCGCAACCCGGACCCAAGGGCATACCGGCCCAGCCAATGTTTAAAGAGGTGAAGAGCCACAACGCTCCAGCCGGATCGCTCGGGTACGACTACGATCGGGCTGTGGAAACGCAAGAGATCGTGCACCAGGTTTTAGATGAAAAAATGAAGGTGGCGGTTCACCTCTACTACTGCGAGCGCGTGAGCCGACACAACCTAGCGAAGTGCGGTTCAGCCTTCCACAAGCTAACCAAAGAGCGCATGACTGTTCGTGGCTTTAAACGCTACCTCGACGACATCTGTGTCCGGGTTGGTGTTTGCAATCGATTAAAGGACGCTGGTATAAAGCCTGTCCCGCACAAAGAGAAAGCCCGATGACGTACATACCCCCCAAGCAGACTCCGATGCTGGCAGAAGAAGCCGGCATGTCACCTGAAGAGATCAAAAAAGCGCAGGACGAGATGATGGAGGCGCTACAGCAAGCGCAATCCCCATCGCATCCAATAGTCCGGGCGCTGAACAAAACCGGCAAAATGCTCTTCGGTACTCGCTGCACTAACTGCGCTGGCTTGCGCGGCATGTTAATCGTCGTAGTGATCTGGATTATCACGGAGTTTTTGTAATGGGCTATTACGTATTCGACCCGTTGGCCTCTGGCGGTGTGACACGCGACCCTTGGATGGATGCCAAACAAGGGCACTTCGCAGTCAATTTCGATAAGCTATTATTTAAGTGCAACGGGGAGGTGGTACCGACGAGCGACGTCATATCTGCCCTTCCGCACATGAAGACCTTGCTAGTTATCGATCGCAACCAAGAGGACATGCCGGTGATCAACCGCTCTGGCAGACTGGTACCGAAAGCGATGACCGGCGATATTGAAATCATCGGCGAGTGCCTTCGCTGCAATTGCTCTCTCAGCGAGTACATGGTTGATGGCTACTGGGAGATCAAGCTGGAGCGCGACAACGACACTATCGCGCAGGGAAGTGGTGCGATGACATGGCTAAACCGGACTTAGAGCTCAATATATTCAGTGCCCTTCCTGCTCTTTCGGAGCAGCTGAAAAAGCTAGAAACCAAAACGCTCGCAGACATCGAGTCTCGGGCGATGAAACACGCCAGCGAGTACACCGCCTCGATGATCCGTCGAGACGGGCACAGGGAGCTGGACAAACCCATCCCGGCAATATTCGACAACCGACGTGGCAGGCAAAAACGTGGGTGGATATTTTGGCAGTGGGATAAACCGGCTTTCATTCGCAAAAGCAAAACGGCAAAGGCATTTGTAGAAATACAGGGTCACGGAGGCAACTCCAACGATCGTGCGGCCCAAGTCGAATCTCTACGCAGGCAGATATACGGCGACACCTCAAAGGACCGGGTTACTCCCGAGGTGCCCTATATCATCACGCCATCACAAACGCTGAGAAATAGTCGCACTGGCGCGAAGCCCCCTTATCCGTTCTTCAAGCTGGACAAGCATGGAAATATCAAAAATTACCGGGGCACCATGCGTCGGGCGATGGCAGATAAAAACAAGCGGTTCCTGCACATCCCGATCGGCCAAGTGGGTGGAGGCAAAGGTGACAACGGTCTCAGCCTCCCACCTGGACTTTATTTCCTCGACAAGAAGAAGCGCAAATATAAACGCAACAGACACACTCGGCGTCGTGGCGGTCCTTACAACGTCAAAAGCGGACCTGATCGCAAGCTCGAGGTTCGGGCGATACACACCGTCCTGACGTACACCGATCTGCGGACCTATAAAAAACGTTGGGAGTTCAAAGAGCGCGGTATCAAGTACATGGAGCGAGCCTATACCGACCAGTTTCGTTTGCTGCTACAGCGAGAGCTGAAGAGAATATCGAAAGCAACTCTGAAAAGGGATCTCGTTATCAGATAGAATGCCCCGGTGCGGCCGTTCCCGGTACTGTCCGTCGGGGTGGTTGGCTTGTGTCACTGGGGGTCAATCTCGGTGCCGGGTAGGGAAGCGGCTGCACACTTAATCTCAATCCCGGAGACACTCATGACACGTAAAGTAAACCACCTGCCCAACGGCTACGACCCTCAAAAAGCACCAACCCGGTCCAAGGGCTACACGCGCATCTTCCAGTTGTTGTATGCGACCAAAGGTCGTGAGTTTCTAGACGAGCGCTGGGAAGAAATGAAAGCCGATCGCACCTTCGCTGCCACACCAATAGAGAATTTTGTCAAGAGCGTTATGGGGCAATCTTCACACGCTCGCGAACAGGCGCGAAGCGAGTTCATGCTACAGATTGAGGAAAACAAACTGTGGCTGGCATTCGATAAAAGCCGATTTAAAAACCCTCCGGCAAGTCAAGTGATGCACACCTGCACTATCAAAGCGTTGCCAGATCGTGGCTAGTGATAACGCTCCGACGTACGAGGAGCTATCACAGGCAATTAGAGAAGCAAGGGCACATATCGCAGTAACTAACGGCAGGCTGGGTAACGTTTTGACTCAGCCTCGTTTAGCCGGGGATCCAGAGGCACAAGAGGAAGTCAAGCGAATACGGCAAGACCACTTTGCAGCTCTGGTTGTTTTGGAAAACTTGCTGGCACGATTATAAAAGCAAGGTGTTCAGCTAAAAAGAACACTTAAATCAAAACCTTTGCTATATTGGACCTGCGCGGTAGGGAATAAGCCCTGCCGAGAAACAGGAACCACAATGACTAAAGTCAACTCATTTAACCAAGCGGAGACGCTGGCTGCGAATGTTAAGCGGTTGCGCGAAGCCGCGGGAATCACACAAACAGAATTAAGTACTCATGCATCTATGGCAAAACACACAATCGGACAAATAGAGCGCGGCAAAGGCAACCCCTCAGCAAGCAACCTTCTATCTTTATCTCTCGGCCTAAAATGCACAGTAAACGATCTGCTCTACCCGGAAGGCGCAACGAGCGACACCGACACGGTTCAGGACAGCGTTCACTTTCGCTCATACAAATCATTACCCGAAGGCTACAAATACGCTGTTCGGCAACTCACCCAATCCCTGCTTGCCGAACTAGGCAAATAATCACTTATCAAAACCGGAGACAACTATGAGTTATCACGAACCTTTGCTGCAACCACTTAACAAAACGATTGGTGAGCGCAGCTACATATTGCGCATGTATAACGAAAAACTCGGGGAAGAAAAAAACGCCCCGATGGGATTCAGCTGGACAACACTGATATTCGGAATCTGGCCTGCTTTATTCAGAGGCGACTGGGTAGGCTTTTTGATTCAAGTCGTCTGCATCATCTGCACCTTTGGCCTTTCAGTGTTCATTTGGCCTTTCTATTACAACGGTTATTACATCAAGCAACTAGCTAAAAAGGGCTATATACCAATCTGCGACCAACAAACATCAGACTGGGTATACCGCCACTATGGTGTGCGCTCATTTTACGAACGATCGCCAACACGAACACATGGCGCAAAGGTGGTACCGGGAGCAAACGTTCCGCAGCACTTGGGCATCAAAGGTCAACCAGGTTATTCTCCGCAAGACCAAGACATCTCTAAACGTAGCGCACCACCACCTTTACAAGATGCACCGCGGCTACCGCAACACATCGCGGACAAGTTCGATAAAACGGCACAGCTGCCATTAGAGGATATTGAGTTGGCTAAGGCAAAGAGCCGCCAACGCCACGCACAGGTAAATGGGTTCGTCGACGATAAGATGCCGATAAAAATGCTCGCAGACCTCAACCGTTCATTCAAAGACATGACGTTTAGTTCGAGCAGCGGCGACAAAGCAACGGTCAAAGAGCTGACCTATGACGAGCAACTTGGATTACTGCTGGTAGATATTTATTGGGCACCGTACGGCGGCGGCGAGGGACGTGACCGAAGCCTGACATTCGGAGCTTTTATAGAAGTCTTTTGTATATCTGAGTAAACAAACGTAGCAACACATCAACGCGAGGATGAGGAATGTCAATCCAACAACATCAGTTCACAATGCAGTACGACGAGTTATACATCGACCTTTTTGCCGGGGGAGGTGGAGCCTCAACAGCGATGGAGATGGCGCTCGGTAGAGCACCGGATATCGCCATCAACCACGCTGGCCAAGCACTGGCAGCGCATTGCGCAAACCATCCAAACACTGCCCACTATCAGGAGGACGTATTCGAACGTTGCCCTTCGGTAGTAACCGGAGGCAGGCCAGTAGCGCTGCTCTGGATGTCACCTACCTGCACACACTTCAGCAAGGCTAAAGGCGCAAAGCTGGTCAATAAGAAAATACGAGGACTTGCATGGGTAGGGGTTCGCTGGGCGATGCGGGTAAAGCCCAAAGTGATCATGCTGGAAAACGTCGAAGAGTTCGAAGATTGGGGGCCACTGGGTATCGACGGCAAACCTATCGAGGAGAAGAAAGGAAAGTTATTCCAGCACTTTGTTCGCAGGCTCACTCAAGAGGGCTACACCGTAGATTGGAAAGTACTTCACGCACACCACTTCGGTGCGCCCACAAGCCGCAAACGGTTATTCATGGTAGCGCGATGCGATGGACAGCCGATCGTATGGCCCGAACCAACACACGGCCCGGATAGAGAGCCGTATCGCACGATCGGGGAGTGCATAGATTGGTCGATACCGTGTCCATCGATATTCGACAGAAAGAAACCGCTCGTAGATGCAACCTTGAAGCGTATCGCCCGAGGTATAGAGAAGTTTGT
>JAHDDW010000036.1 GCA_020629155.1 Acidimicrobiales bacterium | reverse complement strand
CTGGTTGAAACAAAGCAAGCTTTCTCGCGGACACACAACAGTTAACTAGCTGCCATTTTTGCCCTCAAGGTCAAGGTAGGGTCAACGAGTATCCGACGTTGTGAAGGTAAGCTAGCAGGGCCATGAGCTTCTAGAGGATAGGTTGTAGTTAGGATGATCAAGTTCCAATTCTGGCGGATAATCTGCTAGATCAAGTGGATATCCAGTCAGTCTTGGAAAGCTGATACCCCACAAGGTCAGATGTGGTCTCACGAACTAGCTTCGAGAACGGCCTAGCGAGTTCTGGTCACTCAGTCGACGCAACGATTAGACGGACTTTAGAAGAATTCACACCAACCGCATTGGCCGTTTGTTCATCAACCACATGCGCCAGCTATAGATCTAGCGATGGAACGATATCTTCCAGAACAAATAGACGTGCGGCAAGTCCTGCGGCAATTTTTGTAGCGTCTAAACCCGAATGAGTTCTGACAGCGTCGCAGATATTCTAGCTATTGCGTCTTTATCATGCACTTGGTTGTTTCTATCCATAAAGTTCCAACGAGCTGATTGGTCTGGAAATGTCATCCGCAAAAGCCAAGCGCTAAGTCTAAAATTGGCCAGGCTTGGCTGTTGGTCGGTATATCGATCTCGCAGTTTTCTAAGTTCTTCTGATAGCAAGTTTAATGAACCCTCAAGATAAGCGAGGCAACAAACAACTGAAGCTGGAATAAAGTACATTCCAGGACGCTCTGAAGCAGAGATCAAATTAAGACGATCATCAAGCTCGAAGTGGTCAGTCGACGACATCAAATGTTCCTAGAGGTTCGCGCAGCCCTTATTTAGTGTGCTCGGGATGGGACAGTATGCGAAACCCTTATTTAGTCGAATATATTGACTACCTGAGTGGTTTGAATAATTCTGAATCATGTGATTTCGAGGTGTATGTGCCTGCGCCGCCTTCAAGACATGGTACGTTGTCTGAATCACAGGTATTGGAAGCGTACGAAAAGTTGAAATCTGGAACTTTGTTAACTCAGTTAGGGAGGGAGTGTCCAGCGCATAGAAAAATGATCAGCAAATACTTCAAAGCGTATACTCTGGGAGGTTGAAGCCTGGATTGAGGTCTATGGAATATTGCTTGTTGACGCGGAATGAGGATGATTGTATTTTTCGATTGGCTAAGAGTTAAGTGCGTAGAGTGAGCTTGTTTCGTCCTTTGCGAATTCTGTGATCTGGTCGCATTGTTTTCTTAGCCGTTGCTCTGTCTGACTTGTTGAACAGTTACCGAGTTGTATCCAAATCACTTTTGGTGGGTTTCCCTTCAGCAAGCTCAGATCATGCATGTCAGCATCTTTTGACACGATAATAAAGCCGTTAGCTCTAGCGTAGTCCCAAACTTCGGGATCGTCAGCTGATTTCATTCCGATGTCTCTAACGTGAGTAGATTCGGGGAAAATGTCTGCAAGGCTAGAAACAAGCTTGTGGGAAAGGTTCTCATCGAAAAGTAGTTTCATATTGCTGGCGCGAGTCTTCGTTCTCGATCAGCAGCGTAGGCTATACAAGCTCTGAGGTCTTCTTTCGTCAGATCAGGGAAATCGTCTAGTATTTCTTCGATTGTCATTTCAGAAGCTAAATATTCGAGTACTTCGTAGACGGTTATTCTTAAACCACGAACACAAGGTTTACCACCGCGCTTGTCAGGCTCTACTGTTATCTTATCTCGATAGTCCATATCTAGTATGTTACCACTTCCAGATGGTAGCTAGTGATCTGTCGTCGAAATGGTTCGATCACCTGGTTCCTCTAAAAGTAAACAATGTCCCAATCCAGAATTTTTCTGTGAGATGGTTTATCATATCCTGGGATTTTTTATCCACAGAAATTTTGTGCCCGGGATGGGACTTGAACCCATACGAAGTTTTACCTTCGGAGGGGTTTAAGAACGAACCGATGCAGATTTCTGGTGTTGCCTGGTCCGTCTAGAACGCTGTGAGCTGGGAGTACATTCCCGCCGGTGTTATGGTGTTTGTCTGGTCCGGCGTGGTTTCGGGGAATCCTGTGTGCGTTTTGTGTGCGCCGCTCAGCAGTTTTGACTGGCATGCGATTATTGATTCGGCCACTGATTTGCTTTGATTTTTGCTGTTAGGTCTCAATGTAGTTGCCTGCCAGGCCGACTAAGGGTTGCAAAGAGTCGTGACCGCTGTGCATCGATTTGATTTAGCACGCTTCATCAGTTAGCTTTTATTTAGGCGGTTCGATACATCTCTACCCGAGGTTGAACTGTGAAAATTCGTACGATTCCGTTGAACGCCTACCTGCTCAAGCCAGCATCTAGACCACAGTCATGCTACACCGAGGACACCCTCGAAAAGGTTACCTGGTACCGGTGGGAAAACAAGAAACCAGTCAAACTAGCCGATGCTAACAGTTTGGATACTAGTGGTGCGCCTTTAGTAGCGGTGAGTAATGAACCGTCGAACTCGCCGTTATGGCAACAGTTCATCCGCGAAAACCTTGAACTTGACGCTTTCGGAAATACGAGACAGTCGCTCGGGACAGCTATTTTCTATCCACTCCAACAGAAGGACAAGCCAACTCGTTGGATTTGTTACACGTTCGGGTCTGCGTCGTCGAAAATCCGTAGGCGTTCAATGGAACCTAGGTTTGGTTTGATCGTAGCGCTCAACGAGATCTGCTTATCATCAACCGATGCTGGGGTTCGTAAAGCTCAGCACCGCTCAGTCAGCAGCGGACCCTATGTAGCGGACTTCCGTTCTGGCAGCGACACCGACATCGAGGATTTCGGTTTCGATAGCGTTCTCGACCTCTTGAAAGCGGCGGGCGGGAATATTACAGACGAAACCGACAATCAGAAAACCCGGTCGATTTTCGGTGCTCGCTCCTTTAAATCGAGCGAATCGGTAGAATCCATCGATTGCCTAAAAAAGTACGCAACAGCAGCGTTCAAGACATACAGAAGCCAGAAATACACTGACCAGTATGGCTTCGTTGATCAGATCGTGCCGGTCGATGATGAAGCAACCGAAGAGAAACTACGTCTTGAGGTTCTCGATCAGATCGAGAACCTGGACAGTCGTGTCGATGTATTACTTCCTGCTGACCTTGAAAAAACCGATAACCAAGACGCTATCTGCTATTACGCTCGTCCCAAAAAGTCGGTGTCGAAAGCTTCAGACAAGACACTTACTCTCGGGGCAGTAAAAAATATCCTCAACCCCGGCAAGGTAGATCTATCGTCTGAGTTGAGGTTTCTAGACAGCGAAAGAAAGGAGCTGTTCAAAGTCCCAATTCTTGATTGTCTAACAACGGAAATAAAACTCGACGACAAAGACTATGTTCTTTTTGACGGGGATTTCTACAAGGTCGACGGCAACTTCCTCCAAAGAGTCAACAAACAAATCAGTCAGATCAAGACTGTGGATCTTGATCTGAAATACGACGGGGGAAGAGAAGATAAATGGATCGAAAAAGTTGTCAACCAGAACAAGGCCCGGTTTTTGAATCTGGACCAAAATTTCGCGCGCCCCAAAGGTGAATCTAAGTTCGAGCCATGTGATATCATCGACGTGGACCGCAGAGCTTTGATTCACGCGAAACGCAAAGGAAGATCATCCTCGCTAACGTATCTCTATACGCAAGCGACTCGAAGCTGCGAGCTGCTAACCGAAGACTCTGACCTGCGGAGCCAGTTCAAGACTCATATCGACAAGAATCCAGCCGACGAAAATATTAGAATTCAAGCTAAGAGTCTAATAGATGCCCTCGGAAACAGATCACATGGCTGTGAAATGATTCTTGCCCTTCTCGGTGACTGGAATAAAAAAGACCTGACAAACCTTCCACTCCTCGCAAAACTATCGTTACTACCAACACTGCAAGCTATCAGACGCACAGGATTCGAACCAAAGATAAGCCTAATTACGCAGTAACCTCGATTTCGTAACCGTGAACGCAAGTCCGATTCTTGCCAGAGGTGCCGAGACGACCTGAGGAAAAATATCGCCCCAGGCCATTCTCCGTCAAAGCTTGCGCTAAATGACCTAGAGTAACAGGTCGTCAAACTCACCGGCCTTACACCCTCGTATAAAGATATCAATCTCGTAAGGAGTGTATTCCAACTTGCCTTGTTCAAGCCGATTACTGTTACGCATTAGTACAAGGTTGTCTGAGACAGCAAGCTCGACACAACCACCTCCCCCGCCGCTGTAGGAAGATTTTCTCCAATTTAGTACTTTTTCTTTCATCTCAATCTCTCCAATATCAACAGGTTTCACTTATCGCCTGACGGATGATTTCTGCAGAATCTTCCGGTTCTAACGATACTTCTTGAAGTCGACGGAACAAAGTCTTGTAAGCGTCGACGACGTTGACGGAATCATAATACCGAATCCCGGAAAGATCTTCAGTAGATGCGATCCGCGGAATCGTCTCCCCGGCAGTTGTCATTAGCTGAAAGGCTCCGGGGCCGCCTGGACTTGCAATATAAACTTCCGAAGGCAGAACTCGTATTTCTACCGAAGTTCGCTTCCCGATAGCCAGCAGATGCTCGTACTGAGCAACCATGTTTACGGGCAGAGACACTTGCCGTCGGAGAACCGATTCGTCGATCACGCATGTGAGTTGTAACGGGTCGGGTTCCCTAAACAGGTTTTCCTGTCTTGCCATTCGCAACTCTGTCCTAAGCAGCACCTCTTTCTCTGTGACTGGAAGATAGAGCGCTCTCTCTACGTCCATTGCATACTGACGGGTCTGCAGAAGACCTGGGAGGACCATGCACTCAAACGAGCATATCGCCGAAGCACCTTCCTCAAGCGCCGCAAGCTGGCCTAGCCAAGAAGGCACGGCAGTGCTACTCAGGCCAGTTACAAGATCTGCCCCCTCAACATCAATTAAACGATTCAAGACTGCTACCGGAATCTCCAGAGCCACCGCAAGCTTTGGCCGCATTCTAGGTCTTGGGATGCTACTACCTTTCTCCCACCTAGCGACCGCAGAAGTGGTAACTCCTACCTCATGTGCAAGTTGTTCTTGACTCAACCCGACCAGTTTACGTCGGTTAGCAAGTTGGGTGCGCTTTACCATCGCGAGATGGTACCACAACGCCTAGTAAAGTGCTAGTTGTTTGAAACGCCTAGTAATTGCATAGGTAAAGCTCTGGAAAACCGGACTCACTTGCAATACAGTTCGATTAGCGAGATGACATTAGCCATTCATATAGCAAACATTCTTGCCTGATTTGCCCCATTTCCGCCCAACCGCCCTTCGTATCATCGCTAACTGAGCGCTAACACTCACTCCCACTTGTGTTACCAAATTTAAACCAGCGATCCCAGAAGTCGACAAGCACCGATGACCATACACATCCAAGAGGAGCTATAAATGCAAACCTTAACCCAGGATTACTCGCCCAACTCATACGCCCACATTGGAACTCTAGGAGATAACAAAAAGGGACTCACTTGCTCTTATGAAACCCTCAGCCAAGCGGAAATATCTCGCCGAATATCCATCTACCCTACATTCGAATTGGCCCGAGACAGCACACTCCGTGCTGAGGTAGATGGGTTCTGGGTTCCAAGTGCTTACCCGGATATAAAGGATTTTATTTTTGACAAACGACTAAGAATTGCCAACATATATTTAGAAGTTATACCAGATCTAGTGCTGGCAGGCCGCAATTTCCTGCAACCACAAACGGTCGAGCGCATCTACCACCATCCGGCCACAATCAACTTACTAAAGGCTACTGGAGTTCGATACGAATCAGCGATAGCAACGACATCAAACTCTATGGCCTGTGTTCACGCCCTAGAAGATCCTAAAAATTCCATTGCTGCAACGAACGCAACCTGCGCCCAACATTACAAAATGAGCATATACTGCAGACTTACCGAGAATCTAGAAATGCCGTTTCTACTCTTCACGAGCGGCCTAACACCATAGGGAAACATGAAACGTGTAGCAATAGTTTTACCGAAAACACTTAATCCTGGTGAAGTAGGTAATGTGTCAGCCATCTTGATGGGTCAGCTATCTGTTCTCGAACCGAACATTTTTGAAACAGGTAGCATTGAGGATACTGAAGGTAATCAGCATGCAGCGATCCGCTTCAGTACGATTGTATTGAAGGCAAAGAGTACTACCCAGATCGTAAATTTTGCATCGAGTTTGGCTTCTGGCTACCCGAGTATTCAGTCAGTCGTTTTTACCCAAATAGGCCAATCATTTAACAATAGACCTCTAGAGTATAGAGAGTCCATTCAGTCAAAGACTTTGGCTGAATCTGAACCTGTTGGTATTGCCTTATTCGGCGATGAAGATGACGTCATCAAGGCGACTAAGAAGTTCAGCGTCTTGCAGTAACGTTCGTTTCCTTAGGAGCGAGACAAATACCTTAAGTGGATCGGGTCAACCTTTGACTAAATCGGATGTTTTGTGGTCCGGTTAGCCGTTCAGGTCAGATAGTCATAGTCAATGAAGCGTGAATCTCAATGGTTTGACCTACTGAAAATCGACCCTTTGGTAGAACCAGGCAGCGAGTCTGAGAACCATGTGGCCCCTCTGGCTTCACTGCCTGGGCACAGGTTTCTGGCTTAGTCGACGAAATGCGCTGCGACTTGTTGCCAGTCGACACGCCATAATGACCCTGCGTCAGCTAGTAGGTTCAGCCAGGGCTGTGTGATCCGGTTCGGCGGCTCGTGGTGTAAGATGCTGTGTTTTTCTTTAACCCACCGTTCAATCGATACTGCTGCTTCGCCGACTGTTTCCGTGTTGTCGATTCTGGCGAGTGTTTGACGGTACAAATTTTCATCAGACGACAAATGCAGAGCTACGACGCACGTCTCACGGTTTACCCACCCGTTGTATGATTCCTGATCGATAATTTCTCTTGCTAGCCCGACGGCGTATGGTTCTTTGTCTTCCAACAGGTCTAGTTGGCGTTGGTAGGTTTGTTTGGCTTTTTCGTTGTACATGGGTTTGATCCTTTGGTTTAGGACCCCTCGTATTTTTGGGGGTCGAGGCTGTGCCTCGATTTCCATGTCTGCGACAAGCTACGGTGAGCGAAGACCTGTCAACGCACCAACCACGATGCAGCCCTTTTTAGGCTGCGGTTGGGTTTTTCCGGACCTCACCAAACCCCGATTCCGCACGCCTCACCAGCTCAACATTTTCAGTGAATGTTCCCCGCCTTCTTAGGGGCTCGGGGTTGTGAATGCTGGAGGAAAAACCGATCCCGTAGGGGTCGTTCTTGACTGGTTGAAGCCGCCGTGACACACCACTAAACGTTGAATCCGCCTGATATTTTGACCCGCTGTAACCGTCAGGCCGTCGTTGATTTCTGATCTCTGTTAGTTGATTTGAGTTAACGCCCAGAGAACAAGCACAACGAACCCGATAGTGGCTGCGAACATGACGATAATCGCTACGACGAATAAGACCCACACCACAACAGCCAGCACGATAGGTACGACGGTTACCGCTGCTGCGATAGTGAACCCGACTACGACTTTGTGCTCGTTCTCGTTCGCGTGGGTGAAGCCTTTCGTCATCAGACACAGAATCACTCCAGCGATCAAAGTCGCGCATGTGTAGACGAATCCTGCGGCTGGGAACCCGAACCAATCCACGACCCAGCTAACCAGATTGGTTGCATCATCGGCTCGTGTCCGGCTGAATGCGGCGGTGGCTGCCGCACAACAACCGAGTGCTGTGCGGCTAGCCATCATGACTCGACGATCAATCATAACTTTGGTGTTTTCGTGGACGGTGGTTTGTTCTATGAGTTCATCGAGCCTCATGATTGGTTACCAGTCCCAGCGAGCCAACACGTAATGCGCTGCCAGCTCACCCTCATTCGAATC
>JAHDDW010000017.1 GCA_020629155.1 Acidimicrobiales bacterium | reverse complement strand
CGACATTAAACTCTTTAGAGATATTAAAACTAGAAATGGTATTGTTAGAACGAAACGCTAAATCTGATTGACCGGTTCTGTGGGCATCAATAAACGTTAAATTTTCTGCTTCAATGCCTATCTGGAATTGAGACTGAGCGGTGCCAATGTAGCCACTCCCCTCAAGAATTAAAAAACCTTCAGTAGTGAAATCTAAAACACCCTTGTTGGCTTGAGTAAATGATGCCGACACCATGCGAAAACGCGAGTCAGTGGCGTCAAATATAATTGTGTTTCTTACGCTAGTGCCTTTTGTTAATCGCGCACCAGACGCAAACGATACAGTAGCGTTTATTTTTATAACCGTTTCAAAGGCTGTTCCAAAAGTAGGATTAGACGCCAAAGCGGTGGCAAGCTCGTCGAAGCTAGTTCCCGCTGAGGGTATCGTTATTGTTGTTCCTGAAAATGTTGGAGTAGCCATTAACGTATTCCTTTTATCGACTCATCTCAACCGTGTCTTCTGACACAGTCTGATCGGTTTCTTCAGTCTTATTGAGTATCTGCAATGCGCGTAACCAGTGGCGTGTTGAACGCCCACTGTTCGCCGTCATGTCGTCATCAACTGCGTAGCAGTAATGCAACGCAAAGTTATACAACGCTTCCAGATAGAAAATATTGACCGGCAGTTCGTCAGTCACTAACAGCTTGTTAGCAACTGGTGTCGTACCTTCGACAACTTCAGGCACTTTCGTAAACACACCGCGCACAGTGGTGGTAGTCGGCTCTAGCGACCATGCTTCACGATCCGCCACTGCTGCGTTGTATACCGCTAGATCGGTGTTGTATTGATCGATAGTGGCTTGATCTGCACCGACACCAGGATCGACCGGCTCTGTCGGTACAACGGGTTCTGTTCGTCGTGCACCGGAAGCCGGTGGCCACACGTCAAACGTGTCTTCTTCGATAGAAGACGGCAACCAGTGCTTAACGTACGCCCTAGCGTCATGAGATCGCCAAGAAGGTACACCGGTGTCCATAACACCACGGTCGGCAACTGTGACCGGCGTGCCTATCGTTGCGTCTTCATTGTAGTTAAACAGGATGTCTACCGTTCTGTGTAGATCGGCATCAATCTTCTGACGAGTACCTTCGGCCAATACCATGTCTCGTTCGACGGTATGCGCGGAAGGTACAACGTTGCACAGTGAAACAAACGCACTGTTTGTTGCTGCAATAACGACTGACGGACCCCACTGTCGAAGGTTCACGTCGCGTAGGCGTCGAGAAAGCTCGACAGTGAAATCCGAGATGATCATTATAAGTCGTCTGCTGTTAGCTTCTTGTTGGCTTCAGTGACGGCTGCTCCAGATGCTTGTTTCATGGCTTCTGTTTCCGCGTCTTTCTTGTTTGCGGCTTCTGCAAACTTTGCAACTTCTGCTGCTGTCTCAGACGGTTCAAATTCCATGACGCTCTGTTCGTCATCATCACTGTAGAAACCTTGCTGGCGCAACATGGCTTCACCACCGGAGATATTGATTCCAGCTTGCAGTAGATGTAAACGCTGTGAACGATTATTCGATAGCGCTTTAATGACTCGGGTTAAGTCGCCCGACAAAGAGACTTCAGCAACGTTGTCGTCACTATTGACATCGTAATACTGTTTTGTTTCTGGATGAATAGCCGCTTCGATAGCGATGACGCCGTCCTTCTTACCAAATAGAACGTTATCGCGAGTTGCAGGAATGATTGTTCCGGTGACAGTGTTCTTCCAAGCAGCAATGGGTTTATTAGGTTGGTTCATGAAAATGTTCCTTATCTGAAAATGAAAAAGCCGAAGCCGGACTAATGCCCGACTCCGGCAGACGCTTATGAGACAGTTACAAAACTGTTGATCATGGCGTCACTCTTAACTGTCTCGTATCCGTAGACAGTCATACCGCGACACAACTTACCGAACTTACGTGGGTTCGGAAGATGCTCTAACGTGTGCTGATCGACTTGAGCAGCGAACGTTAATGCTGAACGATGACCAGCCAATACGTTGAACGTCGAACCCGTTACAGGCAAGTTGTTCGAACCGTAAATGTCAAAGTCATCGATACGACCAGTTTTCCCGTTACGGAGTGTTGATGTTGAATCACCACTCAGTGACGCGTCCTTGAGATCGGAGTTCTTGATGATCGCAAGCATCGCGTAAGGAACAACCATGTAGCGACTACCCATCTCGCGAGGGATATTCACTTCATCCAAGACTAACGCCATGTCAAGGATGTACTTAATAACATTTGCGGCTGTCAGAGCACGCGGAGCGCCCGTAGTACCGCAATTGATATTGCCGGACTTTGCACCAGCCGCCGCACCTTTGTTGGTGGCTGCTGCGTCATCCTGAATGCCGACTAGAATGCTTGTGTCTACCGCAGTAGCCATGTTCATTCCAGCATTGCTTACAAACTCATCCATCAATGGGATGTCTGATTGCAATGCGTCAACATCGTCTAACTGAAAAGCGAACTTCTTAGCTTGGTTAATTTCAAGCAATGAAGTTGTGCTTGTCGGAACTTCGTAATCGTCCCAAATGTCATCACCGATCTCGTGATCTGTGATGGTCAACTGAGGCGCTAAACGAATTACAACTGAGTCACCGTAGCCTTTAATTTCGGCCTGATGGTTGGTGTTCGCAATATCACCGATTACTGTTGACGGGTAAAACTGTTCCGTCATTAGTGGAGACCAAATCTGCGGGATGAATCCCGAAGGGCTAGTCGAATCGTATGTAGGGTACTGACCACCACCAGGTGCACCGGTGGAACTTCTGACTAAACGTGGCATTACATCTCTCCAAAGAGATGACAAGCCCCGCGTCGGGGTATCGGTTATCCGATACGTCCTTCGGCGCGAGCCTTGTCAATTTCGATCTGCCGCGCATCAATCTTTGTTTTCAGTTCGCCAACATAGGTGTTCATTCTGATCGCTCGATTTTTCTCTTCGTAGTGCTCGTTAATTTCTTGCGGAGACCACATTTCGACAAAACCGGACGTATCGTCAATCGACCGCGTTGGCTCAATTTCAACAGAGGGTTGAGCGTTGGCATTTTGTGACTGCGTTGGAGACAAACTATTTATGTACGCTCGGAAAGTTCTCGCTGCACCCTCAGCATCGCTTTGTCCTACAGCCATGTTGAGAAATTGATGACGTGTATAGCCGACACCTTCGTCCGCTACAGATAGCCAAGCCAAAAACTTAGGATCGACGTTTATTGCTTCCCATTCAGGGACGAGAGTGTCGAGATCAGTTTCGAAACGAGACTTAACTCTTTCACTTTCGCGGGCCTGCTGTTGGGCAACAGTAGCGTCTTGCTGGTTAATGCGTTGAACAAGATTGTCCACCACCTTCGAACCTGCTTCACCTAATTGTTCGCGTGCTTCGTCATCAACGTGCAATCCGTTGTTCGACTGTGACTGCGGCGTCTGAGACGCTAATCGCTGTCTGAGTTCTGAATTTTCAGATTCCAACCGAGTAACATCGGCTTGCAGTTTCGCATTACGTTTATCCCCACTTGCGCGAAGAAGTTTGTAACGCGTCTTCCAGTCGTCCTGATCAACATAATCAGGCCGAGTCGGTTGTGCTGCCGGTGCTGCTGCTGGTTGTCCCGTTTGTTGCGTGTGGCTCGAATGAGCGGCGTCTACAATCGGAGCACTACTGTTACTACCTTCTACCGTTACGCCGTTCTCAGAGGCAGGCTGGTTGCCCGCGAGAGATGCGCGTAAAGCCCGTGCCTTATCAGCGCTGGACTGTACTAAATTGTTCGTTCCTGACATAGTCTTCTTTCCTAATTTTCAAGTCGGTGTTCAATGAGCCTTAGCCGATTACCAGTCGGTTCAGGGATCGAACGTTCGGGGGTTGGAGGATATGGAGCCTCGCTATTTCTAGTCGTCTCTTCCGGTGCAATTCGATCTGGTTAGGAACGGCTTGGCGAAAAATCGGAGGGTAGAAACCTCTTACTCATACTGCTGGTTTGAAATCTTGCGACAACCGTTTTAGTAAACTGATTGCGCCTTGTGATTGTCTGAACTGCACTTCATCGACTTGCATGCTTAACACTTCTAACTGCTCTGCCCGCTTAGTGGTGAAGTACATGTTGAGTCGGCGTAAAAGCTCAGGACTCGCCGATTGGCAAATGTCTATCATCTGTTCATCTGCTGACTTATTCATCGATCATCACTCCCATGACTATCAAATCTTCGAGAGCAAAATCCGTTAGGTGATGACGTTGATGTTCACGGTCACTTCGCCCGTTACTTGGCGGTAGCTGCATGGCCGGAGCTACCGTCCCGAGAAACGCATCACTATGTGTCCTGGGAGGGACACTACGTTTATCGTCAACATCATCACCTAACGAATCGCGCTCTAACGGCCCTGATTCGCGTTGTATTGTCGAGACATTAACATATTCTGGATTCTTTTGTGGGAGACGTTCAAATTTTACAAACGGTTTTGGGTTGACTGGTTTCTTTTCCAGTAGATCGTTCGCGTCACTATTGGCTCCCCCGAGCTTTTCTTCTACTTCCGGTATCTCGTCAAGTACGGCCTCCCCGAATAGTGGGTTGTACCCTCTATGGGTTAATACTTGGTGGAGATGGAGCGGTCCAATCACGACTCAAGACCGAGACCACTGAGCACGGAAACGCCGCCAGTAATAGTTTGTCGGTGTAGTTCGACGGTCTTATTGGAACCTTCACGGTAGTACACGATGTCGTTCCCCACGGGTACTTGATCGGCACGCAATAGCTGTTTGATGTCCAGCGTGTTGGTTTCGGTTGCCGTGATATCCACTGACGATGACGTGATTGCATTCAAGATGCTAGTTACATCACTTTTTTCTGCAACATTTAAACTCGACAGTTCCGTCTGCACTTGGGCTAACGATAAGTCGTTGAGTCCGGCAACAGCGTTGGTGACTACATCCCGCGCAGTATTCACTGACGCTACAGTCGCAGTACCATAAGTGAACAACGAGTTCGCCACATCCGTTGCACTGAGATTGTTGAGCGCTGTTATGTCGCCGCGAATGTTTGCTTGTGCCGATGAGATTTGCGCTCCGGTTGCCAACGATGAAATATCAACAGTCTCGATGTTTGCTATGTCTGCCTGAATTAAATCGCGTGCATCGGTTACGTTAGTCGGTGTCGCGAAAGACAACGCACCTATGGTTCCTTGTACGGCACTGGTTGACGCCGACACATCGCTTGCTGTTGAAACGCCGTACGCTGTTAACGCTGCGGCTGTAGCGCCTTGCATGCCAGCAAGTACCGCTGCGCCGTCTGTATCGTTCAGAATTGCGTTTTCAATCGTCAAGGCTAACGCTGCCTTGAACGTTGAGCCGTCATCGTCATCGATCAATGCTGCTTCGATCTCCGCAACACTTGGATCGTTAAGCGCACCGAGACCAGTATCGGTATTTGAATTGATTGCTGTCTGCGCTGCTGCGATTGCACTTTCAACTGCGACACGTTCACCGGTAATTAGCGAATCAGTAGTTGCGAACTTTGAGTTCATTTCCGCGTTAGTCGGCGCATCGTAAGCGGCTATCGACGCATCCACTTCATTGCGTACTTCGCCGACACTCACGTTGTTAAGCGCTGCAATGTTGGTGTTGATTGTCGCATTGCCGCTGTTAATACCCGACAGCACGGCTGTCTGCGTTGCGGTTAGCTCGGCGGCTGTTGGAGGATCGTAATCAGCTAACGACAAATCAACTTGGGCTTTGACATCTGCTGCGGACAAATCGTTTAGCGAATCGATGTTCGTATTCACACTGTCTCGCGCAGCATTAACAATGGTTGTGATATTTGCTGAACTGACATCATTCAACGAATCGACGTTGGTGTTCACACTGTCTCGCGCAGAATTAACAATGGTTGTGATGTCTGTAGAGCTGACATCATTAAGCGCTGAAATATTCGACGCCACGTCTGATTTAGTAGCCGTGTGTTCTGCTGTGACGTGCGCTTCAAGAGCTGTTTGTAGACTGGTTAGGACGGTGTAGAGTTCGGGTGTTTTTATAATCTGTGCGCCGTCGAAGTAGAACTCGCCTGACTCCATCAAATCGAACGGCGATGTGTTTCTATAACACGCATAATAAATTAGGCTTGGTGTTGTACCTAGCTGTGCTGTGGAGTAATCAACAAAAAACGTTGGAGTTGTGCCGACTCGTGTTGCGGCTCTTATTGATATCTGAGCGTAGCCGGACACTTGCGAATACAATGTCACGGCCTGCGGATCACCGGCGTTGTTAGAACCTACGTTCCATGCTAGACGTAAGCCTGCCATTACTCAGCAACCACCTGACCGCTCATCGCACCGGTGATGGGGTCTTTGGTAAACGTCATCGACTTGTTCGCACTAGGCATGTTGACGGTGACATTGATCGGCTGGCCAGTAACGTTGTCAGTCTGTATTGCGGCGGCAATAGAATCGATAGTACCGCCGATCTCCGTTCTAAAGTTTTCAAACAACGGTGTAACGGTTGCTGCAACGATACCGGCAATCTCTTTGTCGGTGACACCGGCTTTCATGTCATCGGCATTGCCTTGCTCTGCACGTTGTTTGCGCTGCTCTTTAAGATCAGCAACTTTCATGCGTGCTTCGCTTTCCGCTTTGAGCTTGGCCATTTTCAAATCCATCTGAACGCGTTCGCGCTCGGCCATGCGTGTTGCGCGTAGCTTAACGATCTCGTTCTGTATGGTTTTCTGCATGTCGTCTGCGGAGATTTTTTCCTTAGTTGATAGCTCCATTGTCTTGATGATTCGCTGCGCTGCAATCTCTTCAGCCTTGAGTCTTTCTTGCAGAGCAATTTTTTGACTCTCAACGTCCAGCTTACTCATCGCGACGCGCTCATCCGCTTCGATCTTAATCATCATTGGGTCTGGTGGCGGCTCTTGATTCTCAATACTCGTAATGAGTTGATCAAACTCTTCACCGTCCGGTATGACGTGATTACCATCGATGTTCTCAAACGTGTTAAGCGTCTTCTTGAGCAAGTGCGCTCGACCACGTACACCAATGATCTGTTGATCCATTGGGTTGTTAGTTATCTCAAGTACGGCCATGTGATCTTGACGTGCTGTCTCACGTTGCAACATCTGGTTAGCACCGCGTGCCACGACTGACGCGTCAGCTTTGATGGACGGATCGTCTTCGTATCGCATGTTGTTGTCGTACATGATCTGAATGATTGGCACCACCACGTCTTCATCGACATTACCGATGGATGATCGCAGTAGCTTTGCAGCACTGGAGAGTAGGTAGCCCCTACCCTTCGCAGTACCGTCCGCGCCGTCAGTGCTACCTTGCCCGCCTTGAAGCACAGACGGTATGCCGGTATCGGTATCAGCGATGTTCAAGAAGTAACTGATCGTGCCCATCAGTTCACCAGCATTAGAAGACGGCTGGAAAAAGCGAACGGCTGGTGCACCGTTAGTAGCCTGTTCTGACTCTTCAGTCTGCCAAACTTTAAACGGGAAGTGTGTATGCGCTTTTGTTTCTGGCGATAGTCGTCGGTGGTTGACTTCAACTTGGAACCCTGACGCATGTGCTTGGTTATTCTGTAGTGCACGTGCCGTCGCATTGATCATGCGACCGGTTGAACGCATTAACATTGACACACTGTTGCCGAATACATTTCCTGGTATGCGTTCATAGCAACTGGAGTGTACTGAGCGACGATACTTTGGATCGGGGTTGATCGCCGCACGAACAACTTCTTTACCCACTAAGATTGCATCGACTTCGTAGTAGTCCAATGGGTCCGGCACTAACTTGGGGTCCATACCCCACTGCAACAAATCTAAACCTTGAGCACTGCCGAACCAGTGAAGACCGTCGAAGTCTGTCGTGGTCTTGTTCCAAAAATAATTATGATTCGCAATTTGCTTTCGTGCTGTGTCTGTCCATAACCAGTTCTCTAACGTGTTGCCTTCTACTTCACGCATAACATTCTTAATGGCTTCTTCCGAATAACCAGGCATTTTGCGCATGCGATAGAGTTCTTTCTTTGACATGCGAAGACGTTCGATAAACGAACCTTTCTGACACGAGTCAACTCCAGGTGCGGGGTAAGCGTCCATCGGATTGATCGTTCTAAACTTCCACTTGGCCACAAAGCCTGAAACCTCTTTGTACTCACCGGTTTCTTGAAGCTCGTATTTCAGTGACGGCTCATACGACATGTATGGTCCGCGCATAAATGCGGCAGGGTATGTGCAAAAGTCGTCAATGAAATCTGACATTGCACGAAGCCAATTCCCTTCATCCAACTGATCGTTGATCTTGCGCTCCATCCGTTCGCAAGCGGCGGCAGACCATGATCGAATCTCACGTCGGATCATGTCCATTAGAATTTTTGGTTGCGCGTCCAGTGGGACCGGTTGCCCTTGATCGTCAACCATGTTCGGATTCTGCGCTATGCGGTCGAGGATGCGCTTTTCCATAAACGGCGGTATGTCTGGATTAGCTGTCGGCTCGATACCGTGAGCGCGTTCGCCTGCTGGCAACATGACGGATTTAATATGCGCAATACCGGCGCGTATTTTTCCGGTCGCCGTTTTAATAAAGATATCCGATCCACCTTGCGACTGAATCAGTGCCAGTTCGTCGGGATCGTATTCGCCTTTTCTTTCACGTAGACACGTGAGCATTTCTTGATCAACGCGAAGCCGGTTGTCTCGGTTTTTGCGCCAATCGTCGGTGATCTGCTTGGCCAAGTGGATGCGAAAAATGTCCGCTTCTTCCACTAGCGATATGGCTGCTGCCCCTGCTTCGCGCTCAATGGCTGCGTTGCTCTCAGCTTCCCGCGTCTGCGAGGGGGTCATAATTGCTGCTTGCATCCGTGTGGACTCCCTGAATCAAATATGGTAGGAAGTCTACACGTGTTTAGGTCATGTTTCTACGACATGTCGGTTAGTGTCTTGACATCGGCTGGTGCGGGTCAAAGAACGACAACGCTTCAGAGCCGTCCAGTGATGAAATAAAATCACCCTCAAAACGCTTATCGTGCTCCACGTATGCGTCGATACCCTTCAGCGATTGCTTGACCATGCCAGTGATGTATTCCCGTGGGTCTTTCTCAAACTTGCGCATGTCAAAGAAGATACGCAGCAACTTTGAGTCCTGTTTGATCGTGCCCTTATGGATGGTTAAGAACAGGCCAATGCCGATCATGTGTGGTTTCTTTGGGATTCTGTAATCCGCAAACACACCGGTATCTTCATGCACCAGCTTTGCAATTTTTGGGTCTCGCAATTTCGGCGCGTCGGGGTCTGCAAAGCGTGCCATTAGCCGACACAGCACTGGTGCAAGATCACGCTTACTGATAGAGGATTGAATAGGGGTTGGGGTATAGCTCATTGTGGTTCACCACTGGTTAGTTCGTTGAGTGCTTCTATATCGTCGGTGTGAAGCCGTATAGTCGCTGTGTTGTCGTTACCAATACCGATAACGCAATCACGCACGCTACTGCTATACGTTGAGCTTACCGTCCCTTGTTCGATGTTGTTTCGACTTAATAACTCGCTAAGCAACTCCATGTCGGTTGCTGTCTCTAGCGTCTTCATTCTATTGGCATCTCTTGGAGTGAAATTTTCTCACTAATAATTTGTAGTTTCACCACGTCCATTAACCCAAGCATGAGTAGTGCATTCGTGCTTGGCGCAATAGCATAATGTTCGAACGTACTGTTCGTACCTAACGATGTATTGCTACCCGATAAACCGAGTAGCACGACTTGGCGAATGTTGTCGTTTTCAATTTCCTTTCGGAGTTGGTCGATACAGTCGAGCAGTATCTCTTTCTCTTCATCGCCAAATACTCTTGCCGACAACTTCTCTACCACTTCCATTATGTAAACGCTCTCATTGCATTGTTACCTTGTGCTGGCGAACTCTCACCGTACGCGTTGGGCTGCATGCCGTGGTTCCTTGGGTCCGGTTGTGCAGCCGGACGCGTGTCGTAATCAGAACCGCTTTCTTCATACATGGCAAAACATTGAAAGGCATCAGCTCCGTGCCCTGCCATATCTTTGCGAGGCTTGTCGGCCCACGTCATTGTTTGCTTGTTCCATTCCTTTCGGTAGTTGTCCATTCGACTCATACCGAGTTCCATGTTCGGCCCTTCTTTGTCAAACTTGCACATCGATATCATTCGTCGAGCAGCCTGTATTGACAAGATTTTATTTGGCACTTTGGGCACGACTTTAAATTTCGCACCGTACCCTGCACACTCTTTGACCAACGTCTTAGAGTTTCCTGGGTTGCGTTTCTTCATGTCGTGCGGGCCGATCCAATCGTCAGCCAATCGCCAACCCCGTTCTTCAGCAATAAACTTTACTTGGCTTATGTGATGGTCCATCCCGTTGTCGGTATCTTCGTAGTAGCCAAGCACGTGATAGTAAACACCAACACGCTGAATAAACCAGCATGTTGCCGGATCGTTAACGCCGATATCCCAGTACGTTCTTACGGGATGGTTGGAGTGTGGCATGCCGCCTGATATAAGCCGTCCCTGCTCCCTAGCATCGCCCATCTGCTTTAGGAAGTAGAAACCTTCACCTGAGTTCGCGAACGCCTCTTCTGGCGTGCTCGGGTGCTCTTGTTTCATCTTGTCTTCGAAAATGTCGGCTTGCACGATGTACCACGCTTTTTGATTCCAACTCAACGTGATACCGGCTGCTTCTTCGACTTCGGAGAAATACTTATCCATCTCCGCCGTTAGCACTTGCACGTCAGCGTCTTCGTCGGTCAATACGTTGTCCGGCTTATCGAACCACGCGTAAAAGAAAAACTTAAAATCAAATGGCGTTAGTTTCTTTCCTTCACGTGAATCATTAAGTGCTTTCATTGACATGTCGAAAAACATACCGCCCGCACCATCAGCCGTTGATTCAAAGAACACAAAACCTTTCTGGTGAACGGCAGGCAGTGAACCTAACTTAATCTCTTGTGCGACATCTGGACGATGTTTAGCGGTGTACCCTATTTCAGATACGTGAAGTGATTGCGCCGTACCGGATCGACCAGACGTTGTGACTTTGATACTAGAGCCGTTTGAAAATTCAATCATGCTCTTGTTACTTGACTTAATGCCTACGCGAGCAACGATATCGGGATGCAAGTTTGCGTACGGTACTTCTACTTTCGAACTTAGAATTTCACTAGCGTCTTCTTTCTTGTGCGCAATGATGACACCCTTGAAATTCTTAGTGAATATTGCAGTGTCTAACTTCCATATTTCTATAAAAGTCGTGTTGTGAGAAACGAAACCCTCAGCGATAAATGTTTTCTCACTGGTCTGCAAATCGATAAGACGCTGCTTACCAATGTATTCGATCTTCACCACCTCGACGTTTGCTATCTCCGCCGCACTGCGTTTTCCTGGCAGTTCGCGTCCTTCCCAAAACCGAGTACCTTCGAGTTTACTTGGTCGAGTTTTGGCAACAAGGCGAAAGAGTTCTTCCATACGCCCAAACGACAATCGGTTAATTATTCCATTACCTAAGCACGTGCGTTCTTCTTTGGGTTTTAAATACCGTCTGTCTTTTTCATAGGTAGGCTCATAACCATTTAGAAACGCGTACTCGTCCATACGGTCCCATATTTTTCCTGGCCGTTGAGTAATGGTTATCTTCATTGGATGTTCTTGTTTGGCGACCGTACCTTCACCGTCTATCATGCCGCCCATCCAACCGTCTTCTGGCGTTCGATCTTCATCCCACGGTCGCGTTATGCTTCGCAATGAAAATCCTTCTTTAATTTTACCGACTACGTTGTTGCCTTTACCACTAATGCTCCGCCATTTTAGATCAGTTGCTTTGCGTGCCTTACCTAACCACGGATGCCGATCATTGCAGATTAACTCGCGCCCATCAGACATAGTGATCTTGTAAGCATGGTCATAGACTTCACCAACAGCTTCGACTGTTGCTGTACGCATCTTGCGTGCTTTTCCTCGACCGACTTGTTTGTGTTCGTCAACCGCAACAACTTGTTCACCAACTTTTAAGTCTTCAATTCTTACCCACTTTAGATCGGCGGTTAAGACACGCGTTGACGGATCGCAGCAGAACCCGTGCTGTCTGCTTTTCAAGATTATATTGCGATACCACATATTGCGTAAGAAGTGCTTCTGTATCGGTCGCAAACGAAAACGTACTAACTCACCGTCTTCATTGATGATGAAGTACAGGTTGTCGAGACGCCACTCTTTATCCGCTAATTTGTCTAACGCAAGTTCTTTGAGTTTTGGCTTCTTGTATGTTCGACCGTTATAGACAATGCTACCGCCATTGTCTTCAAAATATCGCTCTGGCGTTGACATTGTGTTATTGAGCCTTCGGTGTAGGTAGACCGTTGTTGTCTACTTGATTGAATAGTAGATCGAGTAGCGATCCGTTTTCATCCTTACGCTGTTCGCTTTCACGCGCATACGCACCGTGATAACGCATAAGTTTTTCAAGCGATCCGATCTTGTCGTACATCTTCACTTCGATAACATCCCCGCCGCGCTCTTTCTTAATTTTTATACTTTGGATTGCAGCGGTTATCTCACGCGGTAACTTTGTAAAGTCTTTGAGCAGTATGCGATCCATGATCTGATACTGAACTTCACCCTCTTCGTCTAACCCGCACTCTTCGAATATCTGTCGCCCTTCGTACAAGTCGGCGATGTTAGCGAACGCAATGGATTCGATCTCACCGAGAATCCTGCCAAGCTCGGGACTAACGGCAGTCTCCATGTGCGCACTGCTGTCGCGATGCTCACTGATAACATCCTGCATACCTAAGACGCTATCGATATCTTGATCGGGGTTAACCAGTATGGCGGTGACTTCCCCCACGTCGTCAATCGTGCTGGCCTCTAACGCGTCGAACTCCGCAATCGCATCGTCGATGTCACCAACGACTTCCGCATCGATCTCGTCGAACTCAGCAAGCGCCGCATCAATGTCATATTCCACTGAGGTCTTCATCTCTACTTCTGTGTCTGTTCCATGCTTTCCAACCAAACAATCGAACCATCAGCCAATAGAACGATGCTGAAAAAATGTTAACGCCGGAGATACGCATCGATATGAAAAAAATGTTGTCACACTCCAAACGGGTTAACCATTTTTCACAATAACAAATCGTAAAATCAAAATTTTCAGGCAGGCTACCTTCGAAGTATGCAACCGGATATTTGTAGTTGTGATCGTGTAGTACGGCAGGACGATTGTATTTTCCTGTCTTACGCACTAAAGGCTTTGACGCTAGATCGGTTACGAAACCTGAATTAACATCTATATACCAACCCTTCTTTTCCGGCTTGTCAAAGTAGTACCTAAACGATTTAAAAACGGTCCACGTGTTCCCATCCAAGTTGTCTTGTAGGATTAGTGCACCGGTAAACTCACTCACTACTTTCTTCCACCTCGGGTGCTTTCGTTACTGCGTCTACGTCCATCGACACCACTGCTGAGAACCCACTTGCCATTAAGAACACAAACAAAAACACAACCGGCATTGCTACAAAATTTCTAACCGTAACTCCTTGACGACGAAACCGTTCGACTATGCGATTACTTTCCATGACCGCCTCGATTTTTAATATAGGATTCAACTGCGTTAAAGAACATGTCAGTTAGCTTGGCCAGACCGCCGACACCTAAGTACGCTCCGACTCCAGCACTGCAACTCATCACAATGGGGTCTTCTGAGAAATACATAGCGGCTAAACCGAACATCATTCCGGCAAACATGCTGACAATAATTGAGATTGTAAAATCAACAATGTTGTAGACAAGTGATTCTTGTCTGGCCTTGTTGAGAGCCACCATTGCATTTGCAAGTGAACCTAGCAGCACGATGCCTACCACGTAAGCAATGGTTGAGTGTTCCGGTGTAAACATAGCCGTGTCATAGCGCAGTGGTTGCTACAACGCGGAGTATGAGTCCAACGTAGCCCGCGACAAGCGTCGGGTCTACGTTGAACGCGTCATCCTTCTCATCCAACAGCGTATCGATTGCATCGTGTGTCGCTATTGCCGATGTTCCGTACGCTTTGAGAAACGAATCCTTTTCCTGGCCTGTCCGCTCTAGGTATTGTTCGTATGTCGTTTCGATAACGGTATACGCATCTACAATTTCGTCCAGTACCGATCTGGTTTGCAGCACCGTCATCACCACGACTTCAGTTGTCACATTGTCGTACCGGTCCACGATGTCACTGACATTCGCTAGCGCATTATCAACCCGTTGTCGTTCCACGGTATTGAACGGTACGCGCTCCAGTGTACTGACCGCCATATCGAACTCAGCACGAAGTAAATACGTGTTGGCAACGACACTGGCCGTTGGAGCTGCCCCGCCCAGTAACGAACACCCTTGGATACCGACCAACGACAACAGACCGAACAGAACCACTGAAATACATTTGAGGGATAAGAACCGCATGACATTCTCCGAATACTTGCTATGTATACACCCAATTAGTTATGAGCAGGGTGTTGTGTGCTCATCGGCACGATTGTACACATTTGGGAGATTCTTGCGTGTGAACGCCTGTAAGCCCGTCTAAGGCGCTAAAACCGGTCGGGCTTGCCATAGGTACTGCCGACAGGCTCGGGAGAGAGCCTGTGAGAGCCTGCTACCCAGGATCGGGCAAATCGTCCGGCAGCACCATCGCCTCCCTGCCGCCATGATGGAATTTACCCTCTTCCCACGGGCCACCCTGTAATCGAAAGTCGATGACTGGTATCGCAAATGTCGGCGTCTTCAAAAAGAAAAGTTCAAACGAGACGAACGACAACAGCACGCCGTCCTGCCATGCCTCGCGACGCATGGTGGACGGGTTGTCGTATAGGCAGATCGGCATAGGATTTAAACCGCACTTGACGCAACAGCGTCCACTTCCGATTCCGATTGAACCCACTGTTCGCGATCCAATAAATTTCTAATCTCCGTTAGCGACTCGGGGTTCGACTCCATCATTACGTACGGAGGCTCCAACGAACCTGCTGTACCGCTATGTGCAAAATTGATGTGCACTGCCAAACAGAGTGTCCCGTAAGCGTCAGTAATGATGTCGCACGTTCGAATAGTTGTGACGCCTTTGCTGTCTGGTTCTGCGTCGTGTCTCCATGACTCTAAGAGACACCACCCGTCTATGATGAACTTGCCCAACAACACTCTTGCCGCGTGCATGGCTGTTTGGTCTAACGCGTAGTAAATGTAGCGCTCAAGTTGTTCATTGAACGTTTGTGGTTTTTCGTCACCGTCCCACTCGCCCATTACTTGTGCTTCAAACTTTGCTATTTCTTCGGGGGTCATTTTACGCGTCTCAACGTTGCTTTTGGTTTTGTTGGTGATGGTTGTGGTGGCTGAATGTTCGGTCTCGGGTATCCGCGTTTCTCACGTGCACGTCGTTTGCGTAATCGCTTACTGCGTTGACGACGATGCTCGTCGCGTTCTGAATTAACAAACAACACCAATACTATGCAGACCGTAATTAACACCAACCAACTCCAGTTACCAACGCTAAACAACCTGGCTTTCATGATGTCGTCTCCCGCAAGCAGCGCAATTAGGGAACCGATGTAGCTGCACGCTACAACGGTTGACATTGTCATCAGCGTTAGGAGTATCAACCCCCGCTTTGATACTTTTATTTTTTGCACACTGTTCATGTCTTGTTTCCGGTTGTCGCAAGGCCATTAGGCAAAGCGTTGAATGCTTGCTTTAGCACTTCGGTAGTTAGCTGTTCGTTGCGGCGACCACCTTCGTGTTTAGCCATAGCAACAACTAGATCGCTTATCGTTGCAGGCGACGAAAGGTGTAGATGATCCCGTGTATTAACACCCATGTCTCTAGCCACGGCAATGATGTAGTTGTCGGTGATCTCAGGACTATTACCCTCTCCGTCCGCTGGAGACCAACGGTGAATGATGTCGTGCACCGTCTTTAACCCGTGCTTGTAGTAGTACACGTAAAGTAGGTACATCATTGCACGTGTACCGGACACCACGGATGAGAATTTCGCTAACCGATGTTCGTTGGTGCTGTCCTCCCCGTTCCACGGTGAACCGGTGGACGTGATTATGTTACCAGGGTTGTTGTGGCGTTCGCTGATTGGCCTATCGTCTTTGTCAGTCTCAGCGTCGTACATCTCTTTGGGTGGAACCGGAACGCCTTCTTTGTCTTCGTCTGTCTCAACAACTACAGTGCCATCGTTATCGTCGGTAGAAAACCAGTTGTCATACGTGTCTTTTAGTGACAACTCAACGGTGTCATCACCATCGTCGTAGTATTCACCCAACGGTTTTTGTGCCTTGCTCTCAGCAAGTTCGGCTTTGTGTTCGTCCTTGAGCTTTTTAATCACGAACGCATGGTCTTCAGCCGCTTCCGTTAGCGTGTTGTTTTCATCGCTTAGGTCTTCAATCTGAACCTTTAGATCGGCAACTTGATCGCCCAACTTCGATATCTCAGCACCAGCATCGTTTGCACGGATGTTGGCGTTCTTCAATCGCTCTTGTAAGTCCAGTGACTCTTTGGTTTTTTTATTGAGCTTTATTCGAACGCTGTCTATCTCTCCGAGCAGTTCTTCAATATCACTATCGACATCCTTTGGTGCTTGACCACGGAGTAGTTTTATTTTGTCCGCTTGATCGCTTAATTGATCTTTAAGCTCATCGATAGTTTCTTCTTGCGCTTGCACTTGGTTAGTGGCCACAAAGAACATCTGTCGCAATTCTTGTATTCGATTGATCAACTCGCTACGCGTATGACTTCGAAACTCGATAATCAGATTAGTTTGCGGCGATACGCTGTTCGGGTCAACAAATACCATGTCCGCCCCCGCGTCAGACAATCTTGCTTTCGTCTTGATGTAGGCCCGCGCACGTTTTAGTTTGTTAAGCAACTCTTCGTTTTCACGCTTGAGTCTTTCCACTGTCCCGTCACCCAACTGTTTCAGTCGAACGTTGCGCTCGTTAATACGATCACGTAACAACTGTTCGTTTTCCAACAGTGAGCGGATGTACGCGTCTTTCTCTTCGATAAGGTGGGCATGGCCACTAGTCGCATGTTTTGCTTGTAACGCTTTGTCACGCTCTGACATCAATTTTTGATTAGAGCGCAAATACCGCTGATTAGCACCGTTGAGCTGCCCTATCTCCGCGTTGAGCCTACCTACTTCACTCTGATACTTTTCCGCCAAGTCATGTTGCATCGCTTCAGATTCTTCCAGCGCTCCGTACTTCTCCAACAACTCGTTGTACGCCTCTCTAACAGAACGATCAGTTAGCGACGGATCACCAAGAACAATCTTGTTCGCCACGGCATCAACTGCTTGCGGTATCGATGGTGTATCACTGCCGCTTGGAATAGTGCCTCGGAAGTAATCGCGTTCTTCTTCCAACTGTTCGATTCTTGCGTCTTTGATCGCAACCATGTCTTCGTACTCGCTGTCCTTCTCACTAACCATCGCGTCGAACTCTATGTCCCTGTTGAGTAGCCTAGTACCCAACGTTTCTAACGAACGCTCTTTGTGTTCTTTTAACGCGTCGTAGCTCGTTATCGCATGGTCCAACTCGTACTGCGGTACGGTGTTAGGCGCACGCATGCGTCGCAGCATATAGGCAAACAGTGCCAGCACGGGGGCCGGTAACAGCGCTTCGATTGACGGGTTGTTGGTGAAGTAGACGAACGCTTCACGATAGTCGAGCGAGTTAGCGCCGACAAACGATTCGAGTTGCGTCATGCCTGTCGCACCGAGCGTTACCAGTGCAGCAACAGACGGTGGCATTAAACCGATTGCTTTAGAGAGCAACGACTGTTCAGGTTTCGGCATGCTCACGTTGCCTTGCCCGTCGAACTCAATGTCTGTTCTTGTTTTGCGCTGTTCGTTGCGTTGAGAGTTCAACAGCTTCTCCGCTTCACTGACTGTACCGCTGACACCCCTATGGCTGTTATTGCGGTTATGCAACCGTTCCATATCCGCGTAGGTCGCACTGACTGACTGGCCTAAGTGAAGTCGGTTGTCATCGCTGATCAACTCGTCAAGATAACGCATCTGTTCATCAATCGACTTCGGTACGGATTGTCCAAACGTTTTACGCGGTAAGGATTTCGGTGCTGATAGGTCAATTGCGTTAGGGAGGTTTTGTTCTTCTCTTTCGGTAATCATCGTAGTCGCTTACGGTTGGTTTAAGATTTGCCGACTATACGTGTACATGTCATGTTGAAACAACTAAACAGCAATAAGTTTGTGACACAGTTTTAAAATTGTTCGTTCACCACGGTGGTAACGAAGGTTGTTGTAGTCATGCGAGTTGTAGTGACTGTATGGTTGTACACTTGTGACACTAACGACACGTGATAACGAAGATGAATAACAGTGATGCAGAAGTGAGTAATAGTCGCGGTAATGGCGGCGTTGGTACTGGTAGTACCGGAGGCTTATGTCCGATGTGCGATGCACGGATAGTGGTTGAGTCGCGAGGCTCAGACTTTTTCGCGTGGTGTCCTGGCCACGTTGATGACGGGACCGGTGGATTGTGGCGATCCGGTTGTTCATCGGTTGACGGCTTTGGTGATACCCGAGCGTCGGCAGTCGATGCTGCTCTGGCCTACTACCTTTCCATTTAGAGGGTGGCGGCTTTGGTACGCCTGTAATTTGATCTGCTGGTTTTGAAATTGGTAGATAATGGTATTTTATAATTTCATATATCTACTGGAATTAAAATAGGTAGATACTTAAATTTGGAAATTTTCTGTGAGAATTTTTCGGATGTGGGTCATATCATAAATTTTTAAACTTCGATCACAGCCTACCCTCCCCCCTCTTTTAATTTGTGCAGACTAGGTTTCACTCTACCGACTTTAATGTGTGCAGCTATCGGTTGACGGGGCGCAGATGGTAGCGTACAGGCTTACATCATGTGACGCATAGCACATAACGCTGACAGCTTGGGGCTATGGGCTGTTACTGGGGTGCCCGAAACGCTGATTGAGTGCAGGCTATCAGCCGGAGAGATTTAAAAATGGTGTGCTGTGATTCACAGAAGCCAGGAAAGTGTGAAGTCCATAGCAAATAGCGGATCGCTGTAAGCCTCTGTAAGCGACGATCTCCACGGTAGAAAGGCCATAGGTCTACTCATTTTAAAGTGCGTGAGATCGTCATGTGTCGATTCTCATTCTTGTAGACCGTTATTGTGTGCAATGGTCTACACATTTTAATCTCGGTAGGATTCACCACAAAAAGATTTGAGTTGTTCGCTTCATAGTTGAAAGTCATAACTTTTAGCCCATATCGAAGGGTATCAGCCAACATCCAACAAACAACACAATAACAGCACCAACAAACTACCGACTTTAAAACTAACAGCGACAAAAACACCACCACGGCACACCACGCGTAAAAGTGGCCCAAGGGCAGAAAAACAGGGGGCAAACGATTTTTCAAGTTCTCCTATATATATGTTTTTTTCCTTCACATAAACCACCACAAACTTACACTGTAAGTAACCACTAAAAGTCATACATATACAACTTCATATTCTTGCCCCTTAATTAAATAAGATAATATACAACAACATTACAGTGTAATTTCAACAACTTAACCCAAGGGCATAACCAAGGGCGGACCAAGGGCAAACCACCAAAACACCACCAAAACACCCCAATTCACGGCTCCCAATTTAAAACCGGTAGAAAACAACTGTATATTCTACCAGTGTATAGATATACAGCACACTGGATGCCCATACAGTGCCATATTCAAGCAAACAGACACCAAGGGCACAAACACCCCAAAAACACCGCCCCCAAACACCCCCAAAAACACCCGAAAACACGCCGCCCGCGCACTAATGCCCCTGAACTGTAAGAGCCTGTACACCCTCAATTTTAACCCCTACCTAGTGCATTACCCACGTGGCGAACGTTCAATACAGGCCATTACAGGGACCGCGTATTTTTGACCTATTCCACACTATTTCCAGGTTTGCCAACGACATCACACGATGAACTACCTGATTTAATTTGGGCATGTTGTTAGCCGTTACATTTAACAACGCGACAGGAGCACAGCATGCCAGACCAGACCAACACTAAGACGACAGACACCACCGCAGACATCACCGACCTACACACCGGTGCACTAATTATTGTCTTCATTACTGCGATTACAGCCACCGCCCTACTACTGGCACCGGCGTTTATTCTCTACTGACTTTAAAACAAGCACACGACATACAACACAGTTTAATTTCAGCACACCCGTATAATTCAGGCCATACACTAACAGGGACCGACCGCCGACCATGACCACCGCCAACACCACCGAACGCACACTATCACTAGCTGAACAGGGACGCGTAGACCGTTACAACGATGCACTCGACAAGCATTCAGACCAGCACGACACGCATGACGTTGACGGGTTCGCGTTCGATAGATCAAACAACAATGCAACGGAGGAAGACTTCGAAGACTACCGACACGACAACATTGTCAGACAGTCGATTGTTAACGGTCAATTTAAACAAGCGAAGCAACAAGCGACTGACTACGGTCTCGACTATAGCGAGTTATACAAGGAGGTTAGCGAGTAATGGACAACGCGAGTACAGACCAGACATTGACCTATGAAGGGCACGAGTACCGTTATGACGGGGACACCGGCAACATTCACCAGACGATAGACGATGACATCGTGGCGAGACTAGAACTAGACACCGACACCGAATATCTTCACGCCTACAACTCAGACGGCGAGCATTTAGAGCTGACCCACACCCGCAACATTGACACCGACGAGAACCGGATCAAGTGGGTTCTCTATGTCGCCTTATACGGACATTAGAACAATGGACAAGCAATCATTCCTGACAGACCCCGCAATGGTACGCGTTAACGGCGAGTCCTATCTCTACGACACAGACACACAGTTGATAGTTAACGATGAGCGCGAGCCGGTTGCACACATCGACTTATACCCGATTTACACCAGCGACAGCGGCATAGAAATTACAGCCATACCATCGAAAGAAACGTTAATTATTGACGTATCGATGTACGACAACGTCGAGCAGGTTATAGCCGCCTATTTAAAATTCACCACTGACGCAACACTGCGCACACTTACACACCCGATGCCAGAAGTGGGGCGGATACAACGCGACTATGTGAACTTCCGCCACCGGTCAACACTGGCAACCTTCCGCAGTGGGTTCACCGTTGAAAGTCTGCGACGCACGAACGCCGTGCCCGTAGCCGACGCAATAGTGATTGTTAAGGGATCGGTGAGCGGTGTTCTATATGTTGCCGAGTCATTAAACGATGCCCTACTCGTAGCCGCCAGACTATCGAACGGGTACGACGTGCCGAAAGTAACAGCACAATATGCGGGCTGATTAACAGACCTACACATCATACTCATTTTAATATACGTACACACTAACAACAAAGCACGCAACTGGAGTAATACAAGCATGGCACAGACTAAAGAATGGCGCGAACTATTCCCCGCGATCCCTAACAACGATGACGGCGGACAAGCAACACTGACCGTTTCAACCAGTGGAGCGTCAGGTGTAGTTACTACCACCGCGCAACTCGTATTCATAAAAGTTGAAGAGACTAACGGCAAAAAATTTGAAGTTAAGCAATTCATGATGTTTCAGGATTACCTAGAGCGCGTTAAAAGCGTACGCATGCGAGCCACACAGAAGAACATCGACACCCTACACGCTGAAGCATTGGAAGAACTCGACACGATCCGCGCAGCCGTCCGAGCACACTACAACATAGACGAGAGTCAGGAGGTGGAAGAAAAACAGACACGAATTGCATAAGTAAATGCACACGATAGCCGCCGACTATGGGCGGCTATGTTTTGAACAATCCAACAATAATAATACTACTATGGTTCATTTACTAACTAAGGTCACACCAAGAATACCCGCACGCGTTACACGTCAGGCACTGCGCGACTATTGCGAAGACATCAACACGCTATTGTCAGAGCACGGCATACGATACCGGATTGAGTCAGAAGGGCGCAACGGATACGTGGCCGTGGACCTATACGACACCACAACGAACAAGTGTCTGGAGAATATCGCGTGCGGCACGTCGCGAGAGTGTGCGATTGAGACCCACACCCTAGCACTAATTGCGTTAGTCAATGACGCACGCAACAAGAACAAAAACCAGCCCGTTAGGAGGTTAGTGACCGTATGACTACCGCAGCGGAACAACTCAAACACATCACCGACCTACACACCGCCGTTCACGACAACGTGGAGTATAGAAACCCGTCATTGTCTTATGACGAGATAGTGACCCAAGCAATAGAGCTGTGTAACGCCGCTCACGCGTACGCACGAGATGACGGCACCACGTCCGAACTGTTCGAACTGTGGACCATAGGCGAGCACACCATAAGCCTAGACAATGTAATTGTCGGCCTGTACTGGCACGCGTACGAATGGCATGGCGGGCAAAATTCCGACACCTACGCGTTACTGTGCGCAGCCGGTCAGGTGTACACACCGAACATGGCCAACGGTCCAGAACCCGAGAGCAGCGAGGAAGACTTCTATAAGTCGCTTAATGCACTGGCCGAAAAACAATAATTCCAACGATACCCAGGAACCGAGAAGAATAAAAATGAATGTAGACGATTACACCGATTTGACACTTAACAACGGCACGCTAGCCGTGTTCATTGGCCTAGATGACTGGAGCCGACCCCTATACAAGATCAACCACAACGGCAAAGACATCACGCTATGTTGCACCGAGATGGACGGCACGTATTTGCACACGATATCGGCTGACTGGGGCGAGCCTATAGCACCGGTCAGGAACGAATTTCAACCAATGAACCCGCAACCAGAACAAACAACAAGCGAATAAGACCGCGCAAACCAATTCACGCCGGATCACTTGAAAAGGGATGTGATCCGGCTATGACTGAGAATAATAAAATGCCAAAACTAACAGACATTGAAGTTTTACGACGTGCTGAATTGATCATGCGTAACCGCGTGGAAGACGCAAGCGCGATCATAAACACCGACGCGCTAGAATCACCCGACGCCACACGTGAAGCACTCAAACTAAAGTTTGCACAGTTAGATTCTGCCCGTGAACATTTTTTAATTGTGCACTTGAATAACCGGCACAAGGTGATAGACATCGAGGTTCACTCCACGGGCACCATTGACTGTGCAAGTGTCTATCCGCGTGATGTGTTTCGTTCTGCCCTAACTAAGAATAGCGCGGCGTTGATCTTCGCGCACAATCACCCAAGTGGCGAGCCTAAACCATCAGCGACCGACCACCGATTGACGCGCAAACTATGCGAGGGTGCAGCGCTGTTCGACATCCGCGTGCTAGATCACATCATTATGTGTGCAAGTGGTGAGTCTCATTCGTTCGCTGAACACGGCGAATTGTAATTATTCATGTGCGAAGTGGGTAGTCCTTCGCATAAAAAACGATCTACCTGTTTTAAACTGCTCTTACTGTTTAGCAATCAATCCATTTACAACTTCGGAGTTCACTACATGAACACACACGTTAAAGTCAAAACCATATCCATCGACGCGGCCCTAATACGTGGCGCACAAAATTTCCAAGCCAATAACAATGTTCGATACTACCTTGACGGCATACTACTAGCCGCCAACGGTGACATCGTAGCCACTGACGGAAGCATCCTATTCAAGACCTATTCCGAAGAGTTAAAGCAATCCGGTTTAGCAAAGGATTTAATCCTTAACATCGACGGAAAAATACCGGTATCTGCTAACACGGTAGTGTTTGACTTCACCGCAACGGACGACGATTACCAAGGCGCGACAGTGGTTCGTTGTATGGGCAACCGAGGCACGAAATTATTCGAGGCTAGCACCATCGACGGACGATATCCCGACTATACGCGAGTGATACCGGCAACCCGTCACGAGACACTTCCGAAGCTCGGCAGGAACTCAAACAAACCGCTACCGATTGAACCGTCAACCGTTGCGCTCAACCCCGCGTTTCTCGCCCGTCTGACCATTTTTAAAGGCGGTATGACGATGCACATAGGCGAGTCGCACGAAGCTGTCACGTGTACACCGTTGGATGCCCACTGGCCTGCTGGCACTCTCGCAATCATTATGCCGATGAACGACAAGAACAGTGCGAGCCTTAAAGGTAGAGACATGCAAGGCACTATCACCTAACGGTGATAGTGACCTAAACAATCCAACCATTCTAATACTAGGAGTTCACTACATGAACATTATCAACCCCACACTGCGCAACCCTGAAGATGTCCGCGTGCTTATTGGTTGCGAGCGCTCCGGCGTTGTTCGCAAATCATTCGAGGCACTTGGCTTTGATGCTTACTCGTGCGACATCCAACCCGATGCCGAGCGTAGCAACCGGCACTTTCAATGCGACATCAACGAAGTTCTGGATGATGACTGGGATGTGTTGGCGGTGTTTCATCCTCCGTGTTTTGTCGGTGACACAATGGTATTAACTGAACACGGATACATGCAGATTAGTGACATCCAGGTGGGGGACAAAGTTCTAACACATAAAGGTAGGTGGCGTTCTGTAACCGAAGTAATGAGCAAAAAAACAAAAAAGACAACGGTGGTCAAATCAAGTAATAGTCTACCAACAATAACCACTCCTGAACATCCGTATTACTCCAGACTACGCGCACCGTACGCGAACAACAATCGTACGCTTGAGCAGCGTGATGGTCCGGCTGATTTCGTGAATGCAGGCAAGCTGACAGCAAAACATTTTACAGGTTCGGTATTGCCCGAAGCACATAACATTAATGTATCTGATGATTTTCTATGGTTAGCCGGTAGATATGTGGCTGACGGTCATTTACGTCCTAGCCGATACACTAATGGGAAGTACGAATGTATGATTTTGTCAATCGGCAATGACAAGCTCAAGGATTGTGTGCAACGTTTAGAGTCGTTTAATCCTTATGTATTGCCTCACGGTGAGTCGGTGCATCGCATAACGTTTTACAAATCCGAGTTTGCTAGTAAGTTTGAACAGTTTGGTAAGGGGGCGGCAAATAAAATATTACCAGCTTGGGTTTTGTCTTTAACTAAGAAGCAAGCGGCTGTATTTCTCGACGGGTATTTGAGTGGTGATGGTTATGTCACCGATAAAAGAATATCAGCATCGACCATATCGAAACAGTTGGTGTTAGGTTTGAGCGTGCTATTCCAACGAGTGTATGAAACATGCCCGTCTATCCGTATGAATCAATCGCGAGGTGATACGGTTATCGAAGGGCGGACAGTAAGCACGTCAGACTCGTATACGATAGAAATAAAAACCGACTGTGACAGGCGTGTCAATTACATTGACGGCAACTACGCGTGGGGAAAAGTTAAAAGTTCGATAACAGACACGTCTGAGATGGTCACAGTTTATAACTTGTCAGTTGAAGAGGATGAAACTTATACAGCCAACGGCGTTGTTGTCCACAATTGTACGCGACTATGCAATAGCGGCGTGCGTTGGCTTAAAGTTGCGCCGACTAAGTTGGACCCCGATGACTATAGCGCCGACGAAGTCGCAATGTATGACACGTTGGACGAAGATGGTCGCCTTGCGTTTATGTGGGATCAACTCGACAAGGGTGCAGCGTTTTTCTCGAAGCTATGGAACGCACCTATCCCACACCGAGCGGTTGAGAATCCAATACTTCACAAGTACGCGAAGGAAAGGATAGTTAACTTTAAACCAGCGCAGTACGTGCAACCGTGGTGGTTCGGCGATCCGGCTTTTAAAGCGACCGGCTTTCATACCGTCAACCTTCCGAAACTTGTACCGACCGACAAACTAACACCACCGAAGAAGGGCACTCCCGAACATAAAGCATGGTCAATGATCCATAACGCACCACCTGGCCCCGAGCGTCATAACATCCGAAGCCAAACGTTCAAGGGTATCGGCGATGCGGTGGCACAGCAATGGGGTTCGCACGTTGTTGGTCATGAGCTGGAGATGGTTGCGTGATCGCGTACTACCGACGCTTTAAAGCAATCCGAGCACGCGACAAAGACCGGCAACAACAACGGCGAGACCGAGAACAATATCAAACCGGTTTCGGGTGGGCGATGTCCGCGTTCTTTATTGAATGTTTAACGCTGGCCGATATTGAAATACAAATTTACGGGGAAACATCACCGTATGACAGAGGTGCAGATTCAGCGTTAACGTTTTTACAGGATGCTATGGATCGTATACCGGCGACACCCGATAAGAAACGACGAGAGGAATTGTTGCGCGCTCAAGTCAGACACATTCATTACTTCTAATTCACGATAAACACACAGATAGACCAGTAACCCGACCAACAACTTAATAGGAAACTTTTAAATGATTACAAACATAGCAAGAGCGTTAGACCGAAGCGCTTTCAACGAGTCCAATGATCCAAACAAGCAACAAGAATTGCAACGTCGAAGAAAGAAAGCAATGACGGCTGCAAGAGCCTACGTTGCAGACTGGGAGGCAAAAGACGATGACGATGAGCGGATGGAAGAACTAGTGCGTCGATACCCGCATTACTACAAAGACATTCGACACTTACGTTTTTTAGACATCTATCAAGTGTGTGCATTGTGGGAAGTGCCCGACCATAGCGGTGCAATCCAACACGCAATTAAAAAACTCATTGTCAGTGGTGGACGTACCGCCGGAAAGACGAGAGACACCGACATTAGTGAAGCGATGTTCACTATACAACGCTACATTGAGATGACACGGTTGATTCCAGACTTTCTACAACACGACTATGGTTTTGATCTCATCAATTTCATCACTGAACAAACTGTATTTAGTGAACAAACCTTCGGGCCAGGAACAAGAGAAGTCGGCGTGTGTAATCACATTCGCAAAGAACTCGAAGAGATACGCGAGTCGTTAGAGGCTGACAAAGTTCATGAGTGGGTTGATGTGATACTTCTATCACTCGACGGTGCATGGCGATCCGGTGCGTCACCGTTGGAAATCGCTCAAGCACTTCGCGCAAAACTTGATAGGAATAAAAGACGGACGTGGCCAGACTGGAGACAGCATTCAGAAGATCAACCCATTGAGCACGTCAAGACAGACGAATAGCAACACCTGAATTTTCACCCGTAGTTTTCTTTTCACCACAACATGACATTAACTAACTTTATAAGGAATTTGAAATATGAAAATCAACACACTCACCACCGTCGCCGCTTCATTGCTTGTACTCGGCTCCATGAGTATCACCACCACCGGAGCACTCGGTCAAACAGCGTGCGACGCGTACGGGGGTGATCTGGCCAGTGCTAAAGGTAACTATGCTTTGAGCTGTCCAGACATCCCACGGGCGGACTGTGACCCTACCGATGACGGACAATGGCAGTGCTCCAGTGGTCAGATAGGTTCACATTCACCACTGGGTTCTTCTGTAAGCGTCGATCCTCCCGATCCGGCACCAACGCCCGCACTACCGCCGACATCGTCCAGTGAGTGCGTTGCAGTGGGTTCTAACAGAGTGACAGCGATAGCGGCTTATGAGGCGTCCTGTATGGCCCCAAGGGTGGACTGTGACCCTATCGATGGGGGTTGGTCCTGTTCGTCCGGTGTGATCGGCTCCAGTGCCCCTAGCAGGACGCCCACGGTATCGACACCTACGCCGGACCCAACGCCGACACCGACCCCACCACCTACACCAGACCCAACACCAAGCGATTCGAACGTTGGCCCTTTCATGACGCAATTGTCCGGCACCTATTCCGGTCGATACACACCGCAAGGTAGATCGTGGGCTGACAGCTATTCAGTCGGCGATACATGCTACATGTGGACCGGTTTTGATCACGGGATAGGTTCAACCAGTGTCACGATCAACGGGCAGACGAACACAGTCAGGCAGTGGTCCACACTCATCGAGACTGGGCCAGGTATTGATCACCCGAGTGTCGATGCGATGTACAACGACGTTCGCTGCGGGAATGGTCCGGCTAACAACAACGGTGATGAAGATCGTTTTCCTGTCGGCTGTAATGGACGGGTTGATATCGGTCAAGCCGGTTGCGGGATCATTGGTCCGAGCTGGAAGGTTAGATAGATGTTTCCTATCGACATCGAGTTAGCCAAAACGAAAGTCGGTAATCGAATGAGAGAGGTCATAGTTTCGGCTATGACTTCTTTCAACGACACACCGGTCATGGCAACCAGTAGCGATCTCATTGAGCATTACACCGTGGTGTTACAAGCCTACCCGCACGACATCGAAGAAAATCCAGTCGTGCGGGTTGATGGTTTGTCGCAAGAGTCCGCGAGAGCGCTGACTAACATGCTGGCAAACGAACTTTATTGTGACATCTCGTTCGGCATGCCTCCCGATTTTTCATTTACTAAAGACGTGGCCTAAGATCATGAACAAAGTAAAACAGTTTGAAAGTGACGTTCGCGATAAAGCGAAAGCGATAACCGACGAACATGTCAGGTTAGATATAACGTCAATACTGAAGCCTATCGTCGCAACAATCGCGACTGACCCACAAGTACGACACCAGTACCATACGGCTTTTCAAGATATCGCCGATCTAAAGACAGAAATGTCCAAAAAGAAATGGACGTTCGAAGGTGCTGAGGGATCGGAAGGTGTGCGCGTTCTCGTTGTATCGATGAAGTTGATGGTAGGTTTAACAGATCGTCACCAAGTGCTAGGTAAATTCCAAGGGCACTGTTTGTGGGTTATCAACGGACGCATACCCGTGCATGAGCAATACGTTATTCGCACTATAGCTACTGAAGAGTTACAAGCATGATAAAGCCAAGTGAATTTATAGAATTGCTTGAAGACCGAATAACAGAACTTCAAGCAATTAACCACAACGCTCACGAGAACATCACCGGAAAGGTAGACACGAGTGAGAATGAAAAGAAGATTGAGACACTGGAGGCGGTGAAGTACGCGTTCGAAGACTAATGGATAAAATAATAGATAGCGTTATAGATAGAACTCTACTGTGTGCGTTCGCGTTGTACGTGTGGGCTGCGGTACTGACGACAACGGCAATCAACATTGCATACCTGTTCGACTACGCTCCGATTACCACCGTGGTGAATCAACATCACACGCTGTACAACTATTTCAATATTCAAACGGCATGGTGTTTCTTAGTGGCCGCTCTACTCTTACCGCTGGTAATGTTTGCGACACCACGTGAGAACCGAGGTGCATTAAGTGAGATGGTTATCACGCTGTTTGTCATCGTCTTGCGCGGCATCGTTCTACCGGTAGCAATGGCGGTGTTCTTAGTTGTCGTGCTGCTCCCGTTCATCATTGCTATCGAAGTGGCTGTCAACGGGACACCACCAGTTGGTGCTGCGTTAGGTGGATTGTTTATCGCGTTCACCTACTACTTTCTTTTTACACCCTTCATTCACAAGTCGATGCGAATGATATTGAATGTTCTATTCGTCAGTGGCCCCACTGCCCTAGTAAGAACACAACCGGCTATCAGCCGAGCGAAGCAACACATCGATTACCGCAAGCCCGTCGATGGGCTTCGAGATTATTTGTTATCGGAATTGCGCGGTTAGTCCGCATTTTATTTTGCGCACAATCTATACTACGCAAATCAAAACAGGAATAGTTACATGAAAGTTTTAAAATCGGTGTTTGGTAGGTCATTGTCCGAGCCTCAAGAATACAAGCCGTTCGCGAATGCTATTAAACGTGGCTGCGAAGATAGCGGTGTTGAGCTGACCAACATTCACCACGGTGTGATTACCGGTGGTAAGGGGTACTGTGGTATCGGATTGGTTAAAGGGTACGACGGCATCACATTGGGTTGGCGCAACGGCAACGACTATCGCACGGCACCGCAATTGTGGATCGGTTTGATACCTGAATCTGGTGACATTGGGATGCTGGCACAGCTATGTAGTTGGGGTAATCGAGTGAACGACGCCAATTCGCACCGTCAGATCGTTTCTGACAGGCTTTCTCGGCTTCCGAAGGTGTATGGAGCCGTTAATGAGAGACTGGAGCAGATGCGCTCTATGGCTTTAGATTGGGATGTGGTGAACACTGCGCTGATTAACACGATTCGCGATGGTGGACTCACACCGTCGCGATTGATGGATGCGCTAATCTACCTGGACGACTGCGAAGAACTCACCGTGTGGGAGCTGTATTCGGCAATGCTGACTACGTTGCGACCAGTGTCGAACACCGACATCATTAAGCCGTTGTTCGAACGCTCACCGATCATGTACCGTTCGTGTCGTGATCTAGCAACCTAGAGTTCGTCTTCACTGACTGCGTCTTTTGTCATAACGCGTTCGACGTAGTCGGTGATAGCTGCTTTAGCACTCTCGTCGTTGGGATGCCATTTTACACCGTCCAGATCGGGCACTTTTTTGTACCAGACGTTGCAGACACGCACCTTATCCTTCTGACCGGCAAACAACCCTTTCCAGCGCTTAGACTGAGTGTCAACACCAACGGTAGTCACTTGGATGTATCCCGACAACTTTAATGCAGTTTCTATAAGCTGCGTTCTACGTCTTTTAGGTACACGAGACGTGGCGCTGAACACTTCAACAAATTCGTCATCGTCGTAGTTGTTTTCCATGTCCGTCGCCAACAGCAACAAGTCTCTTGCTAAGTCAGGGCGATGAATTACTAGTGCGCCGTCGAGAACCTCTTCGATTCTTGCAACAGTGAGTGATTGAACGTCAATACCTTTCTTTAACTCTTTGGTCGCCGTAGCGGGTACGTTGTTAATATCAAAGTCTGATAGATCGACGCTTTCAAAGTATGCCGCAAAACGATCTGCGTGCTTGTTCATAAGATCAACATACTTACCGTAGAACTTATTTAATGACGCGTTTTGTTGTTTCAGTGTGTGACCGACAACGTACTCTTTACCGAGCACTTCACCGATTGTTTCCCTATGGTTGACTGACGGTGTAACAGGCATCCACCGGCGTTCCTTAGCTTCAGCACCGAGCACGTTCTCTCGGTTGGCGATGACTAAGAATTGCGTATACACCTTCATCGTTTTTTCTGAAACACCCTTCGCGTTGATGGGTACTGTCGAACCGGTAACAAGTTCTTTTAGATTGTCTAACCCAAAGTTTCTACCCGCGTCACCTTCAACTTCATCAATCGTGGTGATCAATACCGGCTCACCTGCGTACTTGTTAAACGAACTGTTCACCACGTTGGCGTTCGTTGAACCCATTTGTTCTTTACCGAGTACCGTTTGCGCTAACGTCTTGAACATCGACTTACCTGCCCCGCCGACACCGAGTAACGCTGGAACCCATTCGGCACGCGTGTGGGGATTCTGACGAGTGTTGGCTAACCACTGAGTTAAACCTTTGACGGCGATTGGATCACCACCAGATATGTAAGTGATATGACTTTCAATCATTGCGCCTATCTGAGCGTCCAACTCATCGTCTTCGTCGAAAGGTGCGTCTACTACGGGCCATGAGCCTTGAATATATAAGTTCCTATCGACGGTTGACTCATCAAACGAACACTGTGTGTAAGCAGGACCGTTTACTTCATAGAATGTTTCACCTAAGAAACGCATGTCTACATATTTGAATAAACCACTGGTTAGTACATCCATCGGCTTGAAGCGCAATCCGTTCGGCGATTTGATTGGCATGGTTTTCTGGTACTTGTTATTGAACGCACGGATACTTAATGGGTCATCCGTTGTGTTCGGGTTACGCATATCAATTAGCGTTGTACCGTCTTTCTTTTGTAGGTATCGATGAAAGAAGTAATGGGCTTCTTCGTCACCGACATCGTCGTCAGTGTTAGCGCCGCCTAGCATGTGTTGCAAAGCGACTTTGGATTTAGTCTCAACACCCAGTGCTGTTTTCTTCTCTTGATACGCTTTAACAACAACGGCTGTTTCTTTTGCGTACTTTATGTACGGATCGTTGCTGGCAAAATTAAATATTTTATCTACCGTCTCGACATCATTAGTCAGTTTAATGACTCTGGCATACGCCATTGACAATACACTTGGGCCGTTCTCAGGCTTTTTGTTCGCCACACTTTTCATTGTGCGCGGCATTACCCCTGCTTTTGCTCGACAACTCTTCCAACGCTTTACACGGTACGGCATACCATGTTCGTCAGCTTTCGGATTCGTACCTCCAGATGACTCCCAATTGAGAAAAAGATCGAAACCTTCTTGGCTTCCATCGTACTGATGATACAACCCCATCATGACACCGAGCCAACCACCGGCACCTACCTTGTCAGTCTCATACCCTAGATCATGTGGCGGATAAGAATCTAATATCGCACTAATCCATAACTCTTCGCTGACACCTTCAGGGACCGGCAGTGGTGAATTTTTATGGAAGATATCTTCCATGTCATCTTCATCGCGTGTCGTGTATGTAAACGCTGATGGATTGAGCGGAGCACCTAAACTCTTACCCTTTTTGTATTCATCTTTATGGCCAGGAAGTACCAACGGCAGAAACATAATTTGCGCAGGCTTAAAGCTAGATGGATCGGCACCTAAACGATAGTAATCCGACACGGCTTCAGACAAGCCTCGAAACTCATCGGGTGAAACAGGTTCTATAAGTGGTATTAACAGCCGGTATCTCGGCTTGTCTGGTGTGTGACTAGTGGTCGTGTGGTAAATGAACTCTATGTTCTCGTCTTTCAACATGTTGAGGGAGTCGAGAAAATCCTGTTTGTCAGAAACATTATCGATATCAAACACTAGCATTGTATTTTCGACAACCGGATTACTACTCGCTCGTCGTTGGTCAGCGAATCTAGCTGACATGAATGCTTTTCCGTCCTTTTCTTTAAAACTACCGTCTTTGTTTTCTTCTAAATGCAATATTCTCGGATTCGAAAAATCAGAAAATTTCAAATTACCTTCAGTTAACTTCAAAGAAGTCTTGCTATTTAGAAAACTTACTGTAGACTTGAACAGGTGCATAATGTTTTATGTGGTGAAGTTGTAAGTTAGTAACTAAGGGCGACGGGGTTGAGACGTTGCCCTTTTTTATGCCCGTAGAAAGCGTAGGCGGTCACATAGCGTAGACGAAGTTTATGTCTCAATGCAACAACCCCGACCAACTTTATTACTCCCCCCGTTACGATTCAATAGCTTAGGTCTAAGTTGTGACCGGATAGTCAAAGTTGTAACAAGTGACTTGAACGGCATGCAATCTGCTGTACCATTCACCACTCTTTTAAACCTCTCAGAGAGCAATACACATGATCGAAAAATTACTAGAACGCATTGCAGTATCACTTGAAACGATTGCTGCGTGCCAAGTGGCTCGAAGTACGCAACAAGGCTTGGATGTACCTAATTCAAAATCGGTAGATACTGAAGATAGTGCTACAGAATCTAAACCGGCAACAAGCAAGAAGAAAGCATCTTCAAAGAAGAAAGCAGCATCGAAGAAGGTAGCGTCCAAAGCAAAGAAGGACGATGACTTAGATGACGATGATCTGGATGAAGAATCACAATTTGCTGACGCGGATGCTTTTAAGAAAGCCTGCGTTGATACCGCTAAAGCGTCCGGTGTACCCGAAGAACTTAAACAACTAAAAGCGTTTATTAGTTCAGAAGGTTACAAGAGCATTGCCGAAGTTGAGCCGGAAAACTACGACGAGTTCTACACCAAAGTCACTAAAACGTTCGAAGACCTGGCTAAAGAAAACAGTGAAGAACTGGAAGACGATTTAGATATATAACTGTGGTGTAGTACACAGACATAAACAATCTACTTTCGTAGTATTAAAAGGCAGGCTTCATAGTCTGCCTTTTTTATTTTACGCATATCAATTTAGGAGTCATCATGGCAGCGCCAGCGTTAGTACATTCAATTTTCGGAGCCTCGGGTGCCCATCGGTGGGTTCCGTGTCCAGGTAGTATCCAAGCAATACAACGGTTTTACAAAGAACACCCTGACCACAACCCCGAAAATCTTGCGGCGGACGAAGGGACGCTTGCGCACGAGTTATCAGACGTGCTGATCAACAACCCGACATGGCCACTGGAAGACGTTAACGCTGATTGGGTTATCGATATTGTCAAAGAGTCCCATGTTTGGAAGCCTGAGTTCGAGTTCCAATTTGACTTTCTTGACATGCTGGATATTTGCTTACGCTATCGCGACTACGCACAAGCGTTGGCTGAAGATGCACTGGAGTCTGGCGACGATATCGTGGTGTACAGTGAGACTCAAGTTGCTATGCCACGCATACATGACAATTCGTTCGGTACTAACGATTACGCAGTGGTGAACTTGACTAAACGCCACGTCGATATCCTTGACCTGAAATACGGTCGCGGTGTGTTCGTTGACGTTAACGAAAACATGCAAGTGCTGTCATACGCTGAGGGTATTCGCAATCAAATTAAGCAAGACCACGGTGTTAACATTGAAACGTATCGCGGGCATATCTATCAGCCTCGACACAATGACGGTGAGAATATAGCGAGTTGGGAGTTCGATAAAAAACGTGTAAATAAATTCATTACTATTGCTGCTGACGCTGCGGCTAAAGCTGAATTACCCGATCCACCACTTAACCCTGGTGACAAGCAATGTTCTTTTTGCGAAGCCAAAGGTGATTGCAAAGCACTGGCTGCTCAAATGACTGAGCGACTGCAAGCCGAGTTTCCTGATATCGATGAGTCTGTCGCGAGTTACAGTGCGAACGTTGAAGGAATGAGTGATGAAGAGTTGTCTGTGTGGTTGGATCGTGCGAAACCAATTATCGATTGGATGGAAGCGATTAAGAAGACAGCTTACGCACGTGCAACTAACGGTCGCCCTATTCCTAATTTCAAATTGGCTGTCGGTCGCAACTCTTACAGGGGTGATGCTGAAGCGTTGGAATTTATGTTGGGTGACGATGCGTTCGAAGAACCGAAACTAAAATCACAATCGTCACTGCGCAAAGCTGTAGGTTCTAAAAAATTTACAGAGCTATACGCGGACTACTACGAGACCATTGAGGGTAAGCCTACGTTAGTACCAGCAACCTCTAACGCACAAGAGTGGGTTCCAGAACAAGCATTTAAGGATGCACTAGATGAAATGGACGAAGCTGATCTGTGATAAGCAACACAAAAACAAACACCCATTGTTTGCGTTGTAGATAAGTGACCTAAACATGTGTATATTTCTCTTTAATCCAACGTCTGTTTGACGTTGGTGACAATCTACAAGCTACAATCTACAAAGGAATAATTATTATGGCTGCGCAACAAGCCAAGCAACAAAAAATCCTTCTCTCTAACGTTCGCCTTTCTTATTGCTACGTGCATCAGAAAGGTGTGTTTGAAGGCAAAGAGTCAGACAAGTATGAATGTACGATGCTGCTCTCAAAGGATGACGAAGAAATGTCTGAGTCCATCCGAAAGAAGTGTGTAAAAGCACTGGTCGATAAGTACGGTTCCAAAGATAAAATCCCTGCACCATTGAAGAAAATGGTTACTAAGGACAAGTGGGGCGACAGCGATAAGTGTTTCTTCCGCGACGGAGATTCAACTGAAAGCGAAGCACACCACGGTCATTGGGCTGTTAAGGGTGCTAACAAGCAAAAACCAACACTGCTTGATAAAGCTAAAAACCCAACCGATGAAGACTCCGGTCTTATCTACTCGGGGTCATTCGCTGACGTTATGTTGTCAATATGGATTCAAGATAACCAGTGGGGCAAGCGTATCAACGCTAATCTCAACGGTGTCCGACATCGTAACCACGGCGATCCGTTGTCAGGTGGTGGCGGTAAAGCATCAGCCGATGACTTTGCCGATCTCGACGACGATGACGTTGACGACGATGACGATGTTGAGGAATTTGGCGAAGAGGACATCTAGCGATACTTTATGAGTCGAAAGTCATAGTTAAAATAACTATGACTTTCGACATAATAGCAAAATCAATGGCGTTTATTTTGCTAACTTGTGGTTCCGATTAGCAATATACAAGATGTACTATGGCAGCCATTGATATTGATACATTCTTATCAAAACTAAACAGAATCCAAAATCAATTAGACTTGTTGTCAGCCTCGCTATGGGGTTTAGATAACATAGCTACTTACTTTGGATGCTCCACCATGACCGTCAGAAGGATGATGTTACTTGACCACTTCCCGCTTCCCTGTAATGTGCCAACCAGCGTTCGATCAAGCATCAAACGTTGGCGACCTATTGACATTGTGCATTGGGGTATGCAGTGGGGAAAAACTCAAGCAGGCTCGAACTTTTCTGCCATGTCCGAAACTGATTTGTTGTAGTACGTCATCAGTTGTTTCGGATTAGCGTGTCCAGATATCCGACATAACTCCATGAGATCGAAAATTTCAGACATACGAGTTAGCGCCAAGTGTCGCGTATCGTGGAACGTAATGTTCCTTTTAATGCGAGCGTTCTCTTTTATTCGTCTAAAAAGAACGCTAGCAGTGGAGGACGAAACCCCGAATAGCTTTCCATCCAATCTCTCAGGTAGTCGTTTTATAAGTTCGATTGCCTTGGGTGATAACGGGACTGACCGAGACTTGGATGTCTTGGCATTCTCTTTTGGTATATACCAGACTTTACTATCCAGATCGATATCGGCTCTGTCAGCCTTAGTGAGTTCGCCTAAGCGCATCGCAGTTTCAATAGCCAACAAGAACGCTATTGCAACCTGCTGTGTGTAGGTGGTGACAACACCCTCTTCATCGATCTTACCGAACACCACGATTCGTTGTACTTCGAACGGTGTTATCAGTACATCTCTAGCATCTCCAGGTTCCGGCATCTCCACGCCGTGCCACGGATAGCGCTTTAACCATGACCACGATTTGTGTGTTGCCTGCCGGATCGCTGTCTTAGCGATTGCCAACTCCCGTATGACACTGTTAGGCGCAAGCCCTCGGGCTTCCAGCTCGGCTCTGTAAGCCTCTAAGTGGTGGGAACCAAGTCTTTCTAGCGGGATATCCGCTAAAACCGACTCAGTGAGATTACGGAGGCGTATTTGCTCCCACTTTGCACCCCTCTTCGTGGGGGTGATCTCCCGAGCGTAGCGCTCGAAGACATCCGTGGTGGTTTTACCCTTAACTATTTTGTTTGGAGAGTCTGAGAGTTCTATCTCTCGTTCGTTGGCCCATCGCTTCGCTTCTAAGCGTGTGTCGAACCTTGCGGAGTCTCGAACCTTGTTCACACTGACTTCGGCCTTGTATCGTGCTTTGCCGTTCTTCAGAACTATTTTAGTTATTGTGCTCATTGGTCCTCCCCAACTACAACGCGACTTCCGAAAAAGTCGTAAATTTGGCGTAGCATTTTGAGATATGCTGTTACTGTCTGATTTATATCGGTCTTCCCGTTGCTAAATGAACCCGTATATTATCAATAAGTTGCGACAGTATTCTAAGTTTTGTTACGTTCTGTGAACTCCTGCTAAGTTATTGATTTTAGTGCGCTGGTGCCGGAGGCGAGCACGCAACACTACACTTAAACCTTTGATTTTAAAGGGGGTCAGACTTGTATAGTTGTATACACGGTGTACGGCGTTGAGATAATCTGAGACGTGGTGTTAAAACTGCGTCGTATTTCTTATCTAACACGTTCACATTTTGGCGTACGCGTCGTAGATTAGAACACCTAACACGGGCATAATTTAGACATCAAAAACAGGTGTCAATACAATGTCAGTATCCCATCTCAAAGTAGTTCACAAAGCTACTCGCGAACCAGCGCAAATCCCAAACGATCTAAGAGAGATTATTAACAATCTCGGAAGTGCAGCAAGATCGTCTGGTATCTCTAATAACGATTGGTCTGACGGCATCGAAGTCGATAAGCATATCACTGCTATGCACGGCGATGTCAGCGACTTATGGCAGGTGATGAAAAGAGACCCAGACACTCTACATGTTTTAAATGAAGAGTTTTATGCGAGTGAAGCGCACATCGGTTCGCTAATGATTCGCCTATTACGCTTTGCTGCTGAACATCAAATGGATGTCGGCGGTTTTATACAAGAAGCACTCTCATGATTTTCATGGCTTTGTTAGGCGTGCTCATTATCGGTGGTGAGATTCGTTTCCAATACCTCAAATGGAGAGCTGACCGTGCCAATACGAACGTTTGATGTCGAGTGCGTATCCAACTGGTTCATGGTGTTGTTCGAAGACATTAAGACCAAGCAAGTATGGCGTTGGGAATTATTTGACAATGAACCTATAGGTCGCGATAGGAAACAACTCAAAGGTCATTTAGATTCGGGCATTAATGTGTCCTTTAATGGTATAGCGTACGATCAATGGCTTGTGCAAGCATACCAACAAGGATTTAGTTGCGGTGAACTGTACGAAGTCTCTAAGTTTCTTATCTACGGCGACAAGTTAGCGCCTTGGAATGTGGCCAACGAGTTCGGTTTAAACACACCGCACTATCGACACATCGACATCGCACCATTAGCTCCAGGTATTGCGTCGTTGAAAATCTACGGCGGTCGCTTAGATGCACCTAAGCTGCAAGACTTGCCGTTCGATCCCAATCTTCCAATATCAAAGCGTATGGCAGACGCGTCGTATAGCTACTGCCTTAACGATCTGACCACTACTGCAATACTGTTCGAAAAATTGCGACCGGAGATAGGCTTACGGCGAGAACTCGGCGACATGTACGACTTGGATTTGATATCCAAGTCTGATCCGCAAATAGCCGAGATGGTTTTAAAGAGTGAGTTAAACAACCGTGGTGTAGAAACACCTAAGTTCGCTGTTGAAGCGAAGCCCTTTTATAAGTATCACGTGCCGGACGTTATCAAAACAGATACACCACTGGTTCGGGCTGCTTTGTTGCAAGCTATGTATGACGCTGTCGATGCGACAACGAACGCACGGCGGCTAGTGGGTTCTCAAATTCAAAGTGGCATTGTCAATGGATTGCGGGCTTACTACGACGAACGTAAGAGCACGCCGGACCCCACTGTGACGGTTGCAAAAACGATTCGCTCTAAGTTGAATCCAAACCAATACCTCACAGTAGACAAATTGACGGCTCGTGAAATCGAAGTCATGACCTACGAAGGTATATGCGCGTACATCAATCGCATTGCCGCTGAAAACCGTGACATATCCAAAGACCAACAAAGCACACCGACACTGAAGGATTTAAAAGCGTTCGCAGAAACGTTTGACATAGCGCCGATTATTAAAGCGCTAAACATCAAACATCGTCCGTACGTGGACGCCGCCAAAGCGGGTGACGAAGTTCGTATGAAGAAAATGATAGACAGGCTGTTGAAAGACAGTAACCCGTCAGGCTTTGCGTTTCGATCACCGGAGATGTCTCGTGCATTGGCCAACGCAATTATCGCAAGGTTCACACTAAGCGACAAAGACGCCATGTTAATCCCACCTGAGTTCGGCAAGGTGGTCAAGTACGAAGGGATGGAATATCAAATGGGTTCGGGCGGTCTGCACTCTTGCGAAAAGTCGCGAGCCGTTATTGCAGACACAACCGAACGACTGTGTGAATTGGATGTCACCAGCTACTACCCTGAAATGATTATTCAATACGGCTTCCGACCGGAACATTTAGGCGAAGCGTTTACGGAAGTGTACTCGAACATTCGAACACAGCGTGTTGAAGCAAAAAAGAGTGGTGATAAAACGACGGCTGACTCACTCAAGATCGTTTTGAACTCTTCTTTCGGTAAGTTCGGTTCTAAGTATTCAGCGCTATACGATCCACAACTGCTATTGCAGACAACGGTTTCTGGTCAGCTCTGTTTGCTATTGCTCATTGAAACTATCCACTACCACACGCGGTGCAAAGTGGTTAGCGCTAACACGGACGGCATTGTCGTTCATAGCCCGAGCGAAAACCATCACCAACACATGCTTGAGATGGTTAAAGAGTGGGAGAAAGCGACAAGACTTGAGTTAGAAGAAACTCAGTATCGAAGCATTCACAGCCAAGATGTCAACAACTACCTAGCGCTGACTACTGAAGGAAAATTTAAAGGCAAAGGCTTCTACGCGTCGGACGGGCTTCGTAAGAACCCTAAGTTTAGAATCATGGTGGCAGCCATCAAAGCCCTTATAGAAGACGGCGTAGCAATAGAAGACACAATCCGCTCATGCAGGGATATTGCACAGTTTGCTGCTATTCAAAAAGTCAAAGGCGGTGCGATATGGAAAGGCAAAGCTGTAGGTGGAACAGTGCGGTGGTACTTGGCTACTAATGGCGAACCGATTACTTACGCCACGTCGGGAAACAAAGTGCCACTGTCTGAAAATGCAGAACTAATAAACAAGTTACCAGACGACTTCCCTTCGAATATCGATTACGAATTTTATATCGATAAGACAAAAGAGAAAGCGGCTGATATTGGGATACATAAAGATCATGTATAAATTCTTAGAAGGTTCAAAAACAAAGTTGGATGTCAATTATAAAAAGAATGTAGTCACCAACCCTAAGCACATACTGCGACCTATTCCTGGCCACATGCGATATGTAATCAGTTCGCAAGGTCTGGTGTTTAACGGTCGCATACTGTCCGATGAGAACGCTAACGGCTCTTTCTTCAGGCTTGTGCTTACTGCGTTGTCAGTTCGGTTCGTTAAAGGGCAACTGCTAGTTCGTGTGACTGATAACGACGGTCTCCACACCATCATGCCAGTAGCAGAACTTATGCTAATGGCGTTCTTTGAGCAGCCTAAATTGAACCGTCGTACAAGTTACGTTATCTATGCTGACGGCAACCCCCTAAACGTAGACATCACTAACATTCGTTGGGAAGACACGGAGCCGAGACTTGACCTAATTAAAGCGGCAACTATCAACGCCACGATGCGAGCGCGACGACGCGCCGTGCGGGAAGAACGCAATGCCAAAAAAGAATAGGCTAACCGAAAGTGTCATTCAAGCGTCCGTCGTTAATTACGCACGGGAGAATTTGTTCCTTGCTCGTAAGTACGTCAACGAAAATCGTCGTGCTGCACCGGATTACATCTTCTTCAAAGACAGTCGCACAGCATTTATCGAGTTTAAGAAAACTGGTGAGTCCGCAACTCCAGCACAACAACGCGAGCATAAGAAACTCAAAGCTGTCGGATACCCCGTCTTAGTTTGCGATGACATTGAGATTGGCAAAGCATATCTGGACACTTGCATTCTGTGTGATTTTGATGAGAAAAAATTAAGTCTGTTTGTTGAGCAACACAATGCTTAGATGGAAAGACCTACGCAGCTATCAAGTTGTTATGAGTATGTACGCGGTGTTCAAGAAACGCTGCGGATTGTTTATGGGCTTAGGCTTAGGCAAGACTATTGTCACACTAACTGCCATAGCCATTCTGGATGCGTTGGGGTTATCAAGGCGTACGCTTATTGTCGCTCCGAAGCGTGTGGCTGAAACAGTCTGGCACACAGAAGCAAAAAACTGGTCCCACACAAGATATCTGAACGTAGCGTTAGCACTTGGCCCAGTCGATAAAAGACTGGCGGCAATAAACAGTAATGCCGAGATAGTAGTTATCAATGTCGAGAACTTACTATGGTTGTTAAGCCTGTATCCCAAAATAGCGGACTGGCCATTCGACACCGTGGTGTTGGATGAGTCTTCACTGTTTAAAAACAATTCGTCCAAGCGATTTAAAGCCCTTCGCAAATTCACTCGACGCGAAGCTGTTAAACGCGGAGGTGGACTTCGACGTATACGTAGCCCTATAAAGCGTATCTATTTACTGACTGCAACACCGGCAGCAAACGGTCTTGGAAACTTATGGAGTCAGATATGTTTGCTGGATGACGGCGAAGCGTTAGGACGTTCTTTCGATGCGTACATTAGGACACACTTTCAGGCCAGAGCTAACGCGTCACGATTTGAAAAGCCTGAGATACGCAAGTCGTCAAGAAAGAAGATATACAAAAAGTTAGCAAACTTAGTCAAGGTGTTGATCACCACGGATTATATTGATATGCCGGATATCATTTATAACCCAATTGAATTAGCACTGCCGCCTAAAGTACGCAAGCAATATGACTACCTAGAAAAGAACTTCTTGTTAGAGCTGGACAACGGCGAAGATATCCTTGCGCCTAACACAGCGTCATTACGAATGAAGCTGCAACAGTTTGCTAACGGTGCTGTGATTGTTGGCGATCCTGAAGACCTGGATTACGTTAAAGGTAAATGGGAAGAAGTTCACACCGTCAAGCTAGACGCGCTAGAAGAAATTATGGAAGTTGCTGAAGGTAACGAATCCTTAATCATCGGCTACTGGTTTAAGAGTGATGAAGAACGATTGCGCAAACGTTTCCCTGACATGGTGTTCATAAAAGACCACGACACACTGGAAATTGTTGAGCGTTGGAACCGTGGAGAAATCGCAAACTTAGCTGTACAGATTGCGGGAGCATCGCACGGGCTAAACCTACAGTACGGTGGTGCAACGATCATCTACTTTTCAAATATATGGGACTTGGAAGTGCACGATCAATTTGTTGGTCGTGTATTTAGACCTGGACAAAACAGAGGCGTGACCATCAACTACTTGTGCATAGCTAATTCAGTAGAACAGAAGATTGTTGGTGCACTAAGAACAAAAACGAAAATACAAAACCACTTACTTGACGACTTAAATAGGAGATCAAAGAAATGAGAAATAACGAAGACGAATACTTAGACCTTGACGTTAGGGATATGCACTGGGGCGGTGGTATAGAAATTTACGGGTACTGTCACCACTCGAACGGTAAAACATATATAGCAAATCCGGTTGAAGTCACCGAGCATGAACCTAACGGGCTTATGCCTTCAAACCCTACCATGCGGGTAAGTCACCACGGTATGAAGATGTTGATGAATAAAATGTGGGCGCTAGGCATTAGGCCGACAGGTGTTTCTGACGCAAGCCAAGGCGCACGACATCTCGAAGACATGCGTGCAATAGCGTTCAGCAAATTGAACGTGGAGAAGCCTGATGGGTGAAATGGCCGATCTGGAGTTAGAGCGCTACTATGATCAAATGGATTACTCCATGTATGGTGATGATCGATTTGAGTCGTTAGAGTCAAACATGTTTAATAGGCTCAATCGCAAAACCCCCAAGTGGCGCTCTAACAACTGCACATACAAGGTTCGCGATATGACTGACGAGCACTTGAGATGTGCACACAATTGGTGTTTAGAAAAACGCTTCGAAGAGTGTGCTGAAATTCTTAAAAAAGAAATCGACAAGCGTGT
>JAHDDW010000035.1 GCA_020629155.1 Acidimicrobiales bacterium | reverse complement strand
CGCACATACATTCCTAAACCATGAGCGCAAGTTCGATTCTTGCCGGGGGCACCAGGAAAAACAGGCCCTGAACAGGGAAAACGTTCAGGTCGGGTGTTCATCTAGTTGCGTTGAGTCAGCTCAGTTTAGCCTGAATTTCTTATTTTTGTGGGTACTGTGTGGGTACAGATTCTCGATGCCGGTTATCTAGAACTGGTTCGACCCGGCTACACAATTTCACCCTCGCCATAGACGACGCTCGGCTATGAGCAACTTGCTATAGTTTGACGACATCCCACTCCGCTGACTTCGGACGCAAGATAGTTCTTGCAATCTCTATGGCGTCAGTCGTGAAATAGCCAGACTTTATGTAAAGCGAATCCAAGTTGAACTACGAGATAACTGAAACCGACTCTAAACCAACCAACCCGCCTAGCGCTTTTTGTGTATACAAAGTCCTAGAAGATCTGTTCGTCTACTGCCCGATCCGCAAGCGGGCTTATAGCGTCAACAAGAAACCAGAAGAGATCGTCCGCCAATGGTGGCTCTACAAGCTCCGAGACCAGTACGGATACAAATTCGACCAGCTAGATGTCGAAGTAGCTGTCAGCGTCGGTTCTGCTGAGGCTAAGAAAAAAGCAGACATAGTCGTTTATAGCAACGGCAAAAAATTGACACCGCGAATATTTATCGAGGTCAAGAAACCAAAACGATTCGACGGCGTGGAGCAGCTGAAGGTCTACATGAACGCAACTGGATGCCGTCTTGGGTTGTGGAGCAATGGGTCATCTCCTCCTGTTAGCCTGCTCAGAGTCGAGGCCACTGGCAACAAAGAGGAGCCAACTTGGCGTGAGTTGCGCAATATCCCTTCATCGACAGAAACGCTGCAAGACGTCGACAACCCACTCACCCGGCAAGACCTCAACCCCATCTCAGATTTCTTGGGCATCCTACGTGAATGCGAGAATTTCGTTAAGGCCCACGAAGGAGTCGACCCATTTGATGAAATCTTTAAACTGATTTTCGCCAAACTCTACGATGAGCGACGAAATCTTAAGAATGATACCTCACGTGCGAAGTTTTTTGTTGGAGCGATGGAACCAGCCGCTGACGCAAAATCTAGAGTTAACCACCTATTCGAAGAAGCCAAAAACCAATGGAGAGGCGTTTTCGACGGTTCTGAATTTCTCGCCCTCGGCGATGAGACCTTGGCGTACTGTGTCTCATCGATGCAATACTCTTACCTACTTAGGTCAGATGCCGACGTCTTAGGATCAGCTTTTGAAGTAATGATTAACCCCACGATGAAAGGCGGCAAAGGCCAATACTTTACACCTAGACATGTAATCCAGATGTGTATCGAGATTCTCCAACCAAAAGACCATGAGACAATACTCGACCCAGCTTGCGGCAGCGGCGGCTTTCTTGTCACCGCAATGGAGCATGTCTTCACAGAGATTCGCAAGGAAAGAGATGACGACCATGAAATCATGGAAAATCAGAAAGACTACGCATCAAACAATGTCTTCGGCATCGACTACGATCCTCTAATTGCAAAAGTTGCTAAGGCTTACATGTTGATTTGGGGCGATGGGCGTGCACATATTCGAGTAGCTGACGGTTTGAACCCTACGGGCTGGGATACAGAGACAAGGGCCATTTATCAAACTGGTAAAGGATCTAAAGCCTCTGTGCGCCAATTCGATATTATTGCCACAAACCCTCCTTTCGCCGGAGATATTTCAGCCGAAGAAACCCTGTCTACATACGAGGTTGCGTACGCCACTGATTCAAAAGGGCGCAGAAAAAGGAAACGGAAAGTAGCAAGAGACATTCTATTTATTGAACGTTGCCTAGATTTCTTAAAACCCGGAGGCCGCATGGCAATTGTTATTCCTCGGGGAACGCTGAAAAACTATAACGACGAATACGTACGGAGTCACGTACTCAAGAGATCCAAAGTCATCGGAGTGGTAGGATTAACCGGGCAGATGTTTAAGCCCTTTACAAACACCAAGACTTGTGTGTTATTTCTCGAAAAGCGAATCAAGAGTCTTAGCGAAATAGAACTCGTTATGAACGACCCGAACATAGTTTTTGCAACATCAGAACGGCCGGGTAAGGACCGGAGCGGTAGGCTTGTCCACGGAAGTAGCGGTGAAATTTCGAGTGATCTTCCTGAGATCGCAAGCTATTTCCTCACCAATGCAACGTGGAGTGCGACCTAATGGCCCTACTTACGACCCGTCCCGTCAAAGAAGTTTTATTGAGGACTAACAAAGACAGCGTGGCTCATATTCTTGAGCCCGAATTTCACCAAGAAATTTACCGTGGAGCGATGGAAAGCGCCAAGAATGCGTCTGAAGGATCTTTCCAGCTTGGAGACGAAGGTGTACTAATCAAGCCGATGTCTCGTGGTAGGCAGCCAGACTATGCTGACCACCTTGATGACCCTGAAGATCTCCAGTTTGAAGGCCAGATGAAGGTAGATGGAACCCGGAAAAGTTCTTCAGAAACTGAGAACGTTGTCGCTCTAAAAAGCGTCGCCATTCGCTGGGGTTTCGTCGATCTGAATGCTGGACGATCAGTCTCGAACAACTATTACCATGACCACAAAGAGCGTTGCGGTGTGGTCCGAAATGATGTGCTCATCAACTCAACTGGCGATGGCACCATTGGCAGAGTGGCAATTTACAACTATGACTTTCCCGCTGTCGTCGATGGCCACGTCACGATCCTACGATTCACAGATGAAAGTCTGGCTTGGTACGTAGCCACGTATCTTCTGAGCCCAGAAGGCCAACGCCAAATATACCGATACATTAACGGATCTAGCGGACAAGTCGAGATCTATCCACAGGACCTTGAACGCATCTGGGTGCCCCGCAGACGAGACTATGACGTCACAGCAGTCGCTCAAGCACTCAAACAGGCTTTAGAAAGCTTCGAAAAATTTCAACTCAAAATGGCTACGTCACTTTCTATGGCCACTACGTACACAAATTCCTGACCGAAGCCTGTGCTCATCACAACAGGGAGAATCATAGGGGTTTAAGAACGAATCGATGCAGATTTCTGGTGTTACCTGGTCCGTCTAGAATGCCGTGGCCTGGGACTATAGTCCCTGCCGTGTTGTGCCGTTTGTCTGGTTCGCCGTGGTTTCGGAGAGTCTTGTGTGCGTTTTGTGTGTGTCCCAAGGTTTAGATTGGGACTTTTTCTACGGGTGGCTCTTCGGTGTCGTAGTTTTTTCGAGTTGCGTCTACGACTCTGACCATTTGTCTTGCTCTCGTGAGTCCGACATAGATTCTTCGGTGCGATTGGTGTTTCTGTTCTAATTTATTGGCGGTCTTAGTGTCTGTGCTGAGTTCGTTGTCTAGGAGCAGGACGTTGTTCCATTCGAGTCCCTTTGCTTGATGGATGGTAAGTCCTAGCCACACGTCTTCGGTTCTTGCAAGCTTTACAAGTCGATTCATCCGTTTCTTCGCAGTTTTCGTTGGTTCTGTATCGGCTGGCAAGCAGAATGCTGTTCGGAGTGTGTCCCAGACTTGCTCGGCTGAACGTTCTGGGTCTTGTAAAACTCTCAGCGGCTGATCCAAGGTGTCTAGTTCTTCTTCGCTCCCGATGACTCTTCGGGCTTCGCCGATTCCGGTAGCCTCGTACCCAAGTCTTTCCTTTGCAAGCCTGTTGAGCAGCAAAATAAACGTTGCGTTTATCGGGTTTTTCCCTATCTTGCTTGGCCTTCCAGCTGGGAGAACAGCAATTCGGGTTTCGTCCCAAAGCGTGTTCCAGTCATGAGCTAACACAACCTGAAAATCATCTGCTTTCGATGCTCGTTTAACCTTGAAGGGCTTGTCATTAAATAATTTCAGGGATAAGTCGAGCATTTCCTTGGTTTGGTAGCGGTGCTTACCTGGCATATCAATCTTCTTGAACGGATATCGATCGATGAGGTCTTGGACCCCTTTCGGTGTAGAGCCTCTAAATTCGTAGAGGCTTTGCCATGGGTCTCCGATAAGGGTGACAGGCACTCCGCTTTTGATAGCATTTTCTACGATGGCGATGTCGAGAGGATTCATATCGAATGCCTCGTCAACGATAAGGTGAGCGATCGTTTGATTTAAGTAATCACGAATAACGTCAACATATTTTGGGTGTTGTTTCTCATCCAACGCCGTTAGGAGAACCCTTCTAGTCTCAGCATGAGTGCAGAACCCTTCGCTGAGAGCTGCTTCATACTTTTTCTTATTCGTGAAGCATGGGTTGGGAGCAACGAGTTTGCTTTTGGTTTGATCAATCGAAATCCGACCGTAGTCGTCAACACCCAAAATATACTTCTGCTTCTTACCAGGCTGCGAGGTAGCATCTTCGTGGCAGTGCCAAGAGTCGTATATTTTGTCTGGGAGTTGCCCGTCAGTAGATGGCCAATGGATCAGGTTCTCTTCAGTAAGCCGTCTTGTGAGTTGTCGGTGAAGTTCATCGAACGTGCAGACTTTATTCGGCCAGTCGACAGTTCGTTGTCCCCATCTTCTAGATGTGCGTCGTTTTAGCTCGGTTACTGCTGAACGGGCGAACGTGACACCAACAATGCCTTTCGGCTGGTTTTTGTGACGGTAGTATCGTAGGTACCCTAACGCTTCCGATGCTAGAAATGTTTTGCCTGAACCCGGCCCAGCTTTGACGTAGCAGAGCGGGTGCCGTGTAGTGACAGCTTCGAGTTGCTCGTCTGTCATTTCTGGAATAATCATCAGAAGCCAACGTCATCATCGTCTACGGGTTCGTCCGAGTTAGTTTGTCTTTCGGCTGGCGGCGCTCCGAACCCATCGTAGACAAAGTCGAGAAGGTCTTGGATGTGGGTAGGTACAAATATATTTTGTGGTTGGTTTTCGCATTGTTGAGCGAATTCGTCGGCAAATTCAGCTTTACGTTTCCTCCCTTTGCCCTCCCCCTTCTTTTTCCCTGAGAACCACCGCGTCACGTCGTCAACTGTAGATCCGACTCCCTCAACAGTCATCTCAGAAAAAATCTTGTCCACGATAGCTTCGTTACCCTCCACAAGAGAAGGTTCTAGAGTTGGTTCGCTCTGGAAAACGTCGAAGAAATCAGATTGCTTGTTTGTCATCCAAGCAGGTGTTGGTCTACCGTCGCTGTCACACAACACTGCGAGTTTGAAGACTATTTCGTTGTCTTTCTGGGCTAGGAGTTCTGGCATCCACTCACCTACTCTGCTACCCACGACAGTTATTGTTAGGGCGTCGACGAAACGCGACTTTCGCTGATCGTCGTCAGCCCAGATCGAGCCGAGTGCCCGAAGCGCCATAGCATCGGTGATTCCTTCGACCAGAACTACTCGATCACCGAATAGCGAAGCTGATCGGGTGACGTCAAGGTGGCGGCGAGCCGAATTCAAAAACTTATCTTTGAGTTTGAAAGAATGAATTGTTCTCGCAACTGGCGTACCTGTCGGATCTCGTTTGACAACTACTAGATCTTCCGGTTCACATCCTCCGACAATTTCATCCGAGTGAGTAGTCACTATGACTTGCAACTCGGGCCGATCAGCGACGACCCTCTTCAAATATCGGATCAGGCCATGCTGTAGCTGCGGGTGAAGGTGGGCTTCGGGTTCTTCCAAAACGATTAGAGCGTGAAAATTCGACGCAAAAAACGTTTCATCCTCAACTACCCTTTGTACCTCGGCTTCCTTCATCTCAGAGCGACTTTCCTCTAGCGTCGGCTCTCTATCGGACTCCACATTGGCGGCCATCTGCGAATCGACCTCAGACAACCCTTCAGTATCATTTGCTGCCTTATTTGCCGCAAGGTCTGGAATCGCAGAAAGAATAACTGCCAGCTGCAACAAATTAGCGTAGCCCGAGCCGGAAGACTCCAAACGAAACGCATCATTTCTACCCCCATCCCCGATGGCTAACATGAACTGGAAAATTCGGGCCAACACAAAGTCATCGATAGCGGTCGTCGCCAAATAAGGAGTATGTTTAGCAACACCTTCGGTCAAACCCGCAAGTGCTTCAGCTACTTGCCGTTCCGCAATACTTACAGGTGCACCGGTGACGACTGAGCCGATCAGACCGCCGAGCTTGCCACGAAGATTCCTGAGTGAGCCGTCTCCACCAGAGCGAAGGTCCTGCGACTTCAACAACTCGACAATCAAACGAGAGTCACGCTCGGCCAGTTCACGCACAGGGTTCCGATTCGGCGATAAATACAAAACCGGCAACTGCCCATCAGCCGTCGGCATCGAAAAACTCGATTTGATTCGACCTAACGACGAAGACAGCTCAGAAAGCCACGACGGAGCAATTCCGCTCTTCAAAAGCTCACGCCCCAGAGGCGATTTATCATCGTCATCAATCGAGTATTTGATGTCAATAGTTCTTAACGGAACTGCGTCGGACAGCAGATCAGAACGTCGAAGCCCTACATAAGGAAACACGTCACGGTGCGCCAACAAAATCGAGTCAACAATTGTCGACTTACCAGCACTATTCGGTCCAGCCAAAACCGAAAAACGCCCAGGAAAGATACATTCCAACGGAACCTCAGACGCAGCCCGAAAACCGTGGACTTTAACACTCTTAAGAAACAACGACGGATATCCTCTAAGACATGCCGGTCAAGACTTTTGCCAGCTCACGTCATGTTAGTCCACTACGATACTTTCGACGGGATTCCTCTGATTTGATTTGCCTTTTTGCCGTCTTCGGTACCTGAGCGATAGATCCAATGAGTCTTTGGCTAAATGTTACGTTCGTATTTGTTAGGGATGGTCCAGGCTGGGCTCCGCCTTCGTCGAGAACTAGAATTTCGGGGTCTTCCGAACCTGCGACGAAAAGATCGAAAATTCCACCGTTGTGATTACCAAGATGGACAGCTTGTTCTGGGATCTCAATATCATAAACTTGAAAAAAGTCAGCTTTCAGCATAGACATTTCTTTTTTCCACTCTCGAAAATCGAGACCCGCTTCCAAAACGGAAGGGTACACGAATCGAGTCGATGTCCTAATTAAACCCCGACTATTCCCCATTAGTCTGTAGAAAGCTTCGATTGACGCTGGGATGCTACCGTTCCAGGCTGACCTGATTTTCTCGATTTCGATATCGGAACACCCAATGACCTGCCAACCACTATCAACCGAGACTAGTTTCTCACTGACCAGCCATTCTTCAACGTCAGCCTTATCTGATTCCATGACGAGATCATCTAAATCAGATCGGGAAGTAGAAATAGCGGTCGAGTACATATCGACATATTCCTGGACTCTAGGCTCGAACATGACCTCCATCCTAGGTTCATCTAATGACAAAATCTTCCGTTTTCAGAACGACGTTTGGATATCGCTGCCTGAAATCTTCAATAATAGATTTACATGAGTCGCAGGCTATGCCCTCGGGCGATTTTGTGGCAACATATACCTCACCAGCAGCTTCAGTTACGACACTACCTTCATAAGCATCGTCCTTCGCTGCACTACTAGGCTGGCCCGGAGGCCTTTCCTTGTAGACTCCTTGATTTATAAGTGCAGCATCAATTTGCGCTGCCACTTCTTCCAGAACTCTATACTCAGCATCGGTTTCTCTTATTCTCGACTCATTCTCAAGAAGAGCAGGTGCAAATACCCGATTCTTAGGCGAAGGAGAATCTAAGAGTCCACGTGGATCTTCGCTGCTGACAGATTGAAATTTTCCGTCTATCTGCTGATTGCCAACGATAACTTTCATCGAGCCACCCGATCGAGAGCGCTTCTTACTTATTTCGCCCCTGGTGATGTTCTTCTGAAACACTTTGCTATCAATCTGCTGTAGAAGAAATCGTGCGCTCTCCGCATTGCAGTTGTGCACGAGGAGGTCTTGTGCTCCTGTTGAAACGGTGTAGGTATCGGTGTTGGCGGTGTCGATTTCCCAGACAAGCGTGTGTTTCTTCGGAAGTGTTTCTACGTCGGCTACGGTGGCAATCCCGTTTGGGGTTAGGAGGTGGTCGCCTGGTTGAAGGTTTTTGAGTTCGACCCAACGGCCTTGGGAGTCGACCCAGAATTGGTGGTGGTCTGTGCCTGTGATCTGGCTACCGTCTTCTAGGGGTGCGGTGGTCATTTCGCCGGTATCGGTGTGTGACCATTGGTTGAGAACAGTCTGGTTCGACCATTCACCAGTATCAGTGTCGGCGGTTAGAACTTGATCGCCTGGTTCGATGTGTTCAATTGGTTTGAGGGTGCCGTCGGCCATGCGGACCATAGTCCCGGTCGGAAAGCTGCTACTTAAACGGCAGGCGATCGTGTTCAGCTCGACTCGCCCTGATAGAGGTGTCTGTTTGGCGGCTGTTTCGATTGCTGTTATTTCAGCCTTGCTGGCCTGTCCGAGCACCTGATCTAGTGACCCAGGTTGCAGCCCGAGTTCGGCTTCATACCACTGAGCGACGACACGTCTACTTGTTTCTTTGTCTATTCCCGTCGTATCGGTGAAATCGTCGGACCATTTCTTCGCTTCATCGAGGCTTGTGTCTTCCAGCGATTTTTGTGTTTTGAGTGCATTCGCTAGTTTCTGAGGATCGAGGTTATCTAGTGTAGTGTTTTCTTTTCGGTGGCGGGGTCTAGGTTGTTGAGGGTTGTTCT
>JAHDDW010000034.1 GCA_020629155.1 Acidimicrobiales bacterium | reverse complement strand
GCAAATCACGGCAACGCCGTACCGCATCGGCCGTGAGTTTATGGTCAGTCCACACAATTTTTCGTCGATCCTCTGATTAACTTATTCCCCAGACTCAAACGATTTTCCTGGAGGACGCCTATGGACAACATAGAAACCACGCTTGAGTTATCGCTAGTTGATGTGCAGTTGGCTTTTGTGAATTGGCACAGAAACCTTGATTCGGGCGAGCCCACACCCTCAGCGTTTACGCTAAGGGGCGATGGGCTTACCGAGCTCTCATTAGCACCGAATCACCCGAGCACGTAAGAGCAGACGCCAGAGCTAACCGGCAGTATAGCTATTCTGCTCGGATCGTTATGTCTATCTACGAATACTTCGCGGGTAGCCCCCGTTCTACGGATAAGACAGTGTTAACGGCCTATTAAGTGGCGTCCAAGATGTTAGATCCATGTGAACAGGTAACCAATGCCAACTGCAGCTCTGCAGACACGCGCTGTGCCCCGATGGGTAACCAGGATAGTTTTTTGCAAAGCTGTAAGCACCCTCTGGGTATTACAGTGCATTGGCAAAAATGTGCAGTACATTGTTGACCAACTCAAGCTCATCTTATATTTTCTGACCAGGGGGCTACCATCTGGCAGATATCCCCATCAATTTCGCCACGGAAATCTTCTAGACCGTAGCGCATGCAGGGTGGGAGTAGGCAAGAATGTCAAGAGGTCCAATCATAGTCGAACGCTTTAGCGGCGATCTGATCGAAGCACAAAGGCAACTGCGGTCTTCGCTTCTTGAAAGTTCGATTATTCGCTATGATTCGTCACGTGATCTCGCATCGCACATGCTGCTCTATCTGGATGATTTGCCAAAGTGTTGGTCGATCGCCACCAATTGGCTGTGTAAGGAACTAGGCTGCCATCGGATCGACACTGGATTTGGCTCGGTCAATGCGAAATATTACTATCCGAGTTTCGCTGAGGCGAAGAATACCGATTACGATATTCCCTCATTCGGAGACTCCGCAGTCTACAATTTTGACCCTGGTATGCAAGCACTTTGGCTGGGTAGGCGACCGGTAGTTTTCGCTGATATCAGACAGGACAAACGCGTGTCTCAAAGATTGCGACAGCGAATGTCTGGCGCTCGAACTAAGTCGAAATTTGGATTCGCACTACGAACTCAAAACGGTAGTTACGGGTTGATTTGCGCGGATTGGACTCAACATCTAGCACCGCATAAGTCTGAAATATACGATTGTTTTGAGCATACGGTGGCTGACGTGCTCAGTCCTATAATTGCTGTTGCTAAAGAAATAGCTGATCAAAATCCACACTGTACAGCTGCAGTCGCTAACGGCGTTGTCATTCAAGAATCAAGCCTCTATTGTGCTGAACCGATGCTTTTGGATACCTTGACCGAGTCAGAGATAGAGGTTGCCGGATTGGTTGCACGTGGTCTCAGCTATAAAGAAATAGCAAGAATTCGCGGACGATCCTTCTCTACGATTGACCATCAACTGCGTAGTATTAGACGTAAACTTAACGTAACCAGTACCGCTGAACTTGTGAGTCTACTTGCGCAGATAGATAGTGTATTTCATTAAACGGGTTGTTCTTCGACTTATTAAGCGCCTTGGGTCTAATCTGCGCTCGCGTTAACCCGCCCTCAGACTGTGTCTGTTCCCTCTAAAATTGAATTAGAGCAAATACACATGCCCTTGATCCACTCCGTGCTCTATCGCGAATATTCGCGATAGAGCACGGAGTGGGCTGTTGTTACGCTCCTTCCCATTAAAAATCGTGTCAACAAACATGCCCATCTGTTGAAGTTTTGTTGAATCGCGATGTTAGGTGGCGTTGGCCTCAACGCCCAAGCAGCGGAGGAGAGGAAGTTGTCTAAGAGAACCTATGTACTACTAATAGCCGCCTTGGCGGTACCCATGCTTGTGAAAGCTGACGGCTTGGAGAATAAAGCTGTTCTGACCTACTCAGCTGCTCAAAGTATGGTGGAAGCTTGCTTTGCTGATCAAGTATCTAACGGCTATCCCAACGTCAATGTCTTTGTAGTTGATGATGGAGGCCACTTATTAGCAGCAGCGCGTCAAGACGGTGCGTGCAAAGCGTGTGCTGAAATAGCGAAGAATAAAGCTATAACCTCAGCACTCTATTCCGCTCCAACACGCGTTATGGGAGACCTTTCATTTGGTAAAAAGCGCGATGGAGTTGATGCTGGATTACCAGGCGCTGCATTTGTTCCGGGAATTGTTGCATTCGCTGGCGGTCTACCGATAACGACGGAGTCCGGAGCAGTAATCGGTGGTATAGGCGTAAGTGGTGCTAGTGCTGACGAAGATGAACAGTGCGCTAAAGCCGGTATTGATGTTGTCAAAGAACTCTTGAAGTAGGGAGCCAGAGATGATTGACAATACTTTTTACCATCCGAAAACTCAAGGCACATTTAAATACTTCGACATCGGAGACCTGATTCTTGAAAGTGGGGAAACCCTGCGCGGTGGAAAACTAGCGTATAGAACATTCGGCAAATTAAACAATGACAAATCCAATGCCATTCTTGTAACTACCTGGTTTTCAGGCACCGGAAAGATAATGGAGGATGTCTATGTGGGTGAAGACCATGCGCTAGACCCATCAAAGTATTTCATTATTGTGGTGGATCAACTCGGCAGCGGCGTCTCTTCATCACCCCATAACACGGCAGCGCCTCAAGCAATGGCCAAATTTCCGAAGCTGAGCATCGGCGACGATGTTTCAGCGCAATATAAACTGGTTACTGAAGCTTTTAACATTGATAAGTTTAAGCTTGTTGTTGGCGGCTCAATGGGTGGCCAGCAGGTTTATGAATGGGCCGTTGCACACCCAGAAATGGTAGAGCGAGCAGCTCCAATAGCTGCTACCGCGCAAGTTTCACTTCATCAGAAAATCTTTGTGCAGACTCTGGAGGATGCCATCACCTCCGATCCACAGTGGAATTCGGGCTGGTACGGTTCAGCACTTGATGTTCGCGCCGGTATGGATCGCATGGCAAAGATTGTTGCAACTATTGGCTGGTCGACACAGTTTTATCAGGAGAAGCGTTGGAACACTGTTCTTGGTATGTCATCTCTGGCTGACTTTATAAACGGGGTTATGAAAGCTTACTTCGAACCAATGGATCCCAACGCACTGCTTTGCCAAATGCACAAATGGCGTCACGCCGATGTGTCACGTCATGCCGACGGTGATATCGCCTCAGCGCTTGGGCGGATTAAAGCAAAGACATGTGTCATGCCTATTAGCCATGATCTCTTCTTTCCTTCTCAAGAGTGCGAGGAGGATTGCAAGTTGATCTCTGGAGCAAAACTATGTGTTGTTCAGAGTAAGGAAGGGCATATGGGGTTAAATGGTTTTGAGCCTGGATACATGAAACAGGTGGATGGCTTCCTGGCAGACCTACTTACAGTTTAAAAAAATAAAACAAGCTAGTACTGCATGTCGCGCACGCTAATCATTGAATGTTGCACGCTTGCTGATGTAAGTCTCTGGAGGGATAAAATTGAACAAAATAGATAATCGACCGCTCACGGTGAGAAGCGCAACGAAGATCTACGGTGCCGGACCGGGAAGAGTGCACGCCCTGCAGGATGTCGATCTTGATATTGCACCGGGCGAATTCGTATCTATCGTGGGACCATCAGGGTGCGGTAAAACCACACTTCTTTGGTCGATTGCTGGTCTGCATCATCTTTCTGATGGCAGCATTAATTTAGGCGCGGAGAAAATCGAAAAACCGCATCCCAGCATTGGCATGATGTTTCAGGATGCTAACTTGTTGCCATGGCGAAGTGTCAGAAAGAACATCGAATTTCCATTTGAAATTCGTCGAAAAGAGCCAGATGCAAACAAGATAGACGAACTCTTAAATCGGGTTGGGATAGCTGGGTTTAGCGACAAATATCCACGCGAACTTTCTGGTGGCATGCAACAACGCGCTTCAATCGTGCGCGCTCTATCTTCAGATCCTGATGTGCTCCTGATGGATGAGCCCTTTGGTGCTCTCGATGCTTTTACACGGGATGAAATGAATCTTCTAATGGAAGAAATTTGGGCGGAGACTAAGAAGACAATCATTCTTATCACCCACAGTATTCAGGAGGCATTGTTCTTGTCCAATAAGGTTTACGTTATGAGCGCCCGCCCGGGGCGTATTCACAAAGTATTTGATGTGCCTTTTGAACGACCGAGACCATTAAAGCTTATGGAGAGCGCTGAGTTTTTTGATCTAGTGAACGTAATCAAAACGGAGATTCAGCATCGACCTACCTCAAACATCACCGCAGAGTAATTAGTCATGAGCGATAACAAATCAGACACTATTCCAAGCTTTGGTGAAGCGGCAAATAATAAAGGCCAAAGAAGTGTTAGCTCAACAGGTGGTTTGGGTGGTGGGCTCGGTATTCATAGCATGGCCGAAGTGCTAGCGATTATCGCTGTTGCCGTGATAATCATAGGAGGCGCGGAGGTACTGTTGCGAGTCTTCGAGGTTCCGGAATTCGTGATGCCGACGCCATCCGCTATTGTCACGGCGCTCGTTGTTCATTTCGATGAAATCGCGCCGCATCTAGGACACACATTGATTGAGCTGATCGTAGGCTACACCATTGGCGCATCAATCGGCATGTTACTGGCTGCGTTTATTACTCAGTTTCCATTCGTTGAAAAAATCATCACCCCCTACATCCTGCTCCTGGTTACAACACCGATGTTAGCACTTGTTCCCCTCTTGATTCTCAATTTCGGGTTTGGTTACACGCCGCGCTTTATTGCCGTTGGACTTGCGGCAGGCCCAATGGTGATGATCAATTCAGCCACCGGATTTCGAAGGGTTGACCAAGGCAAAATCGCGTTAGCGCGATCATACGGTGCATCTACATTTCAGATATTTACCAAGATTCGTATCCCAATGGCCATGCCGATGATCATCGTCGGATTAATGATGGGTGCAATCTTCGCGGTGATCACGGCGATTGGCGCAGAGATGTCTGGTGGAGGGTTTGGTTTAGGAAGCAAACTTACAACTTTTTCCTCCACGTTACGGACGGCGGAATTTTTCGCTGTGATTCTCATCTTGGCAATCATGGGAATCATGATTTACACCTTTTTTTCTTGGCTCGGCAAAAGACTCGCTGGTTGGGAAAGTTAGGAAACTAACTTTGGCCTGCTCAACCGCTCAGCAGGCCTCAGCAAGGATTGAGCGGGAGAAGAAGTGGAGGATACATACATGAAAAACCATAACAATCTGGCGAGCGTCTCTCGCCGTAAATTTTTACAAGTCAGTGGCGCGGGTGTTGTCACAGCGACAACAGTTGGGGGAAGTTTGATGGTGCCATCCTCAGCTTGGGCCAAACCTTACTCTGACAAACACACTTGGATCTCGCCCCGCGGCACCATAGAGGTGATGGATGACTACGCCATTTGGGTTGCACAAGAGATGGGCTATTTTGGTGATTTGGGCGTCGATGTAAAACTCGAACCAGGCCCTCCTGGCGGTACAGCAGTTGTTCAATTTGTTTCTGTTGGGCAAGCGGACATGGGATTCCCGGCACCGGGAATCCTCGGTAATTCGATAGAAGCTGGTATGGGCTTGGTATCGATTTTTGGAACCGGTTATCTGGATCTCTTTAACATCGCATTCCGAAAAGGCGAAGGCATGACCGACCTGAAGGGCCTTGAAGGAAAGACTGTGTTGTTAGGTTCTGCCGCGTGGCAGTCTATCGCTGACCCGATGTTGAAATCAGTTGGGGTTGATGTCACGAAGGTGAAGTATGTTGAAGCTGGTTTTCCAAATTGGACAGCAGCCCTGGCTGCGGGAGAAGGCGATGCGTGTCTCGCGTGGGAAGGCTTGCGAGCTCTTCTGGAAAAGAACAACCAGAAATTTGATTACTGGATGGGAATGCGCGGCTCACCATTGCCGTCGAACTCTCAAGTCGTTCGTCGTGCTGATGTAGAAGATCCGGATCGCAAAGCATTTTTACAAAAATATGTTAAGGGTATGGCAATGGGTCATGAATTCGCCGAGCATAACCCGCGTGCCGCAACCGATATAGTTTTTAAAGCGCTGCCTGCAACGATGCAAGGCTTTGGTCCTCGAGCTGGCACGGAAAGCCTGATGCAGATCCACCGAACTTTTAAAGGTGATATGTCGAAGCGCGCTGGTTGGGGGGAGCACAACATAGCTGGTTTTCAGAAATTCTTTGATATTCAAGAAGAGATCGGATTACTTTCCACCAAAATCAACGCTGCTGAGTTTGTACTGAATGATTTTATTACCGAAGGTAACGATTTCGACAGAGAAAAGGTCAAGGCAGACGCCATAAACTATCAATTGCCCGATGAGCTTGCTAGCGTCGATATGGCGGATATAGAAGCCAGTTTTTACGACACTGCAATCAACTAGTGACGCGGCGTACGACGCTTAACTAATTGCATACTCGATGCCAGCGATTTTCGCTGGCACGCGTCTCTTGGTCGGACGATTGTGCCGACCAAGATTTATGGGATATCGATTTAGGGTGCGGGGCAACACTTCATGTTTCATTTTGTAAATGCCAAGGAAAATATCGTTCAAGAGGCCATAGATGGAATCCTCTCAGCGTCTGGTGGACGGTTGTCACGATTAGACGGCTATCCGTTTATACGTGTCGTTATGCGGGCGGATTGGGATAAGTCGAAGGTTGCCATCATCTCCGGTGGCGGATCTGGTCACGAACCTGCACATGTAGGATTTGTCGGAGAAGGGATGCTTACTGCAACGGTCTGCGGGGATATTTTTGCCTCTCCGTCTGTGGATGCCATATTAGCAGCCATTCTGGCTGTCACGGGAAAGGCGGGCTGTCTGCTCATCGTAAAAAGTTATACGGGTGACCGTTTGAATTTTGGTCTCGCCGCGGAGCGCGCTCGTACCTTTGGACTCAGTGTGGAGATGGTTTTTGTGGAGGATGATATTTCTCTTCCTGAACCGCAAGCTGCTCGAGGAATTGCTGGTACGCTGATTGTTCACAAAATCGCCGGCGAGGTATCAGAAGCCGGAGGAACACTGGAGAATGTAGTGGTTGCGGCTACACGCGCGGCGACAAATGTGATGACTATTGGTATGTCGCTTGACACATGCAGCGTACCAGGGTCTGAAAAAGAGCAGCGAATTGCGCCCGGTAAGATAGAGCTAGGGCTTGGGATACATGGAGAACCGGGTGTTGGACAAGTTACTTTTGAAAGCGCACGGCGGGCGATGTCTTATGCGGTGGATGCTTTTAAGCCGAGAATGCGGTCCGAAACATACGTCGCATTACTTAATAATCTAGGAGGCTCTACTGCTCTCGAAATGTCAGTACTCGCAAGAGAGCTTTTAGTGTCTAGTATTGGCTCGCGATTGTCACATATCATTGGGCCGAGTGCGATGATGACTGCTCTCGATATGAAGGGTTTCTCAATTACACTCTACCCGCTGAACATTGATGATGAGCTTCTGCTATCCGAGCCTTCTCCGCTCAATTCGTGGCCGGGTATGAGAACCTTGGGTGAACCATCTGTCATGCCTATGCCACACGGTTTAACTCCATTGAAATTTACGCCTTCATCTAACCCAAGTGTTGAAGGGCTCATAAAGCGGTGTTGCGATACTCTTATTGCTGCTGAATCTGAATTAAACGCACTTGATGCAAAAACTGGAGATGGTGACACCGGATCCACCTTAGCGGTTGCTGCGCGGGCACTGCTTTCAAATTTGGAAAACATGCCTTTGGGGGATTCCGCACAACTTTTTCTGGCTCTTGCTCAGGAGCTCAATCAATCCATGGGTGGTTCATCTGGAGTTTTGCTCGCTATCTTTTTCTCAGGGGCTGGTGATTCTGCTTCAAAGGGCCACGATTTCAAAGTAGCGCTTCGTGAAGGGCTTATAAAGATGAAGAAAGTCAGTGGTGCAAATGTGGGAGACTGCACCATGGTCGACGCGTTAGAACCTGCGCTGAATGCTTTAAAAACAAGTCTAAGTGATGCAGCCACTGCGGCTCGCAAAGGTGCAGATCAAACTAAAAATATTACCAAGGCTAATGCAGGCCGTGCATCATATGTCAGTGCAGATCAGCTCATAGGTAATACCGACCCTGGTGCTGAGGCTGTTGCTCGCGTCTTTGAAGTGCTGGTCGAATAACTGACGTGCATGTGATCTTCCATGGTGTCAATTTCTAACGCTTACTGCATATTTGTTGCTCTCCTTTTACCAGGCGATACAAGGTTCGCGCGTGATAGCGCACCCTATATAGCTTATGAACACATGCTTGTTTAAAGCAAAGAACTACATCGACTGAAAGAATATAACTATTTGCGATCGGACGATTGAAATGGACAAATTAATATCGAACAATAAGTAGTGCTTGATAGCTTTGTTCTTTTAACATTGAGAGTTTTCCGAGTAATCTCCTTCAAGTGGCGCTGATTCAAGGAATTTTGGCAAGAGCTAGCTATAGTTAAAAATCCTTGGCGTCAATTGAAAAGTGGCGGATGCGTAACATCCGCAATACAGAAAACTGATCGGCATAGCTGGCCATGCTGAATAAGTTGTGCTGCTATGCTGGAAGCACACCTTTGGTCTGTACAGAATGTGAATTGGTTAACGAGTTGCACAGCTTGTAGGGCATTGTGACGTAATCAAGTTCGAATTAATGAACTGTGCACGACTTTGGACT
>JAHDDW010000006.1:153651-167270 GCA_020629155.1 Acidimicrobiales bacterium | reverse complement strand
CGTCATTCCCAGCCACCACCACGTCATTCCCAGCCACCACCACGTCATTCCCAGCTACGACTGGGAATCTAACCAAGGAGAGATCCCCAATCAAGTTGGGGATGACGAGACCGAGTGGGGATGACGAGACCTAGTTGGGGATGACGGGACCAAGTGGGGACGACGGGATCAAGTGGGGACGACGGGATCAAGTTGGAATAAACCATCTAGCCTAGTGACTAGCAAATAACTAGCTGCGTGCCATTTCTTTGCGACCTTCACGGATGCCATAATATAGACCTGACGCTTCGATGGATTTAAGAAGTACCAACCCAGCGGCAAGACGAGGATTGCGTAGCATCAAGCCAGACTGTTTCAGCAATGCAGGTCTTGCTAGGCTACGTCCACGTCCTGGTTCACGATTCTCTAGATAATCAGCAAAACTGCGCCCATAGTAACGCTTTTTACTAAACATACCTTTCAGCGAAACGTGTCCATCATCGTGGTGAATTACCGCTTGTGTGCGCCCTATCTTCAAGCCTTTTGCTTCGATGCGATCGGCTAGATCCCAGTCTTCACCAGCGATAAGCGACTCGTCATAGCCACCAATGCTACGCACAAGCTTTGTCGGGAAAACACGGGCAGCTTCAACATCTCGATTGCCGAGATACATGCGTTTTTCTAACGCACGACAATCTGCTAGATACCCCTCTCCAATCGATAGCTCTGGGATAATAACCCCACCTTTGCCTAGCTGCTCAAGCTGCTCAACCGCCTGACGGCACACATGGGGAGTCAAAATCATGTCGCTATCTATAAAGCCGATATTGCGGCCGTTTGCTTTTGCTAACCCAATGTTTCGTTGCGTTGAACGTTCAGGGCCTGCAAGAAATATTTGATCGGTGACCGAAGCGGCAAGCTCTGCCGTTCGGTCTTGCGAAAAATTGTCGACCACGATAGCTTCGACGTTACAGTCACGCTGTTCGCTGATACTTTTGAGGCAGCGTAAAATTGTTCGCTGCGAATCTTTTGTTGGGATAACAAGTGTTAGATCTGGTTGCATTAGTCTTCTTTCTTTCTTAAAATATCATGTCTGTTTATTGCTTTTCTGCTGGATCGCTTACACAAGAAACCATCAAAAGCTGCGTACAAACGCCCCAAGCGGAGCGGAAATACCGTGGGACGCATAATTGCTAAACATCCCCTTTGTAGTGCGAAATTTTTTTCATTGTTGTAAAAGTTTTTTCAGCGACAGTGTCCCAAGAGACCGCACCGCCTTGCCAACCTTGTGCTGTCGATTTATTCGTCAACGACGTCATGTTTGTGACGAGGGCTTGCGCGACAGCTTCCGGGCGCGGTTCAACAAGAATCCCTCCAGAAGCTGGAACGGAATCTCGTAAGCCTGGCACGTCGTAACCGATACTTTTTGTGCCCAAACGGGCAGCCTCGTCAACGACAAGACCCCAGCCTTCACGGACAGAGGTCACAAGCTGCACATGCGCACGCGAAACAACATCGTCACGTTTCTGCGCCGAAACAAAACCTAACGCCTCGACGTGGCTACCCCTATCAGCGAGCTCTTCTTTCAAGTCGCCTTCACCGACAAGTTTTATCCGCAAGTCAATACCTTGTTGCCTCGCAAGACCAACAGCAGCAACAGCATGGTCTGGTCTTTTATTTGCTGCAAGTCGCCCCACAAAAACTGCTGTCGGCCGTTCATACTTTTTTATTAGTACCTTTGACTCATTCTCGATACCTTCAGGCACGATAACGACCTTCTGCAAACCAGCGTCTAGCAATGATTGGCGACTCGATTCAGACACCGTCATCGCAGGCACATACCGCAACGATCGCAGCCAATACGGCTCCATCATAAACCGACCAGCGACAGCAATCGGAAGCATAACTTCTTTAAACCACACTTCACGAGCAACCTGATGCACTAAGGCGACAACAGGCACCCCTGTGACCCATTTATGGCACGCAAACGGTCTTGTGTTTACCTGATCTATCACAATGTCGAAGCCAACATGTTGGCCTTGTTTGCGCCACCATTGGCGAGCCTGACTATAGACGCTATATTTTGAGCCAGCGCGAACATGGTCGATCCCGTCGATCGTCTCGTTAGCTGGCCGCCCAGTCGAAGCAGCACAAAATAGTGTTATTTCATGACCCCATTGGGCCCATCGTGTAAGCACCTCATGGGTATACACCTCGGCGCCGCCATGTGCTGGGTGCGTTATGTCACGCCAATTACACACCAGAATTCGCATAGGCTCCTCTCCTCTCATAAGCAGAAGAACTGTGCCAGCGCCATGCTAACGCGGCGACGTTGCCGAGCGCTACCGCCGATGAACGCAATGACACGCTGCTTGCTTCATGATCTTCAATATGAACTGGATGTTCGATAAAATGGCCATGGCCACGAGCTGTCGCTAACGCAAGAAATTCCAGATCAAACATAAAACCTGTTTCTTGTGTACTTGCCATAGCAGCTTCGACGACGTTTCGACGAAATACTTTGACGCCTACTTGTGTGTCAGAAACGTTAACGCTAAACAGGAACGAGATAAGACGAGTGCTCACCGAAGATAGTATGCTGCGCGAAAAAGATCGCTTAGTGAAAGAATGAGGATGTGCTTTAGACCCAATAATACCATCGCATTGATAGTGGCTCATCTCTTCTAGCATTTCGGCCAACGTAGCTACTTCGATATCACCATCACCGTCAAGAAACGAAACATACTCACCCTTGGCCTGCGAAAAACCTTCACGCAGAGCTGTGCCCTTGCCGCCGTTACGCTCCAACCGAAGTGGCGTAACTGTTTCAGGTAAGATCACATCTAGGTTCACGTTCTTTGACGTCCAAACACCAGAAGTTGAGCAGTCATCAACGACGATAATCTCATACGAGCGTAGCGTCTCGGCCAGCATCGCATCGGCAGCGAGTACTGTCTCTAAGCTTTTTATTCCTTCGTTATAGACAGGCATGATAAGTGAAATATCAACACTAGGTTCTGTCAACATAGCGTGACCAATGAACTGCTGTTTTCCTAACCCGCTGAAGATAAAGAAGCATGAACCGAGCACACCAATAAGTGTCACCAACGCTAATTGCGTCGGCTGAGAAACAAGATGGCCAACAACTAGCAACGCAAAAAATCCTAGCCACGCAGCATTAGACCGCACAACTGACCCTTGTGCTAAACGATAGGTAATCAACGCATTCAACAAACCTGCAAGCACAGCGCTAATTGAAAGCAACGTCAAAGTAGGAACAGAAATGCGATACCCCTCCCCCAAGATGACAGCAATAACTTTCGGCGCTCCAACGCTGATAGCTACCGCAGCAAAAAGTCCGAAAAACAAGGAGGTTTCAACAACTTTACGAAGCGCGGCAACTCCTTTATCGCCGATCTGTGTTAGATCTGGTAGAGCTGCCGATGTGATCGCTTGTGGGATGTATAGAACCGTTCTTGCGACAAGCGCTGTTGCTGCAAACGTGCCAGCCACTTCAGCGCTGAACTGTCGCTTTGCTATAAGCGCATCAGCGCCGACGAGCAGCCAAAAAGCGGTAAACGCTAAGACTGCCCCCCAAAGCTCACTGTTGGTAAGTGTAAGCTCCCACGGCAGTCTGTCGTCGTCTGTGATGCATGCTCGATAGAGAGCAACGAACAGCACAACTTCGCTGACAACAAGTGAAACCATTGCCATCTGTGCGCTAGGCACAAGTGCAATAGCTGCTATGCCGATAGCAAGCCGTAACGCTGACGTTGCGATAAGGACGGCAGCTAGCCGTCTGTATTGTCGACGACCGAGCAGCACCGACCGAGTCACAATCGTGCCCATGGCTGGAATCGCGAACAGCGCCAGCATAATGAACGGTGTTACTCCTGCTGCGCCGATATAGCTCGACAGCAAAGGAGAAACGAGCACCAAACAAGTTGCACAGGCCGTCCCGATAGCTGAAAATTTAAGCAGTAACGGTAACCACAGAATACGATTGCCTTTGTCGGCGATTCGTGAAACTTCTGCTGTTAATGCTACTTGTACAGCGCCTGCTGGCACTGACAGAATAAGAAGTATAGTCAGCATCGCTCCTAGGGATCCGTATTCTTTCGGCCCTAGGAAGCGAGCTGCTGCTATATGAAATGCTACTGTACCCGCCGCTACGGTAACAAAACCTATAGTTAGGCTTTGAGCGGTGTTTTTCATGTCAGGTTGCTATACAGTGCTTGTGCGGCGAGAAAGTCTCACCAAGAACAAGCCGCCGGCTGCGATCGCACCTGCTGCAAGCAATGCTTGCACGAGCGAAGACCCTGTGAACGCTAACGCATCTGGGGCTTCGCCTAGGTCATCTCCGCCAGCTACTTCGACAGGCAAAGAAAGCACAAGCGTACCATCAGGAGAAAAACCTGTAGCGCTTAACGTATGATCACCAGCTGGGAAATCTTCTGGCAACGTTACTTCGATCGACATAAACCCTGTCGCGTCTGCAGTTGTTGTTCCAAGCTCTAAAGGTTCAGAACGAATAACAACCGTCACGTCAGCGCCTGGAGAAAAACCTCCGCCAGAGATAGTGATCGACGAACCTGGTTCAATAGGTCCGCTAAGGTCTGGCACTTCCAGATCTCCAGTTACGACTGGATAATCTTGGGCATATGCAATGTTTACCGAAAGCAAACAAGCAAAAAATGCAACCAGAATTGGCAATAGTTTCAATTTAATTTGTTTCATTACAGTCCCTCACGTAGGTAATGATGACCCAGTTGGAAACTGAGCCACTTTCCTCTTCGACCTACAAAGAGATATCATTAACTATTTTTTAGGATTTTTACCTAAAGATCTATATGGCATGAGAACTGCCAGCTGCTAGCTATTTACCTGCGATAATTGTGACATATCCCAAAACGTCATCCTTTATCGCTTGTCGCGCTTGTTCTAGTAACGTTTCGGCTTGTTTCTTATCGAAAGAATCGGGAAGTTGTTTAATCATAGAGAACGCTTGAATTCGTGCTTCGATAAGGTCTACCATTTTCACAATGGCATCGTCATGACGTTGCGTTTCTTGTAACGCGAAACCTGCTTTTTCGAGGTAGTCGACATAGGTTTCGACAGGTTTTGCATCGGCGATACAGGCTATCCAACCAGCAAGACTTAGCAGCTCTTCCCCAACGTTAGTGCCCTCTAGAACAACATCTGAAAAGGCTACAACACCGCCTGGTTTGCAGATACGAAACATCTCACTTGCTGCTTGTTCTTTACTTGTGAACGTGGAGAAAGCACATTCGCAGAATACAACATCGGTTGACTCGTCAGCGAAACGGATTTTTTCGGCATCGCCAACGCTGAACCGCACCATTTCTTCTAACCCTTGTTCTGCCGCTTTCGCTGTTGCTTTTTCTACGTTTTGCGCCCCTAAGTCGATGCCGTGCCCACGTGCGGACAGTTCACGAGCGAGCAGGAACGCTGAAGCACCAGTGCCGCTAGCAATATCTATCACTTTCGTTCCAGCTGTTACACCCGCATCTTTGGCCAGCTGGAGCGTCAGGTCTAACCCACCTGGGTGATAACTTTCTCCAAGCAACATAGCCGCTACGTCAGACTCGTATGCGGTTACACAACAAGATTTAACTTCCTCAGTGGATCTTTCTGTCATCGCGATCTCTTTCCGATGGTACACATCTTTGGCAGCAAGTTTTCGCCAGTCATTACGACATTCGGAACATGGCCATGAGCATAGCGCCAGAATACTGCTCGCAGGCTCTCTCCTAGGCGACACCGAAAATTATTTGTGTTATAACGACCACATGAGACCGATAGCGTTTCTAGAAATACATCTTTCGACTTTTCTTTGTAGAATGATCTACCTACATGAGAGTTGAGTAATGCACACACTTGCCAAAGCTATATATAGACAAGCAAAGTTAAAGAACATACTTATTCTTCTTGCACCTATTGTTGCATTAGTAGGTTTTATTTTACCGAAAGCAGAAGCCTCGTTGCTTAAAAAATCGGGCGAGTACGGGTCGTTAGATTACAAATTTTCCTACTCTTTCGACTTTGTCGATGAGTCTTTAGCCGCATATGGTTCTGAAGGCAGAAGTCTTTTTGTTTGGGTGTTGGCGACTCTAGATGTTATCTATCCAGTTTTGACTGCTTTGTTCTTATCGCTACTCATAGGATATCTAGCCCAAAAGGTGTATGGAGAGAAACTTCTCTCGCCATACATTGTGATGATTCCTTTTTCTACACTTATTCTCGATTTTCTAGAAAACGCTTCACTGGCCACGCTAGCGTTACGCTACCCTGATTTGTCAGCTGCAGTTGCACAGGCAGCTTCTCTTTTCACGTCAGCTAAATGGTTAACAGCTGCTGCATCACTGCTTCTCATAGCATACTTAGCGATAAAGGCTTTATTCAAACGTTTCGCTAGCCAGTAATTGCGGCAAAGCAACAGCTGTCTGCATACCAATTATTGTGCTTCGATAAGACCGATCTCTCCATCTTCTCGTCGATACAACACAGAAGTCAAATCTGTCTCAGCATTTTTGAATACATAAAAACTGTGATTTAAAAGATCCATCTGCAACGCAGCTTGCGCAGGCTCCATCGAAGTAAGAACAAACTTCTTATTTTTCACTATTGGATAGTCTGGTACGGGGTCAGCCAACAGGTCTTGGGGTACCGCTATTGGTTCTGCACCTTTCATTCGCGAGCGTTTTTGCAGTTTGGTTTTTAGCTTACGCAGTTGACGTTCTAACTTATCGACGGCAAGGTCAATGGCAGTAAACCCATCTGGAGCAGATACTTTACTACGAACATGATGGCCATGGCCCTGCAACGTCACTTCACACACTTCGCGGTCGTTTTTATTTGCAACCTTTTCTTCCCAGAAGTGCACTTCTGCCGTTTCAAGACCAGATAAGAACTTATCGAGTGCACCTATTTTTTCTTCAGCTTGTTTTTTTAATGCATCAGAAATTGTTGTACGACGTCCACTAACTAAAACTTTCATGCTCTCCCCTTTGCTTTTCTACGAAACCTTAGCACTTCATCGTCGTGAAAAGTTTCAGGACATACAGGCTAGATACCACAGCTGCTGTCGTAGACGGCGTCGACGTTAACAACAATTTTAGAACCGAGTAAGCCTTTTCGCAGTGAAAGCCCAACTTGTGAAATGTATTTATAGAGATCTGGATCAAGTAAGAACGTAACGTCATCTTGACGGACCTTGCGGTAGCTAGAGGTAGTACGACCTGCAATGTTAGTGCTAACGCTAACCTCAGAAACTTTCCCACAACCAACTGGCGGGATAAAATCTATAACAACATTTCCGCCTTTGGCGACCACTTTGTTTTTTGCAGCCTCAGAGATAGCTATTTCCATAATTCAGAAACCTTTCTATTCGCCTCTTTATTCCATCTGCCCCAATGACGCTATCATCATTACGTTATTGCACTATTCGTTTAGGTTGAGATGTTCTTGCGTTTCCACAGAGGCTATTGTTGCTGCGACCAGCTGCGATGCCCCTCTTTCTTTTAGCGCTCGACTTGCTGCATCTAGCGAAGCTCCTGTTGTCACCACATCATCAACTACGAGGATACATGAAGGCACCTTGGTTGGGGCTATAAGCTCTGGACCTTCCAACCGCTGCAAACGTGTTTGACCCAGTTGACAGCTATCTCCTTGCGCAGTGCGCACAAGCAGCCGCCTTGCTTTGATACCTAAACAGCGGCCAACTTTCTTTGCAATCACCTCGCCTTGGTCATAGCCACGTTGCCGGCGACGCACCCGACTTGATGGAACCCACGTCACAACATCAAAATTTGTGTGCTGGCAGACCCTAGCCACAGCTGGAGCCATCTCATTAGCCATCTGTCGCAGCACATCACGACGACCACTATTTTTCGCTGATAACAAAGCTTCTTGCACTCCTGGGCCATAAAGGAAAGATGAGACGACAGGTACCATTTTTAGCACCCTAACCGAGTTGAGCCGTTTGAACGTAGTAAGACATTTCCTGCATACACCTCTGCTTACGGTTTTACATGCTGGACAGGAACGATTTAGAAACATCACAGAAACTAGATTAAACCACAGGTGTGACAGTCAACTCATGAGAGATCAACGATGGCTTGGACAGCCGTTAGGTTCATAGCTAGTACAAAGATTGCTTATTTTTATGCACTCTCGTTGTAATCGGCGAGTCTTGCTGCTTTAATTAAACCGTGATTATAACAAACTCTAATCTCATCGTCGTCCTTGCGTAGCGCATGCTACCGTTAAGACGCGTGCGCTAACCTCCCTAAAAATTCTGGGAGGTTTTGTTGTTTTTAGAGCCGCCCGAAGCAGTTAAGAAAGATGTTGAAAATGTCCGAGCCGAACAGAATAAACGGAGCCCAAGCGGTTATTAAAAGCTTAGAGGCTGAAGGGGTCGAAGTTATCTTCGGCTACCCAGGTGGCGCTATTTTGCCTGTCTATGACCCAATTATCGACTCAAAGATTCGCCACGTGCTCGTCCGTCATGAACAAGGCGCAGGCCACATGGCCGAAGGTTACGCCCACGCGACAGGCAAACCTGGCGTTTGCATGGTCACCAGCGGTCCAGCAGCAACAAACGTTGTGACCGCTCTAGCTGACGCATATCTCGATTCGATCCCGATGGTTTGCATCACTGGACAAGTTGCGTTATCTGCAATTGGCACCGACGCCTTCCAAGAATGCGATACCACCGGCATTACTCGATCGATCACAAAACATAACTTTCTTGTCACCAAGGCTGAAGATATTCCACGAGTGATCAAAGAAGCTTTTCATATCGCTTCGACAGGTCGCCCTGGCCCTGTTCTTGTCGATATTCCTAAAAATATTGTTGCAGCAAACAACCCTGACGCCTACTTCGACTGGTACTACCCCGCCGATGTAAGCCTGCCTGGTTATAACCCGACGCTTGAGCCTGCACCAGAACCACTTGCCGAGGCTGTCCAAATGATGACAGAAGCACAGCGACCTGTGCTCTATGTTGGTGGTGGAGTTCTTAAAGCTCGCGGTGCGCAAGCGCTTTTGAAGCTAGCCGAAATGGGTAACATTCCTGTGGTCACAACATTAATGGCTAGAGGTGCTTTCCCTGACAGCCACGAACTTTGTCTTGGCATGCCAGGCATGCACGGTAACTATACCGCAGTGACTGCAATCCAAAAAAGCGACTTGTTGATAGCAATGGGCAGCCGTTTCGACGATCGAGTCACAGGCAAGGTAAGCAGTTTCGCACCAGATTCTAAAATAATCCATGTCGACATCGACCCTGCGGAGCACGGCAAGATTCGCAACCCAGATGTTTCACTTGTCGCTGACTGCAAGATTGCGATGGAGCAGATACTCGCTATGGTCGAGAAACTCGGCGGCGCTTCAGCGTTTAAAGACACAAGCGCCTGGCGCGATCAGGTGAAAGAATGGCAACATGAATTTCCTCTTGTCTACGAAAAATCTGAACCTGGTGAATACTTAAAACCGCAATCTGTCATCGAACAGCTCCGCGATAGCAGCCCAGCTGACACAATTGTTACCTCTGGCGTTGGGTTACATCAAATGTGGACGAGCCAGTTCTGGAAATTTGATCACCCGTACACTTGGATTAACTCTGGCGGCCTTGGCACTATGGGGTTCTCTATCCCAGCTGCTATCGGTGCGAAAGCTGCCATGCCTGATCGTACCGTCTGGGCAGTCGATGGTGACGGTTGTTTCCAGATGACAGCGCAAGAACTCATAACTGCAGCAGTCGAGAAAATCCCTATCAAAGTAGCGCTTATCAATAACGCTTATCTTGGTATGGTGCGACAGTGGCAAGAGCTTTTCTATGAAGAACGATATTCGGAAGTTTCGTTAGGCTATGATCTTCCCGACTATGTGAAATGGTCAGAAGCTATGGGTTGTGCAGCGTTTCGAGTTGAAGAAGAAAAAGACGTGCAAGCCACAATTGAGAAAGCGAACCAGATTAACGACCGCCCTGTTGTTATAGAGTTCCGCTGTGTAAGTTCTGAAAAACTGTATCCAATGGTCCCAGTTGGAAAATCCAACGACGAAATACTTGTCCACCCTTCGCAAAGTGAGAAACTTTCATGACGCAAACAACTAACCCCGCTGAAGTATCGACCATCGCAGTTTTGGTCGAAAATAAAACAGGTGTCCTCGCCAGAGTCGCCGACCTCTTCGCTCGCCGTAGCTTCAACATTATTTCGCTGACTGTTGCGCCAACACGAGATGAACGACTCAGTCGCATCACAATCGTCGTCGATGTTGAATCTTCGCCGTTAGAACAGATCATTAATCAACTATTTAAGCTGATTAACGTGGTTGAAATCACTGAACTCGATGTCGATGAAGCTATCGAACGAGAGCTGCTTTTAGCAACGATTGAAGCGCCAGAAAAAAAACGTGACGAGCTTAGCGAACTTGTCGACAAGAGCTACGGTAAAGTCCTCTCTGCCGCAGATAACCAAATGACAATCAGCATTGAAGATAAACCTTCACGTATTAACGCTTTCGAAGTTGAACTTCAAAAGTATGACGTGACGTATCTGCAACGTTCAGGACGCATAGCCTTACCTAAAATAGGGCGCAGCATCAGACGGCACCGAGCCGACTAACAGTATCTAGAAGGTCAACTATCTTGAAAGCGAAAGATAGGACTGCGTGGCAACGTGCCGAGCGCAGCGGAAAAACAAAGGGCGTCTACAATCATAGAAGACGCCCAAACGAACTCACTAAGGAGAAACAATAATGGCAACAATTTATTATGAAGCTGATGTTGACAAGTCAGCTATTGCAGGCAGAAAGATCGCAATTCTAGGCTATGGCTCGCAAGGCCATGCTCATGCGTTAAATCTTAAAGACTCTGGCGCCGACGTTATCGTCGGGTTGCGAGATGGATCGTCATCAGTCGCTAAGGCCCAAGAAGCTGGTCTTGAAGTATTTTCAATTAGCGAAGCAACCGCAGCGGCGCAGGTTGTTATGATGCTTATGCCAGACACCGAAATGGCAGCGATCTATGAAGAACATGTTGCACCCAACCTTCAAGCTGGCGACGCGCTTTTCTTTGCGCATGGTTTCAACATTCGCTTTGACCTAATCAAACCAGCTGCAGACATCGACGTGTGTATGGTTGCCCCGAAAGGTCCAGGCCATCTTGTGCGACGTACCTTTGCTGAAGGTGGAGGTGTGCCGGGACTAATGGCGGTTGAGCAAGACGCAACTGGTTCTGCTAAAGCAGTGACTTTGGCGTACGCCGATGCAATTGGCTGCTCACGTGGCGGCGTTATCGAAACAACTTTCACGGAAGAAACAGAAACAGACCTTTTCGGTGAGCAAGCCGTGCTTTGTGGTGGCACCGCCGCACTTGTACAAACAGGTTTTGAAACCTTGATCGAAGCAGGTTATCAACCAGAAGTTGCCTATTTCGAGTGCCTTCACGAACTAAAACTTATCGTCGACCTTATGTACGAAGAAGGTATCGCTGGCATGCGTTACTCAATAAGCGACACCGCTGAATATGGTGACGTGACACGAGGCCCTCGCGTCGTAAACGCTGAAACCAAAAAAGAGATGAAAAAGATCCTCACCGAGATTCAAGAAGGCGACTTTGCTAAAGAGTGGGTAGCTGAATCACAAAGCGGTCGAGAAAACTTCCACAAGCTCGAAGCTGAAGGCCACGCACACCCAATCGAAAAAGTTGGGAAAGAGCTACGAGCTATGATGCCATGGATCGCACAAGGCAAAACATCAGTTCGTGATACCTCAGGCGGCCAAGGCTAAGCCTAGCTAGACTAAAATTAGAAACTATGCAAGAGACCACGGTGCTGATGAAGCACCGTGGTCTCTCACATTAAGGCTGCAGTTACAATCGAAAGCCCACGCCAGTCACTAAAACCTAGTCATCCTCGTTTGTGTAGAACTTGACAAAAATTTGTCTACCTTCTTCTCCAGGGACACGTTTTTCGAGCAAATAGTCAAGCATCAGTTCTGAAATTGGGCCGCCATACACTCCTGTCATCAGAATCCTTCCTACAGCACTATCCACACCTCAATATATCTGGCTAGCTAAGCCAACGCCTGACTAATAATGCACTAGATGATGCATTAGGATGCAGGCAATGGTGCATTCAAATTTGCTGCGGATTACACAAGCCAAAATGATAGCCTCAGCTGGATCAGGCCTAATCGCTATATTTATACCGCTTTTACTTCTGGACAAAGGACTTGAACTTCATCAGGTTTGTCTTTTCTATTTCGCTTACTCTTCAAGCAAGATCGTTACTGACATCGCTAGCTTCGCGATTTTACACAAATACGGTTCAGGTTTAGCGCTGGCATGGGGCTACATTCTTGGCTTTATTTTCTCTATGATGCTTAGCTTCTACGTCACAGATATCGCGCCTGATCTGCTGTATGTAATGCCTGTGTTCATGGCCTTCCAGAACTCTTTACTGTGGAGCGCTACCCATCTTCATATCGCTACACAAATGGATATATCGAGGAAGAGTAGAGATCTTGCAACAATGGCCAATGCAAGTAGAGCCGCTGCTGTCGCTACTCCATTTATTGGAGGTCTAGTTGCTGCCACTTTCGGCGCAACGTGGCTCGCAGCGCTAGCAGCGGTCGTTTCAGCAGCTGCGGTCCTTCCTATTTGGCCGATTAGAAATAAGGTTGATGACATCCCAACTCAAAAGGTGGAATTATCGCTGCGTAACGCTCCCCTTCGTGACTTGGCTGGCAACTTCGGCTTCAATATTCACGCGTCAGTGGGTGTCTACGTCTGGCCTATCTATTTGGCTGTTTTCATACCCAATTTTCGCAGTATCGGTTTGATCACTGCAATAGCAACAGCGTTTGGGGTCGTAGTTCTCCAGCTAGTGGGGCGACGAGGAGACAATGGCAAATCCTTTAGCGTACTTGCTGAAGGGACAGGGGCTTCTTCTCTGGTTCATATCGGACGCATGGCAGCAAGCAGCAACCCGATAACTATCACTATTGTGTCTGCTCTTTACGACCTAGCCTTAGATTACCAATCGAACGCCTGGACAAGTCTTTATTACGCGCATACACGCAAGCGGTTTGAACTATATTGTCAGCATGGAAATTATTGGCAGCATTTCCAAATCATTCCTATTTCTAGTGCTCAGCATTGTTTCTTACTATACGCAAAGCAATTTCTTCTTCACCGTGGCGTTCACTGGGGCCGCCTGTGTTGCTTGGCTCTGCCTAGGAATGAGTAAAGAAACACAAATACAAACTGATGCTAATTAGGGGGATGCCGACTAATTATGTATCCCAGTATTTCTGCTGTGCTCGGCACATTCCACGCAACTTTTAGCGATTCTCTACTCAATTCTTTCAACAGAAAGCAAAATAGATATAACCTAGATGAGTGACGGTGATGTGTGGTGGGGCCAAGCCCATGACCTGCCGATTATGAGTCGGCCGCTCTTACATGCTGATTGCAGTTTCGATATTTATGCTTCAGCAGGCTCTACACATGACCTGCTTATTTAGCTGTTTCTATATTTAAATTTCGCAGCATTTACCCAGGAATGCGGAACGAACCGAACAAAGAGAAAAGCAAATTATGCGTCAAAACACAA
>JAHDDW010000006.1:21863-153551 GCA_020629155.1 Acidimicrobiales bacterium | reverse complement strand
ACTATTTTAGCGTCAAAACACAAACTATTTTAGCGTCAAAACACAAACTATTTTAGCGTCAAAACACAAACTATTTTAATTTGTTATAGTGTAAAGATGCTATACGAAAGAGCTATCGGCCATAAACTAACAGACGAGCTACTACCCTCGCATGCTAGCGTCATGCTCGTAGGGCCGCGTTCTATTGGCAAAACTACTATCTTGAGCAGTTTGGCGAAATCAGTCTTAGACCTTTCGATTCCATCGCAGAAAGAAGCAGCTGCCTCAGATCCAGATCTTATACTTGCACGTCTTGAGAAACCCGTCTTGATCGACGAATGGCAGGAACTTCCAGAGATACTATGGGCTGTTAAAAGAGCAATCGACCGAGACCTTACTAACAAACCTGGACAGTACATGATCGCAGGTTCTGCCGAAGCCAACGTACACACGTTAAGCTATCCACTATCAGGGCGGACTGCAAGAACCAAACTATACGGCCTCAGTCAAGCAGAACTTGAAAACAATTCAAACTACAACATCGTAGATACTTTATTTACAGCTCTTTCGACATCTTCTTTTCCTTCATATCAGGAGGGCAAAAAGGACCTTATTAAAAGAATCGACAAGGGTAAATTTCCTGCTTTTGTCAACCTTTCTGCTCAGGCTCGGGATCAGAGAATTCACGCCTACATCGAACATGCTGTCCAAAGGGACGCCGCCTTACTCTCAGACAAAACACCTCGCCCTGAACTTTTCAAATCGTTTCTTAAAGTTGTTGCAAGCTTCACAGGCGATCAACCAACAAAGAAAATGTTGGCAGACAGAACAAACATTTCCGTCCCGACCGTGGACCTCTACTTAGAAACGCTTCAGAAACTATGTTTTGTGGCAACGTTGAAAGGATGGCGAAGCAACGTCACCAAAAGAGAGCTAGACAACAAAAAAATACATATAGTCGACACATCGTTGGTTTGCACGTTGCTAAATCTTTCAGAAGATTCTTTGATCACCTACGACAAGTTGGGCCACTTGACAGAAACATTTGTTATAGCCGAGTTCTTGACACATCTCCAGACATGTGAGGCTCAGGCACAACTCTTCCATTTCAGAACGAAAGATCAAATAGAAGTGGATCTTGTCATTGAGACATCTGAAGGGTCAGTGGCAGCGGTAGAAGTTAAAGCGGGTAAGAATGTTTCAGATAAAGATGCCAAAGGGCTTAGGCATTTAAAATCTAAGCTACAAGAAAAATTTCATTGTGGTATCATACTTTCGACAGCTGAGCATCCTAGACAAATAGAAGAAAAAATCTGGGTTGTCCCGATGAGCTATCTTTGGGAAGGCTGAAAATTAGCCCTCTGAACAGGTATTACAGGTAGTGACGGTGGGACTCGAACCCACGACCTCCCGATTATGAGTCGAGCGCTCTTACCAGCTGAGCTACGTCACCTTGGATGTAAGAGCCTCCTGACAGAATTGAACTGTCGACCTCATCCTTACCATGGATGCGCTCTACCGACTGAGCTAAGGAGGCACTAAATTAGTTTACCAGGTATTGAGTCTGCCACGCTAATGATTATCAACCAACCCCAGAGCAAAGAATAATTGGTAAAGATCTCCTATAACATGAAATCTCAACCTTCTAGCATTGCGAGGGACCCGATGTCAGATGAAAATTTTACTAACGTTTTGCTTGTACGCCATGGCCATACACCAACAACAGGCAAAATTCTTCCTGGGCGAGCACCAGGTTTATCCCTAAGCAAAAAAGGTAAAGAGCAGGCGAAGCAAACAGCCAAGAGAATCAGCCATTTCACACAAAAAGTTTCAGCAATCTACGCATCACCGATGGAACGAACTATAGAAACAGCTGAGGCGTTACAGACACAGCTTGGTAGTGCGATCACCGAGGAACCAGGGCTGTTAGAGACAGACTATGGCTCATGGACAGGCGCAGAACTAGCTGAACTTTATAAACACCGAACTTGGCCGCAACTTCAAAATTATCCGAGCAGTTTTATGTTTCCAGATGGCGAGTCTATACAACAAATGCAAACACGTTTTGTGCAAACAATTCACCGTCTTGTTCGACAAAATCAAGGGGAAACTATTGTTCTTGTAGCCCACGCCGACCCCATAAAAGCAGCCGTTGCCGATGCATTAGGCACGCACCTTGATTTGTTTCAACGTATCCGCATAGACCCGTGTTCTATTTCAGCTATCAGCTACACCCAGATGAAGCCAACTGTCTGTTTCGTCAACAGTTCTGCTAACGAAAGCGCGATGTTTTAATGCAAGAGTTTCGAGAACAAACACATTTGGCAACAGGTGCGATCGGCAAACCAGGAAAACGGGTTTTCTATCTACAACTGGGCGATTACAGCGGCAACATCACATTAAAAGCAGAAAAGCAACAGATCGTTGCTATCGCCCAGATGTTTAAAAAAGTTTTGCAAGACTTTCCCCCAGGGGAGGTTGAAGACGCCATGACATCGCCTGTTGAACCTATTGAACCTTTGTGGGCTGTTGGCCAATTAGGGATAGGCGTTCATGCGCCTACTAACCAAGTTGTTCTGATCGTTGACCCGTATGTGGCCGACGAGAACGACGAAACCGAAGCTGAATCTTTCAAAGTGCACCTTTCAGCGCAACAAGCTCGAAATTTTGTTAAGACAACTGAAATTTTGCTTGCTGCTAGCCGACCACCTTGCAAACTATGCGGCCTACCTAAAGGCAATGACCATATTTGCCCACGCTTGAACTAGACGCTCTAGAAGCTATCCTAACTGAGTGTTACTTTCTGAAGCTATAGGTTCAACATCTGCTGAGGTTCTTGGACGTCTGCCGCACAGCTCGAACGCAACACTTCTTGTTGCCTTCAATACTGCTAGCGAGGCTGATGAAAACACAGAGCAAACGCTTGGAGTCTATAAACCTTTGAAAGGAGAGAAACCACTTTCTGATTTCCCTCCAGGACTCTACAAACGAGAGATAGCTGCCTATGAACTTTCACGCTTCTTAGGATGGGATATTGTTCCAGAAACAATCGAATACGACGGGCCGCTCGGTGTAGGTTCGCTGCAAAAATTTCTTCATGTCGACCCGCAAGAACATTATTTCACGTTGAAAGAACATGAGCAGCATCACGAAGTACTACAAAAAATTTGTCTCTTTGATTTTGTTGCCAACAATAGCGACCGCAAATCAGGGCATTGCCTACTCAACGGCGAAAAAATTGTCGGCATAGACCATGGGCTGACCTTTCATCATCAGTTTAAACTTCGCACTGTTATCTGGGATTTTATCGACGCCCCTTTTCCTCCACAAACACAAGCAGCACTTTCCAAGCTAACCAAAGAGGCTGTCGACAAACATTTCGGCGCGCTACTTTCGCCGCTTGAGCAAGATGCACTGGTTGTGCGAGCTAAGGCCTTAGTTGACCATGGAAGGTTACCACCTGACGACACCGACGGCTATCGCTGGCCCTGGCCACTTGTCTAAGTAAACATCTTGCACACTGCGATGTGCGCTTCGATAGGAGACTTTTCCTATCAGCTAGATAACTGGCTGGTAAATAATTTTATTGCGATAGCGTCATGCGGTGTAGGAGCCCTTACCGCAGGGCTGCTACACTTGCGTTCTGCCCCTGCTGTTACTTCGTAAGAGTCGCACGTTCGGTCACAGAGAACGAACCGTCGATAGGTTCAGTCCAAATGATCGAAGCGTCTACTTCAGATTCATATTCAACAAGAACCGACGTTAGCGTAGGATCTAACGATGACAGATCAAGACGCCCCCCCTGTGTCAAGCATGTCTGTTTCTGGCACGAGCACCACTCCCACATCATTCTTAATCGTCACTTCAAAAGAATCAAAGTTAGCTAAGAAATCAGCGCCAAAGGCGAGCTCACCCCAAAAGAAATTCTCTCCATCGCACGAACAAGGGAAAATTTCAATCAGACCGCTACCAGAACGACATGGCTGTAAATCCTCAGGACTAAACGACGAGAACGCACCAATATGTCCTACAGACATGACGCACTCGCGGTTAGGAACCTGATCGTAGCCATATGCCTGAGGGTCGGAACGCACACCGTATGAAGCGCCAGTTATCAAATCGACACAGTAGGTTTTAGACCAAGCGGTAGCGCTATTGCTGTCTTTCTGCCAAGGAGCGCCAGCAAATAGACGATTACCTATGCGAAGTGGTGTGTTATAGGTACGATGCCAGTGAGAGGGCAACGATGCATTTAAATCGTTTCGAGTAAAGACAGTTCCGTTCTCGTCAACACAGGGCACGGTGTTATCAGTCTGATAGAGACAAACACCATTATGGTTACCCGATGAATCAAGGTTCTCAAAAATAGCAGGCCAGAAACGTGGAATACTATGTGCAATAGGCGTGCCGAAACCGCTACATGGGCCGTCAGATGAAGGGTCGAAACATAGAAGTCTCACGCCTTCTTTCGTTGGCCAATACAAATAGATACGACCTTCTGCTGCAAGCGCACGTGGTTCATAGCCTTCGTCGGGAGCCCAACCAGAGGTTGTTGTTGGCCCTTGATCAACGCCAGGCCTATTGCCGACAAGGTCTTGGTTCCTTGTGCGGTTCCACGAACTGTCGCGCTTCTTTGGATAGCCAGAGCATTTAGATTTTTCGACAGGATCATAACAATGCACTTTGAGGTTATTATCAAAAACATAGATTTTATCATCAACGATAACCGGCTGAGTTGTCATGCCACGAAATCACTAGGCCAACCGCATCACGGCTAATTTCTATTTCGTCTACAAAAACGATGAAAGGTAGAGCGATACGTCTTTGTCATTCAACGACACTTGCACTTCGTCTTGGTCGGCGAACAGCAAAATGTCAGCATCAACTGTTCCTAAGTCAACGCCGTTGCTTTCCAAAACGTCGTTGACCGTGTCACGAATCTCAGCTTCAGAAGCTCCTTGCGACTGCATTTCTGCGCCAGCTAACGACGCTAGATCTGACGCCGACTGCAACTGTGATCCTCTATAGTAAAACGATCCTAGGTCTACAGCAAACGCTGCCATCGGCAAAATCTGCCCCACCTCTGTTTTTTTGTTCCCTTGTATTCATAATTCCCACATAAATTAATCAACGAGTGTAGCTCTCTCCGTTATAGAGAATGTGCCTTCAATAGGACTTGCCGTAGTCACTGCTGGACTTATATCAGACTCATACTTAATGAAGATCGATGTTAAACTTGTATCAAGATCAGACAAATCGAGACGACCGTTAGATGCAAGAAGGTCTGCATCGTCGATAAGCACCGTTCCGGCAGCGTCAGTCACATCGACACTGAACGAATCGAAATTAGCTAAGAAATCAGCACCGAACGCTAGCTCACCCCAGAAGAATGTACCGTCACCACAGTCGCAAGGGAAAACTTCTATCAGCCCATCGCCTGCAGGGCAAGGCGCTAGAGTGTCTGGATCAAAGGTAGAGAACTCACCCAAATGGCCTAAAGAAATCAGACAGTTACGGTTTGACAGCTGACTATAGCCATATGGCTGAGGGTCTTGTCGAACACCAGCCCCAAGGTCTCCTCCAGAGCAAGGATTGTTCGTCACTAAATCAACACAATAGGTTCGACCGTCAGTTGTCTTGTCGGTTTCGTCAAGATATTCCTGTGGCGCTGGCATAAAGAGTTTACTGCCTAAACGAAACGGCTCGATATAGACAAATTTGTTTGAAGGCTGTAGATGCGGCTCTAACGCACTGCGATCGCGCAAAGACCCGTCAGATCGAACGCAGACAAGTGACTCTCTCCAGTTCGGAGAACAGAAACCATCTGGGTTACCTGCGCTATCTAAGTCTTCAAACAGTCCAGGGCCGAAAGCGTTCGGATAATCAGCTATCACACGTGAGGAGAACCCTGCGCACGCTGCTCTTGCTACGATGTCGAAACAGATTGAATAGTTTCCAGATTGTGCAGGCCATGAACCATACAATCTGTTTTCTGACACCACGAGAATAGGTTGGAAACCACTCTTGTTATACCATGAATCGAAACCAGCTGGAAGATTGGCAGCTCCAGGGTCGCTACCAGGGGGGTTTCCAACAAGATCTTCATTGCTAATCGAAACCCATGATGAAGGTGTCGAAACTGGAAAGCCTGCGCAGTCTCCACGTGTTGCAGGGTCTTTGCAATGAACGTTCATATCACCGTCGATCATATAAAGCAGACCATCAATTTCGTAAATCTGCGTTGACATGTGGCCATGATCAACTTTTCCAGCAAAGCTAAGAAGTCCTTCAGGTCCGTGAGGCACCGTCGCGCCTACTTTCATTTCGCCGCAATCACCAAGCGTTGCTAAGCTGATACACCCCATACCAAGATAGGTTGTAGCTCCAACGCTTCTCGCGTCGAAATCTTCAACAGCGTTAACATAGCTTGGACGCTGAATTGGATACCAAACTTCATTTGTCGCTTCGCTATAGGCAAGACGAGTCATCTCGCTTGTCGACGTGTTAACCCTTCTAGGGTAGCCTGGACAGAATGCCAAAGCTTCTATATCGACGCAAATCAACTGAGGAACCATAGGGAAACCACGAATGGTACTTTCTTGGTTCGAAGATAGATGATGGTTCAATGCAAAAATGTATTCTGTGCCATCATCAGCTGTAACAGCTAAAGGAGCAGTGCCATCGCCTTGGCTTGTTGTTGGCAATGCACCCAGAGGCGGTGAAATAACAATCGGCTGATCACAATCACCAGCACACGACCCTTTAACTGCTGTCGCGCTACGTCTAATCTCTGCGTTGTCCATGAATAACGATGCAAGATAAACAGGAACATCGTTGTCCTCCAAAATTACTTCAACTTCATCACCAGAGAAGTTGACGCTAACACTTACTTTGTTTGTGTCAATACCGTTATCTTGGAGAACTACTTCGACGACATCACGAACTTCGCTTTCTGTTACACCTTGTGACTTAAGGTCAGCGCCAGCTAAAGAAGCCAAGTCAGATGCTGACTGCAACTGTGATGCTCTATGATAAAAAGAACCTAAATCGACAGCAAACGCAGACACAATCAGCAACGGGATAACCAAAAAGGCCGCCATAGGCAGTATTTGACCAAGTTCACTTCCTTGTGCTTTCTCACTTCTCATCAAGGACTTAGGTTTAATCATTATTCCAACCTTTGTTGACAGCATTTTTTGTTATCGTATACTCTGTGAATCCTGGCATTAAGCCCGTCATCGTTGGTTGATCTGCGACGACATAAATGCCGATTGAATAGCTACCATCAGGGTTTACAAGACCACCGTTGCTGGCAATTCCTCGCTCTTGTGCACACCAGTGTTTGTCTATTGACGCTTGACAATCACCATTAACGAATTCAGCTTCAACTTCTTCAGTAAATAGTTTTGACAAAAAATCACGACCATAGTTAATGCATAAACCATCAACCCCGGAAACAGCATACGAATTGCTAATACAGCCTATTGGCACAGGATTCTTATTGCCCCCCTTACCCTTACCACCACCATTGCCTTTCTTGTTGAAATCGGCATCATAAATAATAACATTTCGGATATTTTCTATACCGCGATTCTCAAGTTCTGAAATAACTGATCTGAGTACACGCAGATCATGATCATGTTCATTTCCAGCGTCAAATGACACGACAGATGCAGAACGCACAGCCGATTGTGCAGCACTAGATCGAAACCACGCATCTCCTAAATCTATCGCTGCTATAACAATCATCAGTAGCAAAGGAACAATGATTGCTAGCTCAACCATTGCTGCCCCTTTTTCTTGTTTATCTGTACGACGCATCATCATGGGATATGCCTCTCTGGTTCGACTATTGTTACAGCACGGTCCGTCCAGGAGAAATCAAAAGGGTTCATACCTGTTAAACCTTCAAATTCGCTTAACACCCAAACTCCAATCCAATCATCTGTGTTACGATCAGGAGGGCACCAGCCACCTAAACATACAGGAGAATCAAAGTTATCTTTTTCGTAGACAGCGCATTCGCTACTTGCTATTCCTGCTTTACAATCATCTGTTGGATTAGGATCTCGCATATCCGCTTTAAATATGACTATACGCTGCACATTTGTTGCCAATGCATTGTCACTCCTGGCGATAATGCCTTTCACAATTTTTTCGTCGCTATCGATTGCACGACCTGAAATAGCACCACCTCTAACGGTATCTGCTACAGCTGCGCCCATCGTGTTTCTCGAATGAAAGGCAGCTGAGCCATCGATTATCGCAAAAATAAAGAAGACGAAAACAGGAAACACCAAAGCAAACTCAACCATGCTTGCGCCTTTTTCACTTTGCCGTTTTGATAGAGATCTCACGTCATAAACATCGACCTCTTTCAGCGCTACTTTACTAACTGGGTGTTTCTGCTCTGAGTAATTAAGCACATATTATGGATAGTATCGTTTATATGACGGATAAAAATGACGGATACGACGCAATAAGAGAAGCTTACCCACCAATTCTTTCTAGTTCTCAAGTGGCGGAATTGCTTGATCTAAACCCTCGCACAGTGCTCACAATGGCTGGCGATGGCAGGCTTCCAGCCAGTCGACTACCTGGATCACGAAAATTCCATTTTATTTTGGATGATATTATCACAACCCTCAAATCTAATCAGGTTAGCGAATAATCTACCGCCCACTATTTTAGTAGAGCCAGATTTTCGAAATCATGTACCGGAAGTTGAATTAGCTGCACGTACTTCGTGCGGCTTTTTCATTACCCCTTTTTGAGGCCACGAAATAGACTATGTCGCCTGCGCGTGACGAATCAACGAATTGCAGGTTGCTCGTTTTCCCGCGCCAGTGTTGCCGCGACCCGTTGACGCTGCGATACACCACATAGTCTTCAGCGTTTGCAGCACTTGGCCAAGAAACATGTAATTGGCCGTCAACAGTTTCGACATTGCACTCTGCAACTGGCTGCAATTCATCGCTGCCTTGCGGCGAGAATCGGGCCAAACCGCTGTCTTTCGATCCGATCCGTGGCTGAAAATGGCCACCCATCCAAAGCCTGCCGTCACTCGCTTCAAACAAAGCCCAAGCGCCGCCTTTACCTTTCAAATTAAACTGTTGTTCGCTCAACTTGCCTGTTGCTAAATCGATACCGTAGGCGCCATGCACTTTTTGTTGACCAAAAGGATCTATCGTTGCAAAATCTTTCACCCATTGCGCATATTCGCTATATGCCTGACGTCCGTCGGCATGAACTGCGTTGTACGAACCTAACTCATAGGGCCCCACAGAGCCCCAGCAATGACAGCCAGCCCATAATGTGTTCTTCCCAAGAAAAATGGTTTGCGTATCGCCGCCAGCATAGCTGTCTCCAACGCCTCTGTTCGTGAAAAAAGAAGCAGTAGGAGATAAATCGTCTGCGTTCAAAATGAGTGTCTGGTGGGCCTGTCCCCCTATATAGACTTTGTCACCGCGATAGCGAACATCATGTTGCCACATAGAGAACGAATCGCGATGATTCAGCGTGCCGACTGGCAACCCCTGCGGAACGTCTTTGAGTGTACCTGTTGCTTGATCTAGCGTTGCGAAATACGCTGCGTCAGTATTTCCGTTGATTGACCCGAACTTACCTGTGACATACACACGATCACGAGACTCATCGACTTCGATGCCATATACAAGCTGACCTCCAATGCGTGGTGTCCCCAAGTCAAACTCTGCTGTTGGAGTCCACGCTGTATCAATCGCTCCTGTTTGCGTTGAGAATTTCGCTAAATTTAACAGCTGGGTTCCTTGAGCTTTCGCGAAACGTCCAGCGGCATAGGTCACATCACCTTTTGTTTCCAAGTCAAACACTGCTGGTGTTCCCCAACTATTTTTGATACCAGGAGCAAAACCAGCGTCAACAGCGCCCGTTGAAGGATCGATCGAGACAACACCGCCTGTGACCTCTCCCCCAGCAAGTAAACGGCCAGAATCAGTGAGTGCCAACGAATAAATCGCGCCATCTAACTGTGGTTGGAAAGATTCCACCCACGCCCCAGTCGTGGCATCAAAAGCCGCTAGGTACGGGCGTTCATAGGTCGCGCCATCTGGCGCTACAACGTTAAGAAACTTTCCAGCAACATATATTTTGCCTTCATATTCATCGATATCCCAAATAAGAGCACGGATAGCGCCAGTATGTCGCACGCTAGGGTCAGCATCTGCAACATCCCATATCTGGTCTGCATCTGAACCTAGCGGCTGTGTCGCTTCGACCTGTGCAGTTGAAGCTCCTGGAAAGAAAACAACTGACGAAATGACAAGAACAAGCGCTGCGAAAATTTTTGACATACTACGGACCATCAGGCCATAGTACCGCACCGCACAAGCAGCAACAAGCGCCTATGTAGGTTAGCCCTAGCACTCCTTAGGCATGAAGCCTATGTGAGTATATCTTTTTCTTTCGCAGCAGCCAAACGCACTGTGTTACCGAAAAATAAGGCTCCAGCGGCCAATACTAGCAAGATGATTGTTGTTTCTATGCCAGTAAAAGCAAGTGCAGTAGGTGCCTCTACTTCTGGGATCTCATCTGTAGCTGCACCTGTTGGAGAGGCTTCTGCCTCTGTGACAGGTTCTTTCGGCAATACTTCATCTAGCTGCTGGCCGTCTTGTACCGACCCAGCGACTGTTGTTTCCCCAAGAAGACCAGAACCAGCTATTTCAAGTTGAACAGCATCATCAGAAACCGCTTTAGCTACGTTTTCTTGTATAGAGCCTTGTTCATCTGCAACCGCAGCTGAAACTCTCGGCGTGAAAATAGTACTCACTTCAGACGAAGTTAGCGTTGTAGTATAAACAGCAGATTCCCCTGGGAAAAGCAGATCGTTTCCTGTTACCCGAGGAAGATACACATCTAGCAAGTTGAGGTTTTCATCGCTAAAACGTACATCTGTTAAAGGTGAAGATCCTGTGTTGGTCACTAAATAGCAGAATGCGACTTCTGTTTGCGATTCGATGCTTAACACATCTTCACCGGCACAAGAATCTGAACTTTTTTGCGTTGTAGCCGAAGCGTTAAATGCTATTTCTCCAACAAGTGCAACTGGTTCTTTAGACTCTGCTTCCTTTTTTTCTTCCCCAGCCTGCTCCCTCGCTTTTCGTGTCTCATCAGAAAGTATCTCTTCATCTGCTATCACCTTCAAAGGCAATATCTGCACGTCAGCAGCATCGCTTTGCGTGCGTATACCTTGTGAACCTGCTAGTGAATCTGCAGCGATAACAGACACCCAATAGGTTTCTCCATCTGCTGCCTCGATACCTGTGTCCCATTGGAAAGATTGCAGTGATTTCTCGCTGCCAGCTCTAGGAAGACCAAATTCGTCTAAGCCCGTCAACGTTATCGTAGCGTCACCATTTGTTTCGACAAGCAAAATATAGTCGTTTACCTGTAGAGGAGCCGAAAAAAGTCGTTCGTAACCTCGCTGTTCTGACACTGCAATTGTGCTGCCGATTGGGATAGCTCCATCGGTTTCAGCCACTTTTTTTCTACCATTATCTACGATTGTTGCTGACACAATCTTCACACCAGTGTCATCGCCGAGCACAGTTTCTGCTGGTGCAACCTGAGTCAAAGGCGCACCTTCTAGTTCAAGGTCGACTTGCGAAATTGTTGGAGCGCCTTGTTCTGCCGATGCAGTGCCAGCCAGTGAAAAAGAAGCGGCCGTGGCAACAACGCCAAGCAGCAGCACTCTGGCTATCGATAGTAGTGAAGGTTTGCGTTCTGTCATGGTCTCTATGTCCTAGGTCAAACGAACTTGTGGAACCTAGATCGGTAGAGACAATAAATTGTTTAGCGAAAGCCTGTAGGATTTTCTTGCAAACTAGCAGGTTAACCATTCTAGGCGTTGTTTTAGATCTTCCGAAAGCAATACAGGCTTGCCTGAAGTATCAGTAACTGCGGTCTTTATCTCAGCCGTTGCGAAGAGTTGGCCGTTTGCGTCGACAATTTGTTGACTCCACATTGTGCTGATCCTTTTAAGCGCAACTTGAGAAGTCACGAACACTTCATGATCTGTAGTTACAGGAGCCTTATAGTTGACAGAGGCACGAGCAATCACAAATTGAACCCCGGTCTCTAATGCTGAGATCAGACTCATACCTGATTGTTTCAAAGCGTCAGCCCTGCCAACTTCAAAATACGACAAAAAAACTGAGTGGTTGACATGACCATATGGATCTAGATCACAAAAACGAACTTTAATGGGCGTGCGGTGAGCCATAGCGGATTTTTTACCTCGTATGTATGGTATGTGATGCGGAATAGCGGTTTTTCTATTGAAACGAAATTGAATTTGTCAAACTTCTTGTTTATACATCAACAAACTTCTATAAACAGTTTCACGCTTTACCATAGCACACAATCTTCTTGTAGACACATTGAATTCTAGAGGTAGCTATTTAATCTTCTCGCATAACATGAACATCGTGAGGATGACTTTCACGCAAACCTGCACCAGTTATTTTTGTCAACCTTGACTGCGTACGCAACTCTTCTAGTGTCGCCGCGCCCGCATAGCCCATACCTGACCGCAGACCACCAACAAGCTGGCCGATTAAATCTGTTAGCGATCCAGAATAACGAACCCGTGCTTCGACACCTTCAGCCACATGTTTACCAGATTTTTGTGCTGTGCCGTAGCGATCAGCTGCTCGGCCACGCATCGCACCAGCAGAACCCATACCTCGATAGGTTTTCCACATCGCCCCATCGACTAGTTCAAGCTCGCCTGGTGATTCGTCAACGCCTGCAAGAAGGTTTCCTAGCATTACAGCATCGGCACCAGCGACAAATGCTTTCACAATATCGCCTGAGGTGACTACTCCCCCGTCGGCGATCACTGGCACACCGTGTTCATGCGCTGCTTGCGCACATTCATAGATAGCCGACATTTGCGGCATGCCTGCACCAGCAACAACACGGGTTGTACAAATAGAGCCTGCACCAACACCAACTTTAATAACGTCAGCACCTGCTTCGACGAGCGCTTTTACACCCTCAGCAGTTACAACATTGCCTCCAACAAGAACAATCTCAGGCCATTTTTCTTTTATCGTAGAAACAGCGCCAACAACACCTTTGGTATGGCCATGTGCCGTATCGATCACCAACATATCGACGCCAGCAGCGGCAAGCGCTTCACTACGCTCAGCAACATCGCTAACGCCAATAGCAGCACCAACTCGTAGCCGCCCTTCGCTATCTAGTGTTGCGTTTGGCTTTTCGATTCGCTTGTCAATATCTTTCACAGTGATTAACCCACGAAGAATGAATGCGTCATCGACTAAGGGAAGTTTTTCGATTCGGTGTTTATGCAAAATAGCAACGGCATCTTCCAACGATGTGCCAACAGGTGCGGTCACCAACTCTGTTGATGTCATAAACTGATCAACGGCTGTTTCGTACTGGTCATCGGTGCAAAAACGGATGTCTCGATTTGTCAAGATGCCGACCAAACGACCGTCTTGCTCTGTTATCGGCACGCCAGAAATGCTGTGATGATTCATCAGTTTTTCGGCATCAGCCAGCGTCGCTTCTGGCGACAAACTGACTGGGTCGGTGATCATCCCAGCTTGCGCTCGTTTCACACGATCGACCTGCTCGGCTTGTTCTAAGATCGTCATGTTGCGGTGCAAAATCCCTATGCCACCTTCACGAGCCAGTGAAATAGCTAGTGGCGCCTCGCTAACAGTATCCATCGCAGCAGATAGCAGCGGCGTCGCGAGTCCTATACCTCTTAAGGTAGTAGCAATGTCGACTTCGGCAGGCAACAATTCACTCCACCCTGGGACCACCAAAACATCATCAAATGTTAGTGACTCAAGGCCACCTAGAATTTGGTGATTGATTCCATCCATAGCCAATACCCTCCATACTTTGTGTCTGTTGAGGCGACAACGACATGTAATGCCCTTCAGGGTAGCGTCCTCAGCCAGCAACAACTGACTGATTCACAAAGCTATGAAAAATTTAATTCGATATTGAGGTTGCAGCGTGTGACGGTAGCTGACCAGCCGTGGCTTCACGGTTCTGAGAGTCAACAAACCATGTTCATGCAGCTAGTACTAAAATTTTAGGTTTGTTAATGCTTTAGAGATTGAAGAAACGAGCAGTGTATGTTCAGCAGCGTGCATTCTAGCTTCGAAGGTTTCTAACGTATCGCCAGTTTCGAACGCAACTTTTTGTGTGCCGATTGTTGGACCATCGTCGACGCCTTCGTCAGGGACATAGTGCACCATGACACCGCTGTGCTCTATCTCACCGTCTTGCCACGCAGCAAAAGCACGTTCTATAGCTCCCAACCCAGGGAATGTGCCCGGCAATGCTGGATGCAAGTTAACTGTCACGTGATGCGAAACGAAATGCGACGAAAGCAGTCGATTCCAGCCAGCTAAGACGACAAGGTCTGCTCCAGCTGATGAAACGCTATAGGCCAACTCCTTATCGTATGCCGTTCTTTCCATATCGCCGCGAGGCAAGTAAAGGGTCTGCACACCAGCGCGTTCTGCACGTTGCAATGCAAACGCTTTCTGACTATTAGAAAGCACAAGAGAAACACGAGCCTGGATCTCACCACTTGCACAGGCATCCAGCACAGCTTGCAGGTTAGTGCCGTTACCTGAAACAAGAACTGCCAATCGAGGCAAGTTAGCCTTCATAGAAGCTGACGCCTTCGTTATCGGTTACTTGTCCGATAACTTTGGTACGCTCAGTAATTGCTTCTTGCGTTTGCGCAACTTTATCTGGAGCGACCACGGCAACCATACCAATACCCAAGTTAAAGACTTGATAGGCTTCTTCATGTGTGATGCCGCTCTGCGCTACCAGAAACTTAAAGAGCGCAGGCCATGTCCATGACGACGTGTTGATAGACGCACCCAAACCTTTCGGCAGCACGCGTGGAAGATTATCTACAAGACCGCCACCAGTTATGTGAGCTAACGCATCGATCAAACCAGCATCTAAAGCAGGTGATAACGCATCAATATAGTTTCTATGAATCGCTGTTAAAGCATCGCCAAGCGATGTCCCACGACCACCAGGTAAAGGCTCTGACAAATCCATCCCTGAAACAACTTTGCGGGCTAATGAATAGCCGTTTGTGTGCAAACCAGACGAAGCAAGACCAATCAGTACATGTCCTGGTTTAATACCTTCACGAGGGAGAAGATCTTTCTTCTCAACGATACCAACCATGGTGCCAGCGATATCAACACTTCCAGCTGTTAAGACGTCGGGCATTTCAGCAGTTTCGCCTCCGAGAAGAACACAATCAGCTTCTCGACATGCTTGAGCCATGCCGTCAACAACTCGACCCACCGTTTCAGGGTTAAGCTGTGCAGAAGCGACGGTATCTAGGAAAAATAAAGGCTTCGCACCTTGGACCAACACGTCATTTATCCCATGATTAACGATGTCAGCGCCAGCGCCTTCCCATGTATCATGTTCTTCAGACAAAATAGTTTTTGTGCCAACGCCGTCAGTACTTGCTACAAGTAGCGGATGATCCATCGCAGCGACTTGCGATAAATCATAGACACCGCCGAAGCTTCCTAAACCAGCAAGCACGTTAGCATTATGTGTACTTTTGACAGCTTCAGAAATCCGCTCCGTCGTTTCATCGCTTGCGCCTATAGAAACGCCTGCATCTTCGTATGCACTAGTGGTTCTAGTTTTAGCAGGCTCAGCAAGTTCACGCTGATGATGACGCCAGCCAATATCAGACCGAGCGAACAGGCCGTTCCCCGTATAACGGTCAACAATTTCGTATGCTGCTTCTAACGCATCTGCGAGGTCCACTCCAGCAGCAGTAACACTGAGCACCCTGCCACCTGTGCTAAGAACACGGCCATCTTCCCATTCTGTGCTGCCGTGGTAAACCATGACGTTGTCTGGCGTAGCTATTTCTTCAATCGCTATACCCTGTGTTGGCTTTACTGGATAACCGTCTGCGGCTAGAACAACAGTAGCTGTTGTCGTTTCGCTCAACATATTCATCGGAGAACGAGCAAGGTCGCCATCGGCTGCTGCATCAAATAGGTCGAGAAGGTCAGATGCAATAAGTGGTAGAACAACTTGCGCTTCAGGGTCACCAAATCGACAGTTATATTCAATGAGTCTTGGCCCACTTTCAGTCATCATTATGCCAGCATAAAGCACACCGATATATGGTGTCCCTTCAGCAGCCATACCCGAGACAACAGGGATCAAGAATTGTTCTACAAGTGCTTCTTCTTTGTCTTCATATCCTGGGACAGGAGCAAAAGCGCCCATGCCGCCAGTGTTTAAGCCAGTATCGCCTTCGCCGACACGTTTATGATCTTGTGCCGTCGTCAAGAAAGAAACGCCAGAGCCATCTGAAATACCAAATAGCGATAGCTCTTCGCCTTCCATGCGTTCTTCAAGGAGAACCGTTCGACCAGCTTCGCCCATCGTGCCATCGTCAAGAAACCCAGTTATTGCGGCAGCAGTTTCTTCATATGATTCAGGGATAATGACACCCTTACCGCCAGCAAGACCGTCAGCTTTAACCACTACAGGGCGATCAAACTCTTTTAGCCAAGCAAGCGCGTCGGCCGATTCAGTGAAAGAAGCATACACAGGGCCTGGAATGTTGTGGCGAGCTGCGAACTCTCTCGCAAACTCTTTTGATCCCTCAAGACGAGCAGCCGCAGCAGAAGGGCCGAAACAACGTATTCCAGCACCTTTGAGATAGTCAAATAAGCCGTTAACAAGAGGCTGTTCAGGACCAACTACTACAAGATCAATATTTTGTGCTTCGCAATACTCAACCACATCATCGTGATCTTCTGTATTGAGAATGACGTTATATGCAGCTGTTCCAGCGTTACCTGGAGCAACCGCCAGTGATCCTAGGCGTGGCGATTTGGCTATAGCTTCGGCAATCGCATGTTCACGAGCCCCTGAGCCTATTAGAAGGACATGTAACTTATTCACTGTATGACTCCATCGAATCGTTGCTTAGATGTGCTTAAAGAAAGTTGTACAGGGACAGGATACACCCCTGTGAAACAAGCATTACAATACCCGTCATCTTTTGTTAATGCTTTCATCATTCGTTCAACCGAAATAAAGCCCAACGAATCGGCTCCTATGTAGTCGCACATTTCTGAAACTTCCATTTTGTATGCAAGAAGCTCCTCATAGGTTCCGAAATCAACACCAAAGAAACAAGGGTTCTTAATAGGCGGACACGTAATGCGCATATGCACTTCAGTGGCACCAGCGTCACGTATCAGCTGGACGATAGGGCCAGATGTTGTGCCACGCACAATTGAGTCGTCGACGACAACAACGCGTTTCCCTCGAATATTTTCAGGTAAGGTATTGAACTTTAACGCAACGCCTTGTTTGCGCAGCTCAGTTGTTGGCTCGATAAATGTTCGACCGATATAACGGTTCTTGACGAACCCTTCGTTGTAAGGAATGCCTGAGGTTTCAGAATAGCCAATAGCTGCTGGCATCGAAGAATCGGGGACGGCAATAACAACATCGGCGTCGACTGGGTATTCTCTTGCTAACTCTTCACCTAGTTTCTGTCGAACGCTATGCACTGATAAATCATCCCAGACAGCATCAGGTCGAGAGAAATAGATATGTTCAAACGTGCATCGTGCCTGTTCTTGTGGTTTGCCTGGATCTGGGTAGCTGACCAAAGTATCTTCTTGAATAACAATGATTTCACCAGGTTCAACTTCACGAATATCTGTGCAGCCAAGTGTCAGCAATGCTCCAGTTTCCGAAGCGACGGCATACCCAGAAACAGGCATTTTACCAACGCTAAGTGGACGGAAACCGCGAGGATCACGAACCGCGATTATCTTCCCAGCAGACATTAACGCTAACGAGAAAGCGCCTTCCCATTTAGGCATAACGTTGCGTAAACGTTCTTCCCATGTTTCACCTTTTGTTGCAGCAAGCATCAGCGCTAACACTTCAGAGTCGGTAGAAGATTGCAAACCAGCGCCGTCTTCAAGCAGCTTCTTTCGCAAACTATCGGTATTAACTAAATTGCCGTTGTGCGCAAGCGACAAAGGGCCATGCATTGTTTCGATAACATACGGCTGCACGTTACGATCGCTATTTGAACCGGTTGTTGAATAACGGGTATGTGCAATTGCCATAGAACCTGTTAAAGGCCCCAAGTCTTCTGGAGTAAATACCTGACTTACGAGGCCTTGCGCTTTATGGACTCGCACTGCATGACCATCAGAGACAGCAATACCAGCGCCTTCTTGGCCACGATGCTGCAAAGCATAAAGACCGAAAAAAGCATTACGTGCAGCTTCACGCCCAGGCGAGGAGATAGCTAAAACGCCACACTCTTCTTTTGGACTATCTGCGTCATAGGGTTCAAAGTGTTCCATATGGTTTCAAATTCTCCTAGTTTGGTTCCATAAATGGCTGCAAAGTTTTTGTAATTCGCTCTTTCAAAGGTACAGATCCAGGAACAAATCTTTGCCCTGTAATACCTTCGTAAAGCGTGATATAGCGCTGTGAGGTTTGTTCCCACACGACAGGGTCTAATGCAGGCACAGGGCCATCACCGCTGTATCCAATCGCACGAAATGACAAGCGGATCGGTTCTTTGTCGAAGCTTTCAGGCTCTAGCCCTTGTGCTAGACGCTCTTCAAGCGACGATTTCAACCAGTAGCGAGACGAATCAGGCGTGTGTATTTCATCGATAAGAAGCACATCACCTTCTGGGGAAATACCAAATTCATATTTTGTGTCTGCTAGTACGTAGCCAGCAGCGGCAGCTGTTTCGACGCCACGCTGGAATAGAAGGTGCGCAGCTTTTTCTACTTTTTCCCAGACGTCAGCAGAAACTATTTCTTTAGCAACTATTTCTTCACTGGTTATAGGCATGTCATGGCCGCCGTCTTGTTCTTTGGTCGTTGGCGTCAAAAGAAACTCTGGGAGCAGACCATGAGGAGTCAAATCGTCTGGCAATGTATACCCGTAGAGCTGACGTTCACCTGCTAAATAACGAGGCAGAATAGACGTTGAGGTGCTACCTGTTAAGCGGCTACGCATAATAACTTCGACAGGAAGCGGCGTGCAATCTTTGACCAAGGCGACGTTAGGATCAGGCAGTGAGAGCAGATGGTTATCGATAATGTCTTCTGTGTGAGAGAACCACCAGCCAGCCAATTGGTTTAGTATCTGCCCCTTATATTGCACGATGCCAACCACTTTGTCGAGCACGCTCAAACGATCAGTTGTGAGAAGAAGACGACGACCGTCATTCAGCGGCCAACCTTCACGGACTTTGCCAGAAAATTTACCTGGCAAATCGAGATCTAGCGTGTCTAACGTTTTTTCAGCAACCACATACTCCAGACTACCTTTAAAAAATCGTTTTCGATCGTGTTAAGGCGATGTCTTCTATTGCACATCGCCTCGATATACAGGGCCTGCTGCGCGCCAACGTCCGATATGCTAAGTCGATACTTGACATCGCCGAGAAAGATCTGCTGTTGACTGAAACAAAAAACGCTGAACCCTACGAACACCAGCAACATATCAAGGTTGAAGTAAAAGCTTTAACATCAACAGGTGTAGGCATAGCTTACGACAACGGACGACCGATACACATTCCTTTTGCGTTGCCTGGCGAAACGGTAGAAGCAAAAGTGTGGCGAAACGAAGACGACCATTCAAAAGCTGACCTCGTCAGTGTCTTTAAGCAATCGCCTCAGCGAGTAGATCCGCAGTGTTCACTTTTCGGAGAATGTGCAGGCTGCCAGCTACAACACCTCGACTATGAACGTCAGCTTGCTTGGAAAACCTCAGTTGTTGCTGACCTATTTGCCGAAACAAGTAACGCGCCAGAGGTTACAACAACAATCGGGTCGCCACGTCTTTGGGGTTACCGCTCGAAAATAACGCCACATTTCAAGAAACCTCGCCCAGATAAGCCACTCAACATAGGGTTCACAAATTTCTATCGACGTGGACAAATTATGGATGTGGCGCAATGCCCTATCGCTACTGATCAAATAAATGAAGCCTTGCCAGCCGCTCGAAATGACGTTGCTGAAAAGGCTGGCTCGTACAAAAAAGGTGCTACCCTATTGCTCCGCCAACACGATAACGGCGTTGAAACAAACCCACGGGCGATTGTGCAAGAAACAGTTAATGATGTGACATTCTTTTTCAAAGCTGGCGAATTCTTTCAAAATAATCCGCATATTCTGCCACTTTTTGTTGACTATATTGAGAGCCAGGCAACAGCTGGCACAGAACAATTTCTTCTCGATGCTTATTGCGGGTCAGGCCTTCTCGCGCTGAGCTTGGCAAGCAGTTTCGTCGATGTAACAGGTATCGAAATCTCTAGCGCAGCTATCGAAATGGCACAAAAAGCTGCGACGCATAACACTATCGACAATGCCCGATTCATTGCCGCTTCGGCAGAAAACCTGTTTGCAGAAATAAACTATGCCGCAGCGCAAACAACGTTAGTGTTAGATCCGCCACGCAAAGGCTGTAGCGAAGATTTCCTCAAACAAGTAAACCAGTTTGCACCGCAACGCATCATCTATGTTTCATGCAACCCCGAGACACAGGCAAGAGACATTGATTTTCTTACTGATCAGTATGAAATAATCGCTATTCAACCGTTTGATCTTTTCCCACACACAAAACATGTCGAGTGCGTCGTGACGCTCACTCGAAAAGACATCTAGTGGTCGGCTAGAACAGGAACATCAAGGGAAAGCACTGCTGATGCGGTCATCTCTTGAATATCAGAAAGCGTTTTTCTCCACCATTGGGCTGACACTGTTGTGACCCCAGGGACAGATCCAAGATAGGAATCTATCTTTGCTGTTAAATAGCTATCTCCAGCAGCGGCTAGCCGAAGATCAAGCAGATGGTCGCTGACACGACCTTTTTCTACAAGCTGACCTTGAATTTGTGACTGAAACGCTTCAATAAGTTCTTCAACATCCATGAATCTATACTCGCACTTTTTCGACACGTTGAAAAGCGATTTAGGTGAGGCTACTTACTGGAATGAGTCACAACTCTATCAGTTTGTTATCCTAAGGGGATGGTAATCCTCAAGATTGCGCTTGCTAGCGTTTTCACCTTTGCAGCTGTGGCTAAAACAGTTGATAGACGCAAGACACAGCAAGATTTTACGACCTTAGCTCTGCCTGATAGCAGCCTAGTTGTTCTGCTAGCTATCGCCGCTGACGCACTTGTCGCTATGTTGCTAGTATTTTTCCCTCTAGCTGGTTTTGCTTTAGCAACAACTATTTTGAGCATCTACACAATTATTTTACTACTCGCGTTACTTCACAGAACCAACCCAACATGCGCCTGTTTCGGCGCAGTTTCCTCAGGAAAAATAAACTACCTTACGATCGTACGCAATATTGTGCTGCTGACCGCAGCTATGGTAGGGCTTATTGCGGCCTAGAGCTGAGACAATCGCTAATCGTACCATCAAAGAAATCTTTGAACCCAACGACTTTTTCTTTTGCGTCGCCAACTGTGAGAGACTCAAGGTCATCTGCTTCAGAAATGGCTTTCCAAGCTTCTTCGTCGGCACCATATTTATCAAACGTTGCGCTAGCGATACATTCGGCCTGTGACGTATCGACTTGTTCAGAAAGTTCAAGTATTTCTTGCAGATCAGCAGCATTTCCAGGGCCGTCAGAACAAGCAACAGCAGTTATAGAAAGTGCAGCGATCAATGACGCTGGTTTAAAAAAAGAAGACAAAGAGATCATAGACATTCATTTCTAGCAGGATTAGGCTAAGAAAGCTCCTTTCTTTACCGACGGTAACACGAGTTACACGTTATTTAGGAGTTGTCTTGTTTATAGAACCTGAACTAAAAACCGAATCAGGCGAAACGCCTTGGAGTTTCGAAGGTGAAAGCGCTCCTTTAAAAACGCTTACCCCTTTAACAACGCTTGTTGATGGCCGCTGCTTCTCTATCTCGTCAGATAACGGCGACATTACTGGAGAAGGAGCCCAAGGGCTCTTTTTTCAAGACACTCGCTTCTTAAAAAAGTTTGTACTAGATATCAGCGGCCACACTGTTGAGTTTTTAGGCAAAAGCCAAGAAAGCAGCTTTCAAAGCCAATTTGTAGGGCGCTATCTTGGAGGTGAACGCGAAGCTGACAGCCCCTTTACCGTTGTGCGATCACGCTATATTAGCCGTGGACTTAAAGAAACAATCGAAATACGCAACTACAGTAACGTTGACTGCACACATAACGTTACGCTTCGGGTCGAAGGAGGCTTTGAAAGTCTTTTTGCTGTGAAAGAAGGACGTACCTCTCTCACAGAAAAAACGGCTGATAGCAAAGTGCAGGGAGAATCTTTATGGATCACTCCCCTTGATGACCGCAACGTAGCGTTGAAAGTGACGTCAAATCGTGAAGCACATGCAATCGACCCTGAAAGCATCACATGGGAGGCGCTTCTTCCCGCAGGCGGCTCATGGAAAGTTGAAGTTACCGCCGCCCCTTGGTTAGGAAGCCATCAGGCAGGCCCAACCGAGCTGCATGAACCCTTCTCTCCACTTGGCAAACTTGAGAACTGGCAGAAAAACCTGCCGACAATAACAAGCGATAACGCCCAACTTAATTCCGCTGTCGCAACATCGATCACCGATATTGCCTCGCTACGAATCTACGACAGCGACAACCACGACGAAGCTGTTATAGCAGCCGGCGTTCCTTGGTTTATGACACTTTTTGGACGCGATTCACTGATAACCGCTTGGATGACAATGGTTATAGACCCATCGTTAGCGGCCAACGTTTTACGCCGCTTAGCGAGGCTGCAAGGAACAAAAATTGATGCAGAAACCGATGAGGCACCCGGCAAAATTTTGCATGAAATACGATTCTTGAACGCAACCTCTGACTCTCTCGACAGTGGCCATGTTTATTATGGATCAGCTGACTCTACACCGCTTTTCTTGATGCTTTTAGGCGAACTTGACCGCTGGGGAACCCACCCAGAAGTTGTCGAACAGCTACTACCAAATGCTGATAGAGCCTTTGATTGGATTGAACAATACGGTATTGACTCCAACGGCTATGTGACCTATAAGCGATCATCAGACAATGGACTTTCCAACCAAGGGTGGAAAGATTCAGGTGACGGCATCCGCTTCGCGGACGGCACTATCGCAGAAGCGCCAATTGCACTTTGTGAAATCCAGGCGTATGTCTATTCGGCGTATAAAGCCCGAGCATTTCTCGACAAAAAATTTGGGCAAGGCAAAAAATACGAAGACCTAATGAAAAAAGCTGAAAACCTTAAACAGAGCTTTAATAATGATTTCTGGATCGAAAGCAAGCAATGGTTTGCTGTTGGATTAGACGGCGAAGGCCGCCAAATCGATTCGTTAACAAGCAATATCGGCCACTGCCTATGGGCAGGCATCGTCGATGAAGACAAAGCCGCTATCATCGCGCAAAAACTTATGTCACCAGATATGTTCACAGGCTGGGGTATTCGCACCATGTCAAGCTGCACAGGGTCCTACAACCCGACTGGCTATCATACTGGGTCGGTTTGGCCACACGATAGCGCTATTGTTGCTGCAGGTTTGCTTCGGTATGACTTTATCGAAGAAGCACACAAAATTATTTTAGGTTTACTAGAAGCCAGTTCGTTTTCCAAAGGTCGTCTGCCCGAGGTTATGGGCGGGTTTAGCCACGCCGAGTTTGCAGAACCTATGCCGTATCCAGCGTCGTGTTCACCGCAAGCTTGGTCAGCGGCATCGCCGTTTCTGCTTCTTCGAGGACTGCTTGGTTTAGACCCTGCGACTCGACGTGGTGTTGCCGATCTCAGCCCTGTGCTGCCTAAAGAAATTGGGTACCTCGAAGTCAAAGGCATTAAAATACGCAACCAACTTGTCAATATTGTTGTCGACGGCAAAGTTACTAACATTTCTGTAGGCCCGAAGTAAAGATGACTTTTCTGATGGCTACCCATGACTGATTCTTCTGAAGAGACAAACAACGCTTTAACGCTTCTTAAAGTAGAACAACGCCTTCGTCAAATCGGCAAACGTGAAGAGGAGATCATTAGTCGCCGCAACATGTGGCTGGCGCATCATCACTATAAAGACTATGGGACGCGCTGTGTCAAAGTTGGGCACCGCCATGTTTGCAGGCGTTGCGCGGCGCTTTATCCACTTGGTATTTTTGCCGCTCTTGCTGCTGTAACAGGTGTGCCGTTTTGGCCAAACAGCTGGGATCCTTTTATGATCTGGCTATTGTGCATACCAGCGACAGTCACATACTGCGGCGAAGCTGTCGGCTTATTTCGCTACAACCCGAAATGGCAAGTAGGCGCCATGTTGATAACAGCGACCGCATTCGGCAAAGCGCTCCACTATGAGCTGTTAGAGCGTTGGAGTCCAGCATTCTGGCATCCACTGCTTGTTTTCGGCTCGCTCTGGTTCGCCGCCACGATGCTAAGCCCCTTCATGAAGAAAAAGCAAGGATTCTAGTTTCTGCGTGACTATTTGTTTATCCATGCTTCTCTTCTTTCTTTGAGGACTCGCTCATGCAGATAACCAAAATCTTCCTGCTCTACGAGGCTACGACATAGTTCCTGCGCATACTCTGTTTGTGTTCCAACAATGAGAACTCCTCGAAGGGCTTGCTGCACAATCGGATAGCCAGCTGTATCAATGTCGACAAGATCTATTGGTCTAGCGCATGCAGCCGCCAAGTCACCGATGAGGTTCTTTTTTTCCTCATCATTCAGACCTGGATAACGAGCCTTAACAGCAATATCAAGATCGCTGTCTGCTGTATGTGTGCCAGTGGCAATTGACCCGAAGATTACAGCGAGGGTAACCGACTGATATCTGTGAAAAACTTCCTGGAGCTTGTTTTTAAGTTCATTAGCCAACATCAAATGCTATCGCAGCCGATCATGTGGCGCTCCCGGCAGGATTTGAACCTGCGACCTTCGGATTAGAAATCACGCTCACGAATTTCTATGTTCCCATATATTCTTTACAGTTCTTATAGTTACATTTATAAGCATATCAATTTCCAGGCTATTTCTTATTTTCCGTACAGTATCGCTCGTTTGGGAACAAGAAAAGGGAACAATTATTTACTTTTGCGGATCTTCACAGGCTCAAGACCGTTATTTTTACAGAAAGATTTATAGTTTCTATGTAGGTCTTGACCGTCTTTATATTCCTTCTTGCCTGTTGCTGCGTCAGATATCACTTTCCACGAGTAGCCTTCTAATCTCGCTTTCCCTACGGCTTCATAATAAAGCATTAATCGTCCTGTGTTGGAAAGGGTTGCGACTTGGTCGATTATGGGCATCTCTTTTATTTGTTGATTCAAGCATGCATCTAGCTTGATTGGCCCTTCATTTCGCAATTTAGCTAGTCTTTGGCTTTCTGCGTCATCAATTTTTTCAGGTTTTCCAGGCATATTTTAATGATATCAAACAAATTATCTTAAGGGGGTTGACATCCCTTTAATCTATGTTAGTATAATCAATGTACATAAATAAGACGGACCCAAAGAGTGCTACCAACACTCGATGAGTCCTAAGCCAACACCTACCGATAATAGGAGCCAGCCATGCTAGATATATTACTGCGTGTCAACGAGTCTTACGACCGTGACGAGTTAATCGAGTTATCAAAAACTTACGCAACCTACGATTGCAGCCACCTCACGGCCAATCAAATCAAAAACGTTTTAAGCACCAAACTAGGCGCAGGTATCGAGATACACCATGCGTAACGAAAATCAATATGTGGCTGACGAATACCGTCGGCTTATCGCTCTCAAAATGGGATGGAGCGTCTTCGTTGTGCTGCTATCCATCTTCAATTTTTTTCGCTACGACGGAATTGTTCTAGATGCAGGTAACGCTTTCCTGGTCGTGTTTTTCTCTGTCGCAGCTATCCGCACATGGAGGCTTAGATGATTTTAGAACAGCCGACATACCATACAACTCAACGTGACCAACAGTTGAATGATCGCAACCGTAAACGCCGTCAACTCGCTTTCGACGCTGGCTTAGGTCGAGGTGTGCAGGAACACCACGGCCATGGTTTAAAGCCACACAAGCAACACCGCAAACCAGCTTTTGAACCGTTAGAGCTGGCCGCCATGATCACATTATCAGTCCCGTTGTATGCGATGGTTTTCGTTGCGCTATGGACGGTAATCAAATAAGAACTCGCAAGACAATCAGAGCTTGCAAGTAAACAAAACTTAATAGAGCAAACCCCTAACCATTAATTTAACGAACCTTTGAAAGGGTAACCAATGAAATTCTACGACATAGATTTAGATGTGCAATCGCTATTGAAATACGAGCCGAAAGTTAACAAGCAGACAGGTGAGATAGTGAAAATTGAGAAAGGCGACAAGAAAGGGCACACGAAATACGTCGCTCAAATTCTAATTGACAATGCTGGCAGTTTCGACGTTGAAAAAGTTAGTTTCAGCTCGAAAGAAGACCCAGCGTTAACACTCGGCGCTAAACCAGTGATTGAAAATTTACGTTTGATGTACTGGTCGTCTGATACAGGGTCAGGCATAACGTTTCTAGCCGACAACGTAACTAACAGCGGCGGCGCTAAACCAGCGTCAACGAAAACCCTGAAAGACTCGAAGCTAGCAGCCTAAACACATCCGATTCGTGGGTCACCTTCAACGGCGAGGGTGGCCCACCCTTACCTGTTTTTGGGGTTACAAAGCCCCGTGGCTAGCAGAAGAACTTGGATGTGCGATGCGAGCGTTCAACTAGCGTCTAGGTGCTCCGCAGGACGTGCAGGGCTTGACCTAGAAGCCGACCAGCAGCAGACGTGACAGGGTCACAAAACCCGACACAACAAACCGTACACACCCTTCCGTACGTGAGTAATTCAACTGAGTGGCCGTATACCAGCGGCATTGATTTGAGTCACGCGCGTGTAGGCGTTAACAGCGACCCCGTAAAGAACTTTTTACAAGATTTATTCAGCAAAAGGATTTAACATCATGGACAACTCAACCAGCAAAGCAATAGGACAGCGTAGCGTAGGCCGTCGAGAGGTGTCGAGCACCGTAGCCGTAGGCGAAGGAGCGCAGAGCGTCAGCGTTGCACTCTCGAACGAGGCAAGCCCAGCTGTCGAGCGAAGCTCGCTTGATAAGGATGCGATTAGTCGTGAGAAATCAATCGACATGTCTTCTATTGGTGTGAAGAAGCGGATCGCTTCGATTAAAAATCTTACTCGTGCTGTGCTGTTGAAGCAGCGTAAGGAAGCTATAGAAGCTGGCGAGCTGTCGGAAGAATCAAATGTTGATCGTCGTGCGTTGTGCGGTCGTGCTCCTATCGAGTCGGGTTCTAGTGTTGTGGTGAAGCGTGATGATGATACTGGCGGTGTGTATGCTTCTGGTTTGCAGCGTTGCGGCTCGGTTTGGCAGCCGTGTTGTGCTTGTAAAATTCTGCCTGAGCGTTCACGCATTGTTGATGGATGTTACAAGGCGCATCAAGCTCTCGGTAGTTCTGATAGCCCGAATGGGACGTTGTTTTGTACGTTAACGCAGCCGCACCGCAAAGGGGCGACTCTTAAAGAAGCAGCAAAGCAGATGGCGAAGTCGTGGGAGGGTTTACGTAGCAGTCATGGGTTCCGTAAACTCCGTGACCGTTATGGTTTCGGTTACATCAAAGTCACTGAAATAACGTATTCAAAAGTGTATGGGTGGCACGTCCACTATCACATCCTATTTTTCCTCGATGCGTGGGTAGATGAGTACCAGAAGCCAGACGAATGGTCTCTTATCGAGGACACGATCATGTCGACTTGGGGTAAACAAGTCCGCAAGAACACTGGCCGCAATATCAGTCTTGAAGCGCAGGATTTGCGTGTGGTGTGGGGTCATGCAGGTATTGGTGACTATCTATCAAAAATCTCGCTTGAGGTTACACGTAATGACCGCAAGCTAGCGAAACAAGATTCTTACTCTGTTTCTGAGTTGGCTGATGCCGCTATACAGGGTGAGGCGTGGGCTATTGCTGTCTGGTGCGATTATCTGGCTGGGACGAAAGGGATGCGGTTCTCTTCGTATAGCCGTGGCTTGGTTAAACGGCTTATAGATGAGGAGCCAGCCACAGACGAGGAGATAGCTGAGCGAGATCACGGCGGAATAGCAGAAGGCGAACTGTCTATGGAGCTGTGGAGGCTGCTGCATTTCGTTGCTGACGGTGTAGCTATGTTTATGCATTGCTGGCAGACATCAGGTCCAGAGGAAGCCATCAAGTTCTTCGAGAAACAGACAGGTATAACACCGCATGCATCCAGCATCGAGAAAGGCTTAAAACGGTGGGATATCACACCACTAAACAAGCAAGAATTTAAACGCCTCACAAACGGGATGCTTGTTAGAGCGTGAAGATCGTGGGTTGTGCAGCTTTTTAGCTGGCCCTAGGGCTGCACGACCCATCTTTTAAACAAAAAAATAATCTATGGAAGGCAAAATAAAATGGTTAAAGGAAATAGTAAAAACGGCTTGACGTACGTTTTCACAACAGAATCGGTATTGTCTGAACCTGGTAGCGCTGGCATCGATTGCGACCCGAAACTGTTCGTTTATCTGTTTGACGGCGCAGCCGAGAAACTGGGCTATCGAGTCGAACATGCATACAGCGAAACGAAAGACCTTAAAGAGCTTTTTAAGCTACACAGTCAGCATGAAGACGCCGCTGATGTGTTTGAAGAAATCGTCGATGAGGCTTTTAGGTTACTAAAATGATTTACGTCTTCTCGCTAGTCGCAGGACGTCACCGTTGGGTGATGTGGCTGTTTCTATCGCTCAGGTGGATGGTTCTAGCTGCGATAGGTAGCCCTGTTGTTTTATTGAGCGGCATAGCCTGGCTGGCTGGTTTTCATTTTTTTATTTTGCCGATCGGCGTGATAATCCACGTAGCGTTATTAGCTAAATTAGATGTGTATAGCCGTCACCGCAAAGTACTGTTGCTTAAACGTAAGTGGCCTGTCCTGTGGGCACAAGTCCAACGCAAACAAATCTTAGATCTTGATGATGGACATTTAAATAGGCCTTGGATGGCTGCACCAAAACTAGGGGTGCTATATAAGGTCAGCGGCGAATCAGTTTCTTTATCAGCCCGTCCAGCGGTCGGTCAAACACTAGTAGACCTGCAAGAGCAAGCAAGTGTGATAGCGGCTCAAACATCTTTGGTTGACAGTTTCGAGATTGAATGCCTGAAAGCGTCTAGCCATCGTGGGCAACTCAAAATAATGTTCACAGATGGCTTATTGACCGTAAAAAATGCTACTACCAAGGAGACAAGCCATGCTTAAACTATTGCAGAAACGAAAACTAGAAACGCAAACGTATTTGCCTGCGATAGGCACGTATTCAAGCGGTGAGCCGTTGACAGTTGATCCTCAGCGTCTAGGTCATTGGTTGATCTCGGGTGCTACAGGCGGCGGCAAATCCTCTTACATTAACAGTTTGTTGAACGTGTTGCAGCATGAAGAGTACCAGTTTTTTGGTATCGACTGTAAAGAAGGGTTAGAGCTACTACCTTGGTCAAGTTTGTTTGACGAGATATCTTGCAGCCCGAGTGATTCGACTGAGACGATTGCGAAAGTGAACGACATTTGCGCTCAAAGGCTGAAACAGTTGAAGACTGAAAGGTTGCGTATGTGGCCTGAGAAAGACCGTGTTCTGCTGCTAGTAGATGAGTTAGCGGAATGTTTAACGCTTGACTTAGATTTGCCTGATAAGCAGGCGAAAGCGGAGTTGAGGCAGCGTCAAGCAGGTTTGGTGACGTTGGCTAGGTTAGGGCGTGCTGTCGGCGTGTATGTTGTCGGCGCGTCTCAGACGGGGTATGTGGATTCTGTGCCTGCTGCGTTGAAAGCAAACCTTGGTGTGCGGGTGGCGTGTAAAGTGTCAACCGTTGAATTGTTGAAATCTAGTCTCGGTTCGGCCTACGGTTTCCAACCTGAGGACGTGCCGCCGTATCCAGGTGCAGCGCTAGTACTCGGACTACCTGACTGCGTAACCCAGCCGAGACTCGCCCGGGCGTTCTGGGTAGAAACGTAGACGTAGTTTTTATTGCTCGTACCTGCCCCAAACACTGAGCACATGAATTTCAGTTTTGTTAGGTTTATAAATAATTCTATTTTTGCGGTCGACCCTATGGGACCAGCAGCCAGTAACGTTTGTGTATTCACCTTTTAAAGGTTTCTGATTTTTAGAGAAACGAGTTGGTGAGCTTTGTATGGAACGGAGGCAAGAAGCTATCTTTTGTAAAGCTTTTTTATTGTTGCGTAACTGTTTTTGCTGTTTGCGTGCATTGCTGGAGAAGATGAGATCCACAGAATTTTAGCTGTTAATAAATTCGTCAATAGTCATTTTTTCGCCGTCGAAGCCGCCTTCTCTATATTCTTGCAAAGCGATTTGGTGGGCAGGGTCTGACAGGACTGCAAGAGTTTCTTTAAGGGAAGCGTTGTCTTGAAGAGTTTGCGAAAGCTGTGCCCTAAGGCTTTTATTTGATCGTAATAAAGCTAAAGCATTCATACCAGGCACCACCTGCCGTTACTAGCCGATACTTAATGATACTAGACGGAACAAGAAATTACTAGACATACTTTTATCTATCGGCTTACGCAATCCTAAACATGAGTGCGTTTGTGAAACCTCATTGACAGACCTTCAAATCAAACCTGTATCCAGCTCATCCATCTCAGACAACAAACCACGGATACGCTCATCCAACCCGAGATTGCTTTTCTGCGTCTTTTCCGCAGGGTCGAAACGGTCCAAACCGCACAGAGAAGCCTCACGCTTATGCAACGCAGTTACGGTGCTGCATAGGCGTTCCAGTTTCGTGAGATCGACAGTGCCTTCATCCTCGACCTGGTCCAAGCTGCGCATAGCGGTCTCCCTCAAAGAAGCGAGTTCCGCTAACTGTCGGCTACGGAACAGTTCAAATTTTTCGTGCGGTCTCATAGCGTCTAAAGCTTCTCGATAGATAGCGTGAGCAGTCGATTTTGAGCATTGAAGCTGTTCAGCGACTTCAGCGAACGACATTCCACGCATACGCATCCGTAAAGCTTCTATTCCAGCGGTTTCACGCTCTGTTTTCGTCCATTTCTTGGTCATAACGTTCGGCTCCTGTGTTCGGTAGGTTTTCAGCATTGTTCGCATATTTGTTTTAGAATCTGGTTTGCTTCTGAGTGTTGTAGGTCTTGCATTGCTTGCCGTAGTCGCTGTGCTAGAACACGTTTGCCGTGTAGCTGTTTCAGACGGCTTGCATACTGTTTGTAGCTGGTCGGCGAGTAGTTCATTGATGCTTCTATTTGCATCAGTTCAGTAACGGTCACGGGTGCTATACGGTCGCCTGTCTGTAGCTTCTGGCTTATTGCGATTGGTTCAACAGTCTCGCCTTGTGCATGAGTTTCGGTGATAGCTGTAAATATTTCACGCAACGTTAAATCTGTTAACCACAGGGGGTTGCTTGCTTGAGCGCAGTGTTTAATCGCTTGCGTTTGCATTGACCATCTAAGGAGTAAACATCCTATGAATGCTCGCTCGGTTGCTAGGCAGGTCCACAGGTCCACCGATTCGCAATCTCGCTGGTGGACTGGTGGACCCTCAACATTTGGTGGACCTTTTGCATCCTTATTTGTGTCGTGGATCGACAACCCCATGGACATTTTGGGAGTTTTCACGCTTTTTTGTCCACCTGAGTGGGCGATATCTTGTCGAGTGTGGACAATTTCTGGTTTTTTTGTCCTTGTGTCCAGGGGGGTCACAGGTTTTGATCTCCCAACCATTTGTAGTCATCACCATTTTCGATGATGAATCCATGCTGAACCAAAATTTTGATTTGATGCTGATGTTTCCTCCTGTAGCTGCCACTGGTTTTTTCGTCAATCACTTTTTTGGTCACCGATCGGCCTTGCGTAAAGTATTTAGCAAACTTTTTTTGAGCCTTAAAAATCTCTTCTAATTGTTCGCGATCGTTTTCGAGGTTTTTAATCGGAGTTCCATAATCCCCCGAACTATATGAACTGCGGTTGCTGTAAGCCTCCATCTGCTCGCGTCTTGAGATGTGTTCAGACCTCAACATCAGCATTTCACGAGTGTCGATAGCCACCTGCATGAATCGCTGCGCTCTCTCAACCCACTCCATCGTTATAACACAGTCCCTTTTTTTGTCGTAGCAAGCATGTGCGTAACACAAGATACCTGCCGTTTTTTTTAGGTTGAAATCGTCGTGTTTTGTGTGCTTGTAGGCTAGCCCATAGTTTGAATTCTCAACGCTTTGTTTTTTCTTTTCGTCAAAAAATTCTTTAGCTTCGTCGTCAAATTTTATTGGTGTAAATATTTTGTTTTGGTGCCTTACCTCTGGCGGCCTACAAACATTAAAACGTGTCGACACCTCTTGGATCTTCAGGGTTTCGTCTGGGTAAACTTGACGTGGCACCACAATGGCTTGCCGACCGAAAAAACCTTGTTCAGCGGATGAAACCAGCTCATGAAAAAACTCTGGCTGGATGGCGGTGATAAGCCCCATGGAATAACACATAGCCTTGACCTCACGGCTCTCCCCAGACGCTTTTTCTGTCGATCTTGCGGCTCCACTCCACAGGCTAGACAGTGTGGTTTGTGTTGTGTCTTCTCGGTTGTAGATCCTTGCTGAAAGTTCTCTCCCTTCTTCAAACACAATTGATGCGTTATAGCAAGTAGCGTCAGAGACGGTTCCGTCTGCATTAGTGATCTCCTTACGAGCGAAGATCTTTTCTAACGCTTGACCAGAAGCGACACTTGTTTGTTTAAAATCGTGAGGTAGATCAGCTAGCGTTCGAATCATCTTGATGCCTTCAGTTTTGCCGCTACCTGTCTCGGCGACCCAACACACGATGTAGTTGAGCGATCCATAGTCGGCCCCGTTGGTTTGGTCGAGGACGACTTGATGGGGTCGCACAGCCGCAACGGTCTGTACCCAAAGAAACGTCCCAGCCGTCGGCGACAAGCCGCTGCACATAGAGTTATTGGCAACGACTTCTAACAAAGGTGTGTCGAAAAAACTTTCTTGCAGTTCTGGGTAGTGAACGGGTACGAAATCAGCCAAATCTATTTCCTCAGACGAAGGATTGTCTGGGGGGACCTCTGGACAATTTGGGAGTTTTAGCGTTTTTTCGTCCAGAGAAGAACCGTCAGGTGCCTCTGCTCGTACATCTTCTTTAACGGTGATATGCTGCGTTTCCTCTAGATGGTTACGCATATTTTCCAAGTGTTGCGCCACTGTTAAATTAGGGTCGTTATTTAACAGAGTTTCATCCACCTCTTTAGGTTCGGGTTCGTCGAGCTCAGGCGGCTGCTGATTCGCAAGCCAATCGGCATACTCTCTTGAGTCATCTGCAGGTTGGTTTGCTATGTAAGGGCTTTGTGGTAAGCTCATAAAGCACCTCTGCTTCGGTAGGGGTTGCGTGCTTTTTGCAGAGACATATTATGCGACTTCTCTTTCGTTTGGTTCATCGCTCAAGAGCCAGTCATCGATAGTTTTTTTAACGATCAGGATACGACCACCAAGCCTCTTATGCGGAAGCGAACCCTCAGCACATTTTTCATAGACCGTGCTCTGTGAGACTCCTAAATATTCTGTTACTTCTTTGACTGACATAACTTTTTTTGATGTTTCCATTTTTTATCTTTCTCGAAATTGGTTTATGTTTTCTACGATAATTACAAGCTATCCTTCTTATATGAACACAAATAAGCAGTTTTTCCGACAACGGACATCAGTGAATATTGAAGACTTCATCAACAGCGATCAGCTCGGAAAACTTTTGGCGAGCGTTGACGTAGACGTTTCAGGTCGTCATTTACGTAGAGACTTACTGTCAGGTAAGTTGAGGGGAGTACTTCCAGAACCTTGCATTTGCGACAAAGTTGCTGGTTGTTATGTGTGGCATAAACCTACGATCAAGGCTTGGCTTAATCAGTCAGAGTACGACCTCCCAGAAAAGGGCTACACGACTGATCTTTCAATGATATTAAGGACGGGCTTAACGACTCGACAAGCAGCTTTAATATCTGGCTTGACCTCTGACGCTTTCAGCTACCAAGCCTCCAAACACGGAATAAGTCATTTGCTAAGACTTCCAGACAGGGCCCGCATATGGTCACACCAGCTGATCGATATTTTGCACAAAAAAATAGTTTCAGAAGAAATCGAACGCTCACGGCGAGAAGCGGAAAACTATTTGAGCGAAAACCCAAAAGCGAAAGCATGGGCTGACGGCGGCGGTTTCGACAACTGTCGCGTCTACAAACTCAGAGGCCAGATTATGCAAGTTTTTTTACGAAAGATCTTCAACAATAAAGAACTTTATGCAGAAGAAGTTTTCCGCTTCTCGCATGATGGCCGTGAAAGAATTTCTGCTTTGCCGATGAATCTACATAAAGCTTATTCTGAAATTGTTTTCTACAAAAAAGTTCATAAACAGAATCGTTGCTGCTCTCCCGAGCTTGATGAAGAGTCTGGCCGTTTGAAGGGTTGTGAGTGTAATCCTCATGGGTCAGAACCGCTTGCTAGGAAATATTTTTTTAGGATAAACAGCGGTGAGTGTCTGATTCGTGTTAATGAGTCTTGGTACATTGATTGTGAAGGTGTGGGTGGTGTGCAAGGCGGCTTTGTAGGCCTGCGTTTTCGCGGTTGCGATTTCTATGCAGAGGATCTAGTTTTTTACGTAAAAGAAGAAAGCAAAGATTTTTCTTACCTTGATTTACTGGTCTCGCCTTGATCGTAGGTTGCGGCAACTTTTCACTAGCCAAAGATTTAGCCTCTAACGTGTCGGCTGCTGCTCTCTCAGTCTCCCCTTTGGTCCAAGGTCTAGGCTGGTTGCCAAAAGTCAGCTTGTGGGAGGAATAAATCCTGATTCTGTTATTTCATCGATTACTGCTTGCAAGGGTTCGTGCTGCTCTTCAAGATCTGTGTGCCCATAGTGCTGCTCAGTGGTTAAAGGTTTCTTATGCCCCAAGATTCGAGAAGCGACTAAGTTGTCTGATGACTGCCTTATTGTTTTGCTCACACCATGACGGTTATCATGCAACCTTATTGTGCTGATCTCAATACCCTGTGCTTGCATTTGTTTTATTTTTCTTGTGAAATATTGGGATAGCGTATCCGCCCGCACTGGTTTACCAGTTGTCCATTGCCTGAAAAGAAACTCAGAGTTGATTTCATTAGTCTTCTTTGTTCCTATCTCATTGAATTTACTTGCTTCCTTTTCACATAATTTTTTGTGCCCTTTGAGAACCTCAACAGTCAGCGGAGGCAACCAAATAGTTTTTTCTTCTGAACCGCTTTTAAGCGTGTCTTCTGCTCCTTCGTCGGCAACAACTATAGGCGCTTGGTATGTCATGGCCCCAGCTTCTAATTCGACATAGGACCATTTCAGGCCCGCCACCTCGGATCGTCTAGCCCCGTGCGTGATCATCAACCAATAGGCTGCGAAAAGCCTATAATTTTTGATCTCTTCAAGAAATAGAGCTTTTTCTTTAGGGGTCCAAAGTTTAGCTGTGAATGATTCTATTTCGGGTGCTTCAACAGCAAGAATAGGGTTAACGCTAATCAGTTTCTTTTTCATAGCTAGGTTAAACATCAGTCGCAGCAGCGCGTAAATTCTTTCGAGTGACGTGCCTGAGAGCTGTCTCTCTTCCTCGCTGTCATCGCTTTTTCTGTGATAGCTTGCAAAATCGATAACATCGTCTAAGTCCTCGTCGTTTATTTCGTTTAGCTGCCTATCCCCTATTTCTGGCAAAATGTGGGTCTTAAGAATTGATTCGTAACCCTGTATAGTTGAGGCTTTTAAGATTCTAGATTTTCTGTTTCGACTGCGTCCTCGTTTGCGTTTCCATGGATCTTCACCTGTTCGCTTGAACTTAATAAATTGTTCGGCGAACTCTCCAAAAGTTAACGACGAGGTGTTTCGTTTGGGTTCACCCTTTTTTTCTTTGTGCGCTTTGGCTAGGACTTCATAATAATTGTCTGCCGCATCTTCATACGTTAGGTAAGGTCCGAATCGTTTACGGCGACGCTTCTTCGTCACAGGATCTCGACCGTAAGAAAGCTGGATATACCATTTAGTTTGTTGGCCTTCTTTAGTGTTCCATCGGACAGGAACAATATATTCAAGATCTTTTTTCTTTGTTCCCATCTGACCTCTTTAATTCCAACCGATAGCTAAGAATACCTTATCTTATGGAACAATAGACGGGAACAATAATTTCTTCGCCTCGACAAAAGCCTCTGTTTAGTGGCGCTCCCGGCAGGATTTGAACCTGCGACCTTCGGATTAGAAATCCGCTGCTCTATCCAGCTGAGCTACGGGAGCATAACGGATCATATTGTAACACCACTACAAACAGATATCACCACAATTTTACTAACGTCCTGATGAATCTGCGTAAAACTGGGCAAACCTCGCTGCTAGGCTTACAGCAACCTCAAAGGAGCACCGATGCGCTATAAAAAACTTGGAACAAGCAACATAGACATTTCAGAAATCTGTTTAGGGACCATGACATGGGGCAAACAAAACAATCAACAACAAGCCGACGAACAAATTGACTACGCTTTGGAACAGGGCATCAACTTTTTCGATACCGCCGAGGTGTACGCCATCCCTCCAACTCCAGAGACATTTGGCACGACAGAAGCGATCATCGGCAATTGGCTAGCTCGCAATCAGGACAAACGCGAAAACATTATTCTCGCTACGAAAATAACTGGCCCTGGTCTCCCTTGGATCCGTGACGGTGAAGCAATAACTGGCGCTTCGGTCATTGAAGCAGTCGACGCATCATTGCAGCGACTCCAAACTGACTATATTGATTTGTATCAGCTGCATTGGACAAACCGTCCGCACCCCCATTTCGGGAAGCACTGGCCAGGTTCCGTTGACCTCTCTACGATAGATAGCGAAAAAGAAATCGCAGGGATGCTCGAAATCTTGCAAGCGCTAGAAACGTGTCGAGAAGCGGGTAAAATCCGGGCTTGTGGTCTTTCTGATGACACGCCATGGGGTCTAAGCCAGTATCTTCAACTGGCCAAAGAACACGACCTGCCCAAGATGGAATCAATCCAGAACGAATGCAACCTGTTACACATCAAAGACTGGCCGTACATGATGGAAAGTTGTGCCCTTAGCAACGTATCTTATCTAGCATGGTCGCCTATGACCCGTGGCGTGCTTTCTGGCAAATATCGCAACGGCAACGTTCCAGAGAACTCTCGACGCGCTATCGAAGACCCGCAACGCCTTTTCCGTGACACTGAAGCAACAAACAACGCAGTCGATGCTTACTATGATCTTGCACAACGCCATGACATTCCACTTGCGGAGCTTGCGTTAGCGTGGGTTTATCAGTTAGAAAGCGTCACGTCAACCATCATCGGCGCAACATCGTTAGAACAGTTGAAGCAAAATATTGAAGCCTATAATCTGAAACTTTCACCCGAGATTTTAGACGAAATCAATAGCCTACTTCGACAACACCCAGCGCCTTTTTAAGCTACGAAGCAGGAACAACAAGCCAAGTTGGCTGATAGTATTGCACCTATGCAAGGCGTTATTAAATCATATGATCCAACCACACAAGATGGTGTTGTCTTAGACGACGTCAACCTTGAAGAATATGAGTTAGCTCCAAGAGCGATGGAAGGCACCGTGTTTCGCATGTTACGCCCTGGCCAGCGTATTGTTTTTGATGTGAGTGATACTCACCAGGCAGTTAACATCCGCTTGGGCTCTGAAATCGATATGGCTACTCCTGTTTGGGAAGATAGCGAGCAATAAAACGCTACAAGAGATATTTCTAGATGAGCGGCTGGTATTCGCTTGAATCTACTAATTTATATTTTGCGAAAGGCGATTTTTTCAAATAAATACGCCACGCAATAAACAACATCGTAGCTAGATCTATCGCAGCAGCACAGAAAAGAATAACGCCAGGTGTTACCATGCTGCTGAGCGGCATGAACGCAGACATAACACCAGCTGTCAGTAGCGGCATAGTAAACATTAACGCAAACGCCCACAACCTGTTGCCTGGCTCTGCGAACTTGATAATTGCCAAAGCGCTAAGGAACGCATTCATGCTGACAGTAACGCTAAGAGCTAGAATAAAAGCAAACGCTACTCGAACTAGCGAAGCTGCGCTAGAAAACGAGAATTGCCCCCAAAATCCGTTTTCGCTTGAAGCTGCCGACCCTGCGGCAAGAACAAATACCAGCATTGCAACGCCTAGCGAGACGAGCCATCTAACGCAATAAACTACTCCCATAGAAAGAAACGTCTGCGTTTTCAACGACCGCTGAGGCAGCGGAATCTCACGAGGGTGTCTTGTTCTAGAAGTTTTTCCTGCCGTTTCCATCCCAACCACAGTAAAGCACATTTCTGAAACTCAAACTAGAGAATACATCAAATTTTAACCTCTTTATTATAAAGGGCATCTACTTAGTATGATGCCCTTGGCACTTCCGCTTCGCTCGGGGCGTTACCACACAGATTTTAGCAGTTCTCTTGCAAGACGATTCGATACAAAACGAATAAATAAAGACAGCCTAAATTCTTTAGCCTCTTTGTCGTGAAACTCCGTCATCTTTTGCAGCTTGCGCTACTGCTTCAGCTACTTTCACCGCTACTTCTTTGTCAAACACTGATGGAATAATAAAATCAGCTGCTAACTGCTCATCTGTAACTGTTTCAGCAATAGCTTTAGCTGCAGCTAATTTCATATTCTCTGTGATATCAGTAGCATACGCGTCTAAAGCTCCTCGGAAGATACCAGGGAAAGCTAGCACATTATTGATTTGGTTTGGATAATCGCTACGTCCTGTCGCCATAACTGCTACAAGATCAACAACTAGCTCTGGCTGAATCTCAGGGTTAGGGTTCGCCATAGCAAAGACAATTGGATCAGCCGCCATAGCTTTCACATCATCAACGGTGATAACCCCAGGACCACTTAGGCCGACAAAGACATCAGCGCCAGCCATAACTTGACTTAGCGAACCTTTCTTCAATGACGTATTTGAATTTTCTGCTAGCCACTGCTTCGCTGTGTTAAGACCATCACGACCTTCATAAACCACACCTTGGCGATCGACACCGATAAAGTCACCGACGCCCGCTTGCAACATCATTTTTGCGACCGCAATCCCGGCAGCTCCAAGGCCAGTCATAACAACAGTGATATCTTCAATTGACTTACCAACGACTTTCAACGCATTTTGTAATGCTGCCAACGCAACTACTGCAGTGCCATGCTGATCATCATGGAAAACTGGAATATCAAGACTCTTTTTTAAAGCTTCTTCGATTTCAAACGCACCAGGAGCCGCAATGTCTTCGAGGTTCACCCCACCGAAACTTGGCGCTAGACGTTCGACTGTTTCGATAACTTCTTGTGGCGAGCTTGTATCTATGCAAAGCGGGAAGGCATCAACACCAGCGAACTCTTTAAACAATAATGCTTTGCCTTCCATAACTGGCATTGCAGCTTTCGGACCGATATCGCCAAGGCCAAGCACTGCGGTGCCATCGCTGACAATAGCAACCGTATTCTTGCGGATCGTATGGGTGTCAGCAACTGACTCGTCTTCGTTGATCGCTAAACACACTCTGGCCACACCAGGGGTATAGGCCATTGACAACTCATCGTTATCATCAACGTCTGTTGCAGAGATAACTTCGATTTTGCCGCCTTCATGTAGTTTAAACGTGCGGTCCCAGCTATCGAGCACTTCGACTTTTTCGAGTTTCTGGACTGCTTCGATAATGTGTGTTTGGTTCTCTTCGTTTGAACAGTTCACAACGATCTCACGCTCAAGGTATTCACCACACGCTTCAAAAGCATCAAAAGCGTAGATATTGCCGCCTGCTTCGCCGATTACAGCTGCGACCTCCCCCAAGACGCCAGGAACGTTGAGAAGGCGTAGTTTAAGAACGATCGAATATTGAGCAGCAGGAATCATAGACATAGACTTCAAAGGTAACATCTTTATTCATAACTTAAACACCTGCCACACAGCTTTTTGTAGGCAATGCCGCCTTTGGCTACATCCGGTCGAGAAGTTCTTGCTTCTTCGTCTGAAATTCTTCTTTTGAGAGAGCACCACCTTGACGCAGCTGGTCAAGTTTTGCTATCTGATCGGGAATAGAAAGCTGCGGCGCAGCAGGCTGAACTACTGTTTTCTGTGAAGCGACACTGGTACTATTTTGTGCATTAATACGATCAAATTTGCGATTTTCATTATTTTCCATCTGACGGTGAATTTCGTTCTGCACATTCAATGGTTTGCGGATATCAGAAAAACTTTGCGTTCCTTGCTCCCCAGCAGACTCGATCGTCAGATCACCAGAACCTATCATGCGTTCAAACAAAGACTGCGAAAAAAGCACCGTGTTTACACGTTCTAACGGAATTTCGATACCTTGACGGTTCAGAACGCCAAACCTGTTAATCAGACGATCAGTGGTAACTACAAAGTTAGTTTTCGCCCAAATCAGATATCGAACTGCTAGCCAACCCAAGCTGAACGCAAACAACGCTAACGCAATAAGCGTCAAGACAACGTGGATGTCTAACACAGAGACCATAATAAGCAGCACGAGCGATCCAACTATCGCCAATGTTTGCTTATAGAAGAACCACCAGTGCGGCTGAAGATCTAGGATGATCTTTTCGTTTGCATTTAATTCTTTTTCTGAATATCCCACGTTTACATCCTATAGCGCAAACAAACAAAGTAGCGTGCTCTTCTTTCCATCGGCTAGTAACGTTTTTCTCTAAACTTTTTGAATCACCTGTCGATCTTTGGCTTTCTCGTTCGACGTATAGTTATGGCAGCATCGCTGCTAACCCAATCCAAGGAGAAAAAAATGAAATTTATGGCACTACTCTATGATGATGAGAGCACAGGACCAGCACCGCAGACCCCCGAATTTGACGCTTTGATCGAGGCGTACGGCGCTTTCGGAGCAGCCCACGAAAAAAGTATTTTAGGCGGCGAAGCACTCAATCCTGCTTTTACTGCAAAGTCTGTCCAAGTGCGAAACGGTGAGGCTATTACAACCGATGGACCTTTTCTTGAGAGCAAAGAAGTACTAGGTGGGTTCTATCTACTTGAATGCGCCGACTTTGATGAAGCCGTGAAAATCGCATGCGATATTCCAGCAGCAAAATCAGGGACCATAGAAATCAGACCTGTTATGGAAATACCTGAATAACGATTGACTCGTGAGAAATCATGCATTACATTGTAATGTGTGATTTCTTTTGAGTGGGATGACGAAAAGAATAAGACAAACAAGACTAAGCATGGAATCTCATTTGAACAAGCACGCTCTGTTTTCTATGACGAACTAGCTATCCAATTCTATGATGACAAGAACTCAGAATATGAAGATCGTTTTCTTCTCCTAGGAGAAGATTTACACTCAAGGTTATTACTGATCTGCCATTGTGAAAGGATTGACAAAGAAACAACAGCTGTAAGAATAATCTCAGCCAGACGGGCAACACGAAAAGAAACCAAACTCTATAAGAAAGGTAACTGATGAAAGAAGAATACGATTTAGAAAGAATGCAAAGTAGAAAAAACCCGTATGCAAAAAAACTGAAGAAGCAAGTCACCATTCGTCTAAGAACCGACGTTATTTCATATTTCAAGACGATGGCAGAAAAATCTGGAGTCTCTTATCAAAGCCTGATAAACCTCTATCTCCAAGACTGTATGGCTTCTAACCGTGAGGTTTCTATTTCATGGCCAGAAGCTTCTTAAAACAGCGTGCAAATCTGCTTTACTGCGTTGAATTAAGCCACACTTCTACGGCCGAGAACTAACCAATGCACGTACTAATCTAAATTTAGAGTAGGATTTTCGGAGCTACAAAATTTGTATTTTCTATAACAAGGTCAGCTACCGTCATAGGAGAATTTTCTTCCAAATATAGCTTCTGTCCAGGGATATATCGCTTGAGATATTTTTCTCTCATCTCAACTTTTTGCTTTGAATCTATAGCAATATCACGGGTTATGCCGCGTTGCATCGTGTTTTCAAAATCAGCGTGAAGGAAAATTTTATAATCAAAAAATTTCACTAAATCAACAGTGAATAGGAAAACACCTTCAATTATAGCTATCGCATCAGGCGTGGCTTCTTTGGTAGGAGAATCAACTTCGACATCAAGACGGTGATCGAAATGTTTCTGTTGGTAACGTCGCGCTCCCTGTTTCAAAGGGTGTAAGACTTTTTTGATCAACGCTTTCTTATTAAACGAATCCTCATAAAACCCCTGAGCCGAAAGTTCGCCTTTTCTGTAACGTTCAGTCTGAGGATTATGGAAATCGTCGATAGAAAAACTAAGAACCTCTCTATCTGTTTGCACTTCCAACTGCTCCACTAGTTCAGCAGCAAAAGTAGTTTTACCTGAACCGTCAACTCCGTTAATACCAACGACCGTTACGCCATCAACCTCTAGTCTAAGAATGGAATTGGCAACGCTTTCGATTACAGCCTGTCGCCTACATTTATCATCTTTTTCTAAATATTTCACGCCTCGACCCTATCGCAGAAACAAAATTTTTCCGTGTGAGACACAGCTACTTCCTCGCGTTTACGCAGCGAGGAAACCATCTTTTTGACGCTTCCATAAATCGGCGTAGTTACCGTCTAGCACGAGTAGCTCGTTGTGATTGCCGCACTCAACAACACGGCCTTGATCCATAACAATAATTTTGTCTAGATGTTTTAGCGTGGAAAGGCGATGTGCAACTACCACAGCCGTTCTGTCCTGCATCAATGTGTGTAACGCCTTTTGAATGGCTTGTTCACTAACGCTATCTAACGCACTTGTTGCCTCGTCCAAGATCAGCAATGGCGCATCACGTAGAATGGCCCTCGCTATAGCAATTCTTTGGCGTTGTCCGCCTGAAAGTTTCACGCCTCGCTCTCCTATTAATGTGTCGATACCTTTAGGAAGAGCAGCAACAAAATCGCTCGCTTCGGCAAGCTCTAACGCCCTAGTTATCTGCGCATTTGTCGCATCAAGTTTGGCATACAAAACATTTTCTTTGATCGTTCGGTTAAACAAGTTAGTTTCTTGTGGCACGTACGATGCCAGGCTACGCATGAATGAAGGGTCTTGTTCCTGTAGCGTTTGTCCGTTTACTAGTATTTCTCCTTCAGTCGCATCATAGAACGCTAGGAGTAACGCGACGAGCGTCGACTTACCTGCGCCGCTACCGCCGACGACACCAACTTTTTGTTTTGGCTCTATCTTCAGATCGAACGAGGAAAGAATTTTGCTTTCAGGTTGATCTGGGTATGCGAAGCCGACGTTGTTAAGAACTACGGTAACACTTCTATCGCTAGCTACTTCTGACTGACTCGATGCATTTTGCAGAGATGCTTGTCGCTCGTCTGCGCCGTGAAGGCCTTCCAATGCATTGTTCAACATCCCATAGTCCATATATAGCTCGTTTATTGCCCACGACAGTTTCCATAGACCAACTGACGCTGCGTCGAAATAGGCGATAAACAAGACAAGTTCGCCGATCGTAATCTGCCCTTCGGCATATAACCAGACAGCGAACACAAGACCTAAAAGGCCAGCGACGTTAGCGCTTTGCCCTTTCGCTGCGTTTGTGATCAAGTTATGCCGCCAAGAAATTTTGCGACTTCGCACAATATTTCTCTGTTGCGCAGCCAATAATTTTTCTTCATAGCTCTTCGTTGTAAATGAACGAACAGCAAGATGATTACTCATAGCATCAACTACCTGGCCAGCGCCTTTGCTTTTTTCTTCTCCCCAGTCAGCTATTAATTCGCTAAATGTGCGACCTCGTTTAACAGTAAAAACGAAGAGGAGGATGAGCCAAACAATAAATAGCAACGCGAGCGCCCAATGAACCGTGAAAAGGAAACCTGCTGCGACGACAAGTTTAAATGCCATACCCCACATGTTCCAGAAAACTGTTGAGATGAAGTTTTTGGTTGTTGCTGATGCCTGGTTAATCCAATGTCCCAGCTGTCCGCTGCTACTGTTCACAAAATAGTAGTGAGACTTTGCCAACGTCGACCGAAAGAGCGACATTCTCACATCTTCTACAAGCTCGGGAACAAAAGATCGCGCGACATATTCAGCTGCACGCCACAACGTTTCTTCGGCGAATCGCAGAAAAACGAATAAAACCAGAAGCCACACAACGATGTTGGTGATCGATGGAGTCTCAGTTAGTGCATCAATTATTTTTGCTACAACATATGGCGTTGTCATCCAAAAAAATGAGCCAATACCGCCTAATAAAAAGAAAAGAAAAAACTTCTTCCGATACGGCTTGCCGACCTCGATAAAGAGTTCTTTGGCGGTTCTAGGAACTTGTTGCATCATGTCAGCGTACAGGCTAAGACTAGGATCTTGATCTTCAAGCAAGGGCATCTCTAATAATTGTAGATGCCCACTTTATTTCCGCTGCGCTTAACGCGTTAGCACGCAGCTTTTAGCGGGTTTTGGGTAAAGCGATTCAGCGGAGAAGCAATAAACAGAGATAGCCTCAAGTTAAAGACGACAGTTACAAGCGGCTGGTAGGCTCAGACATATGGATACTGACCAGCTTCTTGGCAACGTCAATGCGGCACAATATGACGCCATCTGCACCGACGCTAACCCGCTTGTTGTGATTGCTGGTGCTGGTTCTGGCAAGACTCGGGTGCTGACTCGCCGCATCGCTAGACGAATTGCTGTCGGCGAAACAGACCCTAGCCGTGTGATGGCCTTAACGTTCACCCGTAAAGCATCGCAGTCGCTTGCCCAAAAAATAACGTCTCTGGGTGTGCGAGACAAAATAGTGACGGGTACCTTCCATAGCATTGCATTGCGGCAGTTGCGTCAACGCTGGGAAGAGAAAAACCAAGCCGAACCGACGATCCTTGATAATCAGACCCGTTTTCTGCAGAATCTGCTGCCCAAACAACAGCGGCCTCTTGCGAAGGCGCTTCTCGCCGAAATAAACTGGGCAAGATCAAAAATGATCGCTCCGCAGCATTACAACGACGCAGCCCAGACACATAGGCGAGCTGTTTCGATTGATTATGAACGTGTCGCTGACGCGATGATTGCCTATCAACAAGCGAAACAAAAAAAACGAGTTGTTGACTTTGACGACTTGCTCTATTTAGCTATTCGAGACTTACAGCAAGACGAAACTTATGCTGCGGCAGTGCGTTGGCGTCACCGCCATTTTTATGTCGACGAATTTCAAGATATAAACCCTTTACAATTCGAACTTTTACAACAGTGGACAAACAAACGCAACGACTTGTTTCTTGTCGGTGATCCGAACCAGGCGATTTATAGCTGGAATGGGGCAGATCCAACACTGCTCGAACACTTTATTGCAAATCAGCCAGATGCCCATGTAATTTATCTCGACGAGAATTATCGTTCGTCGCCGCAAATCTTACAACTTGCGTCGGCTTGCCTGCCTGAATCGAAAGCGGCTGACAAACAATCGCAGGTGCAGTCTGGCTCCGTGATGAAAGCGCACTGCTCTGACGGCCCAATTCCAGAAATAACTGCCTATCAAGATAATTACAAAGAGGCTGAAGGAATCTGTGAGAGAGTCAAAGCTGTCTTTACTAACGACAAAACATGGAAAAACCAGGCTGTTCTAGCCCGCACAAATGAGCAACTTGTTTTGCTAGAAACAATACTAGGGAAAGCAGGCGTGCCGACTGTTATACGATATTCGAATGAACGTTTGGCGGCTCAAAAACCTGCAACCAACGCCGACGAATCACTGTTTGAGACGCAAATGAAAGAAGCTGCTATTGTTTCGGCCCGCGACGTAGACGAGCAGCAAAACAGCGTCGAGCTGTTGACCTTTCACGCTGCAAAAGGGTTAGAGTGGCCCACTGTGTATGTCTGCGGTCTCGAAGAAGGCCTCACTCCCCTATGGCATGCAAAAACGAAAGAGCAAATCGACGAAGAATACCGACTGCTTTATGTTGCAGTGACACGTGCGGAACGTACCTTGTCTCTTTCATGGTGCCGTAATCGCCATGTCGGCGAGCGCACAAAAGAACGTGCCGCTTCGCCGAAAATAAGCGTACTACGCCGTGTTATCGCATCGATGACCACTACTTCTGCCACAGGCGCGTCAAATTGGCGTCAAGGTATCGCAGCCTCACGGACTCAGCTAACTTCAGAACCAACAAACACTAACCCTAAGCAAGACATTCCAGCTTCGCATCTCAAATCTGAAGAGCAAACAAACGCCATAACTGAAGAAATCAAACAGGAACTACTCGCTTGGCGAAAGCGCAAAGCGCGAGCAGCGATTATTATGCCCAAAGCTGTTGTCTCTGACGCTTTAATCGATCAACTTGCCACAGAACGACCAGAGAGCCTACAAGCTCTGGCTGCTCTAGCGAACATGAATAAAACAAAAGCCAACTTTTATGGCCAAGAACTGGTCGATATAGTTACGACCAAACGTTGACGTCGGCAAGTATCTTGTAAGTTTCGCTACTTGTTACTATTCAATAACTGCTTCTTGCGGCTATACCGTTTATAGAAGTCAGCGTGAGCTTTGTGAGAAGTGCCGTCATCTCTCGCTGCGTATTGTTCTATCCAACCGATCAGCATTTCTATATTTTTATCTTGCGCATCTTTCGACTCATACTTGTGCGGTTCCCATGGTCGGCTGCGTGCATTCTCAACACAGTCTTCGAAAGGTACATCAAGAAAAAATATTTCAGCAGAAAACGGTTCAGCCATTTCCAACAAATCGGTGTAGCATCCTTCGATTACCCAACCGTCGTTGAGCCGAATAAACTTGCTGATTTCTTTCTCAGAGTCAGCGATGTCTCGACGAATCGGCGGATCAGCAGATTCCCATGCAAGTTCATCAAGATCAAGATGGGTTATCTTTTCAGCTTCAGAAAGTTTTTTCGCAAGTGTTGATTTGCCTGAGCCTGAATTGCCAAAGATCAATATTTTTCTATCTGTCATTAGGTGCTGATTCTACTAAAGCAGCAGCATCGGCCAATGCCTGTTGCTTAACTTCCCAAGGGTCGAGCCCTTCGTTCAGAAGCTGGATATCTCCAGGATCGCCGATGATAGCAACACCATCGAACGCCAGCAGCGTCACATCTGGAGTAGGAATAACAAGTTCGCCGTCGCGTTCCAAAATGGCGATGATACATGAAGGCGGCAACTCTAACTCCCCGACTTTGCGACCAAGCTGCTCGACAAGGAAAGGCATCGTTTCGACTGGACCATGATAGAAATGATCGTCACGCATCAAGACAGCGTTGAGAGCCTTCTCATCAGTGGCACGCAGCCAACGCTCGATAAAGTGATCGCTCTGCACCACCTCGGCAATATGGCCCGCAAGTCGCAGATCAAGCCCAACTGGCCGAGCTGGAGCTTCAAGAAAATACAAGGTATGTGCCTCGTTAAGACTCTCGATAGAACCTTCAACTTCATCGAGTGCCAAATGAGCGTCAGCTCCGAAACGAAAGACAACGAGTTCTGGCTGAACCAGATCTTTCTGTGTATTAAGCGACAGATAGCTGCCGTCGCCGATCGGACGAAATGTCCAGTTCTCGGCAAAGAACGCGGCTATCTCATCTCCCGAGTCGAAACGTTCGGTCGCCGTTTTAACAAGCAGATTGGTGAGCTGTTCTTTGCTATAGCCGCCGCTTTGAACATCAACCACTGCCGATCGAGCAATCAATGCTTCATAGGTAAGATCTTCAGCTTGTGTACGGTCGTGAATAATCGTCATAAGTTCGCGTTCAAGACCTACATATTTGCGCTCGCCTAAACGCTGGTACACATGGAAAATAGCGCCGCGACGTTCAAGGTTGCCTGACGTGTAGTATTTGTACCAAAGGACGCAACCGATAATCAAGGCAGCGGTGAAGCCGATAGCTAGCAGACCCATCTCGCTTATAAGCCAAAGAGCGATAAGTATCCCGCCAATCGGCAGAACTGGATAGAATGGAGCACGAAAACCTGGTTTATAGCTGTCGATACGGCTTTCACGCATCACGATAACAGCAACACAGATCAATGCAAAAAGCACAAGCTGAAAAGCAGATGCTAGCTTAGCCACGGCTTCCACGTTGAGCACGCTTAACACCAAGACCATAGCCGCTACCGTCATGGCAACCGAACGTGTAGGAGTGCCGAAGCGACCCAGTTCGGCAAGGCTACTTGGGATTAGTTTGTCTTTCCCCATAGCATAGGGATAGCGAGACGCCGACATAATGCCAGCATTGCCTGTCGAGGCAAAAGCAGCAATAGCTGCTACGACGATTAGAATCACTCCCAAATCAAACGGTGCCCAATCAAGAAATACTTCGCCTGCGTCAGCCACTGGTGTCAAGCTCTCTTCTAGAACTGCCTGATCAAGCACATTAATCAAAATAAGTGTGCCGAGGGTGTAGATAATAGTTGCGGTGGCAAGCGACAACGTCATGCCTAATGGGATATTCACGTCAGGATTTTCGACTTCTTCGGCCACACTCGCCACCTTCGTAAGACCAGCGTAAGAAACAAAAACCAGACCGATAGTAGAAACAAAGCCAACAAATCCAGAGCGGAAAAACCCTTGCGTGTTACCGTTTGGGTCAAAGGCGGACGCACCGCCCACCTCCGAAATACCAAAGATAATGAAAGTTGCGAGAATGACAACAAGTGCACCCACGAGTATGCGTTGCAGCATCGTGGTTTCTTTAGCACCAACAACGTTCACCACACCAAACACGATGGTCAAGATAATAGCCATCAAGGTGAACGGCAGATCAAGATAGATGCCAAGATATGCACCCATACCGACAAGCGCGAACGCGCTTTTGAAGACAACGGCGACCCAAGAACCAAGACCACCGATTGTTCCCATCAACGGGCCCATTGAACGGTCAAGAAAGTAATACGTGCCGCCTGCTTTTGGCATCGCAGTCGATAGCTCAGCAATACAATACATGGCGGGCAGAATCAAAAAACCTGCAACAAGGTATGCAAGGTAGACACTGTCGCCTGTGACGCCAGCGGCAATGCCAGGCAGAAGAAACAAACCCGAGCTAAACATTGCTCCTGTCGACATTGCGTACACATCGAAGAGCTTGAGGTTCTTTTTAAGTTTGACGTCCATGAAAAATCCTTATCCGAGTCAGTGCTCCAATGAGCAGACGACTTCTACGTGATAGGTCGTACCAGAAAATCAGGAATTTGTGATGACCAATACTTTCTAGCATTGCACTAACTTACAACATATTTCGCTGTTTGCCCATGCAAGCGCTAAAACCTGCATGCTGTACAGCTTATTGCTTGGCCCTGCTGTTGAGAAACCTTACATGAACGTTCAGAAGGCAGCTTTACGGTTAAGGTTAACTAGATCTTTACGCTCTGAGCCATGAGCTCGCCAGTCGGCTTCGACATGTTCAAATCATCACAAGAGACAGATAGCCTTACCTAATGCCAGTTGAACAACGTGACGCACCAAGCCGACAAGCTTTTCTGATAGGACTCGGAGCTCTTATCATAGCAATTGGTATTCTTTTTTTATTCACTCGCCTAGGCACAACAAACACACGTAGTGATTTAGCTGGCGTGGCCACCGCATCCGAGATCCCAGCTGGCAACGTCGAAGAGCTACGTCAACAAATACAAGACCGTTCACAACCCAAACCCGTCAACAATCCAACTGGCGGCTACCAAGGTTTCTATGTCTACCACAGCGGAGAAGACCCGCTACAAGGTTGGAAAGCTTACTCAATAGTTATAGACCCTTCACAAAAGGAATGTCTCGCTATCTGGCAACCAGAAGAACAACATTTTGCGCCACGGATACAAGACGACAAGCAAGTATTTGCCGAACCTTGCGGTGATCAAACCTATGGACCGAATGGTGAAGGTCTGAGACAACTCAACGTGCGCATCGAACAAGACATTGTTCTTGTCGATATCAACACAGTCGAACAGCCGCAGACCTCCCAAACCTAACTTCGCAACCACCTCTACCTTGCGGAGAAATGCGCTACATTCCCTATGACGGTTGCTTTGTTGTCCGCAAGTACGGCTTAACCGTTGTGAAACCAGTAGGGAAAAGTTCAGTAGCTTGATCATCGCTTAACCCAGGAGAGACAATTACGTCTTCGCCTTGATTCCAGTTCACAGGAGTCGCTACCTTGTGGCCATCGGTTAACTGCAACGAGTCGATAACGCGCAGAATTTCATTGAAATTGCGTCCCGTAGATGCAGGGTAAGTCAACGTTAAACGTACCTTATTCACAGGGTCGATAATGAAAACAGAACGTACCGTTAACGTGTTATCGGCATTTGGATGAATCATGTCATAGAGTGAAGCGACGCTGCGATCCGTATCTGCGATGATAGGAAAATTAACCGCGCAACCTTGCGTTTCTTCGATATCGCCAGACCACGCTTTATGATCCTCAACGCTGTCGACGCTTAACGCTATTGCTTTGGCATTGCGTTTCGCAAACTCTTCTTTTAGTTTTGCGGTGAAGCCTAACTCAGTTGTGCATACCGGCGTAAAATCTTTAGGGTGCGAGAAAAACACAGCCCATGAGTCTTTCTTCCATTCATGAAAAGAAATCTCGCCTTCGGTTGTTGGGGCGGTAAAGTTTGGCGCTTCATCACCGAGTCTGATAGCCATAACATTCTCCTTAAGTAAGTCAAAGAGCTGCGTCTCAGATCGAGACGCAGCTCTTTGAATACTACAGTCTATCTCTTAAAATAATTTTTGTTTACTTTTTGCTTGCACAAGCACACGTGAAAACCTCCATGGAATGGCCCGAGCGGAGCGGAAATACGCATGGCATTTATGACTTGATAAGGCTGCCATCAGGACCAACAACATACCATTTGCTGCCGACGCCTTGACCTTTAGTGTCGCCAGGAGCACTATCACTTTGATAAAGATAAAGCGGCACATCTGCTATCTGTAGTTGGAAACCATTCGGACCTTCGGTGACAGAGAAAAGTTCCGCACTTAATCCTTCAGGGAGTTCTTCAGAAGGCACAGTTACAGGAGGCCAAGCTGTAGCACAGCCTCCCTCACATGTAACTTTTTTAGCATCAAGATCTGGCACAAAGCCATAAAGCGTCATGCCATCACTGTTAACGGCGATATCGCCGAAAGAACCTGTGTTAGAAAATTCCACCAATGCAGCACTTTCATCGGCATTAACAGTTGTCTCGGCAGCTCCTGCAACACTTGTAGCACCGCTGACAGCAGTTGTTGATGCCTCTGCGACATCGTCTATTGTTGTTGTTACTTCAGCTGAAGATGGCTCATCAGCTGTTGTCGCAACTTGGTCATTAGTTGTTGAACTGCCTTCGCCATCTGAGCCGCAAGAAGCAAACACTACTGCTGCAGAAAAAGCAAAACCTAACATTTTTAACGAATTTTTTTTCATAACATTTCCTTTGAGAGTTTCTGTGGCTGATCCTAGAACAAGGCAGCTGTCATAGCTACAAGATATAATCGATTTGTCATATTTCGACGACATCTATGAATCTGAAACGGATTTCCAATCAGTTAGTGTGACATCTTTGGTCGTGGAGCCAGAGCTTCGTTTGATAACTTTGTTATCGCCGTCAAGATAAACCACAAACGGAGTACCAGTTGCCCCATATGCTTCGAAGGCTGAACTATCGCTATCATCAAGTAAAACAGGAGGCGTCCAGTTCTCACCCTCTAACCACTCTTGCGGAGCTACAGCTGTTCCTGGTCGTTCCAAGGTAGAGACTGAATAGATTTCAAGATCATCAGGCAATTCACCATCATCTAGCAGCTCCTGAACCATAGGCACTTCTTGCTGGCAGTGGCCACACCAATGAGCTAAAAAGTAAACCGCTTTTTTCTTACCATCGGCTTCGATTGTCAGCTCATCACCATCAAAGTTTTTTCCACGGAGCGTCGGCGCTACAACACCAACTGCAGGGTCTTGCCCACCTCGTGAAAATTGTTCTAACTGATCGCCTTCGATTTCAATTGCGGCAGCTGACGCTTCATCATTGCCATTTGCAGAATCACCAGTTTCAGATTCTTCGCCTTTGTCTGAGGACTCTTTTTCGCTTTCAGAATTTTCATTCTGAGTCTCAGATCCTTCTTCTGATTCCAAAGAGTCAACTGTTTCCGAACCTGAGCCACATGCCGCGAGAAACATTGTTGCACTTACTAGAATAGTACCAACACTTTTTTTATGTATATCCATATGAATGATCCTACTCAAAAATCGTTGACCAGCAATGCATGATTCAGCATTATTTCGCCCCTGAACTTAGCCTAATTTCTCTAGCGGGGCGTATTCTAGAAGCAAAACTTTTTCGCCGACAGTGGGAAAGTTTATGACTGCTTCGCTTTCGCTGCGCATCCCTAACACGACACCGTCGCCCCATTCTTTATGAACCACGTCATCACCGACTTTTAGGTCGATACTGTCTTTTATTTCAGTTTTTTTGGCAGCAGCTAATGCTGCTTCCATTTTTGCGTTCTTGCCGCCATACAGTGACGATCCAAACACCGACTTCTTTTTCGTACCACTTTTTGTAGTGAAGCTGCTGCCATAGCTCGAATCGCTGAAATCGGAAGAACGCCGCCCTTTAGATGTGGTGCTTCGACTTCCTTTTGCTTCAGTTTGCAGCGAAGCTGGCACCTCAGTTAAAAATCGACTCGGAGGGTTATATTGACTTTGCCCAAAAAGCATACGCGACCACGCATTAGTCATATAGAGTTTTTCTCGCGCCCGTGTAATAGCAACATATGCAAGGCGGCGTTCTTCTTCCATTTCGACTGGCTCGGTTAAGGAACGAGAATGAGGGAAAATGCCGTCTTCAAGCCCCATAATGAAAACAACGGGAAATTCCAAACCTTTAGAAGCATGAACAGTCATTAACGTGACTGCCGATTCGGACTCTTCATAGCCATCGAGATCAGAAACCAAACTAACGTTTTCTAGAAACTCATCAATCGTTTCAAACTCTCTCGCAACGCCTATCAGCTCATGCAAGTTCTCTAAACGGGTTTCTGCCTCTAGCGAACGCTCGTCTTCAAGCTCGACAATATAGCCAGAATCTCGCAACACCATCTCTAATGATTTAGCTGGATTACCGTCAGATTCGGCAGCAAACGATTCATGCAACGCCAGAAACTGTGCGATGCCTTTTAATGCTTTACCTTTTACCCCAGCGTCGCCTGGTTTCGCCAACGCTGTATGCAACGTCATATTATTGGCACGTGCATAGGTTTCCAGCTTGATAATAGACGCATCACCAACACCCCGTTTTGGGGTATTAATGACTCGTTTCAGTGCGACTTCATCAACAGGGTTGACCATAACCTTTAGGTACGCCAAGGCGTCTTTTATTTCACGTCGATCATAGAAACGGGTGCCGCCGACAACTTTATAGGGAATGCCAACACGCATAAAATATTCTTCAATCGTGCGTGACTGTGCGTTTGTTCGATAAAAAACCGCCATCTGATTCCAGTGATAGTCCCCCACGTCATGGAAACGAGCAAGTTCGCCGGCAACAAACTGCGCCTCGCCTATTTCGTCATCAGCGTAGAATCGCATAATCTTTTCGCCGCTTCCTTCATCAGTCCACAACTTCTTCGGCGCACGACCAAAGTTGTTAGAAATAACGGCGTTAGCAGCATCAAGAATTGTTTGCGTCGAACGATAATTTTGTTCGAGTAGAACCGTTTTTGTGTCTGGAAACTCGTCTTCGAAACGCATAATATTACGCAAATCAGCGCCACGGAAACGATAGATAGACTGATCGCTGTCGCCGACCACAGTGACATTTCTATGTTCTGCGCCTAAGGTAACAACCAGCTCATTTTGAACAGAGTTTGTATCTTGATATTCATCAACAAGGACATGTTGAAAACGGTGACGGTACCGAGCCAATACTTCTGGTCGAGTACGAAAAAGCTGCGCTGTGTTTAGCAACAAGTCGTCGAAGTCCATCGCCCCAGCTTCTCGCATGCGTTGTTGATAAATCTCATACACTTCAGCAGATTTTTTTTGGAGCGGAGACGAAGCCGCATCTTTAAACTGATCGGGCGACATGCCTTCGTTTTTAGCGGCACTGATAGCGCTATGCACCTGACGTGGAGCGAAACGTTTTGGGTCCAGGCCAATGTCTCTGATCACATAACTTGTCAGCCGGACAGCATCAGCTTGATCATAAATAGTGAACGATGAGGGATACCCCAACGCTTCAGCTTCGCTTCGCAGAATACGAACACAAGCACTGTGAAACGTAGCAATCCACATGCCGTTGGTTTGTTGCGGGCCAAGAAGCTCCTCAACACGATGACGCATCTCGGCAGCGGCTTTATTGGTGAACGTGATCGCTAAAATAGAATATGGCGACGCACCGTTTTCGATCAGCCACGCTATCCGTCTCGTCAAGACACGGGTTTTGCCCGAACCAGCGCCAGCAACTACAAGAAGCGGACCACCCTTGTGTGTTACAGCTTCAAGCTGTTGGGGATTCAAATTATCGATTAGCTGAGTCACTCTATCAAACCTAGCCGCCACCTATGACATTCATAACGACTAACCCAAATTTTGCTCTAAAGGCCAGCTGAATTAGGCTTCGGCGCTGACGACTCGACTCCACCGTTCTGACTGCCACGCCATTGCGAAGGAAGACCAAAATTACGATCGATAGGCAAGAACGGACGGCGAAACTGGAGGCTATTTACAACATGCTGGTTTTCTTCAACGAAGTAGCCAGCGTGAGCAGCTTTGGCAAACGAATCAACAACATCGCCTTGCAGCAACAGACCTTTTTTGATAAAAACATGTAGAGTTTCAGGCCCTAACGTTATCGTCCCAGATTCCACTTTATTGAGAATACTGGCCGCTAAAATTTCGCGTTCTGTTGCATCAAGACTTTCCAGTAACTTTCGACTCTCAAAATAGTTAACATTGCGTAAAATGTTGGGGCTATTTTTTCTTCGGATCGACTCAGAAAGCGTTTGGGCAACTTGCTTATGCGTCAAAATTTTACTGTAAAGTTTCCAAACAAACTCGTTGCTAAAATCCCAAGAGCGATCGGCTGGCATTCCAGTTCTTGTCGTTTCAAGTATAAATGAGGCAAGAAATTCTTTGTCCTCTTGACGTAACGTTTCAAACAAGTTAGGGCGTAGCAGTTCAAAGACGCATGCATATGGTTCGCAATTTTTCTTTACATTCTCTATAAGCAGCTGTCCAGCTTGTGTGTTATCGATTCTATTTCCACCTAAAGCACCCATAATTTTGTAATGTGAATCTAAATCCTGCAAACGTGACTCTGCCATTACCCACCTTTACGTTTCATACCCGTCCTAATCAGTTTACATTCAGATTCTCTGAAGGTGCGATCAGCCACCTATGACATGCATAACGACTGATTTATAACTCATCGATGAGATTAATCATTTTATAGAAATAACCGCTATCATCGACCGCTTCGGTGACGCCGCTAGCATGAATCAATACAGGTACGCAGGTGAAGCCTTTTGGCTTCTCAAGCCTTGCTACCTTTTCTTTAGTTTCTTCAATGACAGAACTACCAATTTCCCGTTTCGAAAACTTTACCTCACATATGAACAGAGTATTAAGCTGTGTTTGCACCAGAAGATCTATTTGCGTGCCTTCCCGGGATTTCGTTTTTCTTTGAAAGTACTGGTTAGCAGAAACGATATCGCGCGATTGAAGACCAAGAATAGTTGTGATAGTTCTTTTATTCCTCAAAACTAAATTTTCGAACTGTAGACCCATCACTGCATTCCATCCAGGCAGCGCAGTCACGTCTTCGTTAACAAATAGCCCTTGCGAAATCTGCCCAATTCTTGGCTTTATATACTTATAGTAGAACCGCAAATAGTTATCTGATAATCTATAGGCAGCCTTAGCCGAAAACTTTCCTGTTTTAAAGGACCAATGAGCATCTCGACTGATATAGCCAGAAGCTACCAACTCATCGAGATACTGACTTAAGGTGCCACCATTGCCATACCCTACCCCCGCTGCAATTTCTTTATATGCAGACGCTCCTGACGCCAAAAATTCTGTGATTTTGCCATAAATATCGCTACGTTTACCGAAAAGATCATGAAAAATATGCCTATGCTCATCTACAAGTAGCCCATCTGGGTCGAAACAAAGACGCTGAATATTCGCAGGTGCAGAAAGCGCAGGATTAATTTGCTCTATGTACCAAGGAATACCACCGACAAGCGATAGGAGAAGAAATTTTTCCATTGGGGAGCGTTTAAAACCAATCTTTTCTAATAACAAGTTGCTTTCTTGTAAACTGAGTTCGTCAACCGTTATCTTCTTTGAAATTCGACCGAAAAAAGCGGTGCTGCTAACAATGTTTTTCTCGATCCACGAAGAAACAGAGCCACATAGGATAACAAGCAGTCCCTCGACTTTTGACAAGTGTAAATCCCACAAGTTTTTTAGTTTTGGCAAAAAAGTCGGATCGTTATGGCTCATCCAAGTTATTTCGTCGAGCACTATAGTCATTCCTGGTTGAACCTGTCTAGCTAGTTCTTCAAACAAGAGACTCCAGTTTTCTGTAGCTACATCAGATGCAGTGGTTTGCCTTGCAAGCTGCGTCTGAAATTCGATCCGCTGTTGTGCTGCAGAAACAGTAGGATGAGGTGCTAAACCAGCGAACCAAAGAACTTTCTTATCTTGCGTAAAGTGTTCCAATAATCGACTTTTGCCTACACGTCTGCGCCCTTTGATAACGACAAGGCTTGCAATTTTTTTATTTTGTAGTTCTTCTAGTTGGCTCAGCTCTTTTTCACGACCAACAAATAGATCCATACGTTTCACCATGAAACCTACCTTCCTTTGACAATAGTAACACAAACTTCTCTGCGCAAAAACACTATTTTTTGTTTTTGCGCATTTTTTTACTATGCGTTATGAGGTAAATACGACTCGCAGCGGCTAGGCTTGCACGTATGGCAACCTATGTAGCGCAAGTGCAAACTCCGTGGACAGCCGAAAAGGTTTTCTCCTATCTAGCCGATTTGGAGAATCTAGAACAGTGGGACCCAGGCGTCTCCTCGGCAAAAATAGTTCAAGGAACAAAAGGTGAAGACGGAGCAACCTACGATGTTTCTGCGAATAAGGCAAAGCTGCGCTACAAAATTACGGACTATCAAAAACCTAGCCTCGTTGGGTTTGAAGCCAAAACTCGTTTTTTTGAATCAATCGACAAAATAACAGTAGAAAAAAATCAGTCTGGGTCTCTTGTTACCTACGACGCGATCCTTCTTCTCAATGGGCCGCTACGTGTGTTCGACTTTGCTCTAAAAAAGTTCTTCAATAACCTGGGAGATAAAGCCGCAATCGGTTTGGCTGCAAACCTTGAAGGCGAGCTAGCAACGCATGACTAGCACCGATACTACTTCTTTCGATGTCTGGTGCCTCGATCTTGATGGCGTTGTTTGGCGAGGCAAAACAGCGCTGCCAGGGTCTGTCGAAGCAATCGAGAAATTGCTAAGCAATGGTGAAGAAGTTACATTTGTGACAAATAACTCTGCCAAGACCATGACCCAAAACGAGCAGCGACTTATCGACCTAGACATTGAGGCCAAAGGTCGTGTTATAACATCAGCTCTTGCAGTTGGTTCACTTGTCGAACGAGGCGAAAAAGTTGTTGTGCTCGGAGGTGAAGGCATTTGTGAAGCGGTACACAACCAAGGCGGTCACGTCGTTGAACATGGTCCAGCTGATGCGGTTATCGTCGGTTTAGACCACAATCTGACGTATGAGCGACTTCGCAGTGCGACGTTAGCTATCCATAATGGGGCACGCTTTTTAGCTTCCAACGATGATGCAACGTATCCTCATGAAGATGAGTTCTGGCCAGGAGGCGGCACTCTCGTAGCTGCCGTGCAAACAGCTGTCGGACATCCTCCCATCATTGCTGGTAAACCACATGACCCCATGAAACAAATTGTGCAGCGTCGCTATGGCAAAAATGGAATAATGATTGGCGATAGACCAGAGACTGACGGACTCTTTGCCCAAAATATGGGCTACCACTTTGGTCTAGTTCTCAGCGGCGTCACACAGTTACAAGATCTACCCGTGCAACCAGCTCCCACGCATATAAGCGAAAACCTTGCAGAACTAATCACTAAACTCCTTGTTTACTAGTAGGAGAAGTAATTCCTTTTTCGAACGGCCAAACAATACAATTTCTAGAGGTGCCCTTACGATGCTGTGTTGATCGTATGAGTGGCAGCGCGCTCGAAATAGTCAAGCATCTGTTGTTCTAGCTCGGCTTGAAGGTTTCCTTCTTGTACAGCTTCTCGCATATGTTTCATCCAAGCATCTCGCTCAGCTTGGCCAATTTCAAAAGGCATGTGGCGCATACGCAAACGAGGATGACCACGTTCATCGCTATATGTAGTTGGGCCGCCCCAGAATTGGATAAGAAACTTCACCATATGATCACGCGATTCAGTAAGATCTTGAGGATAGAGCCGACGCAATAGATCGTCAGTTTCAACTTTGTCATAGAAACGGTCAATGACTGCTACGAACCAGTCCTTGCCAAGCGTCTCATATACATTTCCGAATCGAACATTATTTGTCACCATTGATTCATCCTAGAAAAAGTACCTTCTTAAAAACTCAGTAACGACAAAGAAAACAATGAAATGAGAATTAATCTAGTTACACAAGTATCTTCCTGGGGTCGCGCCAGTTACACCAGTTTCATCATAAATCAATGTCCCGTTCACATAAACACTTTTAATACCTTCAGACACTGCTGTAGGGTTTTCATATGTAGCTCGATCAATAACTTTAGAAGCATCAAATAAAACAAGATCCGCAAAAAATCCAGCTTTTACATAGCCACGGTCTTGAAGACCAAATACTGTTGCAGTTTTACCTGTCATCTTATGTATTGCCTCTTCCAAAGAAAAAAGGCCAAGATCACGCGCAAAATGGCCTAATACACGGGGGAAGGTACCCCAAAGTCGCGGATGTGGATATTCATCGCTTGGAAGCCCATCGGATCCAATCATAGATGGAGGATAACTCATAACTCGCTCAAGATCCTCGGGCGACATTTCATGATAGATAGCACCTGCTGGTTGCAACCGCTCGACAGCAACATCGATCGTGCACATCCACTCTTCAGCGATATCAGTGAGATCTCGTCCAGCAAAAGATGGGTGTGATTTTGACCAAGTAATCACTACACGTTCTGCTTGCTCAACCAAGGAAAGCAATAATATAGTAGAACTCGCAGTATACGGATAGACATCTAGCTCTATTGATTGTGTTTGTCTTGCTATGTCTATCATGGCAATTGACTCACGTGTTAGTCCCCAGTTCCGACGACCGCAAACTTTATGATGAGAAATCACAACCTTAACTCCTGCCTCACGCCCAACCTGAAAGGTCTCTTCAAGCGCATATAACAGGCGTTCTTCTTCATCACGCATATGTGTCGTGTAAACTCGCTCGTACTGGGCAAGGACAGACGCAAGTTCTATAACCTCTGTTGTTTGTGCTGCAACAGCTGTCGGATAAGAAAGGCCCGTGCTCATACCCAGGCTCCCATCTTCTAAGGCTTGCTCAAGACGCCGACACATGTATTGAATTTCGACCTTGCTGGCTGGACGATTCAACGTGTCCATTGCCTCACGACGTAAGGTAGAATGTCCTGTTAACATTGCAGAGTTTACAGCAGCAGGTTTAGTTCCAAAGTATTCAATATATTCCGAAAGGGTATCGAAATGATAATCATCAGGGTCGCCTAATAAATCAAATGGTGGGACTAACTCTCTATCATCACCTAGGCCTTTTAAAGGTGCAAGGCTGATCCCACAATTACCAGTAATAACTGTTGTGACTCCCTGACTTACCTTCATTAGCATAAGTGGATCTTTAAATACCACCAAGTCGTCATGGGTATGGGCATCAATAAAACCCTGGGGCCAGAACTAAACCAGAAGCGTCAATAGTTTTTGTTGCCTTAATTGGCTTAGGTTCTTCGCTAAGAAATTCGCTTCTTTTTTCAACGTTCGCGATCTGGCTGCCTTCTAGGGTTACATCAGCCGCGAAACCAGGTGAACCACTACCGTCGATAACCGTTGCATTTATAATTCTTGTACTCTGGACCATGCAAAATACAATCACACCAATAGAGGTCTGTCAAGACACAGATTTCTAGAAGTTTAGCTGTTGGTAACATTCCAAACCGTTTTTGGGTAATACTAGTTGCTGTGCATGTGATAATTATAGGCGCTGGTGAAGTCGGCGTATACCTGGCCAAACGTCTGCAATATGAGGGAGTAGACGTGGCAATGATTGAACTTGACCCGATAAAAGCTGCCAAAGTAAGCAACAAACTTGATATTCAAGTTGTTGTGGGCAGCGGGTCTAGCCCTGTTGCTTTAAAAGAGGCTGGCATAGAAAAAGCCGATATCCTCGCAGCAGTTACGCAAAATGATGAGGTAAACCTTGTTGCGTCGCTGCTGGCAAAAGAAAACAATGTTGCAACGACGGTTGTGCGCGTAGAAGCAGACGAGTTACACAAAAAAGATGCTGCTAACCTTCTCCAAGCCGCAGGTGTTGACATTCTGATCGACCCTGATGCAGAAACAGCTGATGAAATCTTAACCCTGATCGGTGCAAATGGCGCAAAAGAATTTTATCAGATGTCCGCTAGTCAGCTCATTGTGTTAGGAGCGACAGTTACAGAAGAAGCACCTTTAGCGCAGCAAGCTCTCACTTCAATCTATGCTTCAGCAGATAATGCATTTCTTGTTGGCACGATAACTCGGGATGAAAAAACAATTATTCCCAGAGGCGACGAAAAGCTTCTTCCAGGCGATCATGTACGTGTGCTCTGCCAACGCAGCGACCAAATCAGGCTGCTACAGCTGCTCGGCGTTACCGCAAAAAAAGCACGCCGAGTTATGATTCTAGGTGGCGGCGCTGTCGCTGAGCGATTAGCAGGCCGGCTCTGCTCTGCCGGTATAGAAGTGACCGTCATCGAGAAAGATTCAGACAGAGCAGATGCACTTGCGAGACGGCTAGAAAAAGCGATGGTCATCTGTGGCGATATCACTGACACCGAACTTCTGCTCCAAGAATCTGTCGGCGAAGCAGACGTTGTGATTGCAACAACAGGTGAAGATGCTTCGAACGTACTGGCATGTGGTTTCGCAGCGACAGAAGGCACTCATTTTACTGTGGCGGTAATCCATAGGTTAGATCTACTTGCGATGGTTAAACGATTTGGCGTTGATGCTTCACTTAGCCCACGTAAAGCGTCAGCAAACGCTGTGTTACGCCAAATCCGCAAAGGCAACGTGCACTCGATTTTAGAAAGCGACGTCGAAATAGATGAATTTATTATTGGACCAGACAGTGAACTTGACCGACATAGCCTCGCCGATATTTCATTGCCGAAAAACCTTCTCATAGGTGCTGTTACTACCAGAAACGGGATCTCATCGATCGCGAACGACCAGACAGAAATTAACGCTGGAGACACAGTTATCGTCTTCGGGACCTCTAAAGCCGTGTCGCGTCTGCGACCTAAACTAGGTTCATAACAGGTATGCCTTACTTCATGCATTGCCACGCAGGTTTTTATATGCAACTATCTAAACGCTCCTACAAGAAAAAATCAGTTGCATGAGAAAGTTAACGCTACGCACTATCGCGAAATCAAAACAACGACCAAACCTTATCCTTCACGTATTAGGGTTAACGCTTGTACTTGTCGGCGGCGCGCTACTCTTATCAGCCCTGGTAGAGCTAACCGTTGGTGATACACAAGATTGGGTGCCGCTTCTTGCGATAGGCGCGACTTCTACAATCGTCGGCTATTTCCTTCAAGAAGCGACCTATATTTCTGAACGCATAGCACGAATAGAAGTGTTCGCCGCTGTGACTATCTCGTGGGTTGTCATGTCACTTATAGGGTCGCTCCCCTACTTGTTGACTAAAACATTCACACGTTTCGATAATGCTTTATTTGAATCTATTTCTGGCCTAAGCACAACAGGGGCAACCGTTTTGCAGGCAAACCCTGACAACCCGATTATCTTTGACGCGTCCAAAGGTATTCTTTTGTGGCGTTCGCTTAGCCAGTGGATTGGCGGCATGGGTGTAATCGTCTTGATTGTTGCAATATTGCCTGCGTTAGGCAACTGGGGCATGGGTTTGCTACAAGCCGAAGCACCTGGCCCCACAGGTGAGCGTTTAACGCCACGGGTGCGCCATACCGCCCGTAAGCTTTGGGTGTTTTATTTAGGCTTTACCGTAGCGGTATCTTTTGCTTACCTTGCTGCTGGTATGGACTTCTACGAAGCCGCTACCCATGGTTTGACAACCGTTTCGACTGGAGGCTTCTCGATATATACCAAGTCTATGGGCCATTTCGACTCTGCGTTAATCGAATGGATTGCGATCAGCGCAATGTTTATTGCAGGCGCTAGTTTTTCACTTCTCTATAAACTGATTTTCGGCAAACCTGGCCCGCTCTTACGGTCTATCGAATTTCGTGTTTATTGCCTCGTTGTGCTTGTTGCAGTGTCGCTAACTTTTCTAACAGCAGGTGCTCAGCATCAGACTGCTGACGGGCTACGTAACGCGTTCTTTAGTGTAACTTCTATCGTTTCAACTACAGGCTATGGCACTGTCGACTTCGTCAATGACTGGACGTTCCAAGCACAATCAGTACTGTTTTTTCTTCTTCCGCTTGGAGGCATGGCAGGGTCTACTTCAGGTGGTGTCAAACTTGTCCGTGTACTGACAGTAGGAAGCTTCGCCCGCCGAGAAATAATGAACCAACTGCATCCAGGATTGAAACGGCCTATTCGTATTGGCAAAATTGTTGTTGACAACAGCGTCGCTAGTCAAGTTCTAGGCTTTTTTATCCTTACCTTAGCGATCTTCGGTGGTGGCGCGTTACTCATCAGCCTTTCGGGAGAACCATTATTGACTGCTTTTTCTGCATCAGCGACTTCGCTAGGCAATGTAGGTCCTGGGTTTGAAGAAATAGGCCCGAGTAACGATTTTACACAAATAAACCCTATAGGACGGGCCTTTTCTATGGTTGCGATGCTTCTTGGGCGGTTAGAGATTTACCCTATAATCGTAGCTCTTACAAGGTTGCCAAGACCTTCAAGACGTCTTTGGCGACGCATAACAACATCTCGTATTCAAGCTTCTTAGTGGTGTTTCGTCTCGTCACTACCTGGTAGTACTGGCGGTTTTGAGGACAACGCCAATAAAGAAGAACGCATAAGATACCGTTACTACATAGGTGGTAGCTACTTCAACACAATCTAAGCAGCACGATACTGCGTCTAGTTGGCGTTCTTATCCTATTTCTGCGTTACTTGTTCGTTGGGTTGTTCTACTCGTTCCTAGCATTCTTACTTTCATCAGCGTTTTTTTCTTGAGTCGAGCTTTTCCACCTGGTTCTTTTGTAGACAACCGTTTAACCTGGGTGGCAACTTTTTTAGCTCTCGGCGTTTTTCTGCTTCTTCTTTTTGAACGTCTAAGTCGTAGACTTCTGCCTCTTGTTGCACTTTATCAACTAGCGTTAACGTTCCCCGAAGAAGCCCCATCAAGATTTTCTCTTGCGCTACGCGCAAACAGCACTCGCTCTCTCGAACGTCGCATACGTCAATTTAAAGTTGAAGGCATCAGCAACGACGAATCGACACACGGTCAAACGATTCTTGAACTTGTAGCTGCTTTAAGTATCCATGACCGCATGACACGTGGCCACTGCGAACGAGTACGAGCCTATACCGACATGATCGCCGAACAAATAGAACTGCCAGAAGATGACCGCATGAAACTTCGTTGGGCTTCTTTACTCCATGACGCTGGCAAAATCCATGTGCCGCAAAATATTCTCTCAAGCAAAGGAAAACTTTCAGATAAAGAGTGGGAACTAATCAAAGCACATACAAGTTTGGGAGATGAATTAACCCGTCCACTGCACGGTTGGATGGGCCAATGGTCACAAGCTGTACGCAACCACCATGAGCGTTGGGACGGAGGCGGTTACCCCGATGGTCTAAGCGGCAACTATATTCCACTTGGGGCACGTATCGTCGCTGTAGCCGATGCTTATGACGTTATGACTTCAACCAGAAGTTATAAAAAGCCTATTCCCCCAGCAGAAGCTCTAGCCGAAATTGCTCGCTGCTCAGGCACACAGTTCGACCCGGCTGTGGTTCGAGCTTTCCTAAACATCGGTATAGGAAAGCTTCGTATGCACCTCGGACCTTTTGGCTGGCTAGCATCTTTTTTCAGCCTCTCAACAAATGGCGTCGCTATGCCTCTTCAAGCGCTTAAAACCGTTTTTATGGCTGGTTTAGCAACTACTTCCAGTGTCGCTATCCCACTTGCTTCTCCGCTAAACACTTCAACCGAGCAAGAAACTGTGCAACTGGCCTTCTCAGAAACAACTTCTACTTCAAGCACAGCAGCTAGTTTATTGTCAACAACTATTGCCGCCTTATCTTCAACGACAACAACACAACTTTCAAGTCAAACAACAATCGCTTCTAGCAACTCGGTTCCTTCTAGCAACGCTTCACAAACGACAACGAAACGGCCAACTGCTGCTTCTTCTACGACTAACATAACTGCCGCTTCTTTACAAACGCTACAGGGCTCGACGACTCAGCCTGTAACAGCAGCACCAGAGACTACCTCGAAACCGACGACAGCGGTAAATCCTACAACCACGAAGAAAATAGCTACAACAAAGAAAGCCACTTCTACTTCGTCAACAGCAACGACAACCGCAACGACGTCCACGACACAGAACCAGACGACAACAACACATCCTAACCAACTACGGATCGTCCTAGCACCAGAAGTCATAGGCGTAGGACCTACTTGGCTCGATTTCAAATACACAACAAACAATGTCTGCGGCTCTGGCAGTTTTGTCTACTATAAGAAATCAACAGGTGCTTATGTTGGAGAACACGTCGGCGACCCTGGCTGTTTCGGCCCTTATCACGAAGGGCGGACCCACTGGGGCAATATTACGCTAGAGCCGAATACAGTCTATGAGGTGAGGCTCACTGTTGACGCACGCGAGTCAAATGGCACGATTCCAGCTGGTGTAGGAAGCGTCACAATCGTATTCGAAGTTACTACGACTAGCTAGTGGTGTGACGTCTAGCACTCACGTGTCTACAAAAATTATGACCTCCATTTCATCGCGTTAGACTACAACAGTAGCTATAGGCTTAGTAGCATGGGAGAAAAAACTTCAGACCCCCAACTTTTTGTTGGATGCCCGCAATGGAGCTTACCTGGATGGTCTAGCAACTATTTTCCTCAGCACCCTAAAGACACACATGATTTACGGCACTATAGCCAATGGGTAAATGCTGTCGAAGGCAACACAACGTTCTACGCCATACCAACGCCACAGAAAACATCACTCTGGCTTGAACAGCTAGAGACAAACTTTCGTTTCTGCTTCAAGTTACATCGGTCAATCACGCATGAACGAAAATTACGCAATGCTTCTGAAGAGCTTCACGCTTTTCTTTCCGCTGTTGAGCCGCTAGGGCATACTCTTGGACCTCTTTGGATACAACTCCCAGCATCATTTTCACCCGCAGATCTTACGGTGCTTGAAAAATTTTTGCAGCTGCTACCAGCTGACTATAGTTGGGCTGTCGAAGTCAGACATAGACTTTTTGAAGCAGAAGCATTACATGAGCGCCAACTTAACGATCTGTTATACCGTTACAAGGTTGATCGAATTATTTTCGACTCACGTGCGTTATTTGCTGGGCCTTGCATTACGCCCCAAGAACGCGAAGCCTGGGAGCGCAAACCTCGTCTCAAAGTTCGGCCAGTTGCCTTATCACAAAACCCCACAGTACGCTTTATAGGACAAACAGCGCCCGAAGAGAACTCTCTTTTTTGGGATCCATGGCTACCTAAGATAGTGCAGTGGATACAAGAAGGACGCACCCCATATATTTTTATTCATACACCCGATAATGTTCATGGCTTAACACTTTGCCGATTATTGTATGAGCAGATACGTAACCGAATGCCACAATTGTCATCGCTGCCTGAACCGCCTAACTCTAAACCTGCGACTCTTTTTTAGATTATGTGCTGACTTTTTAAATCGCCGCTCACTGTCGATTAGCCTGCGAGTTCTAAATGTACAAAGAACGCTACGATGTGCGACCAAGTTGGCTTTTCCAAAAAAAGTTTGTGCAGAGGGGCGCCAGCATTTATTTTGTGGAAGCTGCTAGTAAAGAATTAGCTGCATCGAAAGCATATCTTTGATGCATGATCATAGTTATCTCGTCGTGAACAGATAGAACTTCTTCTAAATTGACGCCGTGTTGTGATGTCAAACCGATTATGTAAGCGCAAACCCCGATGACAGGTTCATGCCCTGGACGAAGCCTGACCGTAACACCAGCCAGGTCATCTTCTCTGCGCAACGCTTTTTCAAAGGTTACCTCTAGTTTGTCGATAATTTCAGTTCGGGCAACAAATCCAGCGTGCCAAATGCCTTGCGTATGAATATAAAACTCTTTTACTGCATGCAATTTTTCTAGTGCTGATGTGGCAGCAATAAAATCAGCTGCTGCATAACTTACTATAGTAAGGCCGCTCTGAATGCTGACATCTCCAATATATGCGGTGGGATCACCATACATCATTGAGTCTGCTTTTTTGTTTAACCTGTTGATAGCAATAGCCACTGACTCTTGCGTTACATTGCGTCCCATTTGTTGTTCAATCGCAGGCCTAATTTTTCTGGCTATTGCGCTCTCGTTTATAAGCCCTTGCCGTAGATAGTCAACAAGTAGCGGCAAGGTTTGAAGATGGTCGGCAACATATGATGCAATAGGTTTGATTGTTTTATTCTAAACGGTTTGATGAGAATTTGTTTTATCCGGGTTATTTTTTGTTTCTAGCGATGCCAACGTTTTACCTTGATATATATGACTTCAATCATTTCACAAGATACTAAACCGACAAAACTACGCTATTTGGAGGACTTTGATGTCCATGAAACGCAAGCAACCATTGTCACTATCGAGCAAACAAGCGGCACTGTTGACATAACGCTAGATCAGACAAGTTTCTATCCCAAAGGCGGTGGCCAAGCTAGCGACACTGGCATCATCGAAGCGGAGAATGGCCGTCTAAACGTCGTCGCTTCGTTTCTTGACGATAACGGTGTTGTTCACCATGTCGGTCAGATAAAAGGCACTTTTGCTGTGGGTGATTCAGTTCGCTGTCTTGTTGATGTAAAGCAACGGTCGCTTAATACCAGACTACACAGCGCTGGCCATCTTATAGATATGGCAATAGGCGACATTCAACCTGGTTGGACACCAACAAATGGAGCACACTATCCGCATATGTCTTTTGTTGAATACAGCGGAGCTCTAGCCCCAACTGACAAAGACACCTTTTGCCAACAGCTCCAAGACGCATTAGACAAGCTCCTAACAAGCACTACAACTAATACAATACAGTTCGTCAAGAAAGAAGAACTTGCCTCACTTTGCAACTACGTTCCAGACTATATACCGTCAAACAAACCGATCCGAGTTGTTTCTTTCGGAAACTATAGCTCGCCATGTGGCGGCACTCATGTTTCAGATCTTGCGACAATCGGATCGATTACGCTTCGCACTATACGAACCAAGAAGAAAAAAGTTCGTATCAGCTATTCGTTATAGACTGGCTTTTCTATCAGCAAACCACTGTGGCCCTTACTTAAGCTCTGTAATTCTTGTTTGTTTAAGGCCTGTGACTTCCTCGATTTCGGCTATGCTATAGCCTTTGCCAAGCATCTTTTTTGCTACTTGTTCGACCCCTTGCTCTAGCCCTTGTTCAAGACCCTGCTCAAGACCCTGCTCAAGGCCTTGTTGTGTAAGTTGTTCTAATACGCTTGGCATTTTTGCTCCTTGTTCGAGTAGTTGAGTCTCAAATTGCTTATAATCATCCAACTCATTCGTTTGATCTGCTAGGTATCTCATCAGAGATTCAAGTTTTTCTTTGTTTATTGAATTCCCTATGATCCATTTTAACACCATATTGCTGTGTCTTTCCAGATAAAGGTAAGGGTTCTGGCTACTTAACGCTTTTAGAACCAGGAGTAGTGCCTGCAATTCAGAAACTACTTCAACATCGAAATCGCCCAAAGACTGGACATCAAAAAGCCAATAGTCAAATTCTGGTGTGCATGAACGAAGAATCTCTGGCATTCCAGGAAACACTGATGCCTGAAAGCTTGTCTCTATATTCCAGCTCTCTTTGCCATGATAAAATACAATAGGCAGCACTAGTTCAGGTTTACCTTTGCTCCAGATGTTAACAATGTATCGCAACAACTGCAATGCGACTTCACGTTCGGGTTGACTTTTGTGTTCAAACAAGACGTAAACATAGGTCCATCTTTCATGGCTACAATCGGCCTTAAATAGAAGATCCGCAGAAGAACGTACAAGTTCAGAACTGATGAACTCAGTGTCGCATAAAGTCAAAGAATCAAGATTGATTTCCTTACATAATCCGTAAGGGAAATATTCTTCTAGAAATTCTTTCATAGTTCGCGCAGTAAAGAACTTTTTGACTACTGAATCATGAGGGTTGTGGATAGAACTCTCATGTGAATTTGATTTTTCTTTCATGCAGACACACTAGATGAAAGGTGTGACATTTAAGAAAATAGACTATTTTAGAGCTCTTCTAAGATGTTACTAGCATGTTTTGTCTTCGCCAGAAATGACATAAAGCCTTGAAAGGTAATTTCAGTAGTCATAGAGTTATCTAAAGGGTGAAAATACATATACTCACTAGCGGCTAAGGTCTTTCCTAACCAAAACTCAACTTCAATTCCTGTGTCATTAATAAGAGCAAGAGGCGACACAGCACCTGGGATTACTCCGAGGTATTGCATCAAACGATCTGGGCTAGCAAACGAAAGCCGTTTACTTTTAACGATTTCTGCTAAGGCTTTAAGATCTACCTGCACATCTTGTTGAACCGTCACTAGATACATTCTCTTCTTTTTATCACGCAAAAGAAGGTTCTTGCAATGACCTTCGGGCGAACCGAAATGTTCGATCTCCTTTGATTCTTCGACGGTAAAGACAGGCTTGTGGCTTTTGGTCACATGTGACACATTCCATGTTTCAAGCTGGGTTAGAAGCTCTTGTGCTGTCGTGATTTTCATGCGGCCTTTCAATATGGTGAATAAACTTCACCTTATCGGATTGCATCGCAGGCTCGATGCGCCTTACTGTCTGAGAAAATATTCATGCAAACGAATATCATCGGTGAGTTCTGGGTGGAATGATGCCGTTAGAACGTTGTTTTCTTGACACAAGACAGGCGTACCATCATGACTTGCGAGCACCCTAACATGCTCTCCCACTCTTGTTACTTTTGGTGCTCTAATAAAAACAGATTGAAATGGCTTACTACCAAGAGCTAGAACAGTAACAGGCACTTCAAAAGAAGCTATTTGGCTACCATAACCGTTGCGATCGACTTCAATATGTATAGCAGAGAAACGAATACCTTGTTCAAGCGGTTTTGGCTGCGAAAGCACAATCATACCGGCGCAGGTTCCAAACACTGGGGCTTGCGAGGCTATAAAGCCTCGTATAGGTTCGACTAACCCATTAGAAACAAGCAGTTTAGAAATAACCGTCGACTCGCCACCAGGAAGTATAAGTGCGTCACACCTAGCCAGTTCGCTGGCTGAACGTGTAACAACAGGAGTATGCCCACATAGCGCTACCGCTTCGCAATGCTTCGCAAAAGCACCTTGCAGCGCAAGAACAGCGACCTTTACCAACCTCGGTCTGCCATCTTTGTGTTAATATCATCCATTTCAATGCCTGTCATCGGCGCCCCTAAATTACGGCTTACCTTTGCAAGCAGATCAGGGTTATTGAAGTGCGTTACCGCTTCGACAATGGCACGCGCACGAGGCGCTGGATCATTGCTTTTAAAAATGCCTGAACCGACAAAAACAGCATCTGCGCCAAGCTGCATTGCTAATGCTGCATCAGCAGGTGTTGCTATACCGCCTGCACAAAATAGTGGCACAGGAAGCTTGCCTGTTTCAGCGATTTCTTGCACAAGAGGAAGCGGCGCTTGTAACTGCTTTGCCCATTCAAAAAGTTCGGCTTCATCTGCTTGTGTGAGTTTGCGAATATCGCCTGTTATAGCACGAAGATGACGAACGGCTTCGACGATATTACCTGTCCCAGCTTCGCCTTTAGAACGGATCATACAGGCGCCTTCGCTGATACGACGCAGCGCTTCTCCTAAGTTTGTTGCACCGCAAACAAAAGGCACAGTGAATGCGAACTTGTCAATGTGGTGCGTTTCGTCAGCAGGTGTTAACACTTCTGATTCATCGATGTAGTCAACCTGTAACGACTCTAAAATCTGCGCTTCAACAAAATGACCAATGCGTGCTTTTGCCATAACTGGCACCGACGCTACCTCTTTAATACCTTCAATCATTTCAGGGTCGCTCATACGAGCTACTCCCCCGTCACGACGAATATCGGCAGGAACACGCTCTAGGGCCATAACAGCGCATGCACCATTATCTTCAGCTATTTTAGCTTGCTCAGGGTTGACGACATCCATAATGACACCGCCTTTAAGCATCTCTGCTAATCCTCGTTTAACTCGCAGCGTTCCGACAGTAGATTTTTCAGTATCGTTACCAGACATATCTATCAGGCTATCTCTAGAATCGCTTTTTCGTTGTCATCATGCAACAACAAACGCATTCTCTTTCGAATCTTGCTAGGCAACAAATAGAAATCCCCTGATTATGATCAGGGGATTTCTAGTACACTATTTTTCTTCTTGGCAAAGGTTAGAAATCTACTTCACATTCTTCAGCTGCCTTTTCGAGCTCATCAGTAGCTTTCTTGTCAAGTTCTTCATCTTCAGGATCGCCAAATGAATCTTCTAAAGCGCCCATGTCTACTTTTTCTATAACACATTCAGCATCAGTTTTTTCTACGCCACTAGCCCGAAAACTATTGATAAGGAACTTGTCAAGCCCAACGCAATCTTTCATTATCGACAAGTTTTTCTTTCCTTCATCAGCGCTGAAATCGGCGTCGCTTATCGCTGAAGCATCCTCAGCAGTAACTTGCAGTTCGGCAAGACGCTCGGTTCCAAGTTCCTGTACGTACTTCTCGCCTACACAATCGCCATCAGACTTCCCTAGATCAGAACCTTCAAAAGAAGCAAACTCCTCAATAAACTGTTCACTAATCTGATCTGCTACTGCCTGCTCATCAGCGCTTAGACTTGCTCCGCTTTCGCCACAAGCTGAAAATAATAATCCAGCAGCAGCAGTTACAACTACGATTTTCTTCATATATCTTCTCCACATCTCAAGGTACTAGCTCTATGTAAGCTTAGCGAACCAGCAAGAATACTGATTAAACGCCATAGAACCGCAATGTGGGACGAACGCTATCTATTCACCGAAGCTAACTTGACCCGCTTCTGGGTAGACAACCCACGTCTGGCCAGGCGCTAGTTCTAGTACTTCGCCACTTATATCTTTTAACACGACAGCATCTTTTTTAGTAGGACGAGACCACGTTCCGTTACGAACCGCACCTTCACTAAGCACTACGGCAGCGCCGCCACCAGTTGAAACCAGCTCAGGGGAAAGACTATCAGCTGTGCTTTGTTGATAGGTGGTAATCATAATTACAACATTTTTTGGAGCCAAAAGCTCATCGTTGTTAGAAATATGAGGTTTACCGTTTTGTGTCCGTGTCCACCCTTTAAGCGACTCATCCCAGGTAAAGACAACCGTGGGTGCATCTGTAAAATCTACTTTCACTGGCGAAGGGGGCTCTTGCAAATCGATACTGGTGTTTGCCTTCTTATAGGTAAACCATGGTTTGATCTCCGCCCCTTGTGCCTTCTCTAGCAAATGATCAGGATTCACATACAAATTGTATGGACGGCTTCGGGAGGCGTCACGAAAGAAAAGTTGGGAATTCTCTTCAGAAAAGAGCTGCGCTTCAGTGCTATCTAAACGCCTTTTAACAATAACATTGCTTCCTGAATAGCCGAAAAGTGGCGAACCGAACCCTTCGATTATGTCAAGGTCCGAGGTCCGAGCCGAACGAACAGGACCTACTTTTTCTGGAAGTTGCGAGTGAAACACTGCAATGAACCGAGTGATACTTTCAGCTCGCAGTTCAAAAACTATGTCAGCCATATCTAAGCCAGATTGTGGCCGCGATTTAGGGTGGTTCCCTATTTTCATAAGCAAAGGTTTTGGAGGCAAGTCCACGCCGTCTACTAGTGGAAGACCGGTAAAAGGTTGCACTGTCGATGGCACTGGGGCCACAGCATTAGCAGGAGGCAACGCCGTTGAAGAAGCAGATGATGGCTCGCTAGCTGTCACTTCTTTCTTTATATCGTTACCGCCCCACACGAATACAAGCAAAATCAAGAACACTGAAAGACTAATGGCCGCCCAATGTTTTGCTTGCAACGATTTCACTTATAGTTCTCCTAGAACATCGATACGTAAACCTATTTCAGAACCTGACGATTGTAAAGGACCGCGCGAAGAAGGTGCGACACACCACAAACACTCATTGCCTTTTGTTGTTGCAGCTGGTTTAACATTGCCCTCTTTTATAACACAAAACGCATCACGAAGGCCTGGAGGGTATCGCGTCAGCCCAACAGCTAGACGATCGGCTGCTAGCGATCGTTCAGCGCTTAAGACGTTGCGGTATAACCAAGACACGAGTGGCCATAAGAATGAAAGCCCGCTCCGATTCAAAATAGTCTGGCCAAATAACGCGCTGACAAAAGTTGCTTTCTGTGCGTCCCCGTTTTTGATCTGAACCAATAATTCGGCGACAACGCCTTCGAGCTCAACGCGCTGTAATGACTCAAGCAAACCTCTGGTCACGACCAACGCTTGGACCGAATCATCGGCGACCACCATTGCGTTACGGGCTTGGTCCTCTAACACATAGCACTGCGGTTCGGCGACGCCAGCGGTTAGTGACAAGCCTTCAACAAGATTGATAAAACCTGTTTCTCTGTGACCTTTCGCTGGTGTCAATTCTAAACTACGCAGCATAATTGAGCCAGCTTTTTTAGCCCAAACAAAAACGGGGACAACAGCAAAAACAGCAGCTGCTAGAAGGCCCAGGGCAAACGGAATTGGCAATAACCAAGCAACCAAACCAAGTAGGATAGAAAGGGGGATAAACAAAAGAAATGCTGCAATTGCCATCACAACAACTTTGCTATAACGAGGCGTATCAAGTAATTTAGTCACGAAGTAAATACTAGCAGGCAAATACTACGAGCTGCGTACTAGCACCGTAGAGATATCATCAAGAAGGATTCATATACAAGCGAAAGTCTAACGAAGAAGCTGCTCATATTTGATGAGATAGGCCTCTGCTAAAGTCTTCATTGAGAATTGTTCGGCGCGAAGTAAGCCGCTCGCTATCGCGGCCTGGGTTTTTACTTCATTGTCTAACGTGTCTAACAGTGTTTTTGCTAAAGAATCAGCATCACCTGTTCGGAAGAAAAACGCGTCCTGATTGTTTCTTGCCACTGCTTTGTAGGCAACTAAGTCGCTGGCTACAACAGCTGTGCCAGCCGCCATAGCTTCAAGAAGGACGATACCAAAACTTTCGCCACCCAACGAAGGAGCACAAAAAATGTCGGCCGCTTGTAACCGAGCGATCTTTTCAGCCTCAGATACAAACCCTAACCACGATATGCGCCCATCTTCGCCATATCGCGCTCGTAGTTCAGTAGTCTCAGGGCCTTCACCAGCGACCCATAACGAAACGTTATCTGGAAGCATCTGCAACGCTTCAAGCAGCAATGACAATCCTTTGCGAGGCTCATGGCGACCGAGAAATAAAATAGTCGGACCTTCTTTAGCAACAGTTGTTCTAGAAGCAAACTGCGACATTTCGATACCATTGAAAAGTATGTCATAGTCGCCGCGAATATTTCGCTGCGCCATCGCAGCAGCCTCTTGCGAAACAGCTATTTTCGTATCAATCTTCGCTGCCAAGCGACGCAAGAATGGCCTCGCCCAGCGATAAATCCCGATTCTTCCACTTGCATGGAACGTACCAACCAACGGCACAGGCTTCACAAGCACACTAGTGAATGTCGGACCAGGCGCTAACGGTTCATGCAAATGAAGCAGATCAAACCGAAAATCTTTAATTGCGCCAAGCATACGAAACTGTGCTGCTGGATCAGGCGCTAACGGTGCGATCGAACCGTTTTGGGCATAGGGAATCGAATTACCTAACGGCGTAACCCAAGTCTCTGGCGGTTGGCCATCACATGGAGCTAAAACTTGCACGTCAACACCCATGGCGCGCAGCGTCCTCGAAAGGCCTAAAACTTGAGCTTGCACACCGCCTCGAACGGCCAAGCTATATGGGCAAACCATACCTATACGCACTACTACTAAGGTAATCGCAAATGTGTCAAATAAATCAGCGGCATAAAAAAGTCGCAAAAATATGACAAAATCTTTAAAGCATGTACTTCTTGCTTTTTTGTTTTACCAGACTCGTGAAGTCACGTGCCACTGTTCAGGAGCTTTACGTATCAGCTCTTCAAAAGCAACGGCCACTAACTGCATCGTGTCTTGCATACTGTCTTTTACAGACACGTTTTTATCTGGCCAGATAGGTTCACCAACAATACAATGCCGCTTCGCACCGTCGAAAAAAACAGCGGTAGGAAGAATAGGGGCACCTGTCCTTTTCGAAAGAACTACGGGTCCCACTGGGAAAGTAGTTTTTTCGCCAAAAAACTCTACGGCGATACCATTGCCAGCAAGATCTCGATCACAAAGCAAACAAACAATGTTTTGCTTCTTCACTGCTTTCTGCAAAGCCCCCATAGAACCCTTGCCGAGAGGGATAACCTCTATTCCGTAGCTCTGTCGAAGCTTGATAAACCAGTTGAAAACATCATCGGGTTTAACTCTTTCGACAACCGCGCTGACATGCATGTTTTTTTCTCTATAAAGCCACGCAGCGCCCCATTCCCAGCCACCGAGATGTGGCAGCGCAAGAATAGGACCATACCCAGCCGATAGGGTCTCTTCAATATTTTCAAACCCTGCAACAGAGAAACCTGCATCTGTTGCGTTCGAACTGACATGCGGCATTTTAAGCGACTCAACCCAATAACGGGCATACGATCCATACCCTTTCGCCACTAAACGGTCAAGTTCTTCTGGCGATGCATCAGGGACAACACGGGCATAATTTTCCCGCAAGTAACCAGTTTTTTTAGGAAATCGAGAAGCCCAAAAACGGCCAAGACGTTCAGAAAGAGGCACGCTAATACGCAGCGGAACAAAACGGACGAGCGTCTCAGCTGCTTTGATTAACAAAAATGGGCGACTCATCTTAGAATCTTTACCAATTCCTAAATTCTTCGCTTCTATCTTTGTGAAGCCTGACGCCTTGTCGAACGGCCAGACGCGCGACGGCGACTGCGTCGACGTGTTCGACGAGCAGGTTTAGGCGTATCGACAGATGCTTGTTTCCACACTTTGACAAAACGTGTACCCACTGTCACAACTGTTAAGGCGAGCATCACCCAAAGCGTATAGGTAAACCAAGGATTGAAAAGTAGCCCGAACCCAAGAGCGATAAACCGTTCAGCTCGTTCCATAATGCCGCCTTTAGCGTCAAACCCTAGCGATTCTGCTTTCGCACGTTCGTAAGACACTAACGAAGCTGCGATGTACAAAGCGAAAGGCAACATGACAAGGCGGGGGTTCTCATTTTCTAACAGATACCAACCAGAACCAGCGAAAATAAGCGCATCGCTTAAACGATCAGAAACCGAATCAAGAAACGCTCCCCTTGGGCCTGACCTCCCGCCAGCTTTTGCGACTGCGCCATCGAGTGCATCCGGGACACCAGTCAGAATAAGCAAAAGGAGAGCAAGTGGAAACTGACCAAGACCTATTGCTACGCCGCAGACACCTGCCATAAGAACACCTGTAAAGGTTATAAAATCTGGAGAAACACCTAACTTTTGCAGCCTTCTCCCCACAGGGACGACGCTTTTATCAAACGCAGTACGAAACGAACCATCAAACATATTTACCACCTTAGGCAAACAGACATTGTATCTCTTTAAGGGTACCTTTATTATGCAACAAATGGCAATATTGCATTCGCAAGACTCAAGCGCGCGACACAGAGATTCTGCGCAAATAACTACTAGGCAAGCGCTCGCACAAGGAGAAACAGCCCCATTGAGATAGCTAGTATGAATAGGAAACCAACAACTAATTGTAATTTCTTTACACGTTGTGATTCTTTCTGTTTAACCATTCGCGCTTTAGAAGCTACACGTACTTTTCTTTTAGGAACAGTAACTTTCTTTACTCGATGTGTTGGCGCTCTAGTAGGACGAGTTGATGGCTTCACTGCAAGAGAGCCAGAAGAGCCCTCTGGACCAGGCCAACTCACATCAGTCGAAACAGGAATACCCTGCACAGCTTTAAGTTTTTGTGTTGTCGCCTCATCCTCAGCAACATCAGAATCGGAAGCTTTTAAATTGCCAATTGCTTTAGTTTCAAGCAGGCCCAGCGCAGCACCAGCAACGCATGCGATCGAGCTTATATCAACATTATTTTCTTTGAATATATGTGAGGCAACCGAAATGTTTGTGAGTTTTGTTAATTTCGTAGCTTCGGCACCTGGCAACTCGACCATAACGCCTTGGTCATTAAAACCATCAGGATATGCTAACGCCTCTAAAACATGACCTGTGTGTAGCCGTGCTCGCCATCCGATGCTTGAATCAACACTTACTGCACACGTTACGCCCTTTGGGAGCACGCGAGCAACTGAGATCGGTGCAAGCTCGACACGTTCAGGCGACACACCAATCGCATCAAATGAGGTAAGCACCGCCTCTAAGTTAGACTCTGGGAAATATGAAACGCCTTTATCTGGCTCTCCTGCACGCACTACAGGTCTACCTAACTGTGACTCCAACGATGCAATCCAATCAACGATTGCAGGACCGCTGCCTATACCAGAGTTTTTTGCTCCGACAGCAACAGCCACACGAGCGTTAGCCGAAAAACCTATTTGAAGTTTACGCCAGACAGAAACAAGTGCGTGAGAAGGGTTCGCTGCATTGCTATCAGCTAAAGAAATATTGGCGCTGTCGGCATAGGCCGTAATTGTTCGACTTTTTTCGTCGAACACAACCGCACGGACGAGCTGTCGACCGACTTCTATACCAACAATAACTTTTTCAGAATTTTCTTGAACGAGATCGTCCACGTGACTGCACCCTAGACCTACTTGACAGCATGAACCTCTATAAGCTTATAGGTTTATGTGGCTGATTAGACAAGATCGTCAGGGTTGTCTTCGACAATTGACTCTAACACCTTGCTGGTCGTGCCGTCAACAACAACGAAACCTCGCTGCAAAGGTGGTTCCTCAGCCGAAAAAAGTAGAATTCTCCAAACTGGTTTACTTAGCCATCCTCGCCAAACCATCTGAGCGGAGGCATGGCCTACAGCAAAACCGCATGCTGAAGAAGCAGAAAGCAACGCTTGGCGTTCATCAACAGCAAGGTTCCTGCCTGCAAGTACGCTGTAGGCACCCAACACGAACAGAAAAACAGCGGCGTACAAAACTCCTTTGTTTATGTATGCGCTGTCTGGGAAAAAGAAATAGCAAAGCGCCAGCAAGGCAGCTGTCGCTAGATAAAGATAGCCTGGGATGCGACGACGAGAGTTATTAGGAAAAACATATTCGTCCCTGTCTGCTAATGCTGGCTGCAAATCATCAGGCAAAACATCAACAACGTCAACCTCTGACCCATTGCCTATCTCAACATTTTCTGCAGTATCGCCAACCATTATAAATATATCCTATCTTGCGATAGCTAGTTAGACATCTAACGGCCAGTTTTTGCGAAGCTTTTCCCAAGAATCTGCTAGCGTAAACGGCAAAACACGAGCGTTTCCAACAGTTGTCATAAAACTTGTATCAAGCGACCAGCGAGGCACCACATGCACGTGCACATGATCAGGTTGCGAACCACCGCCCGCAGAACCTTCGTTTAATCCAATGTTTAAACCATGTGGCCTAAACGCAGCAAGCACGACTTCACGCACTTTCTTCACCATAGCCCAAAGTTGGGTATACTCTTCGTCTGTCAGATCACCGATCGTAGGCGCAGCTCTTTTCGGGAGCACCATGACATGTCCAGGCGCATACGGAAAAATATTCATAAGGGAAAAAACTTTTTCTCCCCGATGCACCACATAGGTGCGTTCATCAGGCAACCCACTTTGTTCAATGGTCTCAAACAATGACAACCCATCTTTCGGCAACAAGTTAGCGTGGACGAGACCATCACTTGCTAGCTCATTTGACTCGCGAACTCGCCAACCGGCATACAATCGGTCCATGAAAATCCTTAACTGTTAAGACTGCGTGCTAACGCCCTGAGCGAAGCGAAAATACAGTGGATGCACAATAGAAGACATCGCCTAAGCTAACTCTTCAGTTAGCTGAAGAGCAAACGTATCTAGCGGCACACCACGTTCCACTTCGCCGCCACGAGGGTTAACACCCACGCTTTGCTGCGCCACATCATCATCACCGACAACAAGCACATACGGCAGTTTCTGTTTCTTAGCATTGCGGATCCGTTTACCTAACGGCATGGTCGCCAACGTTGTTTGCACACGCAAGCCTTTATCTGTCAAGAGTTGTTCTACTTTCTGTGCATATTCGTTGTGAGCTTCGGCCACTGGAAGCACCTCAACCTGCACAGGAGCAAGCCACAACGGGAAGTTCCCAGCGAAATGCTCAGTCAGAACACCGAAGAACCGCTCAACAGAACCGAACAACGCACGATGCACCATTACTGGCTGTTTACGAGTGCCATCAGCAGCGACATATTCCAAATCGAACCGTTCAGGCAAATTAAAATCGGCCTGAATTGTTGAAAGTTGCCATGAACGACCAATCGCATCGCGCACATCAACATCGATCTTAGGGCCATAAAAAGCGCCGCCACCCTCGTCAACAACATAGTCTATTTGAGCTTCTTCAAGTGCTGCACGCAACGCCTGCGTGGCATGATCCCAAATTTCATCGCCACCGACAGCCTTACCTTCAGGTTTTGTTGAAAGTTTCGCTTGAAACTCTTCAAACCCAAACGCCCGCAAGACCGAAAGAACGAACGCTAACAAACTAGCCAACTCTTTGGCCAACTCTTCTTGCGTCACAAAAATGTGGGAATCATCTTGTGTGAACCCTCGGATGCGCATAAGCCCATGCAATGTGCCTGCACGCTCATAGCGATACACCGTACCCAACTCAAACAAACGCAGCGGCAACTCGCGATAGGAACGTTGCTGCGCCTTATAGACAAGCACATGCATTGGGCAGTTCATTGGTTTAGGATAGTAAGTGCCGTTATCCATCTCCATCGGCGGATACATGCCGTCTTCATAAAAATCGAGGTGACCAGATGTTTCAAACAGTTTAGCGTTTGCCAAATGCGGCGTATACGTAAACTCATAGCCGCCCTCTTCGTGACGCTTACGAGAATAATCTTCCATCAACTTTCGAATGATGGCGCCCTTAGGATGCCAAACAGCTAAACCACCGCCAAGTTCAGGCGGGAAAGACAGCAAATCAAGCTCATTTGCTAACTTACGGTGATCGCGTTTTGCGGCTTCCTCAAGACGAACAAGATGCTGCTTCAGCTGCTTTCTTGTTGCCCATGCTGTGCCATAAATACGTTGCAGCATCGGATTTTTTTCGCTACCTCGCCAATATGCACCAGCAACTTTCATAAGCTTGAAATGACCGAGACGAGCAGTCGACGGCACATGCGGACCCATGCACATATCAATAAATTGATCGCTATTGCGATAGAAGCTAATGACATCGCCATCGGCTTCACCAGCTAATTCGCTGTCGTCTTCGTGAGCCGACACACGATCGATAATCTCTCGCTTATATTTATGCTGCGCCATAACTTCTTTAGCATCAGCTGCAGACATTTCACTGCGAATAAATGGCTGATCAGCAGCAATAATTTCACGCATCTTCGCGTCAATCTTTTCAAGATCGTCATCGTTGAATGCATCGCCACCAAGATCAAAATCATAATAAAAACCGTTTTCGATCGGCGGACCGATAGCAAAGGTTGCATCAGGCCAAAGCTCTAGAACTGCTTGCGCCAGAACATGCGCCGTTGAATGTCGAATTGTATGCAAACCACGATCGCTATCGGCGACCACAACAGCAACATTTTGATCGGCTTGCACTGGTGTTGTCAAATCAACCTCTTGCCCATCAGCGACACCGATAACAGCATCTTTAGCAAGGCGCGAGCCTATCGAAGCGGCAAGATCAGAAAAGGTTGAACCTTCTTCTAATTCTCTCGCAGAACCATCAGGAAGAGTAACAGAAATATTCACACAGGCGATTCTAGCAGCACATCGCTACTCAGGATATCTTTTCAGCACACATCTCTCAGTATTTCCGCAGCGCTCAGAGTGTTCACTAGATGAGAATATAAAGTAGCGCCTACCCTATCCTTTACAGCTACAAGTCGTTTGCAATCTTAATAGCCGCTGGCCCTAAGATCACCACAAACAATGCAGGAAAGACACAAAAGACCATAGGAATCATCATTTTAATAGGAGCCTTCTGCGCCTTCTCTTGCGCAAGCTGACGACGCTTAATTCGCATCTCATCAGCCTGACCACGAAGCACACGACCGATACTCACACCAAAAGAATCTGCCTGAATCATAGCAAGAACAAACGAACGAACTTCTTCTGTATCAATACGTTCTTGCATACCACGCAACGCATCAGCACGAGCCGCACCAGCAGCAGTTTCACCAAGCATACGTGCAAACTCATTAGAAAGTTCACCAGGAACGTTTGTGATAACACGATCGAGCGCTTGTTCAAAACCTAACCCTGCTTCGACACAAATAACAAGCAAATCAAGAACATCAGGCAGCGAACGCTGAATATCTTTTTGCCGAAGGCTAACACTTTGATTAAGCCGTGAGTTCGGCACAACAGCTAACGCAGCAACACCAATAGCTGCAAGAATCAACTGCAACATGCCGCTTAGCTGCAAAGGGTTTAACAAGAATACAAATGCAAGCCACACAGGGATAAGTGCAAAGCCTAAGACACGGATCGCCAAGAATCGTTCGACCGCACCCACTTCGGTTATGCCAGCCTGAACATGTTTAGCCTTAATACTTTCAACATAAGCAGGCGGGTTAAATCGATTACCAGCTTTACCCAAGGCAGCCATTGCAGGCGCAATTAAACGGTCACGAGCTGGAGCAAGCAGGTCCTTGTCACGTTGGTCTTCAACTTCAAGCTCGCCAAGTTGACGTAGCGAATCACGGGCAGCTGCTTTATCTTCCAAAGTAGAGAGAAGGAAAAACAAACCCAACCCGAGAGAAACACCGACTCCTGCGACTGAAAGATATGCAATAATGTTTAATAAACTAGGCATCGATCGTTATCACTTTCTTCATCCAAACCAAACCAATGAGAGCGGACATAATACCAACCCCCAACGCTATCCTTCCTGCCCATTCGGTAAAAAGAGGATCCAAATAGCCAGGGTTAATAATCCAAATGACCATAGCAAGTGCAGGCGGCATAATCGAAAGCATGCCGGCTGAAACACGGCCTTCAGCAGTCAACGCCGACACCTCACGCTTCAGGCGGTCACGTTGGGTCATTGTTTCTGCAACGCTCATCAACAGCTCATTTAAGTTACCGCCCACTTCGCGCTGAATCGCTATAGCCATAACAGCCCAAGCAAAATCGGGACTATCAAGACGGTCAGCGACGCCTGCTAGAGCATCTTCCAAATCTCTACCAAGTTGTGCTTCTGACATAGCCCTAGCAAGTTCTTGCCCCATAGGATCATCAATCTCTTTAGAGACAGCATCCATACCCTGCGGAAGCGAGTAACCTGCGCGTAAAGTACCAGCAAGCAACTGCAACGTGTCTGGAAGCTGAGACTCAAACTTTTTCAACCTTCGACGTGCAAGGAACTGCAAGACAAAAAACATAATCCCAGCAGCTGTCAAACCAAAAACAAGGGCTCCTATTAAAGATTTAGAAACAACAAACACTAAACCAAAAACAATAAACGTTCCCGCGAATCCAAAAAACAATGCCTCTGCTGTTTTAACAGGCAAATCAGCGCGTTCAAGCAAATCCGCAACTTTTTCAGAGAAACCGCGTTTCTCAGTAAAAGTTTCCGTCGCACTAATTGCCTTCTTAACAATAGATGACTGAACAAGTAAGTCTTCTTCTGTCACGACAGTGCCGTCAGGGTTAACGTAGCTTGAAAGCACACCATCAAGCTCGCCATCAGGGTTACCAAACAAAGAAACTATCGCCCACACACCAGCTGCTATGCCAACAAATGCCAGCAACATCGAGACATAAAGAACAATTTTACTACCCCAAATGCTTGAGCCTGCCGCTAATGTCATCAGCTCAGCTGAAGACATATCAGCATGAAGCGAAATAGCTTCCAAGGACGCTGCAAATTTCATAGTCATTATTTCCTCCCAGGCGCTTGTCTAGAGGCTGCTGCAAACATTTCTGGAGCGAGTCGAATGCCGTTATCTGCTAGCTTTTGAGAAAATTTAGGGCGCACACCTGTTGGCTGCAAATCGCCTTTATAGCGTCCTGAATCATCAGCCCCAGCTTTGAAGTCAAACAAGAAAATATCTTGCAAGGTGATAATGTCGCCTTCCATCCCATCCACTTCAGTCACGTGAGTAATACGGCGTGTCCCATCACGAAGACGTTGCAGCTGCACAATAAGATCAACAGCCGACGAGATCTGTTCGCGAATAGCACGCACAGGCAGATCGAAACCTGCCATCATAACTAACGTCTCAAGACGGCTTAACGAATCGCGAGGGTTATTTGCGTGCAACGTTGTGAGCGAGCCATCATGGCCTGTATTCATTGCCTGCAACATGTCAAGCGCTTCACCCGAACGACACTCCCCTACCACAATACGGTCAGGGCGCATACGCAGTGTATTTTTCACCAAATCACGAATCGCGATCTCGCCTTTGCCTTCAATGTTGGGAGGGCGACTTTCTAAAGAAAGAACATGCTCCTGGTCCAATTGAAGCTCTTTCGCATCTTCAACAGTGATAATACGTTCATTAGAAGGAATGAAGCCAGACAGAACGTTAAGCGTGGTTGTTTTTCCTGTACCTGTACCACCAGAAACGATCACATTTAACTTGCCCACAATACAAGCCTGCAAGAAACGAGCCGAATGGACACTTAATGTGCCGAAGCGAATAAGATCATCGATACGCAACGGCTCAGTCGCGAACTTACGAATTGTTAAGAAAGGGCCGCCAATAGCAAGCGGTTCAACCACCGCATTCACACGAGAACCATCGGGCAAACGCGCGTCACAAAGTGGGGACGACTCATCAATGCGACGGCCAACTTGCGAGACAATCTTATCGATAACACGACGCAAATGGCTAGCATCAACAAAGGTCGTATCCTCCAAAGAGATTTTTCCTGAGCGCTCTACAAATATCTGATCAGGACCATTACACATGATTTCAGAAACATCTTCATCACGCAACAATTTATCGATCGGGCCATACCCTAAGACGTCAGCAGAAACATCTTCAATAATTTGCGCCCTATCAGAAGCTGAAATCGGCACTTTCTCTTGCATCAAAGCTTTCTGTAACGCATCTTGCACTTTCGTGCGCAGTTCGTCATCTGAAAGCCGTTTGTCGTAAAGAATAGGGCCCAGCTCTTCTATCAAGCTTTCGTGTACACGGTGGCGCAACTCATCAAGCGCTGCCGCTCTGGTAGCGCTTACGCTAGACTCATCTGCATTTTCGTTACTGAACCTTTGATACAGCGACACGGGGGCTCCTTCTATCCATCAAACTGGTAAATTTTTGTTTTCTGTCAAATTGCATACACAGCGATCCGCTGAAACCTACATGGAAACGATCCGATCGCAGCGGAACACTGGGGCGAGGTAGTCATCACCTAACCAAAAACTTTTTAAGACTGCTGCCACCGCTGCTGCTAGGAGCAAGCACTGCGTCTTGTTCAGAAAAGCGCAACGCTAACTCTTCAAAGGCTCTTGCCACACCAGATTTTGGTGCAGATATCACAACGGGCGTGCTGCGATTAACAGATATTGGCACCACAACATCAGAAGGAATATGCGCTATTGCTTTCACTCCAAGCGCTTTTTCCACTTCTGTAACATCAAGCTTCACTTTTGAATCAGCTCGGTTGATCACAATATGGATCTGTTCTTTAGGAATGTTAAGCATTTCTAAAGTTTGCAAACCAACTTTGACATTTTTGATGTTTGGGATATCGAGCTCAGCGACGATAAGCAAATCATCGCTGGCTTCAATAGCGCTAAGTACAACCTCATTAAACAAACCAGGGAGATCAACAATCACATGCCCTGCGAATGATTTTGCAACTTCGATGAGCCTGACCATCTGTTCACCTTGCACTTGGTCAGCAAACATGGGGTCAAGCGGTGCTGAAAGCACCATCAAACCGCTTGGCTCATGAACTGTCATGAACTGTTGGATCATTTGACCGTCAAGGCTGTCTATTTGTGCGATAGCGTCAACGACACTATGTTTAGGTTGCAATTTTAGCATGACAGCAACATCTCCAAATTGCAGATGCCCGTCAATGATCACTACCGGCAACGACGAACGTTTCGCCAACGCAACACCTAGGTTCGTTGCTGTGACAGACTTACCAGAACCGCCTTTAGTTGAAAAAACGTTGATAACACGACCAGAAACTGATTCATCAAGAACAGGTGCACTCAGCGCAGTTTCGGCTAGTTCTTGTCCATCAGGAAGACCTTCAGCAACACGGTTGATCGTCTCAAAAAGTTGACTTTGATCAACAGGAGCAGCTAAGACATCTTTGACCCCGACACGAAGCGCTTTACGCAGCAGCTGCGTTGTCAGCTCAGAGGTTATCAAAATAGTCGCCACATGTGGATGCTGCTTTGCCCAACGTTCCGCTATAGCTAGTTCTGAATCTGTGGCACACGATGGCCCCATGATCACAACTTTAGAAGAAAGCCCAAGCTGGTTCTCCATCGCTGATAAAGAAAAAGCTGAATCAACTGAGCCTTCAAACATCGACGACAAGTAGTCACAAACTGCTTGGTCTGCATCGACAACCGCTATTGAAACTCCGTTTTCTAGGCGAAACGCTGTTTCTTCATCTGCTGATGTCGAACCATCTACCGAGAAACTTTCGAAGTTAAGATTAGAGAAGTCATATTCTTCGCTCATAGGTTCCTTTAGTTAATAGCGTCAGCTGGGGGTGGGCTTTGGAATGCTAAATCGCCAGGGGCGCCAGCGCCTTCTTCTGCAGGAGCGTCACCTGCTGGCACTGTCGCCGGTTCAGGTGTTTCTACAGGCTCTGGTTCTGGTTCGGCAGAAGCTGAACCTCCAGCTTGTTTAGCATCCGCTGGAATGTTGCGGCCATCAATATCATCAAGAATTCGTCCAGTAGCTGTAGGGACTAGACGATATTCATCTTCACCTGGAGTGATTTGAAGCGAAGGATCCAAGTTAGGAAGAGGTATTGGCTCATAATCATCAGGAACAAGCGACAGGTAAATGCCATCATTGTTCTGGCGAGACGCGTTAAGAATAACCTGCACATCACGAGGGGCTACTCCCAATGTTACAAGAAGTGTTGTTGGGCCTGCGGCTCCACCAGGTTCAGCACCAAAACTAGGATTTATCTTCTGATCAATAGCGACCACTAACGCTTTTTGATAGAGATATCGGCTATTGCGTTGCGAAAGCTGGTTAGAGATAAAGAAAGATTCGTTAGTTGTTACCCAAGCGATAACTTGTGTTTTTTCTTCTTTCGTCAACTCAGGAAATTTCTTTGGCTCTTCATCTTCGCCAAGCCCTAGCGTCGTTCGCAAAGATTCTGGGATATGGCTATGCAACCTATTTGCCGCTGTTACAGCAACAAACTCATTGTATGCTTCTTGGCTAAGGTCAGCGTTCGCTGGTTCTTCTTTCGAACCCCAGAACGGACGCTGTGGTGTTGTTATAGAAAGGACGTTCACAAAGTCACCTGGTTCTATAAGACTTGCAACATTTTGATGCTTATCAAGCTCAAGCGTAACCGTTACTAGGTCTTCGTTTTCCAGCTTATTCACGATTCGATTAACGTTGTTTGCTTTACGTTCGTTAACAAACGCCCCAGAGACAATAACTGATCCTGAGGGGATATTCGTTGAGGCGAAGCCTTCCTGAACCTGACTTATCTCAGTTAATGCTGAAGCAGGAGAAAAGTCAGACTGAATCTGATCTACTTCGATCATGCCGTTCTTAAGAGCTTCATCAGCTGAGATACCTTGAGGTATATCTTGTTTAGCGACGAGGACATCGATAGCTTCAGCACCTTCTGCTACGCTATCTTCTACCCCTCGGACATAGCTGAATAAGCCAATCGCTGCGAGGAGACCAAACAAGACCGCCCCTATTAGAATTATTGTTCGTCTCGAACCCACGTGATTCTCCTTAAACCCAGCCACATTGCTATGGCTGCGAGATGTTTATCTTCTTCCTACTTCTCTGTCGGCTCGCAATTAGGTGATACTTAGCGGAATTTTAAGAGAATCTTTACGCCGTACTTATTCACTATCTATCTTGCTAGTGTTTCTGCTGAGTTCGGCACGTTTCTGCCTAGCCCTAAATACTTATGGAGAACAAAGTTCTGATGTTACAAGAAATTGTTTGACAGCTATTTTTAGGCTTCGTTTTCTCCCAAAACGTTCGAAACTGCATACGTTCGCAGAGCGTTGAGGCGTCGCCAATCTGGGGTTTGGCCGACCAATGCACGGTTGTATTCTTTTCCCTGCAAAATAGCTAGAAACGCCTCTGTCTCAACCACAGCTTTGTCTTTGCCAAGTGCTTCGGCGACTACTGGTTCGATAAGCGATATCACTCGATGTATCACTTGTTCTGCAAAGCAATCGCCTAGTTTTGGACTCCCGGGAGTTACTCCGATAAGAAATCTGACCAATCGGAGCCCTTGACTGTCAAAAGCCATCTTTTGATAGGCTTTTGCTATCTCATGTAGTTGGGCCCTTCGTCCGTCTTCTGATCGCAACGAACGTTCTAGCGGGGTTAGCATCGTGGCAAGCACACTTGAAATTACTGCGCTGACAAGCCCTTCACGGCTTCCGAAGTGTCGATAGATTGTCTGTTTCGAAGCATTCGCTTCCGCAGCAACATCATCCACAGTAACTGCTTCAAATCCATATTGGATAAAGAGGTTGGTTGCAGACTGAATAATTATCAGCCTACGAGCATCACTTCGTCGCCGCTGACCTTCTTTGCGTTTATTAACGAAAGGTTCAGGCATTGACGCTATCGCTTGCAAAAGAATCAATTACCTCAAGGAAGGTTGCCGGTTCAGGGCGTATTCGGTAGTTATCTGTTAGATCAAGCCATCGAACTACACCTGAGCTATCGGTGATTATAACTGTTGGCAACACAGTGTCGCCATCATATCCTAAAGCGATTCCAGCGGGCGTACCTCCAACATGTTTAATGCCAAGAATATCAGCGGCTGCTCCCCCAGCATCGACATAGAAATCGAATGAAACATCGAATCGTTGAGCAAGTTCTTCGGTGTTGTCTGAGGGTTGCGGGCTGATAAGCGTCACTCGATAGCCACGTTGTTCAAGAGCCTGGTAATCAGCCGCAATTTCTGATATTTGTGCCATACAGAGCGGACACCAATTACCTCGATAAAACAAAATTACGCGAGGCTGCTGGCGTAGGTCATTACTTGCTGTTTCGCATCCATCAACTGATTCGACCACGAACTCTGGCAGAGGCTGACCGATTTTTAGTGGGGTTGGACCTGAACGATCCAAACTAGAATACCAGTAGACGTAGGCAAGATGAAGTACACCTGCGGCAGTGACAGCCGGAAGAACAGGCAGCCACGCTACAGAAGCAACTGTCAAAGCAACAATATCTGCCGCCGTAACCCACAAGAGATGTTTGTTGGTACGCGCCGTTTTTCCAGCAGTAAGATATGTCAAAAAACCCATAGAAGCTGCGGCGCCCACACCAACAGAAAGAGCACCAGGAAACTTTACAACAAGACCGCCTATGGCCAGTGACAGTACGATCGTGTCAACAAATAAAAGCATAGGGATAAATATTCTTCGCGCCAGCCGAAATAGAGCAAATTTAAGTGAACCCATACGTACAGTTTATATGATTTCTCACAGAACGCAAGAAAACTTCTTCTCCTCAAAACCCAAAGAGGCTGGCGTCTTTAGACGCCAGCCTCTTTGCTACATTGCTTTAAAGTAGTTCGAGTTACTTCTTATGACTCTTCCGTTGTTTCAGCTGATTCTGCAGCATCTTCTTCAGCTGGAGCTTCGGCAACGACAGGCTCTTCTTCTGTTTCTGCTTGCTCAGCTGGAGCAGCTTCCTCAGAACCTTCACCCGTTACGGTAATTGTTGAACCTTCAGGAATCGCGTGCGGATCACCGCTGCGTTCGAGTTCTTCGTAGTATTCAGCCCAAGCAGCTTCTGTTTCTGGATCAACCTCTGTTGGCCCGATGTAGTTACCATCGTCATCAAAGGCATGCTCGCCAAAGTGCTCTTGGTATTCTTGGGCAACAACGCCACCTTCAGCAGCTTGTTTAATAGACAAGCTAATGCGACGACGCTGCAAGTCAATATCGATAATCTTGACCCAAAGCTCTTCGCCAGGTGTTACAACCTGCTCAGGAAGTTCGACGTGATGCGCTGACATTTCAGAAATGTGCACAAGACCTTCAATGCCGTCGCCAACTTGAATAAACGAACCGAACGGAACAAGCTTAGTCACGCGGCCATAGACAAGTTCGCCCATCTGGTGGCTAGAAGCAAATTCTTGCCATGGGTCTTGCTGTGTTGCTTTCAACGACAGGCTGATGCGTTCACGGTCCATATCGACCTCAAGCACCTGCACGGTAACTTCATCACCAACAGCGACAACGCTACCAGGGTGATCGACATGCTTCCAAGAAAGTTCAGAAACGTGAACGAGACCGTCCATGCCGCCAAGATCGACGAATGCACCGAAGTTAACAACAGAGGAGATAACACCGCTCTTTACCTCACCTGGAGCCAGGTTGGTGAGGAAGTCTTCGCGTTGTTCTTTCTGTGTTTCTTCTAAGTACGCTCGACGTGAAAGAACCACGTTATTGCGGTTTTTGTCAAGCTCAATTATTTTACAATCAACGTTTTTGCCAATATATGGCTGCAAGTCACGAACTCGACGGAGTTCAACAAGCGATGCTGGCAAGAAGCCACGAAGACCAATATCGACGATAAGGCCACCTTTAACAACTTCGATAACAGGTCCTGAAACCATGCCGTTGCGTTCTTTAACAGACTCAACTTCGCCCCATGCGCGTTCGTACTGGGCTTTTTTCTTAGAAAGAAGGAGACGACCTTCTTTATCTTCTTTCTGAATAACAACAGCTTCGAGCTTGTCGCCAATAGAAACAATTTCTTCTGGGTTGATATCATTACGAATTGAAAGCTCGCGAGCAGGCACAACGCCTTCGCTCTTGTAACCAATATCAACAAGGACTTCGTCTCGATCGACCCGGACGACGGTGCCGTTAACAAGCTGGCCATCATCAACAACAACCATAGTAGACGAATACGCTTCTTCTAAAGACCCTTCGAGGTCATTAAGTGTTATTTGACGTGGAACATATTCTTCTTGTGTAGCTTCTGAGGCAGGCGCCTCAGGTGTTTCTTCTTTTACTTCAGTAGTAGTGGACACGTAATAGACAATACTTTCTCTATCATTCACGCACTGCAAACACAGATCTGTGAATAACGCTAGGAATTTCCCAACAGGTAAAGGCTAGCAGCTATTTACCTTAACAACGCCTATTTGGCGTTATCCTTTCGCGTCGGCCCAGGTAGCGCCGAATGAGAGGTTTACTTCTAAAGGAACTTCCATATCAAAAGCTTGCTGCATTGTTTCAGTTACTAGCTTTTCGACGTGGTCTTTCTCGCTAGCGACCACGTCCAGAATTACCTCATCGTGCACCTGCAAGACCAGCGTCGAAGTCAGATTTTGCTCTTGCAATGCTGCGTCAATTCGGACAAGAGCCACTTTAAAAATATCGGCGGCAAGGCCCTGAATGCCTGCGTTCATCGCTTGTCGTTCAGCTGCTTGGCGCACATTCCAGTTGTCGCTCATCAACTCGGGCAGCTGACGCCTCCGCCCAAAAAGCGTTTCGGTGTAACCACAATTGCGGGCTTTACGCACCGTCTCATCCATATACTCTTTCACCGCTGGGAAGCTCTCAAAAAACGAATCAAGAATAACTTTCGCCTCTTTGACAGGGATCCCCAATCGCTGCCCCAAACCGTAGGCTTCCATGCCATAAGCAAGACCATAGGAAACCATTTTTGCACGATTACGCTGCGCCGAAGTCACCTCATCAGGCGAAACAGCAAAGATTCGCGCAGCAGTCGCCCGATGTATGTCGACCTTCTCGGTAAACGCTTCGATCAGGCCAGGGTCCTGCGCTAGATGGGCGATGCAGCGCAACTCGATCTGGTTATAGTCAGCCACTAAAAGCGAACAGCCAGACGAAGCAACAAACGCTTTACGAAACGATTTACCTATCTCGGTACGCACAGGAATATTATGCAAGTTAGGGTTCTCGCTCGATAATCTTCCAGTGCGAGCTACCGTTTGACGGAACGTTGCGTGGATTTTACTGTCCTCTGTCGCTGCGTCGAGCAGAGCAGCACCATAGGTTGAACGGAGTTTTTCAACCTCACGGTAGCTCAACAGCAGATCAATAATCGGGTGATCACCTTTAAGTTTTTCAAGGGTCGCATGCGACGTTGAATACCCCGTTTTTGTTTTTTTCTGCGGCTCTAACCCAAGTTTGGTGAATAAAATTTCTTGCAGTTTCTTTGTCGAATTCACGTTGAATTCTTCGCCTGCTTCGACACAAATCTGTATTGCATAGTCGTTTGCTTGGGCAGTCATATCGGCGTCTAAGCTAGACAAAACATTTTTATCGACGCTGATACCGGTGAGTTCCATGCGAGATAGCACACTGATTAAAGGAATCTCGATATCGTCCAACAACGTCGTTAACGATTGCTCTTCAACTTGTTTTGCCAAAATCACAGACAACTCGGCGATTGCCCAAGCGCGCGCACCAAGGCTTCGCTTCACATCGTTCGTATTGACATCAAACGCCAGCTGCCCTTCAGGCGTTTCTTCTTCCGCTGGCAGCTGCAACGTTGTATATTTTTCGATAAGTTCTTCCAACTCATACTCGCTGTCGCTAGAAGAATCAAGCAAATAGCCAGCCAAAGACGTATCGAAGGCCAGGAAAGACGGCGTGTCAATCAGCTGTTTTAGTTCTTTCAACAAGGGTTTTGCTTTATGCGCTAAAACACCTTGTTTCGGATTAGGCAGTGTTTTGTTCAAAATGGTGGCTACTTTTTCATCAGAACACAGCGTCAAAGGCAATGCAGCAACCTGTTTTTTACCTGGAAAAGCTAGAAAGAAATACTCTTCCCCTTCAACACTACTTTGTGTTATAGCTAACGGTTTCGCCGCTTCATTGATGAAAGACTGCAACGCATCAGCCGCAGTAATATCGACGATAGAAACATCAATTGTTGTGCGCTCAATCTCAACTTCTTGCGGCGCAAACGCAGCTTGTAAACGCCCGAAAAGGTTGCGAAACTCTAGAAAGTCAAAGAACTTTTTAACTTCGTCACTGTCATAGGGTTCGGGCGAAAAAAGCTGGTCAATCGTGATATCTAATTCGACGTCTCGAATCAAATCCATAACCGCAACATTAACCATGACTTCGTCTTGCGCCGCTTCAAGATTTTCACGCAACTTTGGGGTTAAATCGTCAAGGTTTTCATAGATCCCTGTCACATCACCATAGGTGTTAATCAGCTTGGCGGCTGTTTTCTCACCAACGCCAGTTACGCCAGGCAAGTTGTCTGACTTGTCACCACGCAGCGCTGCATACTGCACATAGTTGTTCGGAGTAACGCCAGTGCGTTCTAAAATGCCTGCTTCGTCGTAAAGTGCATAATCGCTCACGCCACGCTTGTTATAGATCACTTTAATATAGGGGTCTTGCACAAGTTGATAACTGTCACGATCACCGGTGACAACGAGCACATCAAGTTTTTTTGCTGCTGCTTGTGTGGCAAGCGTTGCCAAAATATCGTCAGCTTCAAAACCTTCTTTATCGATCTGTTTCACTTTCAAAACGTCAAGCAGCTCACGGACAAGACCCATTTGTTGATATAAGATATCGGGCGCAGCTGTTCGATTCGCTTTATAGGTTTCAACCTGTTTATGGCGAAATGTCGGTTCTTTACGGTCGAACGCAACAACAATATCATCAGGCTGATTATCTCGAACCAGGTTGATGAGCATAGAGGTAAACCCAAGCACTGCGTTTGTTACCTGCCCACTCGAAGTTGCCAGGTCTTGGGGAAGCGCATAAAAGGCTCGATACGTTAGCGAATTGCCGTCGATTAGCATTAAAGTAGACACAGATTCAAACCTAGCGGCGATGTCTATTAATCATGCGTCTCTACTGTTTTATGGTTTTAGTTTCTTGTCGATCACTTGCTGGGAGATGGCAGCCATAGACTCACGACCAGCCATCGCAGTTGTCTGGATAAACCGAAATGCCTGATGCTCGGTCAAAGAATATTTGTCCATCAGCAGGCCTTTCGCTCGATCAACCAGCTTACGTGACTCTAACTGCTCGCTAAGTGACTCAGATTTTTCTGACAAAAGCACAAACTCACGAAAGCGGCTCATTGCAAGCTCTAACGCTGGCACAATTTCTTTCTGCTGATACGGCTTCACTAAATACGCCAAAGCCCCAGCTTCACACGCCTGGTCAATAAGATCTTTTTGTGAGAACGCAGAAAGAATTACCACCGCTGAAAGTTGTTGATCAATTATTTCTTGCGTCGCTTGCAGACCGTCCATATTCGGCATACGAATATCGAGAATCACCACGTCAGGCACAAGTTCTCGGGCCATCATGACAGCTTCAAGACCATCTTCGGCTTCGCCTACCACCTCGTAGCCAAGCTCAATTAGCGATTCTTTCAAATCAAGACGGAGTAAGGCTTCGTCTTCTGCAATAAGGACTCTAGCGGGCGACATAAAATCCAAGTCTATGAGCTTTTTCTTGCGATACGACCCATTTCATCGAGTAAAGCGTCTTGTTTTTGTTGCAACTTGTCTTTCCGTCTAGAAAGTGAGTCACTCACCTTTCGAGCAGCGGTTGTCGACTTACGAGCATCTTTGTATTCACTTTGCGCCAACGGGCTTTCTGAGACAAGAGAACGCAGACGTGCATCTTCGCTTTGTTCTTCAAAAAATCTTGTTTGCTGCTCTGCTAATTGCAGCTCTTCTGTTAGCTTGACAAGCTCAGCAGATACAGAGACAAGTTTACGTTCTATCGAACTTTTTGACTTGAACATAGTTGTATCCTAGTGGCTACAAGTCTGCTGCAACCCAACCTTTTTTAACATTTTTCTCGACAAAATCTTCTTGAATCGCTGCAATCTCTTCAACGGTTTGCGCAGTCCGTACCACACGTTTCATAGGACTTTTTCTCGCTGGGCTATAATCAACGAAACAAAACACATACGGAGGAAAGCTTGCATCAAGATTCTCTTTGTTTGTCTTCCATGAAACAAATTTACGCACACTCACCAAACCTTTTGTTTCTTTTGTGAAGACTTGACGTTCACAAACAGATGCCTCATCTAAATCAAGCTGACGAGCTGCACCGTCTAGGTTGTCAAGGTCAACAAGATCCCGTAGCTGTTCAAGGCGTAAATCTTGCGGGTTAACTGCCTTATCTTCACGAAATCGGCTAAATGTTGGCGCTAGCACTGTCACAAACCGTTCCGCTAGACACGCCTCGTAGCCGTTTTCGGTATAGTTCAGCACCGCTTTCATCTGTGGGCTACCAGAACCATTTTCGGTGATCAGATCTAGAAACGAAACTTCTAGCACATGTTTAGGTTCGACCATGGTGAAAAGCGTATGATTACGATCAACCTCTTTATATTCAGAAGGCACCGCGTCTTTGTACAATTTGTCAAACACGCTGCGGCGCTCTTCTTCGTTAAAACCTCCACCCACTTTGGAAAATATTTGAAATGAACCATCAGGGCGCTGCAATGCAGTAAGTAGGACACGGATTTTGCCTGGCTCATCAGGTCGTTCAGTGAAGCCAACGACAACAGCATCCACATTATGACGCTGCTTTATTTTATAGATCGCTGGCGTTTCTGCCGCCACACAAACTAGACCTTCACGACCATTCTCTATGACCTCTTTGCTATAGAGCGACATGATCTCTGCTTTGCCAAGTAAAGCCTGCTCGACTCGGTGGAAAAGTCCATCAACTGGCACCGTCTTTTCCAACCAAGAAACTGCTTTCTCTGCTGGTTCTCCTTGAAAGGTTTCACCAGCAACTTCAAGCACGTTGAAAACTGCAAATACTAGGTTAGCTGCGACATCACCGGCAGTCGATCCTAAAGCAGATGTCACGTCATAAACTCGCGAGCGCCCTTCGTCATTCGGTGCGTACAGCTCACCAACAAGAAACGCTTGGTCTACTTCGCTTAGAGCTTCTTGCGCTTTTTGCAAACAAGCAAGATCTTGCACGACTCTGCCGTTCGGATTAAACAAAAAGATCTCGTCGCTATCTTTATAGAGAAAGTGCAACTGCCCATCGTATTTGATTGAGGTGTAAAACTTTTCTTCACCGAAACTTCGTATATCTCGCTCAGAATACAATTTATAGCGAGACGCAATATTTTTTTTGTACTCTTTCGCGCGTCCATGCAGCGTAACATCAGTGATTGCTGCTGCTCCTATTTTCACGCCGTTGGCGTGTGCTGTCATTTTCGCTGCATCAATTTTTGACATTACTCTTCGCCTTTCGCGAGTGCTTTTAATTCTAAGTTTGAGAGGTGCATTATCAGCAGGTAACTGTCGCCTTGTGTTCGTCCTTCAAGCAGGCCACGATATTGTGTTGCGTTTCGAGTGAAGACCAACGGTTTGTCACCTTTTTCGCCTGCGGTAACGAGCATGAATGATTCTTTTTCTTCTAGCTCTTTTGCCATCGAATATAAGAAGTCGTAGGTTAGGCCGTCAACGTGGGTGATTTGGTAAGCCGCAACAAACGCAAACTTGCTATAAAACTTGTTTTTTGGCAGCATTTTTCCTGTCCAACGCACTGGAATATCAGTGTTGACATTTGCTTCGATCACTTTCTCGGCACGGGTTTCTTGCAGTTCGCCATCGGCTGCGAAGACTTCTTCTTCGATAAGCACACCATGCGCTGGCTCGTTGTCTGCTCCTAAATAGATACGATTGGTCTTCTGGATTTGTTTCCCAAAAAGTTCAAAATCTATTTCAGGGTCACCGTCGACAAGAAGTTGTGAAAGTTCTTCGGCTGAAGTTTCTTTTGTTAAGGTAGCAAAATCAGTATCTAAGGTGTTTTTCACAACACGCACAGACTGCACAGGTTCAGCTTCTTTCGTTGCATACGCCAAACGTGCCACCGCTTTTTTTGGTGTCAAAACCACTGTCGAATTACGATTCTGACTATCAGCAATATTTATTGTTTTCATACTTTTCTTTCATAGAAATTTCACTAATCGATTTTTAGGAACTTGCCTTAACAGGCGCAAGCCCAACCTCCGTGGAACGGCCCAAGCGGAGCGGATAAACCAGGGGCATCTACAATCTCGCAGAGATGCCCCTACATCATGCTGAAGTCAAGATCATCTGCAGCGCTTTCTTCGTCCTCTTCGTCGAACAGAACTACATTCTCTACTTCTGGTTTGCTTATAAATTCAAAACCAGCGGGTTGACCGACAACCATAAATAGCGTGCCGTCATTTTCTATAAGAAACGCAGGCGACGGCTCATATGAGGCCGTGTAGTTAAAAGGAAACGTAAAGATCGCTTCGCTTGCTTGAACTTTTGCAAGCAACTCCCCTGGCTCTGCTATTTCGTACACGGACTTGACAATATGGTCAAGATAAAAATCAATCGAGACTGTTTCTTCTAGTTTTAGCTGCTGTTTAAAAGACGACTCTTCTTTTTCTAACGCTTCGCCGTCGCTGTCAACTGCTTGCAATTCGCTTTTTTCGACCCAACGCCCTTGCGAATCAACATGGCCCATTTCAAATGATTCGCGGCTGAAGATATGTAAACCATCTGCCGAAACAGACCCAAGGAAACAACTGTTACCTTCACGGTCAACAGGTTTACGGTCAACCCAGCCATAGACTTTTTTTCGGTCAACTTTTTCGACCGCCACTTCAAATGTGTCATCATCATCAATAAATGTTAATGCTCTAGCCACAAGACCTCCCTAGAACCTCTCAAAGTGAGTCTATCTGCCAAAGTCCGCTGCACGACTGCGGCTATCGCATGACTGTTTTGAATGACTCAAGCACGTACGCCATGGATTGTAAAACTACATGGCTGTCATATATTTTGGGTCGTTTTCCTCTACACTATATATATGGCGGATAGAAACCCTGAGCTGCGTTCAGCAGCACAATTAGTACGTAGAGCGACCTTATCAAACAGCCAAGCGCTCGTTAAAAGCCTTGCGTCGCTTTCTAGAGCGCAAGCAGTTGATTCACTACTTGCTCGCCCTCTTGATACAGCAAAGGTTCCTCCTTTTCTACTGGAGCTAAAGCCGAAAGATATAGTTACCTATAAGCGAACGAACAAGGGTAAAGAGCTGCAATGGTGGGCTCAAAAAGCTATTTTCTCTACTAATCCGCTCCAAGAAAGAATGGCTTTCTTTTTCCATACATTCCTTACTTCACATCAATCTTCTGGAGGCAACATAGGTGTTGGCAATCAAATCGATTTGTTTCGCGCTAACAGCTTAGGAAATTTCCGTACCCTTCTTAAAGGTTTCCTGAAAAACACAACGTTGATTGTCTACCTTAACGCCAATACAAGTACTGCCAAAAATCCAAACGAAAACCTTGCTAGAGAACTTATGGAACTTTTCTCGCTAGGCGTTGGTAATTATTCCGAGGCAGACGTTCGCAGCGCCGCCCTTGGCCTTTCAGGTTGGAAAACTGCCTATGCAGACAAGAAAGGCTCGAACGTAACTGTCGATGGAACTGTCATTTTCCAATACAGGAAAGCCAAAGCAGCTCAACCAGCTAAAGATGGGAAAGAAGCACAGAAAGCCGAGGTAGCTACGCATCGCAAAGAAGATGATGGCACCTTTGTGAAAGACCCTAAAGGTATCTATGTTGCTGACCTTGACGGCGAGGGAAACCATAAGCCAAAAATCGTTTTTGATCAACAAACACTTATTTCTGAGTACGATCCAGCTCGCGGTCATCAAGAGGCTGAAACCTTTCTAGGTGAAAGCAAGGTTTGGACGCTCGATTCGATCGCTGATCGTGTTTGCGATCACCCTGCGACACATGCCCGCATAACATCACTGCTTTGGTACCACCTAGCAGGCGTTCGTCTTAGCAAAGAAAAAGCGAAAACCGAAGGCAGCTGGTGGGCGTCGCAAGACCTTGAGATGAAACCTCTCATAAAAAGAATTCTCAACGATCCAAGTCTGAATGAAACATATTATAGCCGTCCTCGCAGCGGCTTTGAATATTACTGTGCAGCGTTCTCCGCCATTGGCCGCAAACAAGAACAAGTCAGCACAAGCGATATCAAGAAGTTAGGTCAAGGGCTGTATGAGCCACCTAACGTAGCTGGCTGGCCAGACGATCGTTGGCTTCTCGCTGAATCTATGCTTCAGCGAAGCAACTTTGCTTTCGGAATAAACAAAACAAACTCTACTGTCCTCACGACACCAGAAACTGAGGACATTCTTGACCGCTGTGGCCTGTATGAAATCGGCCAGACATCACTTGCTGCGATTGCAGACGTTGAAAAAAGCACGTTAAGCGATGAAGAAAAAACATTCTTGCGTTGGAGAGTCATTCTAAACAGTCCGGAGTTTCACCTATTATGAGCGATCCACAAATTAACGAACCAACCAGTAACGCAGACGCTGCTTCTCCTTCGGTGAAGCTTAGCGTTACACGACGACGATTCTTACTTGGACTACTCACAAGCGGAGCGGTCGGAGCTGGAGCATTTCTAGCCCTATCACAGAACAAAAGTGGCATCAGTTCTGACTCTGCTACATCGCCTGCAAGCACGTTACCTGTGGGTACAAGTTCGCAGCAGCGAATCACTTCCCCATCAACAACTGTCAAAGAAATAGACCCTCGAGAGCAAGCTGGGCTGTTAGTTCCTGGCGATCCCAAAAATCGCGTGCTTGTTGTGGTCACGCTTCAAGGAGGCAATGATTGTCTTTCAACGGTTATCCCCCGCAATGATGGTGCCTACTATGATGCCCGACCTAAGCTAGCTATTCCAGAAGCTGATGTTTTGCCATACAGCGACGATTTCGGTTTAAGCCCTCATTTAGAGCGCATTCATGGAAGGCAGTTTGCTGTTGTTCATGGTGTTGGCCATGGCAACGATGGAACCCAGTCGCATTTCGATATGGAGAAACGCTGCGAACGCGGTGACGCGGCAGGAGCAACCGGAACGCGTACTGGTTTCCTAGCAAGAGTCGTAGATCAGCTTGATGACGCCAACTCGCCGTTAGTTGGCGTTTCAGTTGCTGGACACTCTCCGTGGTTTAATGGCGCAAACGCCAGCGTTCTTGGTTTTCAGAACTTTAACGAATTAAACATTGTCACGAGTGATGCAGCCAGATTTGCTGACTACCGAGGTGCCTTGCTTCAAAACCAAGGTGGGCCTATGACAACGCAAATGCTCACTTCTTGGAAAAAAACATTTTCGTTGTCATCTTCTCTACCTGGTAAAGAATACAAATTCGACCCCAAAGTTCATCCTGAAGGCACGCCGACACAGCTACTTCAACAGCTTTCTATGGCCACAGAGTTTATCAAAGCAGACAATGGCACTCGTGTTATTCACGCACGCATTGGTGGCTTTGACACCCACACTAACCATGCCAACAGGCACGCCCAGTTAATGAAAGGCGTAGACTACGCGATTGATCATTTCCTAACACAGATGGAAGAAATTGGCCGCGAGCAAGATGTTTGTGTTGCGATGACAAGCGAGTTTGGTCGTCGAGTAGCGGAGAACGGCAGTGGGTTCGATCACGGCGCAGGGTCAACGCTGTGTGTTGTTGGCCCCGTGCATCCTGGCGATCATGGCGAGCCTGCTTCGTTAACTGACTTAGCAAATGGAAACCTTAGAACAAACGTGCTTTATTCTAGCTACCTTGCTACCTTGGCCGAGAAATGGTGCGGCGTTGAAGCCGGCGCTGTGATGGAAGGCGAGCCAGAGCTGCTCGATTTTGTTTAAACGGGAATACCTCTTTTCTACTGTAAAAGATTTGAGGTAGTGAATTCCAATTTAACGCATGCAATATGTTTGTCTACTGAATGATTTCATAGATGCAGACCCAAAGCTGCGTGCCAACCCTGAGCGGAGCGGGAATACTGAAGGGATGTATAATTAATAGACATCCCTTGAGAGAACAACTGAACGCAACGTTATACTTGTCGATAGGCATGAATATAACCATGCCTCATCATGCACGAAGGGTCTATTCATGAGCGAAAATCTACACATCACAGGCGGCAAACCTCTTTCAGGAACAATCGTTCCCTCGGGTAACAAAAACGCTGTGTTGCCTATTCTTTGTGCCACTGTCCTTACCGATGAAGAATGTACGATTCGCAACATCCCTGACATCACAGACATCCGTAAACTTGTCGCTTTCTTTAAAGCAATTGGTTCCTATTGCGAATGGGACCAGCAAGAAAAAACCATAGTTGTGCGCCATGACGGGCTCGGCGATGGTGAAATAAACAACCTGCCTGAGGGTATGCGAAGCTCAGTTATGCTCTTTGGACCGCTACTTAGTAGAGTCGGACGTGTTTGTGTTAAGCATGACACGACTGGCTGCTCGCTAGGAGCACGAGAAGTTGACCCGCACCTTGAAGTACTTGCTGGTTTTGGTGTTGATGTTGACTGGTCAAGCGAACGTTTACTCACAATGGATAAAAAATTTCAGCCGTTTCACCATTGGATGGACTATGCATCGGTGACAACAACCGAACACTTTCTAATGTGTGCTGCTGCAACGCCAGGCCGATCAACGTTAATGAACGCGGCAAGCGAACCTCATGTGCAAGACCTTTGCAAAGCCCTTGTGGCCATGGGAGCAAAAATCGATGGCATCGGCACGTCAGTTCTTACCGTTGAAGGTGTCGATAAACTTTCTGGCTGTGATGTAACTGTTAGTGACGATTATCATGAGGTGCTCACCTTTCTTGGCATCGGCGCGATCACTGGCGGCGAAGTTCGTGTTGAACATAACCAGCATGAACATTTCCCGCTTATGTTCCGTACGTTCTCTAAGTTCGGCATTGAAGTACTTAATGACGATAAAGGGTCCTATGTTCAGGCTGGCAGCCAGCTCAAGATTCAAGAGCCGCTTTCTGACCACCTTCTCCCTAAAGTGGAAGGTGCTCCTTGGCCATATTTTCCAGTTGATTTGCTTCCTATCGTCATGGCGCTTGGTGCTGTGGCTGAAGGTGAGACGCTTTTCTGGAACAAGGTGTATGAAGGCGCTATGGGTTGGCTTCCTGAGCTGCAAAAGTTTGGTGCACGCCTGACTGTCTGTGATCCTCACCGTGTGATTATCAGCGGTCGGCAAGACTTACGCCCTGCTGCTGTTGAAGCACCGTATATTATCAGAGTGATCATTTCACTCTTCATGGTTGCTAGCACTATTGACGGCAAGTCAGTCATCCATAAAGCCGACCCTGTTCGTCGAGCACACCCTAACTTTGTAGAGAACCTACAGGCTTTAGGTGCTGATGCTTTCTGGGCAGACGCTGACTAAAACGTTTTTGTTATCCCAGCTCTGTCGGCCTGTAGCCACACCACGTTGTTTTCTACAGGCATACCTGTCCGTCAACATTCGGTGACGATTCCTAGCAATACTCACCGTATTGGCACTTGGTATTCAAAGATAAACAATACTTGCTAGGGCGATCAAACAGGGTTTTGTCCCCAGCAAGCTTTGCTAGCGTTCCATGGACGAGTGCCGTCTCGTTCCCAAGTTTTCAGCGCTGCTTCATCTTGTTGCGCTGGAGATGCTAGATGCGCTTGGCTGGCACCATAGCGATCTTTGTGGCCATAGTAAGCCCAACTTCCTGTTAGGAATTGATAGGCGCCTCGTGCTGTTGAATGAGCATTTGCGGCAGTGTAATTGCCTGTAGATTCACAACATCGTATAACGATTAAAACTTTGGGAACATACACATTATGACCTGCGTTTACCCAGCCGCTTGGGTGTGGGTTAGTTGTCGCAGGTTGTGCTGTTGTTGGAGCTGCGGTTGTCGCTGGAGCTTGTGTCGTGGTCGGCCTCGCCGTCGTTGTAGGTGCTTTAGTCGTAGGCGCTTTAGTTGTTGTTGGCTCTGATGTAGTAGGTGCCTGTGTTGTAGTGGGTTTTGCCGTTGTAGTTGTTTCAGCTTCTGTTGTGGTTGTTTGAGCTTCGGTTGTTGTTGTCTCTTCGTTCTCTGTCATTTGAGCAAAAGCCACATTAGCGACTGAGGCACCATAATAGCTCTGGCATTGTGTTCGTTTGGGAGAAGGCGGGTAACCGACAGGTTTTTGTTTTGAGATTTCAGTAGAAGCTGATTCTTCACCTGTGGTTGTTGTGCTTTCCACAAGCGTCCCTGTTGGCTGGGATAGAGGGTTTATAGCTAGCGTGGTTGAGGTTGCTGCCTGGGTACTCACGACGTCTTCACCTAGAACGGATACAGATTCGTCTGCAAGACTAATCTGATCTTGAGCAGAACGCCCACCTTGGAAATACACCACAGTGCCGACTACAAGGACGAGAACAAGAGCAACAGCGAGTTGCGGTTTTAGGTTCTGATTATGCCGTACAGTTTTGATAGAAGACGAGACAGTGTTCTTCCAAGATGATCCATACTTTTTCTCCACATCTATACGGTAATAGGTTTGTAACACTATCACCACCCCAAAAGAGACTTACGTCACAAAAACCTTACCCAATGTTGAAACTTCGACAAATAGCTACTTAGAAAACAAATTTTTTAGAAAATAGTGGCGACAATTCCACTAAAGATAAGATACCATTGCATAGTCTTGGTGGCCGTAGCTCAGCCCGGTTAGAGCGCCAGGTTGTGATCCTGGATGTCGGGGGTTCAAATCCCCTCGGTCACCCTCAAAAATACAAAGACAAGCGCCTCTAGCTCAATTGGCAGAGCATCGGACTCTTAATCCGCAGGTTCTGGGTTCAAGTCCCAGGGGGCGCACGCTATAAGCCCTGGTCAGAGGCCTAATCGGGCTGGCCAGCGCTACTTCAATCGTAGTTCCCATGACTCCGCCTCGTTCGGCTGGGTTCTTCAACTCGAACTGCGGTATCAGGTCGCCCTGGGCGCCAAACACAGTCTCAACAGTAGCGACATAGAGGAGAGCGTTGCCCATAAATATGACGCCATGTACGCTGCCGCAGAACTGATGGTATAGCGTCTAAAACAGGCCGATCTTCGAAGCGTCGAAATACATTAGACGACCTGCTAGAGAACGCCCAGCAGATGCCCCTAAGGCCATCTCGACAACTAGAACCGCCTGGGTTACCAATATCGACCCAGACTAATTTAGATTTTGGGTTGGAAGGTGAGTTGTTCAGTTTTCCCGTCGAACACGGCAAGCACCACAAGTTGACCACCAAGCTCCGAGATGTAGTCCGCAAGGCTGTTCAACTTCGGGTTAGGGTTGCGCTCGAACGCCAAGATGGTTTCTTGCTTCTTCTCTAGCTTCTCGGCGACGTCTTCTTGGGTCATCCCGGCAGCTCGACGAAGGTCTTGCAACGTTGCTAAGTTCGCTGCTGCTTGGTCAAGCTCGGCAGCGTACTGCGGGTCTTGCCTGAGCTGTTTAAACAGAGCAAGCGTTTCCGTGGTGCCGTCGCCCGATTCGACTGCTATGTCTAGCGGGTTTGCAGGGATTATTTCGTTGAGTGGTTTCATGAATCTTTCGCCTTTCCAATAGCGTGAATCGATAGGGGCCTGTGAGTTGGGTGATCTTTTCTCCATTGGTTAGCAACAATGGTGACTTGCTCAGCGAGTTGTTCGTACCACTTATCTTGGTCTTCACAGTCGGACTTGTCGGCGATGAAAAGTACAACAGCTATCTCGTCTCCTGTATCGGTATCTCGAAACCAAAGATAAGGGACACGCAACACAGGTTCGCCCGTAGCGTTAGGAGTGTAAATCGTCGGAGGTGTACGCCGCAAGGTGAACACCTCCCAAGGTCTTGAACCGAGTAGCGGTTTACTGGCAGCGAAATGATCATGACTTTCAATCTCATGGCCATACTCTGCAAGTGCTTCAAGTAGAAACTGAACCTCCTGGTAAACAGTGCGGCCATTTTCTACGTTTGCTACCAGCTCCTTAAACTGTCACAGAAATATGTTAGTGACGCTGAACCGAACTGAACCACTCAGAACTTATAACACTTTATTTCTAGAAACAAAAGATTATATTTGGCTGCGCCGAAGGCCTCGGCTTGATCACTACAACTTGCGTGTTACTCCAACCCTTTCGATGCTAAAACCGTAGTTATTCAGGCTAGAATCTTAGTATGTACGTAGGCGGCGTCAACAAGATAGCGGTGAAAGCAACTATTGTGTTTCTGCTTGTACTGTTTGTTATTGTTGTCCCCGTCATGCTTAGCAGTCCAAATGGCCTCACCAGCAGACTCCAGGCAGATGCAGACGAGCCTGATATAGAACTTTCTGTGCCTCAAACTCAAGAACAGAAAAATTCTCTCTTGGAGGGGTTTATTAGCAATACTGAAACGACGTCGACCTTGTCTGGGGAGAAACCCAACAAAGACCAGTTGGATGAGAAGTTAACGACGAACCTTTCAAACTCCACAAATTCAGACGAGTCAAACCCGCTGACTTCGACACAAGCGGCAACCTCGCCAGCTAAAACAACACAGACAACCGATTCGATTACGACGCCAAACCCAATCGGTCCAACGTTTAGCAACTCATTTTCGCCGAGCGGCTACTCGGGGTGGTACATTCAAACATCTGGTAGCCAAGAAACGGTGACACGCTCAGCAGACTATTTTGAATGCACTGTCGGAGGGTATGACTCGTTGTACCACTACGCACGCCTGCGCCGAAGCCTTCCGAATGAAGATAAATTGGCACTTACCAAAACGATCTCTGCCGAACTAGATTTTGAAATTCCTGCAGATTTTTACGACAAGCAAGAGGCGTTTATACGTATACTGTCCTTCGACAATTATGCAGACTTCATCAACGGCACCGACCAGAAACTGGGTTCTGACGAAACCGACGAGTGGCGTTTAGGTCTTGTGATCTACAATTCGGATAAACTTCTTCGCCTCGACAGTGAGCATAAACGAAACGAAAATCTTACCCTCTGGGAATTGCCGACACGATTAGAACCAGGACGCCATACGATCAAACTCGATATTGCGCTTTCTCAAACTTCTACAGGTTCATGGAGCATCATACTTGACGGCAAAAACGTGGGATCTGCAACAAACGTGCAAACAATACCGTCCACACTCACCAAACCTGAAGAACGTGAAATAACGCAGATAACCACTTGCCTCGACGGTTCCAGCTCTCAAGATACAACTCCTGTTAGCTTGAGAATCAGATCAATTACAGCAAGCGGAAGCTAATCCTGCCTATTTCATTCATGCAGTTCAATACTTTCAGAACCAACACGGTTTTTGTCGGCCATCATATAAAGAAAGATCAATGGCGGGACAACAAGGAAGAGCGAAATGCCAGCTGCAATCAATAGTCCCCAAAGTGTTGCGCTCGCTCCAGCAGCATCGGCAATAGAGACTTGATCAACAAGAATCTGAGGGTACTGTGCCGCACCCCACCCCATGATAACAAACCCTACAGCCACAGCAGCAGACAACCTAGCAAGACGTAACCTGTCAACGAAAAGAAGCACAATAGTAGCGGCTCCCCCAAGCGATGAGATGATGAGCAGCGGCAACGCTCGACTAATAAGCCCGTCGAAAAGGTATGGCGCGTCGCTACGAAGCGGAAAAATCGCAGCAATAGAAAGCAGTCCTGTGATTATTGCAGCAACAAGCGAACGGAACCGCATTTTCTCGGCCAACGCAGCAAGACCTAGAGAACGAGCCTGAGCTGCAAGAAGTACACCTGCAAGAAAGGTACTCGTCGCAACAGCCATAACGCCACCAGTAATAGACGTTGGATTAAGCCAAGACGACCACATCTCCCCTGTACCTACAAGCGGCACGCGACCTGAAGCGATACCACCAATAATCGTGCCGAGAAAAAACGGAGTAATCAATGAAGCCGCAGCAAAAAAGACGCCAGCGATTCGGGCCCAATAGAGCGTCGGCGCAAACTTGCGGAAAGCAAAACCAGCGCCACGCATAACAACGCCAAGCCCAACAAGCCAAAACGGAATCGCAAGCGTACGCATAATAGCCGCGAACGGCTGCGGAAACCCACTCCACAAGAACACCAGCACGAAAATAAGCCACACATGGTTGGCTTCCCAGACAGGCCCGATCGAATGGCCGACAAGTCGTCGTAGCGGCGCGCCTTTACGGTAGTTACCTGCAGTTAAATCCCACACGCCGCTGCCGAAATCGGCACCGCCCAAAACACCATAAATCACAATCGCACTAAACATAACCGCTGCAACGGCAAGCTCTATCATGCCAATACTCCTATCATGCGCCACCTTCGAAATGTCGGTTTGGATCGAGCTGCAAGGCTGTTGCTGGACCATACGGTGTTGCTAAATCTTTTTCGCCAGCCGCCCAGCGCTTCGACATCGAACGAATCACTGCTATTGCTCCAGCTGTCATAGCGCTATAGACAATAAACAACACTGTCAGTGTGACCCAGATATATGGAGAATCTGTAACAGCGTCTTCGGTGCGCAGCTCTTTATGAACAACCCAAGGTTGCCGACCAACTTCTGTTGTTACCCAACCAGCCTCCAACGCTATGGCCGCTAACGGCCCTGCTGCAACAAGAGCCACCAGAAAAGGTTTACTCGCTAAGAATTCTTTGCTTCGCTTCCAACGATGAGCGGCCCATAATACAAGCCCAACTAGTGCAAACCCTATAGCCAACATAGTTTGAAAGGCGAATCGCACGATGTTTACTGGTGGACGATCCTCTTCTTCAGCTTCTGCAAGACCAGTAATTTCGGCGTTAAAGTCGTTTTTTGCTTGGAACGAAAGCGCACCTTTGATCGGCAGCGTAATCGCCCATTTCAATTTTTGTTCCTCTTCAGAATAGATACCGCCAAGCTTTAACGGTGCTGCCGTTTCACTTTCGAAGATGCCTTCCATAGCTGCCAGCTTTATAGGCTGTTCATCGGCAATACGTTGCCCAGCGAAGTGACCAACAAATGGCTGTGCCATGGTGGCGCACGCAGCAAATATCAGTGGAATTGTGATGCCAAGTTTAGCCATTTTGCCTGTTTTACCACGAAGCATTCCAGCGGCATACACGCCAGCAACAGAGAAGCCAACAACCATGTATGCTGCCAAAAACATATGCAAGAACTGGTACCAAACGGCAGAGTTGAAGATAGCGGCAAGCGGATCAATATTGATGATTTCACCTGTTAGTTCATTTGTGTCAAAGCCTGTAGGCGAATTCATCCAAGCATTCACTGAAACAACAAAGAAGGAGCCGAAAACCCCTGCAACCATAATCGGGATGAGCATCAATGAATGCAGCTTGCCTGGAAGCTTGCCCCAGCTATAGACGTAGAGACCAAGAAATATAGCTTCGAGAAAAAACGAGATGCCTTCTAACGCAAATGCCAGCCCAACAACATCGCCAAAACGTTCCATGAGAACAGGCCATAAAAGGCCCATTTCGAACGACAGAATTGTGCCAGAAACAGCGCCGATTGCAAATAGAACACCTGAAACCTTTGACCAACGCTTTGCCAGCTCCAGCGCTTCTTTATTACCTCGCAGACCCATCCGATGCATCACGAAAATAATTGCAGGCCACGCCATACCGAAACAAGCGATAACGATATGCCAACCAAGCGATAAGGCCATCTGATTGCGTGCAGGCAAAAGAGCAGCTTCAGCCGAAGCTACCGTGTTAACTAACATGTAGAACCTCTTCCCAAATATAAGATTTTGGAAATTCGTAATCGTTTCGAGGATCAGTGTACAAGCCCATTTTTAGGCTTCATCTAAAGATAATAAATAACCCATATCATTTAGATATATCGCTATCTGTTTCAGCAGATTAACCAGAGCTTTAGACCAACAAAACTTCCATAAATACCAGTGCAAAAGTGATAGTAGACTTAGTGCAAAAGTGATAGTAGAGAGAAAAAATATGAATGCCGATTTCGTTTCTCTGGTCTTGACACAGCAAAGAGTGTGGATGTTTGTTCAACACCCACACTCTTTGTTTACTCGCACCCCACGAGAATTTTTATGACTAGTTCAAACGATGACGAACTACAACGTTTTTGTACGCTTCTTAAACTCGACTGAATCGCTGAAATAGAACACCATATCGCTGCGAGACAAGCCTGCGTTAAGCTCACCTAGCCAATACGCCTTACCTTCGTTATCAGAAGGACGCTTCAACACTGATGCGTACACCCATTCAACAAATGCTGCGTTCTCTTTCGAGCCATGACGAGCTGTATATTCTGGTGTTTGTTCAAAGAAGCTAGCAACTTCACGCAAATCGTAGCCTAGTTTGACAGCGTTGACCCAATAGTTGAACCCAGCCACATCTGGATATCGCACAAAGTATGCACAGTAAAGCCTGTAAATTCCAGCATTCGTTGCGTCATCTACGTTATACATTGCAGTGTTTGCACCAGTTCGACAATCGCCAGTTGGTGTTGGCTGTTGTTTCACTGGAGAAATCGCAGGAGGCAGCGGCTTTGCAGGAGTCGGAGCAACAGGAACTGCTGGTTCTGCAACTGGAGGGTTACCAGGCACTTCGATAGGTCCTGGTTCCACGCCTGTTGCTTCAGAAGTGAACCGAGCCAGACCGCTAAGTTTAACGCCTCCACCTGAGGTGAATTCGCCACCAGCCCAAAGTTGACCAAGTGAGTCTTCATATAACGCCCACGCACCTGCAGAGCCCGAGAGATCGAATTTCAAAGGCAACAGTTCTTGAGTTTCTAGATCAACACCATAGACACCTTTAACACTTTGCTGGCCATACGGGTTAGTGTTTCTGAACTCCCCTAACCAACGCCAGTATTCATCGATGGTTTGTTGACCATTTGGGTTTTCGTTGTTATGAACCCCAATTGGGTAAGGCCCTACTGAATCCCAACAGTGACAGCCAGACCAAATGGTATTTTTACCAACATAAATAACCTGTGTATCACCGCCGCCGTTATAGATATCGCCGATACCTCGACCGGTAAAGAATGAACTTGAAGGCTTGAATGTGTCTGCATTCATAACAAATGTTTGATGGCCTTGACCGCCAACAATTACTTTGTCGCCGTGAAGTTGCACGTCATGTTGCCACATTGACCAGCCTTCTCGGTGATTCATAATGTTTGCCGGCAAGCCTTGCGGCACGTCTTTAAGTTGACCATTTGTACGATCTAAAATAGCGAGGTATGCAGCTTCGCTATTGTTGTTGATGCCACCAAATTTACCGACGGCATAGACTCGGTTACGCACCTTGTCGACAGCCAGGCCATAGACAACCTCGCCGCCAGATTTTGGTGTGCCTGTGTCGAACTGAGTTGTTGGACGCCATTTTGTGTCTACTTTACCTGTAGTCACATTGAATTTACCGAGTCGATCGACGGCAACACCTTGCGCTTTGGCGAACGTGCCGCCTGCATAGAGAGCGTTACCGTCAACTTCGATATCAAAAACAGCTGGTTTACCCCAACTATTTTTGATCTGCGGCTTGAAAGTCTTATCTAACGCTCCTGTTGTCGGGTCAATGGCCGCAATGCCGCCTGTTAGCTCTCCACCAGCGAGCAGTTTACCGTCAGCTCGCAATGCAAGAGAATAGACTGGGCCGTCAAGTTTCGGGCGGAAGGTTTTGTCCCAAGCACCTGTCCTAAGATCGAAAGCTGCGAGGAATGCTTGGTCGTGTTCTTTCTTGCGATTTGGCTCAACAACATTAAGGAACTTGCCGCCGACATACATTTTGCCGTTAAGCTCTTGCAAGTCATACACAATAGCTCGAATAGAACCTGTATGGTTACTCGGCGCAGCGTTAGCTACGTCCCATATTCGTTCTGGGTCCACCTCCTCCACAGCTGAGGAAGGCCCAGTAGATAACCCGATATAGGTTAGCGGCACAAGTGCCAGCGCCAAAACAATTGCCAGGATGCGTTTGTTTAACTTGATCATAAACCCGAGAATACAGAACAAGGTTGTTGCTGCATATGGGAAGCGGTACCGCTATTTCAAAAAACTTTATAGCCCAACAGCGCCACTTCTAAAGAGAAGATCGACCTATTGTCGCACGAGAATTATGCGATTGATGAGTCTTTGTCCTAGAAATCAAGGTACGAGTTTCGTCACTTTTTTCTTCATGCAAAGATGAGATTATGATCGCCGCGAACCAAGAATCGATAATACACAAACCCCTGACTTCAAAAACGATTAATATGCATTAGAATTATCTAGAATGGCAAAGACATTCACAACCCAACAACCTGGACAGCGAGATTTGGTTCCTCCCAAGGTAATATTGGGGCCAGCCTCAACAAAAGCAACTAATAAAGTTATAAGGACCCTGGAGAAAAAATTACCAGTTTTTTTTAATGGTGCTGGGGAAGGAGTTATAACATCGGACTCTCGTGTTTGTGCTCTAGGTACAGTGCCAGGTATCGAAAAACCATTTTATCTACATGCTAGGAACCGCGCTGGAACAGACGATACTAGGAAAATAAAATATCTCAGAATCGTTTCCGGTCTATGCTTATTCGGCAAACATGAAATAGCTTTTACAGAAAGAGACAATGCCGTACGCAATAGAGGTGTTCTCACCGAAGAACTTGCTTCGTCTCGCCGCTTCACAGACGTTGAGAAAGTAGCCGACGACATATACGTTCCGGAAGCTATCGCACGTCTCACCAAAGTTGCACATTCTTTATATAAATATTCAGAAACCTCAGGCTTAGAAGCCGATTGGCATATTCTGTTACCAGCACCTGAGTACAAAATGCGAGCTGTTGCTGCTTTCAAAACTGGAAGATTGAGTCTTCCTGCTTTAGAAAGGTATATACAAATTGTCGAAGAACGAGCCGACTTAATAACCTCACAAATCAAAAATTCATGGCCTTCGCACCTTAAAACCGAGCCTACATTTACATCGCCTTTAGATCACATAGCAAATGAGATTTCACCCGACCTACGTTTAGATGACTTAAGACCAAAAGGGTATAAGATGGATTGTTGGGGAGATGTTCCCAAGCAGGAATATGATGGGTACGTAAAAAATTATCTTAAGCATTACAAAGATCCAAATTCTCTTCTTGTTTGCCTAGAAAACCTTCAGGAGACACCTGTCTTCTCTCAAGCCGCTAAAACGGACGGTTTTTCTGGCATCGCTCTATATCCACTACCAAGATTGGTGCACGACAAGAGCGCTAGTTTACACTCCCATACAGGAACAACACCCCAACAAGTTCAAGAAGCTGTGCAATCATGGCGATAATTAACTATACAGCCTGGAATTTCAAAGGTTAAAAATAACTAAAGCCCAGGCAGATCTTTATCTCTAATTGCCGAGGTCATGCTTCCACAATACTCTGGGAAAGCTAATTTAAAACATATCAACCAGAAACTACAACTATAAGGCCACACCCACCCTGGTCTGGCAAAATAAAGTTAACGACTTGCTAACTTGCCGTCACGGCCTAACCCGAATAAGTTTGACCACATACTATCTTAAAAGATCAGCTGCTTATTTCCTGTTGGTTGCTTCGGTTTGTGCTGCTTGTAAGGCTTGTTTTAGAGCGCTAGTAAAATTTTGCAGTTCTGCGCGTGTTGCTCGTTTGCCCTCAGGTTGCAATCGTGTCGACTCGCCTGCAACAATCGTCACCTTGGAACGTCGCAACCATTTCGCTCCGCTGGGTAACGCATCTGCTGTTCCTGCTATGCCTACAGGGATGACTCTGGCACCAGTGTAGGCAGCAAGCCAGGCAACACCGTCAAACAGTTCGCCAATCTGGTTGCCTTCTTGACGGCCGCCTTCTGGAAACACAATCATTGTTTCGCCAGCAAGAAGCATCGCTTTAGCGGCCTTCATCGCGTCACGGTCGGCGGCTCCACGTTTAACAGGAATAGCACCAAGCGCAGCGCAAAAATAGCCTAAAACAGGAACCTCAAAAAGTGATTCTTTTCCTAACGCACGAATGCGACGCTTACTTACTGACGCTAGCAAAATACTATCTAAATTTGAGCGATGTACTGGCGCTAAGATAGTCGGGCCTGGCAAGTCAAGCACACGCTCATTTACAGCACGCAAACGCAAATACGGATTTATACAATATTTTAAGAAACCTCTGAACGTTCTATATATCATTAGCGACGAGGTCCGCTCACCTCTTACTAACGCTTTTTGACGCAGTGTTTTTTGGGAATGTCTAGTCATTCTACATGCCCCAGTATTTCCGCTCCGCTCAGGGCGCTGCACGCAGCTTTTAGCCGTTTCTGGTTCAAGCCTTTCAGTAGAGAACCACTAAACAGACATAGCTTCTCATACTCCTTAGCGGCAGTCACAGACAGCTACTTCTTTGGCTGCCATTGTGTCAAATCCGCCGAGATTTGCTCACCTGTGACAATGTTTTTCACTTCGTTACCTGTTTCTATGCCACCATCTTCAGGGTTGGGAAACCACACATAGTCTATGCCAAGTCGTGAAGCTGCTTTAATCTGCTTGCCATAGGCTGCACTAGAGTCAGAAACCAGTGTTGCTATACCACGAGAGCGAAGTACCTGTGCTATCTCATTTGATCTTTGCCGGTCAGTCTCTGAGATGACCGCAACCATAACATCAGCAGGAGATTTTGCACCTGTTTCAAGCAAGTCATATTTGAAGCAGAATGCTAGCAGACGACTCACGCCGACAGACACACCAACGCCTGGCATTGGCATCGAGCCAGCGATCAGCGAGTCATAGCGACCACCAGAACAGACCGACCCGAGCTCGCTGTGGTCTCGCAACACGCCTTCGACAACGGTCCCTGTGTAATAGTCAAACCCTCTAGCAATGTGAAGTGCTGCAACGATCGAACCAGGTTCTGCGTCTCTTGTTGTTTCGTCTAAAACGAAGCTGAGTTCTTTAAGGCCTTCTTCTAAAAGAGGGTGTGACACGCCAAGGTCGTTCACCGCTTTTAGTTCTTGGCTCGTAGCTGCTTCTATCGCAGTTAACGCCAAACATTTTTCGGCTTGTGCTTGTGTCATACCGACATCGACAAGCATGGCGATTGTTTTTTCTTCACCGAGTTTCGGTAGCTTATCGATAGCTCGCAACGCAGAAACGATCTGCTGCGATTCTTCCAAACCTAGCCCTCTATAAAATCCTTCAAGAAGTTTACGGTTGTTCACCATCAATTTGATAGGCGGAACAGGCAGTGCCGCAGTGGCTTTCTGCAACAACCCGACAAGCTCGGCGTCATAACGAACATCAAGTTCGCCTTGTACCACAATGTCGGCATCGGCTTGGATAAATTCTCTGAATCGGCCAAGCTGCGGTCGTTCACCTCGCCATGCTGGCTGAATTTGATAACGACGGAAAGGGAAAGTCAACTTGCCCTGGTTTTCAGCGACATAGCGTGCAAATGGCACGGTAAGGTCATAGTGCAAACCCCATTCGACTTCTGCGTCAGATTCAGCTGCAAGACGCTGCACACCATAGATCTCTTTATCAGTTTCACCTTGATCAAAAAGATCAGTTAGCAACTCGATAGAACGGGTACGCAGTGGCGTAAACGCATGCAATTCAAAAACGCTCTGCAATGTAGAAATGATTTGTTGCTGAAGAAGTTCTTCTTCTGGTAACCATTCTGTGAAGCCTTTTATCTTTGCCATGTTTTTCCTTCGTAAATACTTTGCGTTACGAGCATAACTTGGCAACAGCCTTAACCACCGTCTATCAAAGATGTTTATTGTATTTTACGTCTCTTCAGTTTTTCTGCTATGTTGACCCGTTAGCTACTGTTAAGACAGGTAGCAGAATAACTAGCTAGGCGGTGGGCCTTCAGGCTGGCCAATAGTCAACAAGTATCCATCGGGGTCTTTGGCCCATACTTCTTTCATCCCATACCATGACACCTTTGGCTCAGTTATGACGGCTTCACCTAAACGTTCGACAAGTTCATCAAAGTTTGTGACCCTCAAATACAGGCTAGCTGTTGCACCTGGTTTCGCATCATTTTTTACACCAGGAGCTTCTTCTGAGAAACTTGATTGTGATTGCAGCATAAGTTCGCTTTCTCGAAACGAAAGCGTCGCGAATATGATCGACTGGTCTGGTTCGTTATCACCAAGCACTTCACCTTCAACAGGCACTCGCACAACCACTTTGAAACCAAGAACGTCTCGATAAAAAGCTACTGATTCGGCAACATCGGTGACCATAAGATTTGTTACAACATGCGACATAAAAGCTCCTCAGCCAAGGTTTGCAGGGCATCTTTATATTAGTATAGATACCCTCGGTATTTCCGCTCCGCTCGGGGCGTTTCCACGCATATTCCAGCGGTTCTCTGGTAAAGCGATTTGATTACAAAACGAATAGATAGAGATAGCTTATATACAAACCTTATCAAACTAGCTTTCCATCTGCTTCTGCCGACAAAAGATCACCTGGTTGACAGTCCAACGCTTTACAAACATTTATGCAATGTCACACCTTGTTACTAGACTCAGATAGGTGACCGAAGATTTGTTCTCTGCTGCTGCTTCTGTGCAGCTTCAATCCAAAGCGCCGCTAGCTGCACGGCTGCGCCCTAAAACATTGGATGACATTGTTGGCCAGCAACACCTTGTTGGACAGCAAGGCCCTCTGCGTAAACTTGTGGAGGCAGACAAACTCTCTTCGGCATTATTTTGGGGGCCTGCTGGCACAGGCAAAACAACGCTCGCGAAAGTTGTTGCTCGTGCTTCGGCTAAACATTTTGAGCAACTGTCAGCGGTTAACGCTTCAGTCAAAGATGTTCGAGCTGTTTTAGCAGCAGCGCAAGACCGTCTCGGTGGCCACGGCCGTGGCACTATTTTGTTTCTTGACGAAGTCCATCGCTTCTCTAAATCGCAGCAAGACGCATTACTTCCAGGTGTTGAAAGCGGCATTATCACCTTCATCGGGGCAACAACTGAAAATCCATTCTTTGAAGTAAACGCTCCGCTGCGTAGCCGTTCAACGCTATTTCGTCTTCACCCGTTAGAAACCGACGATCTTTTAAGCCTGCTGCGGCGAGGGCTTGCGTTAGAAAAAGCTTCTGCTGATGACGAAGCCTTACGCTATCTAGCGTTACGAGCCAACGGCGACGGACGCCAAGCGCTAACAACATTAGAAGTAGCGGTTGCTTTAGCTGCGGCAGATAGCGACGCAGCTTCTGCTGTGCAGCTCGTTCTTGCACATGCCGAAGCTGCCACAGACCTCAAAGCGTTACGCTACGGGCAAGACGAACATTATGACACAATTAGCGCCTTTATAAAGTCGATTCGTGGGTCTGACCCTGATGCAGCATTGTACTGGCTCGCTCGCATGTTAGCTGCTGGCGAAGACGCCCGTTTTATTGCACGCCGCCTCGTCGTTGCAGCTTCTGAAGACATTGGCATGGCCGATGCAACAAGTCTTCTCGTTGCAAATGCTGCCGCACACGCGGTTGAGTTTGTTGGGCTGCCCGAAGCTGGCATCAACTTGGCACACGCTGTGGTCCATCTGGCAAAAGCGCCAAAATCGAATGCTTCCTACAAAGGTTTGCGAGCTGCCCAACAAGATGTTGCCAACATAGCGTTAGGCGAAGTACCGACCCATCTTAAAGACGCTCATTATAAAGGCGCTGCCTCTTTAGGCCATGGCGAAGGCTACAAATATCCTCACAACTATGAGGGCGGCGAAGTCGCACAAAGCTACTTACCGCCAGAGCTAGCCGATCGGCGCTACTATACGCCCACAGAGCGAGATGCATAATTGACACACCAAGCATGTTGATACACTTACTCTATGACAGACAGTGAGCAACGTATCGAAGCAGACGCTAACGGTTACCTGTATTATCCTGAACCTTCGAAAGCTTCACTTCTTTTCAAATCGTCGCTGCAATACTTTTTTCGATGGGTAAACCCATGTTTATTTGCAATTTTGCTCTATTTCGGGCCAGCAGATTCACTATCTTTTTTGATAGGCACGCTTGCAGCAGTTACAGGCTTTGGCCTTGGACTAGGGCAACCCTCTTTGCGTTCTTCTGCTTCATGAATCCTTCTGTTGTATGTTTTCACGAACGATCGAACGTTTAATGTAAGCAAGGGCTATTTTTCCATACGTTGGAGAGACAATGGCACTTGTCACGTTGCCCACAACATCGCCTTCTTTTTTAAGCTCTGAACCTGACAACAATTCAAATTCGTAGCCAGACGACTCATCGATTGTTTCTAATGTGAACGGGGTGTTGTTGCCACGGGCGTCAAGGCGCGCCGTGAGTTCTTGGCCGACGTAACATCCTTTAGTAAACGATGTTGAAATATCAACAATACTTGCCGCTGCTGGAATCGTTTTCTCGTCAAGTTCAGCACCCATTTTAGGCATAGCACAACGTATCCGTAACGCTTCAAACGCTGCTGGCGAACCTGCTTGCATGCCGTGCGGAATAGCACTGGTTCCGATAACGTCAACACCAGGCATTTGAGGCCATTGCGCCTCAACAACAGGCTGCGACGAATCAAATGGGCTCTTCATAAATATTGATTCGTCAACCCGTTTACCTCGAACCATCAAACCAGGCGCTTCTTGCATGTCCAATGCAACCGCTACTCGCAGTTTAAAACGCTGCAAACGCTGCTGAACAGCCTTGCCATAGCCAGGTTCTGCTAGAAGCCAAAAGCTCTCATCAGTTTGTTTTAACACTCGTAACCAGGCGACAAGTTTACCTTGCGGCTGTAAAAGCATCGAATAGCGGCACTCCCCTATTGCTAATGCCAAAATATCTTGAGAAAGTTGCCCCTGCAAAAAAGAAGCCGCATCTTTGCCTGTCACAGTCACAACATCAAACGATGTAGCTGTGACAGCAAATGATGACTCAAAAAGTTGCTCGGTTGTCTCAAAATCTAACACAGTCTCAACTTTATCAAAATCGTTTGGCGCTTCTCGACCATCGCCCACAAGGGCCAACTTGGAAGCTACTGTTTTTCGAGGCGGACGGGGAAATTTTCGAGAATAATTTTGCTATTTACAACAAGCACCTTCGCAGTTTTTTTTGTGCTAGTTTTTTGGCTACAAAACAGGCTGACAACAAGATCGACACAATGGAAATGGCTACTTCTAACCGCTTCCTATATTTTCTATGGCTGGTGGGATTGGCGTTTTTGTCTACTTCTCGGCGGTTCAACAATCGGCAACTGGCTAGTCGGTTCTCTTGCAGCTTCGCCTTCCCGACAAACAAGAAAAACGGCCGTTATTCTTGCCGTAGTCATCAATATAGGGTTCCTTGGCTTCTTTAAATATTACGATTTTTTTCTTGAACCGCTCTATCAAAACTTTGGTTCGTTTTTTGCTTCGGCAGCAATTAGTGTCGCCCTTCCAATCGGTATTTCGTTTATCACCTTTCAAGCGCTCAGCTATGTACTTGACATCTACCGCAACAAGCAAGCACCTAGTTCGTTACTTGATTTCGCCGTCTATCTTTCGTTTTTTCCGCAACTTGTCGCAGGACCAATTATTAGAGCCTCAGAGTTTATGCCGCAGCTTCACTCGTTGCCGCAACGCCAGACAAGACAGACAACAAAGGCTTTCTTGTTGATTGGTAAAGGTCTTTTTAAGAAACTTATTGTTGCTTCATATCTATCACAACTTGTTGACCCCGTTTTTGCTGAACCTGCGAATTATGGCAAACTTGCCCTTATTGTTGCGCTCTATGGCTTTGCTATCGAGCTCTACGCTGACTTTAGCGGATACACAGACATGGCAATTGGGTTAGCGCTACTGCTCGGGTTTTCTTTCCCAGAAAATTTCGACAGCCCATACAAAGCGACTTCGCTCCAAGATTTCTGGCGGCGCTGGCATATGACACTTTCACGCTGGCTCAAAGACTACCTATACATTCCGTTAGGCGGCAGCCGCAAAGGACCGACACGTACCGCTATCAACATTATGATTGTCATGCTTTTAGGCGGGCTTTGGCATGGCGCTTCTTTTACCTTCATCTTGTGGGGCGGATTTCATGGGATAGGTCTTCTTATCGAACGATACGCTCCTAAACTTCTAGCGAAACAGTCAACCCTGTTGCTGCTGCGATGGGCGCTGCCACAATCAGTAGTCACAGCAGCTAAATGGTGGGCTACGTTTACCGCTGTCTCGCTTGCTTGGGTGCTTTTTAAAGCTGAAACTTTTCAACAGGCGTTCTCGTTCTATAGCAACATATTTACAAGCAGTTGGGATCAACTTCCAATTCTTGAAGCCATAGTAGTTATTGCCGTAGCATTGACAATTCAACTGCTACCTAAAAGGCATAGCACCGCTGCGTTCACCTTGTTGACTCGACTACCGCCACCTGCTCAAAGTGCAGTATTTGGCATTTGGCTTTTTCTGCTCGTTGGTTTCGCTCCCCCAGGCGTCGACCCATTTATTTATTTCAGGTTCTGAGGAAACTATGATTGACGAAACTTCTAGCCAATGGACAACGAAAGAAACAATGCAAGGCATAGCAATGATCTGTGCGGTAGCACTCTTTCTTTCTGTTCCGACGCTTCACACAAAAGTGCAGCAGATGGACTATGGCAAGCGCCAAGATGCAGCTTTGTTCGCGACAAAGCCGCTCTATAATCTTGCTAGTTCGACAGGTTTAGATGAGCCGCAGCAGCAAGTCGCTTTGCGAGCAGATGTGCTGTGGGATGCATCAGCATCAGCAAGCAAGGTTTCCCCTCGCCAAACAAAAGAGCCGCTTGCACCACAGATTACTAACGAAGAAAAAACTGCTGCCAACACATTGACAGACAAGACGATACCAGACGTAATGATTACATTGCCTCCTACAACGCTGCCGACCGAACGCACTGTTACTGAGACAGAGCCGCTCCATATATGGACAGGCGGCGACTCACTCGGGCAATATATCGGCGCTCGGTTACAGCAAAATGCTAGCAAAACGCAAAAAATTGTTGTCAACGACAACTATCAGATTTCAACAGGCCTAAACAGACCGGACCGTTATGATTGGCCAGATTACCTGGCCACCTACTTCGCTGACGAACAGCCAGATGTTGCCATTTTGATGCTTGGGGGTAATGACAATAAAGTAATGAAAGCAAACGATCAACAACTGAAAGTTGCTTCAGAAGAATGGTTTAAAGAATATGAACAACGGATGGCAACCATTATTGACACCGCCGAAGAAAATGAAGTGCATTTGTATTGGATTGGCTTACCCCCGATGAAAGACGACGAGCGTGATGCAATAGCACAGAACACCAATCTTTTTTTAGAAGAACAAGCGGCAGCTAACCACTGGCTAACCTATGTGCCCACGATTTCTTATGTTGCTAATGACGAACCTGGTTTTGATACCTATATCACGGGGAAAGACGGCGAAACAGCACGTGTCCGCGCTAATGACGGAGTCCATATAACAAAAAATCCAAGCGACCATATTGCCGATGATCTTTATAAGACTATTACCGAACGCTGGCAAACTGACTAGCCTGTTCGGTGTGTCGGTATCGGCTTCGACAGCGATGGCCTATCTTCCGAAGGTGTAACTGTGCTTTTGGTGACACGAGGAATGCCTGTAACCACTTCGGAAGGTATTTCTGGAAGTAACTCGTCAGCGATCACCGCTTGATTCAAGAAAAATACAAGCTTTTGTGCTGGCTGCAAATCGCCATGCAACAATGTGCTCTGTATTCCCTGAAGCGAGCCTTTTATTCTCTGCAAGCCAGTGCTGCCAACATCAGGGTTGAGTTGCTTTTCTAATGCTATTCTATAAAAAGTAAGAAAGGCAAGTTCTGAAGCATTTCTTTTTCTAACGTTTTTCTCGACATTTAGAACACTAGCCTCGTAGTCGGCATAGAAAGATGCAATCTCGATTGGAAGCCTTTGGTCTACCAAAGCGTTCCTCATCCCCTCCAAGGGCAGCATTTGCAATTCATCCATAATCATTTGATCAACGAATCCAACTAACTTGTATCTCTCATTCTTTTCTAATTGTTGGCCTGCTTGAAACACTTTTCTAGAAAGCAGCTCATATCTCTCAGCTTTGTTCAAATCCTGTGGCTTTTCGCCATAGAAGTTAGACATCTTCATCTCTGAATTGATTAGCAGCAGCTACTGCTTCTAGAATTGCTCTGGCTTTGTTCCAACATTCTTCATCCTCTGACTCTGGGACGCTATCTGCAACAACGCCAGCGCCAGCTTGCACAAATGCTTTCCCGTCGCTGTTAACGAACATCGTACGAATAGCAATAGCAGAGTCTAAATTGCCAGAAAAGTCAATATAACCAACCAGCCCAGCGTAAGGACCTCTTTTAGAATCTTCCAGTTCGTCGATAATCTCCATCGCTCGAACTTTAGGTGCGCCGCTCACTGTTCCAGCGGGAATTGTTGCTTTTAAAACGTCGATCACAGAAACTTCGGGCCGTTTAGTTCCCGAAACCTGTGATGTGAGGTGCATCACTCTGCTATAACGTTCCAACGTCATCATCTCGTCTATGTTCAATGAACCATACTCGACGACACGGCCTACGTCGTTACGCGCCAAATCAACCAACATGACGTGCTCGGCAATTTCTTTCGGATCTTCCGACAAGCTTGCTGCGAACTGCTTATCTTCACTATCGTTGATCCCACGAGGGCGTGTACCAGCGATAGGTCGAGAGATCACTGTGTCACCTTGCACTTGTACTAGCGGCTCAGGCGAGCACCCTACGATCGTTGCGTCAGACTGTTTTAGATAGTACATATACGGACTTGGGTTAGAAAGGCGCAGCATACGATACACATGTATCGGGTCGGTTTCTAGCTCAAACGCATACTTCTTAGAAAGCACAACCTGGAAAATATCACCAGCAGCGATATAGTCTTTTGCTGCCTTTACCGCTGCGATATAGGACTCACTCGATGTGCTTGACTTGCATGCAATAGCTTCACCCAACTCAGGTGGAGCGACTAACGGCTGCGGTTTAGTCGTTTCTACATCTCGGTGTAACGCAGCAAGCGTATCAATGCCATCTACATAGGCCGCATCGATTTGCGCAGGTGTTGCATCAGCTGGGAGCAACGCCACCGAGATAACAGTCATCCGCTGTTTCCAATGATCAAACACGATCAGTTCTTTAATTATTGAAATAACTGAATCGGCGAAACCATAGGTATCAACTGGGACATCTGGAAGAGATTCGACTTCTCGAACAACGTCGTAACCGAAATAGCCGACGATGCCAGAGGTAAGTGGAGGTAAATCGTCAAGCTCTGGCGATTTGAACTCGCTAAGAATAGTTTCTACTGAAGCGAGGATACCTTTATCAGTTGGAATTGATTGTGTAGGCAAATCGCCGTCTATCGCAACAGCTAACCCTTGTGAACGTAACGTCGCATGAGCTTGTCGACCGATGAAGCTAAAACGGCTCCATTGCCCATCGTGTTCAACAGACTCTAAAAGGAATCCTTGATCAGAGCCAACGCACCCTAGAAACACTGACAAAGGAGTTGTCACATCAGCCAAAACAGCTTGATGAAGAGGAATAGCTCTATATTTTTTTGCTAACGTGTGAAACTGAGATTTTGAAATAGTCAAGAAAATCAGGGTATCTCTAAAATAGGTTTTCTGCTAAACAATAACCAGGTAATCCTACAGGCTCAACGCGAAAGCGAAGCTAGCACCGACGCTCTACCGAATGAGCAGCCAGATAAGGACACCAATAAGAATCGACACTCCAGCGACTAAGACAAGAATCATTTTTTGATTCGTGTTGAACAAGGGGAGCTCTTTTTCTTCCATACACGCGCTTTCTTATACGACGATATTTGTGTCAGTGTACATCTTGCTCACCCATTCGACTCAAAGCTCGAAGTTAGAAAAAAAGCATGTTCTGTTTCCAGTATGGCAAGCACCGTTGCCTTCTTGCTCAACTTGAAACAACAGGGTGTCACCATCGCAATCATAAGACGCAGCAACAATATTTTGCCTTTCACCCGACGTCTCGCCTTTGCGCCAAAGTTCTTGCCGTGAGCGACTCCAAAACACAGTGCGCCCCTCTTCAAGAGAAAGCCGCAACGACTCTTGATTCATCCAAGCCATCATCAAAATAACGCCGTCGTCACAATCTTGCACGATAACTGGCACTAGTCCTGCCTCGTCATAGCAGATAGAGGCAAGTTGCTCGGCAAGCCGACTCATAGATATAGCCCTGTGTGCGAATCGCTAAGACGAACAGCTGCAACAGCATGAACATCGCGTTCACGCAAAATAATATAGTCTGCACCGCCGACCTCTACCTCATAACGGTCTTCGGGGTTGAACAGTACACGGTCACCGATTTCTAATGCACGAACCATCGGTCCTGTTGCGACGATTTCGGCCCACGTCAATCTTTTTTCAACTTGCGCAGTGGCTGGAATTAAAATGCCGCCTGTTGAACGACGATCGCCATCAACTTCGATTTGTACAAGAATGCGGTCGTGCAGCATTTTTATAGCCAGCTTAGATTCTATAGAGACGTCATCAGGAATTTCGTTGTCTTTCACGTTCTGCACTTTAGCTTGCACCCACTATGAATGAAACGCTACTTTGCAATCACTGCTGTAACAAGTAAGGTGGAGGTTAAGGTAACTCACCTAGGGTAGCAAGGCGGAAATTGGAATGAAAAAATCTTTTGGCGTGAAAGCCTTTGTTCTAGGCTCTGTGCTGGTTGCAGTTTCTGCTTTAGGGTACCTCATCGTTACGCAAACAGCGGAAAAAGAAGTAGCAGTTGAAACAAAGCAATCGGCGACTAGCGCTCAAGCAACTTTTCCTGACGCTCCAGCAGTCCAACAATCTTTAGAGTCAACAGTCACTTCAGATCAATCAACCGTAGCGCCTTCAACCACGACACAAAGACTTTCACAAGATACAAAACCTTCTGCAACAACCAAGCCCGTAGATACAGACGTTCAGGCACAACGCCCTACACAAACCACATCAAAGAAAACAACATCGGCACAAGCAACTGGCGTACCTTCAACGCAAACGTCGCAGCTAGCAGGTCCGCAAATTTCTTCAAGCGGAGTGGGGCCTATCGAAGCTGAAATATTTCGATTAACAAATGCGTATCGAGCCAACCCCACAGGCCCACTCGCTCGCCCTAAGCCTTTACCACAATGTGGGCCTTCGAACAACCGAAAACAGGTCACTATTGCACAAATTCAAGCGCTTCAACCGCTTATACTCGATGTTGACGTTTCGCTTGCTATGTCTAGAGTCTGGTCTAAGGAAATGTCAGTAACGTCAAACGCCTCTCAGTCATTAAAAGCGAACCTACGGCACAGTGACAATGACTGGCGAGTGGCTATATACAAAAACCTTGGAATACTAGGACCTGAAACACGTAGCTACAGCCACGGCGAAAATATCCTTGTCTTTTCTAACTACCGCTCTTCTGTAAACTCGACGAACGAGCTCGCAAAAAAAATGTTCGAGGGGTGGAGAGATTCCGATGGACACTTCTGCAACATCATTAATGATTCGTTTACCCATCTAGGTGTTGGCCATTACTATGACGCAGCTGGCGAATTTGACTGGGCGACGCAGAACTTCCATTTCGCGAAATAGGAAATTCGCTCATAAAGATAGCTATCGGATGCGCCGATATCGCATAGGTGAGTCAAAATATTTTAGTACCACCAGCTAGATTCGGCGCGCTGCTCGCTAAACAACGCCGACAAGCCAATGTTAGCGTTGCAGAAGTAGCTTCGAGTAGCGCTTCTCGCTTTACAGTACAAGACCTTGAACAAATTGAGCAAGGGCGTGCAGTGCTTGACGAAACCCTTCTTGCTGCTGTTAGCTCACTGTATGAAATACACACGTCGCCTATTGTTCCTCAACGAAATAGCTTAGTTATTGACCTCGTAGATAAGAATGTAAGCGTCGGTGACCGCAATATCACATTCCAAGACACAAGCATTGAAACAATTCTTGAGCGATATCTTTCCTTGCTTTATTTGCTTAGAAATCAAACACCTGGAACGCATGTAACGTTACGACAGCCAGACCTTTTAGTGCTGGAACAGGCGCTACGTCTTCCAATTCCGCGCATAGAAACCGTCATCGCAGAGCTCACGCCGAAACATGGCGTTAAGGAACGAACCAGTTCTCTCAAAAAACGGTTAATTGTCCCTGGGGCAGGCATTTTAGTTTCTCTTACAGCTCTTGGTTCTCTTGTGATGCTCAACGGAGAATACGCTTCTTCACAAACGTTAAGCACACCGCAAGAAACAAAACCAGCAATTCTTATTGAAGCACCATCAACGTCTAATCAAAAGTCGATTTCGACTTTATCAGACCAAACCCCTCGTGACCTGACGTTTGCCGATCGTGGCGCAAGAGCCGAGAAATTAATCAATTACGACTTCGAACAAAAATTGCCTGGCTGGACTATCGTCTATAAAGGCGATCGCCGAGGGTACCGTGGTCTAACAAACGTGCCCGAAAAAACAATTGAAATCTATATCGACCATACGGACACACCTTTTTCGATAGCGGGAGTTCTCGCTCACGAACTCGGACACGCTATCGACGTCACCTACCTAGATCACGACGCAAGATCGCAATGGCTTGCTGCTAGAAACTTACCGAAAGTCTGGTGGCCTGGCAATGGACTGAGCGACTTTCATGTTGGGGCTGGAGACTTCGCTGAAGCTGTTGCTGTTGTTCTAAGCAACTCACCAAGCGACTCAGAGCATGGAGATTTCACGGTAGAACAACTAGACCTTGCACGCCAGCTACTTCCGTAACAAACATTTTATTGAAGCAAAACGTTACGGAAACACACTTTAATGGCTGCTGCTGGTACCGATAGGTAGAGATGGCCCAGCTAGCAAAAAGAGGTTTCGCTTTTCGCTTACAGCTGAAAGGCCTCACGCCGCTGTTTACACTCTGGGCAAGCGGCGCCCTGATACTTCTTGTCGCTCAGCTACAGAACAAAGCCCCGATACAGCAACTTTTCCTCGATCCAGCGTATATAACCAAAAGTCCTTGGTACACAGGGCTTCTTTCTACCACTGGCATTCTTTGTTGGACAGTAGCTTCGACAAGTGCACTCGGAGGTGCGTGGGTTGCCGCCAGAACTGGACGGTCTGGCGCTGCAAAATTTCTGTTTTCTGGAGCGTGTGCAACTACCATTTTGCTGCTTGACGATATGTTGCAGATCCACTCGGTGTGGTTTCCATCAGCAGGCATAGGCAAGTCGTCTGCTCAGCTTATAATTATTGCTCCTACTGTTGTATGGCTGTTTGTTTTCTCTAGCGATCTTCTGCGTACGCGTTGGCTGCTTGTTATCGCTTCGTTAGGAGTTTTTGCTATCTCTGTTATGCTTGATTCTGTCTTATCATTGAAAGGTTCTTTATCGCTTTTTATTGAAGACGGAGGCAAATTTCTTGGGATTCTTTCTTGGTGTCAATACTTCGTGCTGACGACGAAAGACATCGCAAATTCTACGATCGGTGCGGCTATAGGTGCAGCTGGTGATGACAAAGAAACCGCAGAAGATGCTTTGCAGCCGCTTGCTAGCTTTTCGTGATAAAAAATCGGAAAGGGAAACCTCCACGAAGTAAAGGTTTCCCTTTTCTGTTATTCAGCTGGGATACGTAGAGTCTGCCCTACATAAATTTCATCTGGGTCTTGTAGCAGTGGCTTATTCGCCTCAAATATGGCTGGGTATTTAGCAGCATCGCCATAAAAAGATTTGGCAATCTTGCTAAGAGTGTCGCCCTCAACCACCTTATACATTTTGGATTCCGCTGATGAATCGTTAACTTTAATAGAGTCTTTGACAGAGGCGACGCCTTCAACATTGCCAAGGGCAAGAATTACTTTTTCGCGAGCTGCTTGATCAGCAACAGAGCCAGAAACTTCGACGTTGCCATCGCCAAACGTAACTTTGAGGTTATCGATCGCGATACCTGATTCAAGAACACGCTTCGTAAGATTTTCAACTTCTGAGGTTTTAACTATCTTCGAGGCTTCTTCTAATACGTTTTTACTTTCGCCTTTAGCACCATTGCCAATTCCTACTTTTGCGCCAGCATCGCGCACAAAATCGAATGCACCCATATCTATTCCTCTTTCTATTACGAGACCCGCCTTCGGTTCTCTGCTTATAACCTAACGCTAAGACAAGCAGCTGCAAACAAACCAAACTTCTCAAAGTTCAGTTGTTGCAGAGCTAAGGCGAATTGGGCAAGCCTAAACGGCTCAGATTCTATTGCTTTATCTAAATCTCACCTGTCGCTTGGTTAATTCGGTGGCGTTTAGTTTCCGCACGTCGCTTGTAGGCCATTTCCGCACTTGTGTTACCTAATTTACTAGCCGCTTCAACAGCTTCCTTAAGAACATTTAATGGTAGCCACTCTCTTTCGGGTTTCTTGTTAATCTTAAACTTGCTAGTTCTTCTCCCGTAGCAACTTCGGTCGATTTTTTCAGCAAACTCAAACACTTCAGAGGCGAAGGCTCCTTCCGTTACAACGCTTAGTGTAAAACCTTCTTCGACAACCTTTCTATAGTAGGTGTTGCCATTTCGTGAAGATTTGATCAGATTCCAAACATTTTTCAGATTTGCGAATGAGCCATCATAGAAACCAGCTAGCCGCTCTAACTCAGCTAACTTTAGCAAATGTAGTTCTGTTCTTGCGCTATCGGCCTTAGCAAGGATTCTTTGCTGGGTATCCACTGCTTCGGCGAAAAATCCAATAGAAGCCAAAGCTTGTTGAAGGTAGCTGTCTTCTGGCGGAGAAGAAGAAGCGCACCAATCATCCAATACTTCTTTAGCAACATTTTTTTCATCAAGCATCTGGGCGCGTCTAAACCAAGTTGCAGGTACTTCGTCAGTGGGAGAAGTTGGTATCCACGCATCCATGTCTTCAAGGTATTCAGCGACTTCGTCATCGCTGAATAGAGGTTGGTCCTCGTCAGTTAGATGATTAAGAAGACTTTCGTCGCCTAACTCACGGGCTTCGCTAATAGCGCTTTCAACACCGCCACAACCTAGAAGACGGCTATCGAAACCACACCAAGTATCGAAGTTGGCGCTCTTAGCGCTCCACATTAGTTGGAGGACATCACTTGGAGGCCGCTTTGCTAACAAGAGAGCTGCGACAGTAAGTTCCTTAGCAAACCCCTGGAAAGGTGCATTGCTATGCCACTGCACTTCAGCTTCAAAAATTGTACGCAAAAGAAGGTCATCGGCATCACTTCGGTTGTATTGCAGGGCCCACAAACATTTCGCCCTTCTAAGCATCTGTTCATCGGCTAAAAGATCAGCGCCGTTCTTAACCTCTTTAAACTGAATGGATTTAAAGCTTGGTGCAGTAACACGGACTTCATTAAGAATATTTTCCCAGTTGCTCAGCATGCCATACACAGAATCAAGCGTACCAGATGCGTAGAAGCAGAGCACTGACCATCGGGCTTCTCCGATAAATACTTAGGTTGCTTGTGGTAAACTATTAATAGAGCAAATTGATTACAAAGGAGGCGTGACAATATGAATGCTTTAGCTTTACTCGGACTAGCATCTAAATCAGAAGTGGACGCTCTCAAAAAAGAGTTAGCCGCCTTGAAAAAAATTGTGCACACGAACCATAAAAACAAAAACGGTTTGACTATTGATTTTACTGATCAAGACCCTCTTGAATTCGCTGGCATGGGAAATGCGGCAGAATTCCAAGCAGCAGACAAAACCAAACTTCTTAAAGACTTCGGCTTTGCTGAATGATCTGTGACACAGGACCGCTTGTCGCTACCGCAAACTCAGCAGATAAAGACCATGCAGCTTGTAAAGAACTTATCAAGACGCAACCTTTGCTTGTCATACCTGCGCCAGTGCTAGCAGAAGCTGGCTATCTGATTTCAAAATAGTAGGCATCAAAGCCGAAGCCGCATTTCTACGATCACTTCGATCATACAAATTCAGCATCGAGTCCCCCACTAAAGAAGATCTCACGAAAGCCGCGAACCTCATCGAAAAATACGCCGACTTAGACATAGGCACAACAGACGCAATCGTTATGGCAATGGCAGAAAACCGAAACGAACCACGTATAGCGACACTTGAGCAAAGACACTTCACGATAGTCAAACCAGAATCATTCCAAAGATTCATAACCAACCCGAATTAGATTAACTGGACAAGAACCCCAAAACAAAACGCCAACCCTTGACTTGGAGTTTTGTTGTGGAGCTAAGGAGAATTGAACTCCTGACCTCTTGCGTGCCACGCAAGCGCTCTACCAACTGAGCTATAGCCCCTACTATGTACTGGGTTTTGATCGTAGCAATCGCTGCTCTCAAAAGCACACAATTTTAAAGATCTAGCTCCATGCGAACAGCATCTGACCAAAGCCGACCCAACCCATAGACGCTTCGCGATTCTTTACTAAAGACGTGGACCACAAATATGCCGTAATCCATCAGAACCCAAGACGCATCAGATTTGCCTTCGATACGGATAGGTTTCGGCCCATCAGCTTCAGTCAAACCTTGCTCGACTTTTTCAACGATCGACTGCACTTGACGAGAGTTATCGCCTGACACCACTACAAACCAGTCAGTAATTGCCAACGTGTCGCCAACATAGAAGGCTTCAACTTCTTTACCTAGCGCATCATCAGAGGCGACAGCTGCAACTCTTACTAATGCTTCAACCTCATCAGCGTCAGAAGCCGATGAAGTGCTGCTGGCTTTCTGTTCTATTCCATTTACTGTAGTCAGAACTGTTCCCTTACTAAGTCGGCGGAATGAAATTCATAGTTCGCACCGATCAGAACCGTCACTGGCGAGCCTTCTTCCGCTGTTTCATCTATAACCATATCGGTTCCGAAAACAGATACCAGCCGATCGACCTCTTCAGCAGAAGTTTTTGCATCTTCCCCGAGTAAGGAACGAGGGACAATAATTGCGGAATCTCCCTCATCGAATATCGGCAAGTTCGCAACTTCGGAAACTTCAAATCCCTCAGCAGCTAATGCAAGAACCACATCGTTAAGCGGCACTTCAGATGTTCTTGCAACGATTCGCAAAGGAAGCCTCATTCCAGGTTCATACCCCGCTGGGAATGCAACAATGCTGCGCACAAGCTGTTCAGCAGCTACAGTGTCGATTTCTTGTGTTCCGTTGATAAGCGGCAGCGTTTGTTCAATCCAAGAGCTAGTCCCCAGCTGAGCCCCCGATGCATTCCGAACATCAAAAGCGGCCAAAGCTATAGGTTCATTTGCAGCGATTGTTTTGCGTATCTTGTCATCTTCAAATGTCTTGATTTCTCGCACCGCTATGTTCAGCTTTTTGGCTAGGACGCTAGCAGCTTGCGCTTCTCCATAGCTAGAAAGTTTCTTTTCATTAATAATCGTTTCTCCAGGGACATACAACGCCGTGTCGTCTCCCCCGTTTTCGATCAGCAGGTGAACACCTTGTACTTTTTTGTCGCGAACCTCGATAGCTGCATAAATCGGTGTAGCTTCAACTAATTCGCTCCAACCAGGATCTTGTGAGGTTGACTCTTGTGCGAATGTTCCAGCTTTAGAATCTAGCAGAGTGTAATAACCTTCGATAGCCAAAAAGGGGATCGCTAAAACAAGAGCTACTTCGAGAAGGATGAAGATCGGCAGTCGCATCTCAGTTTTCGAAGATCTTCTGACAGTTTCTTTCACCACCGCGTCCGAAGAGATTTCTCTAAGATCTATAACATCTGGGATTTTATTTTCTGACTCAACGCTTCGAGCAACACGAACAGAATAAGGCGCAGTAGAACTTCGACCTACTTCTCGCTGTGTTTTCTCGGCGATTTGCGTTTTCATTATTTCCCTCATACAACAAACGTACTTTGATAACAGCTCCGCCTAGCTGTCACGAATCATAGTCTCTTTCGCTTACTGTTACATCTATCTACTTGCTTTTATACCAAAGCGCTAGCGCAAAGCTGTTTGATAGAGCTTAGCCTTTCCGATGTAGTTGATCACTGACGCTGTTGTTAAATATGTAATCGATCTACCATCTGCTACTCTTTGGCGCATATCTGTCGACGAAATATTTATTTGTGGCATAGCAAAAAATTCACACTGCCACTTTTGCTCTGTCAACTTTTTAATAAGTGAAGGGTCATGTTCACTAGCTTCACGTGTCGCAGCTAAAAATGTTGTCTGCTTTTTAAGCTTTTGTGCGTTGTGCCATGTGTCTAGCGAAGCAGCTGCATCTGATCCGATGATTGTAAACCATTTTGTAACAGAATATTTTTTGTTTAAATGGAGAAGCGTTTGGGATGTATAACTGGGTCCGCCTATCTCTTGTTCTATTGACGAAACATAGAAGTCAGGGTTTCCCTCCACAGCAAGCGCAACCATTTCGAGACGGTCTTGAACAGGGGAAACATCACGATCTGCCTTTTGCCATGGATCATTCGCGACAACAAATACGATTGCATCAAGTGCAAAGGTTTCTTTCGCATGTTCTGCAAGCAAGAGATGCCCCAGGTGAGGTGGGTCAAACGTCCCACCAAGCATGCCTACCTTTTTTGGGGTTTTTGGTGCACTATTGAGTAGGCAGTCGAGAGAAGGGTATGCGGAAGTATCGGCCATATTCAAAGAAACTTTAGCAACGAATAGATGAAAGTGACATATTTCACTTTTCTTTTAGCAACATTTGTACTAAAACAGACAATTGGACATGGGCACTTTAGCCGTCCTAAACATTGTTTACCATAGCAGACCACAAAACAAATCTACCATTTTAACTAGCTAGCGCACAGCTAAGAAGAGATACAACTTGTGAAAACTATCCAAAACAATATTTAGGAAGAGCCTAGATTCAGATAAAAACCCGCCTTGCCATTAACCGAACCTAACACAAACGAGACCAACCCGAATGAGTGATTCAGTAGGACAGTATTTAAACGAGATAGGCCTTGTTCCTTTGCTTACAGCAGATGAGGAACGAGAGCTTAGCCAAATCATTGAGAAAGGCCAAAAAGCTCAGCTCAAAATTGATGACGGCGAAAACTCTGCGATGAACAAACGAGCTGTGCGACATGCAGCTCGTGCCAAGGATCGGTTCATTCGAGCCAACCTTCGACTTGTCGTAAGTGTCGCAAGACGCTACCCATTACCTCCTTCAATGGAGTTGCTTGACCTTATCCAAGAAGGAAACCTAGGTTTAGAACACGCTGTCGATAAATTCGACTGGCGAAAAGGTTTTAAATTCTCAACCTATGCAACGTTCTGGATTCGTCAAGCTATTGGTAGAGCGCTTGACCAAAAAGCTAGTCTCGTTCGCCTTCCAGGTGACCGTTCAGCTAGCTTGCGTGCAGCGCTTCGACAAGTTTCTGGCGATGGAGACGAGCTAGATGACGAGCATGCAAGATTGCATCGTCTAACGACTCCAACGTCTTTGGACAGAACAATTGGTGACGATGACTCTAACGAGCTTGTTGACCTTCTCCCCGACTCTACACCAGGACCTGAATTTGAGGTTATGGCGAAAGCAGAAGAGATTATGGTTACAGGTTTGCTAGAAGTTCTTGACCCACGCGCTAAATACGCCGTGGAGCAACGCTTTGGACTTAACGATGGCCGCAAACGCAGCTATCGCGAAGTTGGCGAAGAGCTCGGCGTCACAGCCGAAGCTGCTCGCCGTCTAGTGAAACGTGCTGTCAACTCAGTACGTGACCTTGCAGGCGATGTCATCAAAGATTTCGACGCAGCATAAAGCTAACGATAAATAAACTTACTAAGAGTGGTGGCCCACAACCCC
>JAHDDW010000006.1:0-21853 GCA_020629155.1 Acidimicrobiales bacterium | reverse complement strand
GCCTTCCGAGGAAGGCCACCACTCTTCTTTTTAGACTTAAAGTTGTCCTTGCTGCAGGCAGGAATCGACCAGCTACTAGGCAAGCTCCGTGCAACGGCCCGAGCGGAGCGGATATGCCGAAGGGATGTATAATCGCAAGACATCCCTTAAATACGTTGCAGAATGGTTTTATTTAGGCGAAACTGTGTGGGTGACTTGGGATAGAACATCGTGGAAGAACAAACCTGTTAAACATCAGCCTGATTGGCCAGATGGTGCAGCGCTTGACGAGGTGCAAAAAAAGTTAACTGAACTGCCACCGCTCATCTTTGCAGGTGAAGCCAGAGAGCTAACCGCACGTTTAGGCCAGGTAGCCGAAGGCAACGCGATTGTTTTGCAAGCAGGTGACTGCGCCGAATCGTTCGACGGGTTTAATGCCAACGCCATTAAACACAAGTTGAAGGTCATCCTTCAAATGGCTGTTGTTCTTTCTTACTCTGCAGGCATGCCTGTGGTGAAAATAGGCCGCATCGCAGGACAGTTCGCGAAACCTCGCTCTAAACCTACCGAAACTATCGATGATACTGAGTTGCCGTCATTTCTTGGCCACATGGTCAACGACGCAACATTTTCAGAGAAAGACCGCCGTCCTGACCCGCAAAGACTTCTCCAGGCATACAATCAGTCAGCGTCAACGCTCAACCTTTTACGCGCGTTCACTCAAGGCGGTTTTGCTGACCTAAACCGGCTTCAATCTTGGAATCTTGACTTTGTAGCACAATCGCCGCAGGGCAAACGTTATGAGCAGCTTGCGCAAGAGATCAGCAAAGCCCTTAAGTTTATGGAAGTGGCTGGAATCTCTCCAGACAGCGCACAGTTCCAAGAAACAGACTTCTACACCAGCCACGAAGCCCTCATTTTGCAGTATGAAGAAGCGCTCACTCGCAAAGACTCTTTGACAGGCGACTTTTATGATTGTTCTGCGCACATGCTTTGGATCGGTGAGAGAACACGGCAGCTCGACGGTGCGCACGTGGAATTTATGCGTGGGATCAACAACCCGATTGGCTGCAAAGTAGGCCCTACCGCCACGCCTGATGATGTGATCGCTTTGTGTGAAGCATTAAACCCTAAGCGGATTCCTGGGAGACTAACACTCATAGTCCGCATGGGAGCAGACACAATTGAAACAGGTTTGCCGCCGCTGCTTGAAGCAGTGAAAAAAACTGATCACAAAGTCGTATGGCTGTCTGACCCGATGCATGGTAATACGTTCACTTCTGACTCTGGACACAAAACACGTCATCTTGATTCGGTGATGAAAGAAGTGACAGGCTTCTTTGCAGCCCATAAAAAGGCCGGCACGTGGCCTGGAGGTATCCACGTTGAACTTACAGGCGATAACGTGACTGAATGCCTCGGCGGTGCAGCTCCTATTGAAACAGCTGACCTCCAGAAACGCTACGAAACAATGTGTGACCCTCGTCTGAACGCTAATCAAAGTCTAGATTTAGCTTTTGCTGTCTCCGAACTTGTCCGATAAACAACTGTACCTTCCACTCAAATAACCAGACAGAAAATAGTACAGACCGCATGTCTAGAGGAACTATATTATGGAAATAGCTATTAGCGGCGCGAACGGCTTAATCGGCTCAGCGTTAACAAAATCTTTGCAGGAAGATGGGCACAGAACTGTTGCACTTGTGCGGCGAGATGTTATCGCAGGACAAGATGAAATACGTTGGATACCGTCGAAAGCCCAAATAGACGCTCCTTCTTTGGAAGGGTTCGATGCAGTTGTGCATTTGGCTGGTGCAGGCATTGGAGAAAAGCGTTGGAACACCGCCTATAAGAACCTTCTTGAGACAAGCAGAACGCAACCAACTGCATTGCTAGCAGATACTTTGGCGGGGGCAGCTAAGAAACCAAAGGTTTTTTTGTCAGCCTCGGCAATAGGTTTCTATGGCAATAGGCCTGATGAAACATTAACTGAGGAAAGCAAACCTGGCGACAATTTTCTCGCCTCGCTAACTCAACGCTGGGAAGAAGCAGCACAAAGTGCAATTGATGCTGGGATACGAACCGCTTTCCTGCGGACAGGCATAGTTTTGTCTCCCACTGGTGGAGCGCTAGCGAAAATGCTTCCGCTGTTTAAGATTGGTCTTGGAGGCAAATTTGGCTCTGGGCAACAAGTAATGTCATGGGTTTCTATTCAAGACCAGGTAGCAGCTATTCGCTGGCTTCTGGAAAACAAAATTTCAGGTCCTGTAAATATCACTGCCCCACAGCCTGTAACAAACAAGGAATTTACGAAGTCACTCGGACAAGCACTAGGCAGGCCATCGTTTCTCCCGGTGCCAGCATTTGGCCCTAAGCTGCTTCTTGGGTCAGAAATGGCGCAAGCACTGTTGTTTGACAGCCAAAAAGTATTGCCACAAGTACTTATCGATTCGGGTTATCAACACGAACATGAAACGCTAGAAGAAGCTTTCGCTGCGTTGCTATAGAACTCAACCTCTTCGGGTCGCCTGTTTTGGCACTTTTGCTCACGCTAAACCTTTCGTTTCTGCTTAGAATAGCATAGCGGTAATTGTACATCGACAGGGCGGACAAATGGCAGAATTTGAAGATATCGAGATTTGGGCAGATAAAGCTAAACCTGCACCCAAAAAATCTACCTCTACGGAACCTACGAAGAAAGAAAAGAACAATAAGTCACTGTTATTTGGCTTTGTTGCTCTATTAGCGTTTGGCGCTGCTGCCTTCGCTATTTTTGCTTTAACGAGAGACAACTCAGAAACTGAAGCTGCTTCAGATAGCCAAGCAGACACTGCTCGATCTGAAACCGATCAGGACAGCGGCAGCGATAACAGTGGGGAGAAAGATCCTCAGTCGCCTGAAGCTGCACAAAGCACAGCCGACTTACCAGCGTTGCTATCTGATGGAAGAGACTTTCCTGATTCTGCTGAATTGCAGAGCCAAGTCAATACTGGCACGTCTGCTTGGGTTGTAGCTCATCAAGAAAACATTCGCTTTAAACTCTCGGGCGAAGTTCCCGACCAGGCCACAAAAGATGCCTTAGAGAAATCGATGAAACAAACCTGGGGCCCAGAGCTAGCGGTGAGTGAGATTACCGTTAACGAATCACTCGAAGGTGGCGCTTGGGCAGAAGATTTTTCTTTCTATATGAAGTCACTTGTCACGATGATGCAAGACACTTCAATCTCTATCAATAATGACACGATGATTTTAGACGGAGAAGCACCTAATACGCGCTATGCCAAAAGCTTTAAAGCATCGGCTGCGAAGTATGACTCATTGCCGGCGCTTACCGACAACTTAGAAGTTAAGCAGCTTGAAGATGCGCTTATTGATATCCAAGTTAAAGACGGCAAGGCAACGATTGCTGGCTATGTCGCTACGCAAGATTTTGTTGAGGTTCTTGAATATTTCTTGATACAACAGTACGGACAAGAAAACGTTGAATCGACGATGACCGTTAACGAAAACTCTATCCGTAGCTTCCTTATCCCACGGTTTAACCAAAATATAGAAGCGTTTGCACCTTTCCCAGAACATGCCTTGAAGGTTGCCTATAGCGAAGAAGCTGACCAGCGGCAATTTACTGGCTCGGTAACATCTGGTTTAGGGTTTGAATCTAACTCAGATACGCTTTCGCCTGAGATCCAAGGCAAGCTTGACGGTTTCATTGGCCTTATGAATAGAACGGGCCGGCCGCTGCGACTTATCGGCCACACTGACAGCAAAGGTACTTCTGAAGATAACTTAGAGTTGAGCTTAAAAAGAGCCGAGAACACTAAAGCGGCTTTAGTTGCTAAAGGTATTGACCCAGATAAAATCTCTACTGAAGGCAAAGGCGAAGAGGAACCTCTTATCGCAAACCAATCAAGCGATAATGATCGGCGAGTAGAAATTATTTTTGGCAAATAACCTTTATAAGTAGTGCCATAGTTATACGAAATCGTCCGCAAGTCGGACGATTTCGTGCATTTTGTGTTACTACACTATGGCATGCATCTATTTCGGACTTTTCGACAACGATTTGATGAAAGCCCTCTCGCTAGTGATACAGCGCTAGCTGTGCTGACAGCAGTTTTTGCACTAGCTAGCTCTGCACTTGACACTTCGACTGCTAGTATCCGCCCGATAGATCTACTAGGCTTATTTCTCCTTCTAGTGCCTTCGCTAGCAGTTATTTTCAGACGCAACATGCCGATGCGAGCTCTAACTGTCGCAACTGGTTGTGGTTTCTCCTACTGGATAGCCGACTATCCAGGTGGCGGTGCCTATGCCGCAATGCTCGTGTTGCTCTACTCGGCAGCGATCTACATCGAAAACCGGAAAGCAGCCACTTTAACGATCATAAGCTTTACTATCGCCGTCTTCATAGTACTATTAGTCGGTTACTTCCACGTCGGCGAAGAAGAAGTTACGCTCAGCCTAATCCTTGTCAATATGGTTGGCTTTCAACTTGCCTGGCTTGTCGGCGATAGCGTTCGTAACCGAAGAAACAAAATTATCAAGCTTGAACAAGAAATGATGACGGCGCAAACCTTGCAAGAGGCACGAACGAATCAAGCTATCGCTCAAGAACGTACAAGAATCGCACGTGAGTTACATGACATCGTTGCGCATTCGTTATCAGTAGTTATTGTCCAAGCTCAAGCTGCACAACGTGTTCTAGGTAAAGATGAGGAGGCGGTTATCGAAGCACTAGAGGCGATAGAACATACTGGGCGCTCAAGCATGGCCGATATCCGTAGTGTCGTTGGTTACCTTCGTGACAACGCTTCATACGATGTCGAACTTCTTGATGATCTCTATCAATCTTTCGAAAAAGCAGGATTAAAAATTAAAGTTCAAATACTAGGCGAGAAAGTTGAAGGGCCGCCTCTAGTAAACAAAACAGCATATCGGATCGTTCAAGAGGCCCTTACTAACGTCATGAAACACGGCGGCCCGAATGCCAAAGCCACTGTGCGCTTTACTTATACGTCAGATTCGTTAACAATTCGTGTTGAAGATACTGGTCGAGGTCTTGCTGCTAACAAAGTGCCGCCAGGATATGGCTTACTTGGGATGAAAGAACGAGCCGAAGCATTGGGCGGAAGCTTAGCAACAGGGCCACGTGCTGGCGGCGGTTTTTTTGTTAAAGCATCGTTGCCTCTTAGCTTCTCGCCATAGACTGCCTCTATGCATAGTGATTTGCTAAGAGTTCTCATTGTTGATGATCAACCATTGCTTCGTAAAGGTTTCTCCATGATTCTTAGTAACGAGGCAGACATAGAAGTTGTTGGTGAAGCGGCCAATGGGCAGCAAGCTATAGATCAAGTGAAAAGTCGGCGACCGCATGTTGTGCTTATGGATATATCAATGCCGCAGATGGATGGCATCGCCGCAACAAAATCCATTACGAGTCAAGAAAAAAGTCCAGCAATTCTGGTTCTTACCACGTTTGATTCACAAGAACATGTTTTTCAGTCGTTGCAGGCTGGCGCGTCGGGTTTCTTATTAAAGGATGCGCCTCCAGACGATTTGATCAAAGCTATCAGGTTAGTGGCCGCAGGCGAAGCTTTATTAGCGCCTAGCGTTACCAAGTCGTTGCTTGATACCTTTGCGTCGTTGAATCAGAAAACAAGCGTTGCGCCTGGCATCGAGGACTTAACGGACAGAGAACGTGAAGTACTGCTTCTTATGGCCAAGGGGTTGTCTAATAGCGAACTAGCAGAACAGCTATTTCTAGGCGAAACAACAATCAAAACTCATGTCAGTAGTATTCTGCGTAAAGTAGGCGCCCGGGATCGGGTCCAAGCAGTTATCGCAGCCTATGAATCTGGTTTAGTTACGAAGTAGCAAACTCATCCTTTAGGATGAGAGACAAACCTTTCAGAGAGTGATGTAGTTAGGCAGCTTTTTCAGCAGTATGTTCTTGTAGCTTATTTGAAGATGTTTTTAGCATCTCTTTCGATATTTCTGCTACAAACAATCTCTATCCAAAGGATTTTCTATGATACAGACAGCGACGAAAGCAGCCGGCACACAGAATGCCAGCAAAATATATGGTTCTGGCGATACGCAGGTTAAAGCGCTCGATGATGTAACCGTCGGGTTCGACAAAGGCCAGTTCACTGCCATTATGGGACCTTCTGGTTCTGGTAAATCAACTTTAATGCACTGTCTTGCAGGTCTTGACCGTCTCACAAGCGGCCAAGTAACTATCGGTAACCAAAATATAACTGAGCTTTCAGAGAAAGAACTTACGCTGCTGCGGCGCACACAGATCGGCTTCGTTTTCCAAGCTTTTAACCTTATCCCAACGCTTAACGCCGAAGAGAATATCACACTTCCTATGCTTCTCGGCAAAACCGACGTTGACACGGCGTTCTTCAAGGAAGTTGTGCAGGCAGTCGGTCTTAGCGATCGTCTTAGCCACAAACCAGCTGAACTGAGCGGTGGACAGCAACAGCGTGTTGCTGTGGCGCGTGCGTTGGCGTCGAAACCAGATGTAATCTTTGCTGATGAGCCAACAGGAAACCTTGACTCCACAACAGGAGCCGAAATTCTAGATTTTATGCGCCGGGCGGTGAATGAATTTGGTCAAACCATTGTGATGGTCACACATGACCCAACGGCAGCTTCTTATGCCGATCGTGTCTTGTTTCTTGCTGATGGCAAGATCGTTAATGAGTTGAGGAAACCTTCACGTGATCTAATTCTAAACGCTTTAGCCGAAGCAACAACTCGCAGCTAACGCTATCTCTTCTGAAAGGAGAACTTACTTATGTTAAAACTTGCACTAAAAAGTTTGCGAGCTAACGCTCTTCGGCTCGGCTTAACCGCTTTCGCTATTATCTTAGGCGTCGGCTTTATCGTCTCGTCGTTTGTGCTACGTGACGGGTTGAAAGAAAGCTTCGGCTCTCTTTCAAAAGAAATAGTCGCAGGAACAGACTTAGGAGCATCAGCTCCTGATGGAGCAGCCATCTTCACAGCAGAAGATCTAGAAGCTGTTCGCACTTTAGACGACGTACGTGCCGCCGAACCAGTGGTCATAAACGTTGAAACAAATATCAATTCGATTCAACCTATTAAAGCCGACGGCACAGTAATCGAAACACAAGGGCAGCCGCCTCAGATAGCTTTTAACTGGGCTGACGACGATGTGCTAAGAAATTCAACAATAGAACAAGGTCGCGCCCCAACCAAAGAAGGAGAATGGGTTCTCGATAGCGGAGCAGCTGCAAAACACAAGTTCAATGTTGGAACCACTTACACGCTCTCAACGCCTTCTGGTAATAAATCTGCTGAACTTGTTGGAACGTTTAGATTCGGGCCTGACAATATTACCAATGGCGCAACACTCATGGGGTTCTCATTAGATACTGTACAAGATTACCTCCAGCAAACAAAAGACGGACAAGATCGCTATAACGAAATTATTATTTCGGCAGATGCTAACGTTGAGATTGAAGATCTTCGCATCACCGTGCAGGAAACACTTGATGCTTCTCAGTCGGCAGTAGGTACTCAGATCGAGGTTAAAAACGAAACTGATATTATCAATGAACAAGCCGAAGAGTTCAACTTCTTTATCGACATTATTGGGTACGCCCTTCTTGGATTTGCTTTGCTAGCACTATTTGTTTCCATTTTTATTATTGCAAACACCTTTGCTATTGTTATTAGCCAACGCACACGTGAGCTTGGTTTGCTACGAGCGGTTGGGGCTACTCCAGGACAAATTCGTCTATCTGTTCTAGTAGAATCGTTATTTGTTGGATTAATCGGCTCGGCTATAGGCCTTGCTGCTGGCGTTGGCATCGCGTTGGGATTAAAAGAAATTTTTCCAGCTCTTGATTTTCAGCTTCCAGACTTTCCTATTGTACTTACCCCATTTACTATTTCTGTCGCACTGAGTGCCGGAACAGTCGTCACTGTGCTTTCTGCTTTTGCACCAGCCTTTAACGCCTCACGAATTTCGCCAGTAACCGCGATATCTGGTATTAATCCAGATGCTGAAAAAAAACAAACGCTACGCTTGATTATCGGTGGTGTCATAACTGCGCTTGGCATTATTATTATGCTAGTTGGTCTCTTCGGTGGCTCTTCTGTACTCGCAATTGTTGTACCGCTCGCAGTTGGCGCTGCCATTGCGTTTATCGGTGTCACGCTACTAAGTCCATTAGCGGCTGGACCTTTGAGTAGGTTCCTTGGCAAACCATTAGAAATACTATTTGGCACCGCTGGGGCTCTAGCGAAACAAAATGCAGCCCGTAACCCACAGCGAACTGCTAGCACTGCATCGGCGTTAATGATAGGTTTAGCGTTTGTTTCACTAGCAGCCGTTTTTTCTAGCTCATTTAAGACTGACCTAACAGAAAAATTCGATTCCAAAGTAAAGGCAGACTATGTTATCCGCAATGACACTGCAGAACTAACTATTTCAGCTGAAGTTAGTGAGAAGCTCAAAGCTAACGATTCATTCGAAGTTGTTGTTCCATTTAGCTTCGGTGATACCTTTCTTCTCCCTACAGAAGGAGCCGACGAAACGAAAATAGATGATGGCTTATACGAAACTATCGTGATGCCTCTTGACCCTAAAACAACCGATGGAATTTTAAATCTTGACGTAACAGAAGGGTCATTAACTGCTCTTGATGAGAACACTATAGCTATTCAAAAATCAGTCGCTGAAGATCTTAACGTAGGACTTGGCGATACCGTCACTATTTCATTGACAGACGGGGCAACAGAAGAATTGGATATTATGGCTATCCACGATGAAGGGCAAATCGGCGGGAACTTTACCATTACGCCTTTAGTTGTAACACCAGAGCGTTTTGCGACCATTGCTGATACAAACCTCGCCTATTCTATTGCCATGACAAAATCACCTGCTGTTTCAGTGGAACAAGCGAATGCAGACTTTGAAGCTTTCGCAAAAGAATATCCAACGGCTATTTTTGAATCATCTGCTGAATACCAAGAATCAATTGCGGGAGAGATTGATCAATTCTTTGGGACACTTACGGTGCTATTAGCTCTAGCTATGTTTATCGCTTTGTTAGGCATCGCGAACACGCTAACTTTGTCTATCTTTGAACGTAAGCGCGAAATCGGCTTGCTGCGTGCAGTAGGTATGACGAAGCGGCAAACTCGCCGTATGATTCGTTGGGAAGCAGCTATTATTTCTGCCGTTGGCGCTATCTTCGGTGCAGTTATAGGCATCGCACTCGGTGCGCTCCTAGTCAAAGCTATTCCAGATAAGTTCCTTAGCAGTTTCTCTATACCTTGGGGACTACTTGCGATACTTGTTCTACTTGCTTCAGCGGCTGGTCTTCTTGCTGCACTATTCTCATCGTTTAAAGGATCTCGTGTAAATGTTTTAGACGCAATCAGCGATTTGTAATCTGCACTAGACAAAATCAAACTAGTTAGTTGTGGCTGCCTTTTTCTAGGCAGCCACAACTAACTTTATAGCTATTCTTTAATTCGCACAGCAGCTATAACTGATTTATGATCGCTGGTGGCAACATCATCGATTTCGACCCGTAACGTTTCAAAATCGTCAGTTGTGAGAATATGGTCAAGCTGATAGAACGCAAGCGGTAAACCTTTCGCAGGATAGGTAGCGTCTAGGCCACAACCTTTTACATCTTGCGCATCATGCCAGCCCGATGACAGCAAATCACGAAACTGTTTATGATCTTTCGTTGCATTAAAATCACCAGCAAGAATATATGGCTGTGAAGTATCAAAATCGCTGAGAAGTTCTAGCTCTTCTTTCCAAAGGTTTGCTGTAGATTTCATTACAGGCGCTTTTGTGTGGACTGCAGATACACCAAACGTACGCCCGCCGCTAACTTCAAACGTTGCAGCAGCAGAACGAGATCGACCGATTTGCTCTTCTTCACTTGCAGTCATTTCTAATTTGCTGAGAATAACAACGCCATGGGAAGGGAATCCAGGCAGGTTTTCCACTCTGCTTGTGTACGACGCAAGACGGCTATCGCTGCTGACTTGTGGCCATAGCCTCGACGTCATCTCTTGCAAAACAATCACATCTGGATCATATTTTTCTATAGAGGCGACTAAGGAATCGGCATCAACCGTTTCGAACAAAACATTACTTGTATAGATAACAATTTCTTCGTCAGCTTGTTCTGGTTGACAGCCAACAACAAGGCTAGCCGAAGGCATTGTGATGAAATAGAAACCAAGTGATCCTACAGCAGCAACTAGCAAAAGTAGCTGCTTGCCGAACCAAGCAAACAGCAAAGCAACTACTATCAAAATCAAGACAAATGGGGTGAACCCGACAAAAGCGATTGCATAGGGATGCTCCATAGGCCATAGTCTTGCGAGCAATGCGGCGCATGAAAGGGCAAGAAACATCCAGCCGAAAAGTGATGTGAATACGCCACCTTTATACATATCTTTTAACAAACTGAAAAATGTCTTAGATTTTGCTTCCACTGCTACCTTAGTAATTTTGCGATCAATCAACCCGATATGGTAGCGAGATCTCTACTAGCAACAGACATACCATCGTTTTAGTAACATAGATGTAGGTGTTGCTAGTGGCATGTCGACTACTTAATCGACGTCCATGTAGAGGTACACATCACTAGCCGATAGCAGCCTTTTCTGCTTCTGCAGCTATTTTAGGAACAGGGTCGCTTTCAGTGCCAAGTTCTTCGCAACGCAGGACACCTTCGCGATCGCCGCAGCTTACGCCATAGCGTTCGTATTCGCTGCCAAGTGGCGCTTCGTCAAAAAGCCTATTGCAGTCTTCGCCACTCCCCTGTTCACATTTGTCCCACAAAATATCTAGTGCTTGATCGTCTCCATAGCCAGCGTCAGTTTTTTTGATAGCCACTTCCTCCAATGATTTTTGCCCACTAGCTGTTTCTTTTTGAGCTGCCATTCCATACAGTTCTTGGCAGCTAGCCAACAGTTCTTGACGGGCGACGCCTTCAGTTTCGGCTTTCTGAACGCTCGCATCTTGCAACAGCGTTTGCGATTCGATTCCAGCAACACATTCTGCAACTTGTCGTTCCACTCCTTCGATCACCATTGCTTCGATCCGTTCAGTTTCACTTAGTGAAGCAGATCCAGAGGTACAGGAAGAAAAAAGAACGGCTAGGACGCAACAAAGAAGAAGAGATTTTTTTCGCATATAGGCCTATCGACCTACTCGGCTGCTACTTAAGAATACTGCACTCGAAACAATGAAGGAGTTAGCTATTTAGCTCGCATCGGCCCGTCAGAGTTTTACCGCTTTCTGCTAGGCTACTTGAATGGACAAGAGCTTAAGCGTTGCGGTAGAAAAGTTTGTCACCGAGACTGGCGAAGTTCTGGCTGATGCCGCCGTCGGCACCTCTGTCAACCCGAAACAGCTACGCAAAGACACTATTTTAGAGGCATACAATTTGTGTGCAGCAATTATTGATTCGAAGGGACAGCACACAGACATCGAGCTATGGTCGCTTATTACAGCTTTTTCTTACCATGGTTTGCTGCCGGGCATTGTGTCTCCAGATGCCATGCGCCGCAATTCTATTTTGCGTAATAAGCGTAAATGGTTGATTAAACAGTCAGAACTTTTTCGTACGCTTCGCCAAGTCGATGAGATCCGCAACACTGGTGCCCATCTTTCAAGAACCTATTATGAAGAAGCGATGGCACTCGCTCATGTGACATTAGCGGTAGATCCAAATGACGCGAAAGAAAAGCCAGAAGAGCTAACCGCTTTCCAAGACATGATCCTTGATGCTCTGTCGTCTGATGCGCCGCAAGCTGCAACTGATGCGAGTGCGACTGATGACAAACCTAACCCGATTAAAGATGAAGAGCTAAGCGACGAGCGTGAACCCATAGAAGATTTGATGGACGAGCTTGGCCAACTTGTTGGTTTATCGGCTGTGAAAGAAGAAATCCGTTTGCTTACCGCACTTATCAAAGTGCAGAAACTTCGCGCAGAACGCGACTTGCCGACGCTTGACAGCAGCAAACATCTTATTTTCAGTGGCAACCCGGGCACAGGCAAGACAACTGTTGCTCGCCTGATCGCTCGTATTTATCGCAGCCTAGAGGTCGTCGAAAAAGGCCATGTGGTCGAGGTTGACCGTAGCGGTTTAGTCGCTGGGTTCATCGGCCAGACAGCTAAGAAAGTGGCCGACGTCTTTGATCGCGCAGATGGCGGCGTTCTAATTATTGACGAGGCGTATTCGTTGACTCGTGGCGGCGAAAAAGACTTCGGTCGTGAAGCTATCGACTCTATTGTTAAACATGTCGAAGACAAGCGAGAATCTATGGTTGTGATTCTTGCTGGGTATCCGAACGAGATGAAAGAACTTGTCGACAGCAACCCTGGTTTCCAAAGCAGATTTCCTCGTACTATCAACTTCGCTGATTATGATAATGGCGAGCTAGTCGAGATTCTCAAAATTTTAGCGGCGAAAGCGACCTATGAGTTAAGCCCTGAGGCCGAAAAAGCCGCCGAAATCTGGTTCGCGGCGCAAGAACGCGACCGAGGGTTCGGCAACGGCCGTCTTGCTCGCAACCTTTTTGAAGCCGCCGTCGCCCGCCACGCCGAACGTGTCAGCGAACTGACCGACCCTAGCGATGAGCAACTCACCACGCTAGAAGAAGCCGACATTGCCCTCGTCCCCAACCCAGGATTTTCATGAACACTAAGGCCGATCGTGCGCTTAGACTAGTTGCCCTCTATAAAGACAAACCCTATGCTAAGTTAGGTTTAAGCCCAAGTGGTTATGCAGCCATCTTCTTAGAGTTTAGTGGAGTGCAAACCTCTATAACAGAAATTATCGACCTTGGCCAACGTCATTATTCAAAAATAAGAAACCTCTTAAATTTGGAACACTCATCTGAGGAATTCAAGGCTGAAGCTGAAAGAATTCGAGCCGAAAAAGCAAGAGACTTAGAAACGACTTCTCTGGAAGATTCTATCGACCCCGAAGTCGCCAAAGAGATTGAAAAATTAAATAATATATTACATCGATACCCTGAGCTCCAAGGAGCGAATAAGTCAACCGTTGGCCAATGCCATCGAATGCCCAAAGATGTGTTACAAGCTGTTAGCAAACTTTCTGATAGTGCTTATAACGTTTTCCTGCAACAATATTTCTCCAAGGAACAGATCTTATCAGCCTGGCTGCTAAGACAACCAGGCTACTCTGATGCTGCGACTTCTAAGCCCTATGTCTATTTCAGGCTGCCCAGACAAGCAGAGTATAAGATCGCTCTGGACAAGATCACAAAAGGTTTCGCTGTAGTTCCTAAACCAGTACAAGATCCGCAACCAATCAAGGTGGGGTTGGGGTGAAGTGATGAGAGTTGTGCGCATCTGGAGCAGAAATTCTACAGCTCTCTCAGCATGAGAAACACAGACCTCATAACACTCGACCGCTAATAGACTCTGCGGAATCTAAGCACAACGACATCGCATCACCCCAACCCCTGGGTGTACAGGTTAGATTCCCAGTCAGGCTGAGAATAACGGATCATACGTCGCTGCCTTCAACATTAATCTTTGGCAAACGTCTGTCTAACCAACCTGGGAGCCACCAGTTCTTTTTACCGAGCAGCTCCATCGTTGCAGGCACAAGCAACATGCGGACAAAGCTTGCATCAAGCAACACCGCCATTGATAACCCCACGCCAAAGAGCTTAACAACACGCAGATCTTCGAACAAGAAACTGCCAAACACAACCGTCATGATGGCTGCTGCCGCTGTTATCACTCGTGCTGTTGAAGCTAACCCATCAGCTACCGAGTTAGCAGCGTCACCTGTTTTGTCAAACTCTTCTTTGATGCGTGAAAGCAAGAAGACTTCGTAGTCCATTGATAGCCCGAAGACAATAGCAAAGAGCATCATCGGCACAAACGGCTCGATTGGCGCTGGTTCAATCCCAGTGATCGACCCAAACCAGCCCCACTGGAACAGCGCGACAACCACACCATATGCGGCCGAGATCGACAGCATATTCATAATCACTGCTTTGAGCGGCACAAGCAACGAACGGAACACGGCCATGAGCAACACAAACGAGATGATCAGCACTACCGAGAAGAACACTAACGAGCGCTCCCCCATATAGGAAGTGAAATCTATATCAATAGGCACAGAACCAGTCAAGTTGACCTCTAAACCAGAACCATCGACTGCTTGCGGAATTACTTCTTGGCGAAGACGCTGCACTGTCTCTTCTGTCACTTGATCTTGCGGCGATGTCGTCGGAATCACGCTCAGCAGAAACGCCTCAGATGCTTCAACATCTTCTAGATTGCTTGGCAACGCAGGCGACACCGTAGCAATCCCAGCGTCAGCTTCGATGACCTGTTGCAGCTCTGCCATTTTGGCTAGCTGCGGACCAGCATCTTTGGTTTCGTCAATGCTAATCGTTGTAATGATCAAGCCATTGGCTCCAGGGCCGAACCCTTCAGCTACAAGGTCATAGGCTTTTCTAGCTGTTTCGTCTTCGGGAAAGTTACCTTCATCTGAGAAACCTAAACGCAAGCTAAGCAGCGGAGCAGAGAGCAGCAACAAAATGCCACCACCAACAAACAAGAAAACCCAAGGTCTTGCTTGGATACTTCGACTCCAGGTATAGGCAAGCGTTTCACGAAGCGGTTTTTCTGGTCGAGAGGGCACTAATTTCTGCAATGGCTTGAAGACTAACCCTAGAAGCAGCACAATAATCCCAGCAGGTGCTGCCACAGCAGCCAAAGGCAGAATATTTGCACCGAAGCCAAACATTGCTAACGCGATTAAACCAGCAGAGATAAGCCCACGGACACGGGTTATTTCAAGCTTTTCTTGTGCAAAGCCAAGGAGCGCTGGCAGCAACGTTACTGAGGCGACCATAGTTACTGCAACCGTTGCGCTTGCCGAAATGCCAAGCCCAGATGCAAACGAAAGACCAATCAACAACAACCCAAGCAACGAAGCAACGACGGTCAGGCCAGCAAAAACAACAGCTCGCCCTGCGGTGTCCATTGCAATAGCAACAGCATCAAGCGGCGCTAGCCCTTCTTTCATGGCTTTGCGATAGCGAGTGACAATAAAGAGGGCATAATCGATCCCCACGCCTAAACCGATCATGATACCTATCAACGGCGCGAAATCTGGGATCGACGTGATATGTGTCATCATCGTTGTGATCGCTGCCCCTGTCCCAACACCAACGAGCGCTACGCCAATTGGCAGACCCATCGCAAGCACAGAACCAAACGCGAGGATTAAAATAATGACAGCAAACGCAAGGCCGATAAATTCTGTCTCTGGCGGTTCGAAAACGGTAAGCGGTTCACCGCCAACTTCGATCGCAATAGCTGGCTGCGCTTCTTCGATAGGTTCGATAAGGTCTCGTATCTCTTCGCCGATAATTCCAGCTTCTGTTGGGTCAATATCAGGTGCAAGGTTCACACGGGCAAAAGCTATTGTTCCATCAGGCGCAAGCTGTTGTTGACCAATTTCTTCATAAGGACTAACTATTTTCACACCCTCAATTTTGGCTACTTCTGTGAGCAGACCTTCCATCGCCGTTTGCACTTCTGGCGTTGTTACGCCTTGTTCTGCTTGGACCACGATAGAGCCAGTGAGGGTGCTGTTTAGCTCTGGGAAATGTTCGGCCAGCACAGCACCACCTCGATCACTTTCAGAGCCTATGTCTTGGAAAGCGCTTTCGAAAGCTGGGCCCATCTGAGCAGCAACCACATTAGTGGAAATAAGGACGAACAGCCAAGCAAACACAACCTGCCAACGATGGGTATAGCTCCATCTGCCTACTTTCCTAAACATAGTTCTCCTCCTGAACAAACCAACATTCGATACGGTACCGTATCGTATCGTTATACACAACCACAATAACCAAAACAGTCCAGATTAATCAAATATCTTGCCTCCTTGCCACAAATGCGATACCGTAAGTAGTGTTATGGTGAGAACAAAAAGTGAGCAAGCTCGAACAAAGATGATAGAAGCCGCACTAGAAATAGTGCATGAATCAGGCATCGACAACGTCACCGTTGCCGAGATTGTCAAACGTTCTGGTGTCGCAAAAACCACATTTTATCGCCACTTCACTTCGCTATCCGAGCTTATTTTGATAGCATGCAGCGAATCAATCCAGCCCTTCCCCATACCAAATACTGGCTCATTAAGAACCGATCTTGAAGCACTAGCGACCATGATGCTTCCAGTGCTTTGCCAACCCGAACGCCAACAAATGGCTGCAAGTGTCTTACACGCAGGCTGCTCTGATCCAGATATCGCAGCATTGCATAAAGAAATCAGCCTTGAACAGCGTGCCCCTATTAAAGCAGTTCTAGATATGGCGCAGCAACGAGGTGAAATTGGTCCAGACGTAGACATTGACCTTGCCTGTGAATTTGTAGAAGGCCCTTTTATTAAAAGGATTCACTTCACTCAAACAGAGTTGACAGAAAAAGATGTTGTTGGCTTTCTCGACCTCATCTGCCATGGTCTTTTTAAGAAATAGACCTTACGTTCAGGCTCCTTTATGACAATCCGTCGGAGTTTTTCGTCACCCTGCTAGGATCTACTTATGATTAAATTGATACGCCGTTGGTGGAAATATTCAGTAGCAAAACTTACTGGAACGTTCAACGAAAAAGCCGACCCCAAAGTCCAACTAGAACAAGCCATTATTGAAGCACAAGACCAGCATGGCAAACTCAAAGAGCAGGCCGCAAACGTTATCGCGAACCAGAAACAAACCGAAATCCGTCTTAATCGAACAATGGAAGACTATGAAAAGGTTTCTGCCAATGCCCGACAAGCTGTCAAGATGGCTGACGATGCACAAAAAAGCGGAGACCAAGCCAAATTTACGCAATACACAACCACCGCTGAAAGCTTCGCTAATCGCATGATCGCGTTAGAGCATGAGGTTGAGAATCTCAAAGCGTTGCATCTTAATTCTTCACAAGCCGCTGAGCAGGCAAAGAATGCTGTCAGCCAGAACTCTTCAGCACTACAGAAAAAACTTACCGAAAAGCGTGAACTTCTTTCTCAAATCGACCAAGCAAAGATGCAAGAGCAGCTTAACTCGGCAATGGAATCGCTCAATGACCAAGTTGGCAAAGATGTTCCTTCTTTCGAGGAGATTCGTAACAAGGTAGAAAGCCGTTACGCGAAGGCGAAGGGAACGTCAGAGCTAAACGAATCTTCTGTCGAAGGGCGCATGCGTGAAGTAGAACAAGCATCTATCAATATGGAAGCACAGACTCGTCTCGAAGAGATTCGCTCGCAACTTGGCTTAGGCGATCAAGCTGAGAAAGAAACTGCAAAACCTGCTAGCGCAACAGAACCGGCAGCAGAATAAACATCCTCTATTGTGGCAGCAATGCTAAATCATCTTTATGAATAATTTCGTCTGAGATCTCATCTGGGATCTCAGACGTCTTTTTGCCCAGGTGGTCATCAATTTGTTGCTGACTCCATCGAGTCACTCCACGAGCAAATACTGTGCCATCGCTGTCGGCGATATCAACTATTGAATCGATAGCAAAGCTGCCCGATGCGCCCACAACCCCAGCAGCAAGCAAACTGCTATTTCGTCGTTCGACAGCTTTACGAGCTCCTACGTCAACTACCACTCGGCCACTTGGCTGCTGCGCAAACGCAATCCATAATTTTCGAGCAGAAATGCTACGAAGTTCAGGCGCAACAGTTGTACCGATATCGGCTTTCCCTGCAATAGCATCAGCGACAACATTTTTTCTTGCTGCTTTGGCGATAACGGTTTCGACACCTGACCATGACGCTATTTTTGCAGCTGCAACCTTTGAAGACATGCCGCCACGACCGACACCAGAACGAGAACCTGTAGCCATCTGCTCCAACGTATGATCTATCCCTTCGACCTTTGCAATTAAAGAAGCCTCTGGGTTAACGCTCGGGTCGCTGCTGTAAATCCCATCTGTATCAGTTAGAAGAAGCAGCTTTTCTGCTTTAAGAAGATGCGCTACCAACGCTGCAAGACGATCGTTATCTCCAAAACTTATATCGTTGTCTGCCAAGGCATCGTTTTCGTTAATGATCGGCACAGCACCAAGCTCAAGCAAACGGTGAAGCGTGCCTCTGCTACGCAAATAGCGTTTGCGTATCCAAAAATCGGTTGGAGCAAGCAAAACCTGCGCGGCCACACTATCATGTCTAGCCAAATGCCGCTCGTAGGCAGAAATTAGAGCTACCTGCCCAGCAGAACCAAACGCACGAGACATCGCAGGTTCTGCCATCCGCACTTGTGCAGATGCAAATATAGTTCGTCCTAACGCAGTTGCACCACTAGAAACAAGAACAGGCGCATGGCCTGCTTTTTTAGCTTGTGCAATCTCGTGACAGAGTTTTTCAATCGCAGGGGTAAAGAGTTTCCCAGCTTTTGTTAGCGACGATGATCCAATTTTTATAACAATAATCACAGATCTTCATAGTATTCGAATGAGAAGCCGCCGATACGGACTTCTTCGCCTTCTTTTACTCCAGCATGACGCAAGGCCTTGTCAACACCTATCTTATTGAGCTTCGCACGGGCATGATCAAGCGCTAAAATGTTGCCCATATCTGATAATGCTACTGCACGCTCCGCTTCACGCCCGCGCACTATCCATGCACCGTCGATGTCTCGTTCGACTCGCACGCCACTTGGTTCAGGTCTATGTGTCACGAACCCTCGACGCGGCGGTTCGCTATCTTTTGACTCTTTAACCAGCTGAGCCATCCGCCACATCAACGGCTTTAACCCTTTGGACTGCAACGACGAGATGCTAAATTCAACCACTTCTTCAAGTGCAGAGTCGTTCCAATCAGCAACCGTCAACATGTCTTCTTTAGATGCCACAACAATAGACGGACGATCTAACAGCTCTGGTTTATAGCGTTCAAGTTCACGCCGCAACACTTCAAGTTGTCGAGCTGGACTGTCGCCGTCCACAAGAGAAAGATCTAACATATAAACAAGCACGCGAGCTCGCTCTATATGACGCAAAAAGCGAAAACCTAAACCTTGACCTTCATGTGCACCTTCGATTAGACCTGGCAAATCAGCGACAACATATTGCGTTTCGCTATCCATTGATACAACACCCAAGTTAGGTTCTAAGGTGGTGAATGGATAGTCGGCTATCTTGGGCTTGGCTTTCGAGATGACTGAAATTAGCGTGCTTTTACCAACAGAGGGATAGCCAACTAAAGCAACATCGGCCATCAGCTTAAGTTCTAGGCGATACCAGGTATCTTCACATTTTTCGCCTTGCTCAGCAAAATCAGGGGCGCGGCGTTTATTTGAAAGGAAACGAGCATTGCCCTTGCCGCCTTCACCGCCGCGACTGGCACACCAGCGATCGCCGTGCGCTGCCAAGTCAACAAGCATTTCTTCTGTTTCTCTATCGTAAACTATTGTTCCTTCTGGAACCTTTACAATAAGATCTTCACCACGTTTACCGTGTTTTTTTGCGCCCTGTCCGTGGACACCGCTTTTAGCGATCCTATGAGGGTGATCACGAAAACCAAGAAGAGAGACAACACTGCGGTCTGCTTCTAGCCAGACTGAACCACCATCACCACCGTCGCCGCCATCGGGGCCACCATAGGGAACGTGAGCTTCACGCCTGAAAGAAACGCAACCAAACCCACCATCGCCAGCACGAGCGCAGAAATTGCACTCGTCGACGAAGTTAGACATTGAGCTACTGTGCGACGCTACCTCAGTGGGCTACGCGTCAGCTGTTTCTGGAATAATATCGACAAGCGAACGGCCTTTACGAAAGCCAAACTTGACTTTACCTTCAGCAGTTGCGAACAACGTATCGTCGCCGCCACGCTTAACGTTACGACCAGGATGTGTTTTTGTGCCACGTTGACGAACAAGAATAGAACCAGAAGTTACCGACTCTCCATCAAATGCTTTAACACCAAGGCGTTTCGCCTCTGAATCTCGGCCGTTCCTTGTAGAACCGCCACCTTTAGTCTTTGACATAGCTATTTTCCTACTCTTTCAAACCAAGTCGGCTTATTTAGAAATATCTGTGATTTCTATTGTTGAATATGTTTGTCGATGTCCGTACCGACGGCGATTGTTTGAAGCTGACTTATAGACAAAGCCATCAATCTTCTTACCTTTACCCTCTTCAACAACACGAGCAGACACAGATGCCTTCCCAAGCTGTTCAGGAGTGGCAAGAACATCATCACCATCAACGATCATCACAGGACGAAGCGTAACATCGGCACCAGGTTCACCCAAGCGCTCGACCTTAACGGTTTGACCTTTTTCTACTTTTACTTGCTTGCCACCAGTGGCCACGATTGCATACATAACTCAGTCATACTACAGCGTAGAAGTTCACACCCAAACGCGACAAAGATTTTTTATTCTAGCAAAAGTCGCTCCCCACCACTGCAACTAACTTTTGAAATTGAACCACGATGACGCTTCTTCAGTAGTAGTCTATGCAACTATGAGAAAACCTTTACTAGCCGTATTCGCTCCAATGGTCTTTTTACTAAACTCTTGCAGCCAAAGCACTGAAGAACTTTTTGCTGAAAGTATCCAAAAAGGGGCAGATGCTGAAGAGATAGCACTTTCAAACGAAACAGCATCATGCATAGCCCAAAAAGGCCTCCCATTAATACAAGATGAAGAAGTGCTGAGAGAAAAAATAACTACTGGCGACAACTATGAACTCACCGAAGAAGGTCTACTAAAAGATGAGGCTGACCTCGAAAAATACTCAGCTATAACCCTACGTTGTCTCGATGATGAGGAACTCGCTGCCGCTTCACTCGTTGAAACAGAGAAACTAGACTGCTATATCAAAGAAGCTGGAGATAGAGACCAGTATGTAGAGACTCTCATCGCAAACGACATTGTAGGTTTAGCTGAAATCGATGCAGCCTGCAAAGACAACCCATAATCTTATCTCGACATGCATCTAGTCGCATGATGCAGTATCGTTGACACATGGCGACGTCGCATACTTTCACAGGTGAGCGAGCAATTGACAAGTATCTAGAACTTATTGCTGCGCATCCTGCTCTGACAAAACGCAACGATACTCATTTCGCTGGCCGTTCTTTACCTCTATTGATTGACAAAACGGCGCTTCTACAACATCTGAACACCACGGGTGAAGATGTCGGATTGCTACGCCAAACCCCTTACTTTATTGATGTTGCAGATCTAGTTGAAGCCCCAGACGGCAGCAGATTTGTTTACAACAGGCGACTAAATGCAAACCCAGGTGAAGAAATTGCAGGCGTAACGTGTGTTGCACGCACAAAAAATCAGGAGATTCTGCTTTTACGACACGATCGACATGCTACTGGCAAATGTCATTTTGAGCTGCCTAGAGGCTTTAAAGAACCGGGTGAAACACCTGAAAAAGCGGCCATACGCGAACTTGAAGAAGAAACTGGCTATAAAGCATCTAGCGCTCATGTTCTACATTCTATATATACAGATAATGGCTTAACAGCAGCCAAGGTAAGCTTTGTCCTGCTTGAAGACCTTGCAGAACCAACAGAAATCAACAAAAAAGAACTGGCAGAGTCCATACATGGCGTCCACCTGACACCGTACAACACGTTACTTGCAATGATTTCAACAGGCGAAATAGACGAAGCATTCACAATCGGAGCTGTCGGTTTGATTCACGCATATGCGTCTAAGACGACAAACCAAGAGAAACAAGAACAAAAACTAGCTTCGTAATTTCTGTTAAGATTTGTTTGCGCAACAACCTTGAATGGTACCCCGTACGGGATTTGAACCCGTGCTACTGGCATGAGAAGCCAGCGTCCTAGGC
>JAHDDW010000033.1:2025-8834 GCA_020629155.1 Acidimicrobiales bacterium | reverse complement strand
TATTCGGCTCAAAATATGAGCCAAATACTAGCAAATATTCGGCCCAACGGCCAGATTGAGCGGCTTAGCGGGTCACCCTGCCGGAGCGCTATGCTGAATATTACACGGGTGTCTGAATGCTATATGCCTAGGGGCTCTGTTCAAGCTGGTCAAACAAATTGCTGGTTTTTGTCATGTGCGCATCAAGCGATTCAGTCGTACCGAAGAAGAGCGCGGCTGGTTGCCCGAGATGGTGTCCAGAAACACTTCGCGACCATCGCTGGTGTTCAGGTTGTAGCGTTGGAAAATAAACAGATGCCAGCAGCACAAACACACACAGTGCGCTGGTTACACACACCTTTACGAATCGGCTAAACCGTGTGACCAATGAAAGCGTTGCGTACAACATGAAAACCAGAGGTGTCAACACTACGATTTGATCAATGACCGTGATGGCCAAGCCCGAATTTAAGTTGAACTTAATCGCGTTGCCAATCAGGTTAAATAACAACTCTAAGACCATGACCACAGAAAAGACAATGGCGGCCAGAGTGAATGCAGCTTTTTGGCGGAACAGCTTACTTAAGATCCCGACCGCCAGCGTCCAGATAAGCATAGCGCCAACCGCGTACATCATTGAATTTACAATTAGGTCGGCTGTTTGTTCTACATCCCCGCCCCAGAGCCCCTGCAAGTAGGTAGCAAGCAGAACGAATATAACGGCAATAGGAATGAACCAAAATGAATCAATGCGTTTTATAAGGCGATTGCTTTTTTCAATTTTGAGGGCCGGTGCAACTTCAGCGTTGGCATCGATTAAGCGCAATGTGGTTTCACCGACGACAATGCTGTCGCCCATGCTGTAGCTAGCGGTATTGTCTACTTGCTTTTTCTCAACCAAGGTGCCGTTCTGACTATTGAGGTCTTCGATGAAAAAATGATCATCGTTCGCCGAGAGACTTAAATGCTCAGAATCTACGTATGGATCGTTAATGATAACGTCGTTTTTCCACGCTCTACCTATAACGACTGGGTTGTTGTCATCAAAGGACACGGGCACTGCACTGCACTGGCCTTCCTTTTCAATTAACAGTACACATTTCATTGGACGGCCTCTGCAAATTTTCGATTCAAGGCCATAATCTGATCCTTTTCGGCACCCGCGATCGTGATATGCGATTTAACGATTTCGGGCCCAATTTGACTCAATATCATCACCATCGAATCATACAAACCTGGGAATTTTTTGTAGGCTCTAATGCAGCTAACCATTCGCGTATAGTCAACGTCGCTAGCGTCGTCAGGACTCAGAAAACTGGATTCACAGACATAATTAGTTGAATACTTATAGCTTGAGTTATTGTCTGCGCCCATACCCATACCCTGGTACAAGGCGAATTGCATCGGGTTTAACGTTTCTGTAGTCCGATGTGCAAAAAAGTATTCAACTTGACTTGTGTTCAGTACTCGATTTACGTAGATATCGTCGCCCGAGCTGCACTGACGATACGACCGATTAACTTTGCGTTCGTCATCATCGTCATTGGAGCCACCCCAGCATTGAAAGTCGTATCGAAACTCACTAGCAACGCTTCGCCCGTGAAAATCGATTAGATCCCATGGTTCCTCGATAAGTTGTTGTAGGCGCGGGCGCTGCCATGCTTTTAGTTGACGCGTAACTTCCTCGTCAAATTCGGCTGGTTTAAGCTCACGCGGATTCTCCACCAGCAGAGATACGTGTTCAACAGGAACCAAAAAACTGAGCTGGCTCCCCGCTGTCGCAACGTTAACGCCTACTACCCGCTTGTTTGCGTTAAGGGAGGGTCCGCCACTCATGCCAGAATTCAGACTGCCTGAGAACAGTAATAGCTTTCTGTAGCTGTGCTCAACGAATCCGTTGGTGGGCCCGGGTACCATCACCATCCCCCAATCACCGGGATTCCCTAGCGCATAAGACAGAACGCCGCGTTCTGGCGTTCCACCAGCAAGCTCAAAAAACTCAGGACGTGGGTTTGGGTGTTGGAGCAAAGCGAGATCATTAACGATATCGAAGTCCAGAAGTGTCAACGATCCCTTGTTACCGTGCTGATCGGCATATTCCAACGCGTAAGAATCTGGTTCGCTTATAAAGTCGGATACAACGTGGTAGTTCGTGATGATCAATCCACTGGCGCTGACCTGGAACCCCGAACCGATTGAAGACTTTGCCTCCGCATCGTTTGATACCGACCTTATCTGATAAATCTGATTGTATTCGTTCGAGAAATCGATGTTTTCAGCGTGAGCGTTTGAAAACATCCAAAAGCCAATCAACAGCATTATCCATTTTGGAAATTGATGTACAAATTTCCGGAGCGAGTTTGGCCAACCGATCATTTTCGTCTAACTGTAGAAAGCTCTTGTATAAAGAACCTATCGGCCTGACCGTCTTCGCCTGTAAAACGGGGATACTAAACGATGTGTCGCGCCGCTCACTACAACAAGAAACACGCAGTTTTGCACTGCCAGGTAGGCAAGTGGCGTTTCCCTTTAAAAGGAATTGAATACAGCCCCTAGCCGAAAGACTAGATAACTATCGTGTTTACTGTTGGGTGGGTTATTCGTGGTGGCAACAATTCAGCCACTGACTTATTCGCTGTTCAGGGTTGGGATGTTTAAGAACGTCGGTTACCACGCAAACACTGTCGGCACCTGCGGCGAAAGCGCCGGCAGCGAGATCGGGTGTGAAACCACCAATGGCGACTAACGGAATGTCCCCTACCCGAAGTCTCCAACGGGCGAGCTTTTCCAAACCTTGCGGGCGCCATGGCATCTTTTTTAACAGCGTGGCGTAAATTGGGCCCAGCGCGATGTAATCGGGTTGTAGTGCTGAGGCTCGATGAAGTTCGGCCTTGTCGTGTGTACTGATGCCATAGCGCACATTCGCCTGCCGGATTGCGTTAATGTCCGCGTTGTCTAAATCTTCTTGCCCTAAATGCACGGCGTTGCAGCCTGTGTCAATGGCTAACTGCCAGTAGTCGTTAACGATTAATTGGCAATCAAACGCGTCACAAAGTGTTTTAGCCTTTTTTATTGCCTGCGTTATCTCGTGATCTGAACGATCTTTGATTCTCAATTGAACGCACTTAACGCCTAACGGCAAATACCTTTCTAAACAGTCGGCGTTATCAACGATGAGATAAAACGGCGCTAACATATTAGGCACTCCACAATGGCATACCCACAACGGGTGTACTGGGCGTTGCAAAATCACGTGCGTGCATGGGGCCAGCTTCGAAGGCCAGCCGTCCAGCGTTAACCGCCTGCGAGAATGCGCTTGCCATCAAAACCGGGTCAGCGGCGGTGGCAACTGCGGTATTCAATAATACTGCGTCGTATCCCAGTTCTAAAACTTCTGCCGCATGCGAGGGAACGCCTAGTCCAGCATCCACAATAAGTGGCACGTCGGGAAAATGGGTACGAAGTGTTTTCAGAGCAAAAACATTATTTAAACCTCGCCCACTGCCAATGGGTGCTCCCCACGGCATAAGGACCTGACACCCGGCTTGCAGTAACTGATCTGCAACGCTTAGATCATCAGTGGTGTAAGGAAAAACGTCGAACCCATCGCGTGTGAGAATACGAGCCGCCTCGATAAGTTCGACCACGGCTGGGTTTAGCGTGTTGTCGTTATGGGTGATTTCCAATTTTATCCACGGCGTATCAAACAACTCTCTAGCCATGTTTGCGGTGAGCACCGCCTCTTTGACCGATCGACAACCGGCGGTGTTAGGCAAAACACGAACGTGTGCTTGCTTGATTAATTCCCAAAACGCTTCACCGGATTTTTCTGTATTGCTTTCACGACGTAGTGAGACGGTTACTATGTCTGTTTGCGATGCGCGAATTGAATCCAGCAGCACGGCTGGAGAAGGATATCGAGCTGTCCCCAGTAACAGTCGTGATTCAACGTTTGTATTGTAAAAAGTGACACTCATGGTTAGCCCCCCGACATCGGTGCAATAACTTCTACACAATCATCGTCGTGAAGTTTGAATTCGGCGCGTTGGGAGACCGGTACAAAGTGCTTATTCACCGCGGTAGCCACAGTAGTCTTGTTGTACTCATACGCTGAAATCAGTTCTTCAAGCGTTTCAACCTCAGTCTCTATCGGCTTTCCGTTAAGCTGTATATTCATTCCATATCTCAGTATCTATGTGGCCGTCCAGAACAAAGTCCACCGCTCGCTGTGCGAGCGCGGGACCGCATAAAAAACCATGACGAAATAATCCGTTGACGAACAAGGTACGTCCGTTCTGTACGATCTTCGGATAATTATTAGGAAACGCAGGTCGGACATCGGCCCCCATTTCGACTATTTGTGCCTCAGCAAAAGCTGGATGAAGCGAATACGCGGCGGAGAGTAATTCCATTACGGATTGAACCGTGGGTTTTCCTCGGTAATCACTTTCTATCATTGTCGCACCCACCATAAACTGGTGGTCGTGGCGAGGCACGATATAAAGTGGATAACGAGGATGCAGTAACCGAACGGGGCGATGTAACGTTATATCCCTTGTTTGCAGTACCAACATCTCACCACGTACCCCACGGAGTGTGGGAAGTTGATCGCGCGCACTCAAACCTCGACAGTCAATGCGCCAATCCTCTGTAGTAGGCGTTGTTAACTGTTCCAAAGACAGAGCCGATTCAAAGCGTAGATGCACATTAGGCAAGGTGCGCAATAACGCGACAGTTTCACCCAACGCGGCGCGTGGGTCTACATGGCGTTCTTCGGGAAAAAACAGTCCGTTTGTAAATCGTCCAGCAAGATCGGGTTCCAGTTGCTCAATGTCGGATGCGTTACATCGCTCGAAATGTTCGGTGCGAGCGGCAAACTGATGCAAATCGGGTAGATCACGTTGACTGGCTATGACCAATGACCCTTTCGCTACCGTACCGGCGTGATGTTGAGCCCAGAACTTAATCCCGTCGTGTCCAAGTTTTCCAATGATCGCTCCGGTGGTTGCCATTTCACACCACGGAGCCAGCATGCCCCCTGCCCACCAGGAACAACAGGATTGATCAAAGCCCTGACTTGCAGAGTGAACGGTGACCGTACAGCCACGCTGAGCAAACAGCAAAGCGCAGCACAGACCGGCGACACCCGAACCAATGATCTCAATAGATAGCGGCTTCACCAAGTCCCACCCTCTACACCTTGAATTAACCTCATTCGGCTACCGGTTCGACGATATATCGACTGAGCTCTGGTGTGGATTCCACTAAGCCTTGCGCTTTCATAAACTGGGCGAAGTTTATGTAGCGTTGGGTGTCCACAGCAGCGGGTCGAAGGGCCAATCGAGGCAAGGTGTCTACCCACGCTCGACGATTTAATTCGTTGTCCAGCGTGTCTGGAGAGGTATTTTTAAATAACTGCCATGACTGTTCAGGATGATTAATCAGGTAAGTCGTGGCCTGTTGAATCGCTTGCGTGAAACGAGCTAAGGCGGGGTTGTCTTTATCTTTGCTGTTGGCCACGAGTATCAGTTCATCATAAACCGGCACGCCGTGTTCTTCAGGGTAAAACGCAAGGCCCGGGTGATTCTCTATGTCCATTTGATTCAATTCAAAATTTCTAAAGGCACCGATTACCGCATCCACGTTGCCGGTTATCAGTGAAGGTGATAATGAAAAATTGACGTTAACCAGTGACACATCGTCAAGCGTTAGTCCTTCGGTTTCTAACATGGACTTCAGTAAAGCCGTTTCGAACCCGCCCACTGAGTAGCCAACTTTTTTTCCGGCCAGATCACCGATACCTTTGATGGGGCCGTCGGCTAGAACAACCAATGAGTTCAGTGGTGTTGAAACCAACGTACCAAATCTCACCAGCGGCAACCCCTCAGAGACTTGTACGTGTAACTGAGGTTGGTACGTGATCGCAATATCTGCTTTTCCTGCCGCCACAAGTTTCGGCGGTAAGCTTGGATCGGTTGGCTCGATCAGTTCTACATCCAGTCCGCCTTGTTCAAAATACCCCAGTTCTTGAGCCAAGATGATTTGTGCATGGTCGGGATTGGTAAACCAATCCAGTAACACGGTGAGCTTCTGAGTAGACTGCGCATAAGCGGGCAAGGCAAATAAGGCGAACAGCACAAAGGCGATAAGTTTCATTAAATTGACCTAAACAAGAGAATCTACTGATGGGTGAATCGATGAAATAACCTTTTGATTAATGCATCGATGGTGAAAAAAAACAGAGCGGTTAGAAAACACAGGCACAGCAAAGCCGCGAACAGCTCATCGGTCTGCATGCGTCCGTTGGCATTCAACATCACAAACCCCAAACCTGCTTGAGACCCTACCCACTCGCCCACTACGGCCCCTATGGGTGCAACTGACGCGGCAACACGAATGCCGGACCCGATAGCTGGCATGGCGTTTGGCAGCCTGATGTGTCGGAAGACTGCGGTTGGTGATGCACTCATAGTGCTCGCTAAGGTAAGCCAAACTTTTGGGGTGTTACTCAAACCATCAAAGCTCGCAATAACGACTGGGAAGTAAATAATCAGAACCGTCATGACGATTTTGGAAGGCAACCCGAAGCCTAACCACAGCGTTAATAGAGGCGCTAAGGCAAACACAGGGATAGCCTGACTTACCACTAACACAGGCAAAACCCAGCGTCTGGCCCAGGGGGTTGCATACAAGATCCAGGCGCTGCATAACCCCAACATGCATCCAATGCAAAACCCCAACACAATTTCCATTGCGGTAACCAGACTGTGCGATAAGAAGTATTGGGGTTTGGTGACTAGCTCTTGGAAAACTGCCAGGGGCGTCGGTAA
>JAHDDW010000033.1:0-1925 GCA_020629155.1 Acidimicrobiales bacterium | reverse complement strand
TCCAGCCGGGAGAACGGCTCATCCATCAATATGATGGGGCGCTCTTCCAATAAGGTTCGTGCTAACGCGGCGCGTTGCCTCATGCCGCCCGATAACTCGTGCGGAAATTGCTTCGCAGAATCGGATAGCCCTACTTCGTTCAGTAAATGCGTTGCGTGATCCCGATAACTGGCTAAAGACTCACCGCGCAATCTGCGACCCAGAAGTACATTATCCTGAACCGTGAGCCAAGGTAACAACGAATCATCTTGCGCCATGTAAGCCACTTGCGGGGATAAGTCTTGCGCATTGGAAACTGACACTGCCCCACTGTCGGGGGTGCATTGCCCGTTTAACAATTGAAGAAGGCTTGTCTTCCCAACGCCGCTACGACCAAGCACACAGTGCAACTGACCCGCTTCAAAGTGCAGATTTAAGCGGTCAAAAACGACGGTGCTAGCGTATCGAAGCGATACGTTGTGTAGTGATACCGCTGGGCTAACCATGTCGCTGCCACGACCCATGAAAATGGTGCACGGGTCCGTGGCCATGACCTATATGGAGTGAATCTGCATCCTGTATGGCTTGATGTAAATAGGTAACCGCTTTTGCTACTGCATCGTTGATTGTTTCTCCTCTGGCAAGATACGCAGCAATCGCTGAGGACAAGGTACAACCGGTGCCATGGGTATTTGAGGTTTGAATCCTTGGGTTCGAATATTTAACCATGTTGGATCCTGAGAACAACCGATCAACGCAGGTTTGCCCGCTTAGGTGGCCGCCTTTCATTAAGATGGCAGAACAGCCAAGGCTTTGTAAGGCAGTGGCTTGAGCAACGATTTCTGCTTCATTGCTTGCTTCGGAAAGGCCGGTGAGTAGACCGGCTTCGGGCATGTTTGGGGTTACCAACACCGCCAGTGGGAAAAGCAGTTCTTGAAGCGCTGTACATGCCTCAGGCTGCAACAGCACATCACCAGTTTTTGCCACCATGACAGGATCTAAAACAACTGGGATATCACGGTAATCACGTAATACTTCAGCAACTGCACCTACGATAGCTGGTGAGGACAGCATGCCAATTTTGATCGCACCGATGCGAATATCGGATAGCACAGCATGAAGTTGTTCGGACACGAGGGTTGGAGGTATTTCATGAATACCGGTTACCCCTTGTGTATTTTGAGCCGTGACTGCCGTTATGGCCGTGGTTCCGAATACACCCAGTGCGCTAAAGGTTTTTAAGTCTGCCTGAATGCCCGCACCACCCCCGGAATCTGAACCAGCGATGCTTAGCGCAGCCGGCACTAAAGGCTGGCGTGGCGGTTTGCTATTAAGCGTTGAAGATTTCAAAAAATGCCCTCGGTATAGAAATACCGATAGGGGCCGAGAACGCACAGGCAAAGGTTGCCGTGATTGCGTTAACTTGATCCCTTCGTCGGCATTATCCGCATCAGGTTCAGCGGGATCGTGCCGATTGCTCGTGGCAACATCTCAGCCTTCTACCGAAACTCGGTATCAAGCACCCCGTCAAGAGCGTCTAGGTTAACACGAAGGATAAAAATAGCTACAGGGTAACGACCCATTTCTACGGTGCCTGTCCGAACGAACACTTGGTACCAGGGGGATGCTCTCCCACCGTCATCAGTAACTGTGGTGGCCTGTATTAACTGTGCCGCCTTGTCGATTGTAAATATCACAAACAGACTTGATCGCCTGCCTGGCTTGGTAGATTACGCCATCGACGACCATTTTCGATCCGGTGACCCCTGTGTTAGACACGACCGACAGAGCGAAAGACAAGGACCTTCATGGCCGAATTGATCAATGCTTACGTCAATTGTCTAAGGGTGAGGACGTCGAAATATTTGCCGAAATATACGATTACTACGCCGGTCGGCTGCTCGCGCTTTTGCATTCTCGTGGCATAAAGCCTGGTGAAGCTGAAC
>JAHDDW010000005.1 GCA_020629155.1 Acidimicrobiales bacterium | reverse complement strand
CAAAAAAGACGACAAAGAAAACCAGGACATATCGCAACCACTATAAAACTTTACGAGGGCTCGATGTTGGAGCATATCACTTTTTTACTTTCTGCACTGACGGCCAGCAACAAGCGGAACATTTCCTTGCAACAGTTGACTATGAAAACAGTGACTTACCATTAGCGCTTGATCTTGAATTTGGGGGCAACTGCAAGAACCCATTCAGCGAAGAGAAAATTGTAGCTGAGGTACAGTCCTTCCTCAACACCGTCGAAGCACGAACTAACGAGAAGACGTTGCTCTATGTTCTAGAAGATTTAGAATTCTTGAATGAAATAGCTGAGGAGCGCCCAGTCTGGCGTCGCAGCATTTTTCGTAAACCTGGCAATGATAACTGGCTTGTCTGGCAGTTTTCTGGAATATCGAAGGTTGACGGCATAGAAGGGCCTGTCGACCTCAACGTGTTCAAAAAGTCATAAGACGCAGAAGTCTTATCGAATGCCAGTTGAACAACGTAACGCGGCCTCTAAATTCCTTGAGAAACAATCACAGCTACACACTACAGATCAGACCACAAAAATCAACATCAACTACTTTCATGAAAATCAGACGGTTGCAGTCCAGGATTCTTCGGATACAACCGTTAATCAGACATTCAATGAAACAGCCGCAACCCACCTCTTAACTCTCTTAGAAGAACTTGACGGAAGCGACTTCAGAAACAACGCGAGATGCATCCATCCAAGGCATGGGTAGGCCATCAAGGTCAACACCTTCGACTTGTGCACAACATTCGATTTTGCACTGAGCTTGTTAAGAGTGTCACACCTGTCTGTTACTATCTCTTTTATTTGGTTGGGTCAGATTTTGGGAGAGATATTGTGGATCCGACTGTGTATGTGAATGAGCTGGTTGATGTCGCTGTTATCTACCGTCGCGAAGGCGGGGAAGCTGTGCCGCAGAAAGTGAATTACCAAGGCAGGGCTGTCAATTTTGTGAAACTGGGGATGAGACACCCGACGTCGAAAGGCAAACGGATGATACACGTTTTCGACGTTAGCGACGGCATGAATGACTATCGTTTAGAGTTCGACGCCGAGCGGCTCACGTGGCTGCTGGTTGCTGTCATCTACGGATAACACGATCAGGGTTTGATAGTGGAGTTGAATAAGGAAACCCCTCGGGTTATGTGGATTGATTTGAATAGCGCTTTTGCTATGGCTGAACAGCAAGCCCACCTATCGCTGCGCGGTAAACCTATGGGTGTTACAAACAGGATCTCTAAAGAGTGCTGCGTTATAGCCGCCTCGTATGAAGCGAAAGCGCTTGGCATTAAAACAGGGTGTCGACGCAGTGAAGCGTTAGCGTTATGCCCTAGCTTTGTTTTGCTTGAAACCGACCCACCTAAATACCACAACGTGTATACGAAACTCGCGACAATAATGAAAACCTATTCACCCTCGGTGGAGATGAAAAGCATAGACGAAGGAATAATCGATTTTCGTAGCGGCACACGAGCACCCAGCAAACAAGAGATAGTAGACATCGGTTATGAAATAAAGAAGCGTGTCAGAAACGAGATCGGTGACTACACCACTATCAACGTAGGTATCGGCCCGAACCGTTTCCTAGCCAAAACAGCAGCTGGGTTAAACAAACCCGACGGGCTAGACACCATCGACCACACAAACATCATCGACACCTACAAAACCCTCGAATTACAGGATTTAACAGGCATAGCCGACGGTTACAGCAGCAGATTACAAGCTAACAATATCTATACGCCGATAGATTTTCTCCAAACCGACGAAAAAACACTTTCTAAGAAGGTCTTTCAAAGTGTTAACGGGCTGCACTGGTACAAACGGTTACGCGGCTATGAGGTAGATGACCGTGAAACAAATCTTGGGATGGTCGGCCGTCAGTGGGTACTCGACCGACCCACCAACGACACATCGTATCTACGGTCATGCCTTCACTTCCTGGCGGAAACCACAGCGATAAAACTACACTCTAGGAACGTTGCGGCTAGAGGGGTGTGTGTCTGGCTTAAATATAGAAACGGAACCAGTTTCAAAGAACGCAGAATCTATAAAACCAGTGTTCACACAAACCAAGACATCTGGCTGAGAGTGTCGAAACTATTCGACAAAAAAACAACTGAGATAGTTAGCATTATGGGCCTCTATCTCTATGGGCTTACACCCAACATTCACAGCCAACTCAGCCTCTTCGACGACGCAGAAAAAGCCGAAAACCTGACAGCAGCTGTAGACGAAATCAACGACCTCTACGGCACCTTCACAATCCACTCAACCGACACTTTAAAAGGCAAAAACCATGTAAAACAAAAAATACCTTTCGGAGGAACCGAATACTTCAACCTACTACTAGCAAGAGCGTAAAAAACATTAGGTCTAGAGACCTTCTTAATGGGACCCACAAACCGCTCCAGGTGTTTTATAATCCTGTAGATATGGGTTTTCATAGCGAGCAACAAATTAGAGCCGATGAGAGAGGATTCGATACCTCTGAGAAATTGGTTTGCAGCAATTGCATTCATCAGGACGACTTAAAAAAATTTGTAACCAGTAAAGCTGATAGCCAATCAGATTTTTGCAGTTTCTGTGGCAGCCATCCAGCTGCAAGTATTAACGATCTCGTGGACTTTTTTCTTAAAGGAGTTAGAAATGAATTCGACGATGGAAGTTGTCTTCCCAATGACAAGGAGGATGGCTACTATCTAGGGGCACCTTTAAGCTCCTCTAAACTTGTCGATGATTACTATAGCAATTGTTGGAGCGAGGCAGTAAAAGTTGAGCTGCTAGAACTTGTCGATGATTACTATAGCAATTGTTGGAGCGAGGCAGTAAAAGTTGAGCTGCTAGAACTTGTCCATGATAGCTTTTCTTGGGTTCAGCGTGACGCTTTGTATAATCGTGAGGGAGAAATTCTTTACGCTTGGGATAGATTCTCTAAGCAAATTAAGCACTCAAATCGATACACACTGTGGCTAACAGAAACACATAATCCATGCCGAGGAGAAATTTCGTTCAAAGACGCTTTGTCCAAAATCGCTTCCACTCTTGAATACCATGAGATAGAAGCAGTCACATCTTTGCCTCCTACACAAGCGTTATGGAGAGCAAGACCAAAAACAAACCCTGATTACCCTCTAACAGGTAAAGAGATGGGCACTGCACCAATAAATAAATCGCAAGCAAACAGATTCAGCCCTACAGGAATCCCACTTTTCTACGGCGCTGAAAACAAGGACACAGCTTTACGAGAAATCGGATCAACTGAGAGCGAAGCAAACACCGCGAAATTTCATTTAACACACGAAATTTCCGTAATTGACTTAGCGAACTTACCCGAACCTTCACCTTTCAACCAACAACACGGACATCTCTTCTACGAATTGAAATTTCTACATAAATTTGCTGATCAGATTTCCAGACCTATCAATAAGAACCCGACCTTAAACTATATTCCGACGCAAGCTTTCGCCGAGTATCTACTCCGAATCCACCCCTTCAACAACCAAGGCGAGGTGCAGATTAAAGGTATCGCTTACAAATCAAGCGCAACCCAAAAAACATGCTATGCCATAGACATCCCAAACGAACATTGCCTAGATCTAGGCAACCCAGGACTGAAAATGAGCACACTCCTGACGATAAGGGGGTGTCATTAAGAAATGAACCATGAGTGGTAGGTGAAACCTGGGCACGAATCTTAATGACACCCCAAGTATTGGGTCTATCCAAGCCGTAATGACTAATCAATACTATGATGCTGATATGAAGAACAGGTTTCCTATTTTGATAGTTTTGCTGGCTCTGTTAGGAATAGCGTTGTCATGGGCAGCTGAGCAGCTGGATGATGACGGAAACGATTATGAGGCCCTTAGGGAAATCGGTGGCGCTATGGTGTCTGGCGCTGTTGTGGGTCTAATCATTTTTTTCTACGAAGAACGATTAGAACGTCAGCGAGATACACGAGATAACAATCTCGCTGATAAGCAGATGCGACATTCGCTCATCACGACTTTAACAGTAAAAGACAATCTAGCAGAAATCAATCTCACTAATAAAGACCTTCAAGGCATAGTTTTAGCAGGACGCAATCTCAACGGAGCAAAACTCCGAGGTGCGAAACTCAACGGAGCAGACCTCGAAAGAGCAGAACTCAACGAATCTTCTTTCTTCGGAGCAGAACTCAATGGAGCAGACCTCCGAGGTGCGAAACTCAATGGAGCAGACCTCGAAGTAGCAGAACTCAACAACGCGAAACTCAACGGAGCAAATCTCGAAGGAGTAAACCTCTACGAATCTTCTTTCGTCGGAGCGAAACTCAACAACGCGAAACTCAACGGAGCAAACTTCTACAACGCAAACCTCGAAAGAGCGGAACTCAACGGAGCGAACCTTAGCAAAGCAAGAACCTTCAAACATTCAAGCTTTCACGGAGTGAACTTTGAAGATATGAATCTTGAAGGAGTTGATCTCACACTAACGTGGCTCGGCGAAGCCAACTTTACTGGGGTGAATCTTACAGATACAAAGCTAGACGGAGCGAATTTCAAAGGAGCGAAACTTAAAGGAGCGAATCTTAAAGGAAAGCGCCTCATGGTAGAACAATTCAACGAAGCGACCTGGGACGATTCAACAATCTGGCCTGATGGTTTTATTCCACCGAATCAATAGTGTGTATTTCTGGGGTATACCCTAGATGAACTGTCACACACCCCTGATATCGTGTTGTTCTAGAGTCTGTTTTGCTATTGTTGAACACGCATGGCCGAGGGTCTAGACCCTAGATGAACAGTCCAGACCAACGCCTATTCTTCGTCTTCTTCGTCTACGTTTGTCGTTCCTGGAGCTAATGTTTCATTAAGTTCCTTGAAATCAATACCTAGATCGGTAGGAACCACATTAACGCTCTTACCTATTTCCTGGATCCTCCTGAAATCAATACCTAGATCTATAGGAGCCACATTAACGCTCTTACCTATTTCCTGGATCCTCCTGAAATCAATACCTAGATCTATAGGAGCCACGTTAATACTCTTAATTATTATTTCCTGGATCCTCCTGAAATCGATATCTAGATCGGTAGAAAGTATTTTAAGGTTATGATCATCGTCGATTTGCAGGTATGCATTAACAATGTAGCTAGATCCATCGTCTAGCTTAACGTCACTTTCTATTTCTGCTTGACCATCAGAAGATGACCCGATAAATCTGATTTCTATTACAGAACAATCGGATTCTGCAATAGAGAGCATGGTTCTAGTCATCAGATGCTGGGCTAGTCTCTGCTTTAGCTGGTTGTGTTGTTGATCAATCATTTTTTTGAATTTTTTATTGTCTTCCTCACTTCCAGGAAGCACTTTCATCAATAACTCATCGAACGATTCCACGATAACGATGTCGAGATTTAAATTCTGAGCCTCAGAGATTACTTCTTCGTTGAAATCGTTGCGATTTTCCGTAACCAGATACACCGTCTCGTCAGAACTTTTAGCAAGATCCATCGTTTCCTCCCAAATAATGACATCTCGAAAACCTTGATCATTTTTTCCGAAAGGTTTTTTCTTCGAGACAGCTCTTTCGACATATTTGTCTAGCTCGGGCGGTATTTCAGTAATTGTGAAATTTTTGTTCAAGAAGTTTTTTATAGAGGATTTTTCTTCTTCTAAATCGATCTCTGGCATCTCCATAGAGAACTTGCGTGTTGCCTCTTCTAATTGTTTGTGTGCCTCATGAATAGGCTTATCGCATTTATTCATGAGTTCCCTGAGAACAATTCCAGGTAAAATAAATTCTATAGATAAAGCATTTGTTGACGAAAGAACTTTATCCACTTTTTTTGGGATCGGGAAAAAGGGATGAAATATATTAGTGTCAACAACGATGAGCAAAGTAAATCCTAGATCAGGAGGTTAGCAAGAAACGTATACTTGATGCTAGTTCATGTGATGGCAAATATGACACTGATATCTTATTCGTCGCTTTGTTTTGTGTGGCGGTAGAGGGTGGCTCGGCTCCAGCCGACTAGTTTCGCTGCTTCTGCTGCTGTTTTGCCTTTGCTCCGAGCTTCGGTAGCAACAGCTAGTTTCTCAGCGATAACGTCAGGGTTGACTGGTGGCCGTCCGAACTGTGTGCCTGCTTGTTTAGCGGCAGCGATACCAGCGTTGACTCGTTCCGTTATTAGCTCTCGCTCATACTCAGCCAACGTAGCCAACATATTTAACATGAGCTTGCCTGTTGTTGTCGCTGGATCTATCCCATCTTGAATAGAGCGTATCTTGATGCCTTTGTCTTGAAGATCATTCACCGTGTTCAACACATCTATGAGAGATCTGCCGAGTCTGTCGACTCGCCACACAACAACAGTGTCGCCGCTGGCGGCGTAGTCGAGTAGGTGGTTCATCGCTGGGCGGTCAACTGCTTTTCTGCTACCTGACACAACATCAGAAAATATGTCACGCTGCTCAACCCCAGCAGACACCAAAGCATCGAGCTGTAGTTGTGGGTCTTGGCTAGTGGTAGAAACTCTCGTGTATCCAAGCAAACGCATACTGCAAGACTATCTCATAAACCCCTATAATGTAGAACTGCGAGACGCTATTCTGTGAGACAATTTAATGAGACACGCTAAATCGCTTGAACAAGCGGTTTAGTGTTGCAGTATTTCTCGGTTTCTGGTGTCTCATTTATCTACAGAATAACAAGACACACCAAACGCTGCTTTGCCCTCATCACAGCTTCGGGAGTTCCTAGCTTGATACGCTAGCAGCAAACGCTCACCGATTTGGCCTAAAAAATCTGCCTTCTGAGCCGTGGCATCGGTCAGTTAATGGTCGTTAAATTAAGAACCACAGCTTCAAGTCCATCAAAAAACCAAATCCTTAGCGTGAGCTAGCTATTCTTCTTCAGCCCAGTTAGCTATTTTTAACCCATCCACTTTAGCAAACTCTTTTACGTTGTTTGTAACGAGAGTTAGCTCTTTATGCAAAGCATGGAGCTGCAATAAATAGATCTTCTGAACCTATAGGTCCGCCTGCTTTTTTGAGATAACTTCGGATAATTCCATACGATACCCCTTCTTCATAAGAATAGGAGAGCACGGTGAAACCGCTAAAGAATGCATCCAACGTTTTGTGATTTCTTTCTGGATTTGAACTATTTTCTGCGCCAAACCTGAGCTCTGAAACAACAATAGAACGTAGGAAAACATCGTTCGGGCCGCATTGAAGCAATTTACGTTCAACTTGTGGATGGCGGCCATTTAGAAGACAGATGCAAATGTTCGTATCAAGTAAAAACTTCATCCCAAGGTCTTTCTGAAGGCTCAATTACATCGTCGATGTTCTCAACATCGCATGTACGACCTCGCAAGTTAGCCAGCCAGTTCTCCCAGAAATTGCTTGAAGGCGGGATCACCGATAGACCCAAGGCTTTATAGTGCGGTGGTTTGTCAACACCTACAAACCAGCAATGAACTGTGTGTAATACAGTGGCCACGTCAGATCTGTTGCAGCTAACCGATTACCACCAGCAGAACCTACGAGTTTTAGTGTCCTCGCAGGCTTATAGCGCTGCTTAAACGATTGAAGACTTTTCGCTTTCGTTCGCTTGCCGCTTTTAACTTCGACAGGAAGTATTTCACCAGCTTTGACCCGATGGAGAAATTCGATTTGGCTTCGCCCTTGTTCCCAAGAATAGGTTGGATAGCCAACACGAGCTCGAATTTCGTTTTGCACAAAATTCTCAGCGATATACCCCTTGAACGAAGCTTTTTGCATTTGTTGATCTTCATAACGCATACCAAGTTGATGCCCAAGTATGCCAACATCAAACGCAAACAGTTTAAACAAATTGTTTTGCCTCAAAGGAACCAGCGGATGCGTCGGCTCCGCAGACAGCGGATAACACTTAGAAACTAAACCACATTTTTCCAACCAATCAATCGGACCTCTGAGCTGCGCGTAACGATTTTTTCCTGAGATAACATTTTTGAAAACATACCTTCTTGTTGACTCATCTGTATTTTTGGAAAGCTGCAAAGGAATATCATTAAAAACGGCTTCAATATGTTGCGCATTGACCGCTCCGCCATATTTGCCGAAATCATTGTTGTAGCCACTGAGCAAGTTGCTATGAACTTGAGTAACAGATTCAACACGGTTTAGCAGCAAATCATTCGATCGATTCCATGCGGTCACTGCTTCTGGCATGCCTCCAACGAAGTAATAGTCAAGCAAAACTTTCCATAGAAGTTCATGGATATAGAGGCTACGATCCATCTCTCGAAACTTTTCTAGCAGCCGCTGGTTGTCTTGTGAAGCCAGGAACTCTTCAAAACAGAGCGGGAAAAGCCTGAGGCTTTCCACTTTGCCAACAGGAAAAGATTGAAGAAGACCTATGTTCGACCCTGAGGCACATAAAAAAACCGAAGGCATTTTTTCGGCGAAAAATTTTAGGGACGTTAACGCTTTCGGACATTCGCCTACTTCATCAAAGAAGATCAGGTCCTTCTCAAAATTGATTCGGACATTTAACCTGATTTCGATGCGTTCGAGTATCTGTTTCGGGTCAAGACTATCTTCAAAAAGATCTCCAAATGTTTGATCTGTAAGAAAGTTGAGTGTGTGCACTTGACGAAAATGTTTACCAAAAATCTCTTCAATAAGGTATGTTTTGCCGACCTGGCGAGCGCCATCAAGAAGCAGCGGTTTTCTTGTTGACTTCTTCTTCCATTTCAACATATCCGCCAACAATAAACGATCCATCTCCAGCTTTCTACTCGACCACAGAACATACTATACATTTTTACGTACATAAAAGTGTATAGTGTTTACATTTTTACGTACATAAAAGTGTATCAACAGGCATCTGTTGTATCGGAAGTTATCACGGTTTGGGGTATATCTCTTGTCTTTTGGGTTTAGTGTTATTCATACCCAACAGCACAGCGTTGACTGCCAGAAGGAACAACGGCCAGCTAGCGTGCAACAGCATGAAAGGTAAAGTTTGTTTGCCGTATGAGCATGCAGGATAGTTCGTTTGCACGTAGTATTCAAAAATAGTTGAAACTGTGACGTAGCCACTTATGACTGATAGGCCTGCGAGCCCTAGCAGCCCTACGACGTTGAACACCCCGACGAGTCGGAAATTTCGCAAGAAGGTTTCCCAAGGCGCTATACGTTTTGAACCCAACCATAAACCGACAACAATTAGTAGACCTAAACCAAGCAATGCGCTACAAAGCAAGACCCGTTCAATACCAGGATTGCTATAGTACTGCTGGCACTCTCTAGGACCCGAAAAAGATAAAGCGGTAAAAGCTGTTACTATTCCTAAAGTAACACAGGCCAGAAAAACTACAACAGAAATAACGCCGATCCAAAATTTTTTTCGTTTCCACCAGCGCATCGCCACACTTCCACTTTACAGAACTATACAATCAGTTGTGGGTAGGGAGGCGTCATCGACAAACGCTGTGATTCCAAGAGTATGTCGAACTTTAAAATATCTTACCCACAAGTAGCGCTGTCGTTTTTGTTCTCTCCTGATTCCAGGTGGTCATCTCTGAGGAATCGGGGATCTTGTCCAGCAGAGATTCCCACTTTCGTGGTAATGACGGCCTGCATAAGCTTGAGATCATGAAGTCACTCCAGAGAAATATCGCCTGAATTTTTCATGGCTGCTAGAATGGGAAGTCTTTACTTGCCTACTTCACGATAGTTATGACGCAACAACGAACTCCACCACCTATAGAGTTTCCCATCGAGCTACCTATATCAGCTCGCCGTGATGAGCTGATCAAGGCGATCGCTGCCAACCAGGTGCTTATTGTCGCTGGAGAGACAGGGTCGGGCAAAAGTACGCAGCTGCCAAAGCTTTGTTTGGCTGCTGGTCGCGGCGCAGACAAACGCATCGGCCATACCCAGCCGCGCCGGCTTGCTGCACGAACGCTCGCCGAAAGAGTCGCTAGCGAACTTGGCACACAAGTTGGTGACGTAGTTGGCTATGCTATGCGCTTCACCGACCAAGTATCTGCCTCAACTTCAGTCAAATTTATGACTGACGGCATCTGCCTCGCAGAAATTCAGCGAGACCCAGACCTGAAACAATACGACACGCTAATCATCGACGAAGCACACGAACGCAGTCTCAACATCGATTTTCTTCTCGGCTACCTACAACAGCTGGTGCAGCGCCGTAAAGACTTGCATGTCGTTATCACCTCAGCCACTATCGACACGGCTCGTTTTGCAAAACATTTCAACAATGCACCAATTATCGAAGTGTCTGGTCGCACACACCCTGTCGAAATGCGCTACCGCCCACTTGTCAACGAAAGCGGCGACACTATCGACCAGATAAAAGGCATCTGTCATGCCGCAGAAGAACTTTGGCGAGACACCACAGGCGACATTCTCGTTTTCTGTCCTGGAGAACGCGATATCAACGAAGCACGTGAGGCGCTCAATAAACTATCGCTCTTCAACTGCGAAATTCTTCCGCTCTATGCCCGTCTGTCAGCCGCCGAGCAGCAACGAGTTTTTAAACCACACACAAAACGCCGCATTATCTTGGCAACGAACGTCGCTGAAACCTCCGTGACCGTGCCAGCCATAGGGTCGGTTATCGATGTTGGCACGGCCCGCATCTCTCGTTACAGCAAAAAGACAAAAGTGCAGCGCCTCCCAATCGAAGCAGTGTCGCAAGCATCAGCCAATCAACGTGCAGGCCGTTGCGGACGACTCGGCCCTGGTGTGTGCATCCGTCTCTATAGCGAAGAAAGTTTTATTGCACGGGCCGAATTCACTGACCCTGAGATTCGACGCACAAACCTCGCAGCCGTCATCTTACAGATGGCAGCGGCACGCCTCGGCAACATCGAATCGTTCCCTTTCATAGATAAACCTGACAGCCGGTCTATAGCAGATGGCAAAAAGTTGTTGGAAGAGCTTGGCGCTATCAACCCGAAACGCAGCGGCAGCAAAAAATGGTTAACAGGCCTTGGCCGCAAACTTGCTCGCCTACCGATAGATGTTCGCCTTGGCCGCATGCTGCTAGCCGCCGAGCGTAATGGCTCGCTCCACGACATGCTGATTATCACTTCAGGGTTGGCGGTGATGGACCCACGAGAACGCCCGAAAGAAAAACGCGGCGCAGCTGACGAATTTCACAGCCGTTTCGCCAATAAAGAATCCGATTTTATGTCGCTGCTAAGCTTGTGGAATTATTTACAAAAGCAGAAACAGGAACGATCTGGTAATCAGTTTCGCAAAATGTGTCGCCGTGAATTTCTGAACTATATGCGTGTTCGAGAATGGTTCGACACGCACCATCAACTTACTCGCAGTTTCGATGCAGCATCACGCAAACAACGTGGAGGCAAGGGGAGATCCCCAATCAAGTTGGGGATGACGAAGCCAAGCAACACAGCAATGACGAAGCCAAGCGACACAGCGATGACGAAATCGGGCGACGCAGCAATGACGAAGCCAAGCGACAGAGGGGCAAGCTCGGGCGACAATTTTGATGCGATTCATCAAGCAATTATCACTGGGCTGCTTTCGCACATCGGCACGAAAGATACCAAACCGCAGAAACGAAACGCTTCAGGTCGGCCAGCGTTGCCCGAATATCTCGGCACCCGTCAACTGCGGTTTCGCATCAACCCAAGCTCTGGGTTAAAGAAGACGGCGCCCGACTGGGTTGTCGCCGCCGAGCTTGTTGACACAAGCGCGATTTGGGCTCGCACCGTCGCAAAGATCGACCCCCAGTGGATTGAAGATGCAGCCACACATCTAGTGAAGAAAAGCTATGGTGAACCTTTTTGGGATAGTGATAGCGGCGCAGCCTATGTGCGCGAGCGGGTGACGCTGCTTGGCCTTACCTTAGCGGCTGATCGTCGGCGACTGCTTCGCCACATCAACAAAGCAGCAGCCCGTCAACAGCTTTTGCATTATGGTTTTGTTAACGGCGAATGGAACGAGAACCACCATTCATTCCTTGCCCATAACACGAGCATACTAGAAGAAGTTAACCAGCTCTATGCTCGCCAACGACAAGACAATACAGTTGGCGACGACGAACTCTATGAGTTTTATGATCGCCACATTCCTCACGATGTTACAAGCGTCGGCGAGTTTAACAGGTGGTGGAAAGAAACTGACACTAAGGGCAACAAGCTACGAGCCACAGTCGAAGATTTTCTAGACAAAAGCGAACCAGTCGGCGAGACTGACGACGATGGGTTGCCAACAAGTTGGCTATACGATGGCACCGATCTAGAGCTGCGCTATGTTTTCGACCCGACGAGCGACCACGACGGGGTGAGCGTGTTAGTTCCTCTTGAAGTGCTACCTGCTCTCACAGCCAACCCTTTTACCTGGTCAGTATCTGGTTTCAGAGATGAGCTTATAATAGCAATGTTGCGTAGCTTACCGAAACCACTACGGCGCGAACTATCTCCACTAGCCGACACAGCTTCTAATGCAGCAGCTTATGTGGAAAAACTCGTTGAAGGCCAGCCAGACGCACAAACTGTGTCGCTCGCGACTGCGCTTAGCAACTATTGTCATGGCGAGCGAGGAGTAACGGTCGACACTGACGATTTTGTTATGACTGCGACTGTTAACAGTTTGCTGCCAACCTTTCGGATCATCGACGCAGACTTTACGCTCGTTGACGAAGGCAAAAACCTTGACGACCTGAAACAACAACTTGCTGCAACCGCGACTGAAGCTATTGAATCGTTAACGCACAGCGAATTAGGTGGCAACCTAGAACGAAACGATTTGGCCTCATGGGATTTTGACGAGTTACCTAAACAAGTCAGCTCGCAACAACATGGCCAACAGGTGACGGGGTATCCTGCTCTTTTTGATGAAGGCAAAAGTGTTGCAATCAAGATTTTGGCCAGTGAAGACGAACAGTTCGCCTCACATTTTGATGGTGTGCGACGGTTGCTTTATCTTGGGCTTAGTTCGCCATTGCGCTCATTCGACAAACTACTTACTACCAACGGTGACCCAAAAACATTGGTACAACTTGCTGCTGCGCCTGTTCAATCAAAAGCAGGTTGGTATATCGACGCTATTGATTGCGCACTCGATCATTGTCTCACAGCACGACAGTTACCGTGGGACAAACGAGCTTTTGCCGCTATCGAACACATTCGTGATACACGCTATGCCAATCTGGAAAAATCGTTAGCGCAACATGTTTTGTGGTTCGTCGGCACGCTTGCTACTTTCGAGAATGACCTTGCAGCGCTGACGTCGCCTCATCATAGCGCCAGCGTTGCAGACGTCCGTAACCACATAGCACGACTGTTTTATCCAGGCTTTCTAGCAGGTATTGGCTACGACCGACTTGAAGATTTGCAACGCTACGCTTCAGCGATTAGCAAACGCATAGATGACCTTGCCAGCAACCCTCGCCGTGACCAAGCCGCCGCCACAGCTTGTCAACAAGCCGAAACGGCGGTGGCGCAGGCTCGACAGCGATGCGGATTTACTGAACAGATAGAAGAACTGACCTGGCTTGCGGAAGAGCTCCGCGTTGCGAGCTTTGCCCCATCACTCGGCTCGACGCATGGCATTTCTTCCAAAAAAATTCGTCGACGAGCTGACAAACTGTAGGTGGCTAGCGTATTGCATTGACGAGAACGTCTGTGAACGCCTCGACGCCTTGTTCGTTATAGTGTACGCCATCGTATTGATGCGACGCTTGACATTGAGAAGCCCAGTCGATTAGCTCCAGATCTAACTCTTGCTTGAGATCTTCTAGAATAGGGTTAAAAACGTTACCCTTTGCATGCATGCCTCCCTGTGCACACATTTTCACCCAATAGATTTCAATAGTTGGATTGATTTTTTTGATCGAAGCTGCTGTTAAACGTATCCCATCTTCCATGGTCGAGGCATCGGATTTGTCGTTTGTTCCTAATGACACTACTACTGCATCAGCCTGTCTGAAAGCTGCGTTAAGGTCGTTATCGCTAATTTTTGAAAGTGTCGACTGATCGTTTGGGTAAAGTTGTTTTAACGCATTCTGATGAACTCCTGCAGGAGATCCGCTGCTTGTAAACGCATCGTAAGAATTATTTTCTACTTCTTTTAACATTGATACGAAGTCAATGTTTTCTGTCGACCCAAGATAGTTTTTTCTACCACCTTGTGCGTTGATAGATAGTTGCTGCCAACCGTCAGCAACTAATTTCGCGATCAGCACAGGTGGTGTATCTTTTTGGGCTAGCAACGAATCGCCTATAAATATGATTTCATTTTTCGCGGAACTCTTCTCAGACTCAGCAGTAGTTGTTGACTGCTCCACCGTAGTTGAAACCACACTTGTCGTCTCAACCACAGTTGTAGAAACCATCTGAGAAACAGCCTGCTCAACTTCACCCGCACTAGCAACTCCCACCGAAGCACCGCCTGCATCTGAACCAGTCGCCACAACAGAACCAGTGTTCGCCACAAAATACAGAAACAACAACACAAAAAATACACAACTAACTACAGCAGCAACCGACACCGCAAACACCCTGAAAGAAACAGTCCTACCCAACATACTTGTGTTAGTTGACGCCAGCGGCCAAAGCGCTGGTGAACGCCTCGACGCCTTGATCGTTGTAGTGCACCCTGTCAAATTGGTGCGACGCTTGACATTGAGAAGCCCAATCAATTAGTTCAAACGACAATTCTTGGCTAAGGCTGTCAAGCAAAGGGTTAAGAATGCCGCCGCCTCGTGCCACATCTCCTTCAGCACATATTTTTACCCAGTACATAGTTATTTCTGGGTTAAGGGTCTTTATCGCTGATGTTGTGAGTCGTATGCCAGCTTCCATTTTTTCTGCATTTGCCTCATCATTTGTTCCTAAAGAAACAACAACGGTATCTGCTTGCCTGAAAGAGTCATTGAGCGTGCTGTCGCTAATTTTAGAAAGCGTCGATTGGTCATTTGCGTACAGTTGCTTGAGTAAGTCTTGATGGGCACCTGGGGTAGGGCCGCTGTTATACACGTCGTAGGAGTTATTTTCTATTGCTTCGAGCATTGTTGTGAAGTGTGTGATTGCGTTACACGCGGCGTAACCGATATGGTTCGCTCGACAGCCTTGCGCGTTGATAGATATTTGCTGCCACCCGTTGTCAACAAGTTTTGGGACTAGTACATTTGCGGTGCCATTTTGGGCTAGCAACGAATCGCCTATAAATATGATTTCATTCTTCGCGGAACTCTTCTCAGGCTCAGTAGTAGTTGTTGTCTCCTTCTCAACAGTCGTCTCTACAACACTTGTCGTCTCAACCACAGTTGTAGAAACCATCTGAGAAACAGCCTGCTCAACTTCACCCGCACTAGCAACTCCCACCGAAGCACCGCCTGCATCTGAACCAGTCGCCACAACAGAACCAGTGTTCGCCACAAAATACAGAAACAACAACACAAAAAATACACAACTAACTACAGCAGCAACCGACACCGCAAACACCCTGAAAGAAACAGTCCTACCCATAGCTGTATTGTACCTCTGAAGTGAAGCAAACTTTAGGCACCAAGATTGAACAATCTGGTCTAGTTCGCGTGTAGTTCTGACTGAACCCCACCCCAGTCGGTTTTGTCTGTAACAAGCACCTCGACTTGGCCTGTCATAGAATTACGGCGGTACAACAACCCAGCGGTGCCTGAAAGTTCGCTAGCTTTAAGATTTTTCCCGTCAGGCATAGCCACAATAGTGCCGCTTGTCACATACAAACCAGCTTCTACGATGCAGTTATCGCCAAGCGAAATGCCTATACCTGAGTTAGCGCCCAACAAACAATTTTCGCCAACACTAATCGTTTCTTTGCCGCCGCCAGAAAGGGTACCCATAATTGATGCGCTGCCACCAATATCTGAATCTGCACCCACTACGACACCAGCGCTGATGCGACCTTCAACCATGGCAACGCCAAGTGTGCCTGCGTTAAAGTTGATGAACCCTTCGTGCATGACGGTTGTGCCCTCGCCAAGATATGCACCAAGACGGACCCTATCAGCATTGCCAATACGTACACCTGATGGAACTACATAGTCAGTCATCCGAGGAAACTTATCGACCGAAGTGACACTAATGTTGCCGCCAGCTTTTTGACCTGCAAGCGAGCGCAGTGCATCAACCTGATTTGGAGCTACCGGGCCAGCCGATGTCCATGCTACGTTTGTGAGTAACCCAAAAATGCCGTCAAGGTTTATCGAGTTGGGTTTGGCTTTGCGCTGTGACAAAAGATGCAGACGCAACCATACATCAGCGGTATCAACAGCTGGATCGTCCAAGTTAACAATCTCGGTTGTAACAACTTCGCCTTGCACTAATCCTAGCTCTTGCGCCAAGCAAGATCGAACTGGCTCTGAACCATCTTGTGGAAACCACACATCAAGACGTTGCCCAGAAGCAGCGTCGACCCAACTATGACCAACTGCAGAAATACTCATAGGACCACTCTACAAAAAGTGTCTCCAAAAACTAATCGCGACGCCACGTTGGCTTACCCCTAGACAAAGAAATACCCTCACAATGAATGACAGCCACTACCTTCTTGCAAAAAATCGTCAACACCATTTCATTCCCCTATCTTCGAGCTGCCTATATTCCCACGGTCTATTACACGGCATTCGCGACAAGCTTCTGGTCAATGCAAGCTACGTGGTATATTTATTTTTTAAAATACTTATCACCTGTAGAAATTGCCTTGGTCCACACCATCGGTTTCATTGTCGGTTTGACTGCTGACTTACCTACTGGCTATATAGCTGACAGGTTTGGCAGAAGTCGTGTTTTAGCCATAGGGCTTGCGGTTTTCAGTCTTGGAATAACGCTCTTAGGACTAGTGCAGGCAGCTTGGCATATTTTTGCATTAGAGATAATGATCCAAATAGGGCTGGCTGGTGTTTCAGGTGCACTAGAAGCTGTTCTCTACGATTTATCAAAAAACCTTGCTTCAGATCAGGCTAAGCCAGCTGATAGCAATTCGTTACAGGCAGATCTGAGCAAAGACGAGATTTTCAATTTGATTTACTCCAAGGTCAGAGTGCTAAACCTTGTTGCCTTAATTACTTCGGCTTTCATTGGCGGTTTACTTTTTCAACTAAGCGATCGGCTTCCTTGGATCGCGATGGGTATTATCTGTGCAATTGCCAGCTTGCTTGTTGTACGAATTCCAGTTACAAAGGGCATCGAAGAACCAGAATCAACGACAGGAAGACACCATACGATCGAAGCTATTAAAATCCTTTCACACAAGAATCTACGCTACCTTCTCCCGAGTGTTTTGCTTTTGGGAGGTCTAGCCTTTAACGCCGATTGGGGTATATTTTATGCTGGCGTATTCGAAGAGCTATCGATCAACCCAACGACTATTGGCTTTGCGCTTGCCTTCTTTTACAGCATCGGCGTAGCGATTAGCAACTTTCACTATAAGATCTACAACTTTTTTGGAAACTACTCTGGCTTCAAGGCATACGCCATGTATTGCTTTGTTGTATTAGCCGCTGGCTCGCTATTTCAATTCAATGGATCTTTATTATCTATAGTATTTCTTGGGCTATATATACTTGGATCGTCTTCATTTCTTAGTTATCAAACAAGTGTCATTAATGCGGTTGCAAGTGATGAACATAGAGCTACTGCATTATCAACTGTAGGAATGAGCAGTAAGTTTTTATACCTATTTTTAGCTCCACCGATGGGATACTTTTTCTCCGAGGGCCAAGGCGGAAGCAATTATGCCATGTTAGCAATCATCGCACTTATAGGTCTCAGCATTATTGTTATCACAAAACCCAAGCAGAAAAAGAGTCACGCAATCTAATACAGATCTTCTGCATTAGATTGCAGCCTTCAGCTTCTTCGCTTTCAGCACAAAGTAACTAGCCACCGCACCCACAAACAAAAAGCCTGCTTGGAACATGAACATAGTATCAATAGTTGTCACAGCGACTAACGTCGTCAAAACTATTTTAGATACAAGGTTGCTCACCTGACGGAAAAAGGCTGATGCCGACAAAATGGTCGCTCGATTATGCTCGTCACTGCGTCGTTGAATAGCCTCACTGACAAGAGGCTCTTTTAGATTAAATTGTGCTTGCAAACAGATAAACATCATCACTAAAACTAGCGGGTGAGAAATAATGGCTAAAGAAAAGTATGTGACAGCCATAAACAAGGTTAACCCACAGATCGTTTTTCGGTTCGCAAACGACTTCAAGCAGTGCACGTTTCGCATGAAGATTGCATTCAGGATAGTTCCCACCGCAAGCGCCGCGCCTACCCAAAAACCCGAAACACTTTTCTCTGCGAAGAAAACAGGATAGACACCCAGCACAATATATTGACCACTAACTGTAAGCATCCTCGACATTGTCAACCGACGTAACGACTGCTCTGTTTTTAGGACGGTCAACAATGCCCGCTTATTTTTGGCTTGTGTCTTTTTCGGTGTCCGCACCCCAGGGACTACCTCGGGTTTCTGCAGCTGCAAAGCCACTAGGAAAGCTATCACTTGCATCAAGGCCATCAGTACTAGCAGTGGCAAAAATGAACCTTCGCCGAACACTTCAAACGCTGCACCAGCAATTGCTGCACCCAAAGCAAAAGCTAGTGTTTCTCCAGACAAAAGTTGCGCCAGATGCTTTTGATAGGTTTGTGGCGCTTGAGTTTGCTTGACGCTTTCGTAAAGAAGCGCCTCAACGCTACCACTCAACAACGCCGTCGTTATGCCTGCGGCCATCGAAGCAAAGAGAAATAATGATGGAGACACAATATAAATAGCAAAACAAGTAAAATAGCTTGCTATCCCAAACAGAATGACCTTGCGATGCCCAAGCTTGTCGGCAGCTATTCCTGACGGAAGCTCAGCAACGAGAACCGTGGCAGAATAAAGACTCTGGCCCGCTAAAAACGAAGTGAGACCAACACCATTAGTGAGCATATACATAGGCAAGATCGGCACTACTACAGCTATGTTCTGCATGAAGTAAATACATTTAAGGATGAGAATGTTTCTATACACACACCTCAGGATAAAACTTAAAGCCAACTTTAAGTAAACCTACGACTATCAATTGTCTTGAAGTTGTTTTCAAACGAAAAGTAGTTCAGATTTCAAATACATTGCAAAATGGTCTCGTGCAGGCAATTTTGCCCTACTTCGCTCTACACATAGAGGAATGGGTTTATTAAAATCTGAATCACTTTTGCAGCGTTTAGTCTTTCTCACCTGGATTGGCATTTCTGTAGCCCTTTTATGGCTTGCTTTCACCAGCCTCACTAAAAATTCCCCAAATGAAGTCGGCTTTGCCGCCCAGTCCATACAACAAGCACAATCTACACGAGATATCACGAACCAGCCAAATACGTCATATGCAGGTACCCACTGGACGCTACTAGAGACAAGGACAACCCAGTCGCAGGACAGACTGTGCGCTCTCTCACCAGATTTACCGTGCCATCCAGTTGTTGTTGCTGAAACTCTCGTCACCAACAATACTCGCCAAACCATTGGATTCTCAACAAAAGATATCTCACTAGAACTTAACAACAAAAACTACTACGCCACAGAAGTTAACGACGCACACACATTTGACGTGTCAGCTGGCTCTACAGAATCGGTCACGATTCTTTTCTTACCAGCAGTTGACATGCTGCCAAACCCTGAACAAATCACATTTTCCATTCAAGAATCTGACCGCAACACCCAACCAGCGAGAATCAGCGTAGACGCAGCAAAAACTACTACAACCAAGCCGATCCTTGGCCAGACCGACGATGAAACTTTCCGCACGATACAAGTAGACGAGACGACCTATACGATCAAACCACAACTTGCTGTGCTAGACCTTGACCACAATCATTACAGAGCAGCCAATAAACACACCCTTGTACATATAGACCTCATAGTTGAAAGACCCATCCGAAAGACACAAACTCCCCACTTCGATGCAACATTTTGGACGCTAACCACCGACAAAGAAGAAGAATATGCACCAACTTCAATTAAAACCAAGGAAGGCAAATTCTCAGGACAAGACCAAGTATCACTACAATTTGTAATCCCCTCAAATATTCGAGCTGCGTCACTTCAAGCTGGAAATGCAACAAGTGAAGAAATTAAGTACACGTTCAATGACTAGACAAACCCACCTAACAAAGTAAAGAAGTTTCTCTTCGAAGGTGGCGCATTGCCTCGATAACGAGTAGTTTTATAGACATGCAACTCATTACTGCCGTTATACGACCTCACAGTTTAGAAGATGTAAAAGATGCATTGCGTAGCATTGGCGTGCAGGGAATGACAATAACCGAAGTGAAGGGTTTTGGTCGTCAAGGCGGCCACACCGAAACCTATCGCGGTGCTGAATACAAAGTAGAATTCATCCCAAAGACTAAGATCGAAATTCTTACTGAAGCAACCCAAACCCAACGCATTACAGAAGCGATCGTCGAGGCTGCACAGACTGGCAAAATAGGCGACGGCAAAATCTGGATCACAAATGTTGATTCAGCTATCAGAATCCGCACAGGCGCCCTCGACGTATTCTAAGACACCATCATGGCAGCTCAACCGAAATTCTAGCAGTAACAGCTCGCCCCTCTTCGATCTCATCTACCCTCTTGTAGGCTTTCACAATTACTGCTTTATACAATCTCCACACTGACCTCCCCGTTATGTCTTCTAGCGAGTTGATTTGCCATTTGGCAGGCTGCGGCAATTTACCGTATATTTCTAAGCCTTCTCGCACGTCTGCTTCGATGCTGAGTTCAAATACTTTGAACTCGAAATAGACACCATCAACTTCTCCTGGACGCACCTCGCCAACGATGGTAGCTGCTGCATCTTTACGGCTTCTCACATTCTTTGAATGAACAGCGTTCTTACTAGAAATCCAATAGAAGCTGCATTCTTTATCAAAAGCATAACCAAGCGGAGATACCCATGGTTTCCCACTCTCATCAGCAGTAGAAAGGATCAATGTTTGATTGTTTTCTATCAGGTATTCAAGAGTTTCTGTCGGAGTCATGTTTAAGGTTATCCTGTGACAGCCAAGCACAACAGACAGAAATTTGCGAACACATTACTTAGATACAGAACAATCCTCAATAAACAGGCATCGTCTTAGATAGCCTGAAAATATGTCTGTTCGCCTTACTCCACATAGCTCTTTTTCTGGCAGGCCTGGCCCTGTTGTTGTCGTTGTTGCTGACGGTGTTGGCGTTGCTCCTGCTGTCGAAAGCAACGCTGTCACCTCTGCCAACACGCCAACGCTAGACTCCCTAACGTCTGGCACACTGTATACAGAACTTTTTGCCCATGGAACCCACGTTGGGTTGCCAAGCGATGCTGATATTGGCAACAGTGAAGTGGGCCATAACGCCCTCGGCGCTGGAAGGATTTTCGACCAGGGAGCGAAGCTCATAAACAAGTCATTGCAGGATGGTTCGCTAGTTAGTTCCGAGCTTTGGCAGTCTATAGTCACCCAATCACAAGATGGAACCCTGCATTTCCTTGGTCTCCATAGCGATGGCAATGTCCATTCACACAATGAACATCTTTATGCGTTGTTGCGTGAAGCTGCCACTGCTGGCATTTCTCGTGCCCGGGTACACATTTTGCTTGACGGCCGTGACGTGCCTGCACGTTCAGCGCTCGATTATATAGCTACCACAGAAACCGTCTTAGCTGAGATCAACGCAGAGCACGGTACCGAGTATGCCATCGCCTCAGGTGGTGGCCGCATGAACATCACAATGGACCGTTATGAAGCCGACTGGGACATGGTTAAACGTGGCTATGACTGCCACACCCATGGCGTCGGTCGACCATTTAGCTCGGCGACCGAAGCAGTTGAAACAATGTATAGCGAGACAACTAAAGGCGATCAATATCTAGATGCTTTTGTCGTGACCGACTCCACAGGCACACCCTTAGGAAAGATGAACGACGGCGATGCTGTAGTGCTTTACAACTTTAGAGGCGACAGAGCAATTGAAATTTCCAGAGCATACGAAGAAGCGGACTTCACCGACTTTGATCGAGGCGAACACCCCAATGTTTTGTTTGTTGGCATGTTGCAGTATGACGGCGACGCGCAAATTCCCAAAAAATATCTTGTCAATCCACCTGTTATTGACAAAACGCTAGGTGAATACCTCTGCGCTGAAGGCTTGAAGAGTTTTGCTGTTAGCGAAACACAAAAGTTTGGACACGTCACGTATTTCTGGAACGGCAACCGCTCTGGCTATTTAAATGAAGCCCTAGAAACCTATATCGAAGTGCCTTCTGACAATATCGAATTTAATGAAGCGCCAGCAATGAAAGCAAAAGAAATCGTTACCGAAACAACAAAGCTGATTGCTTCTGGGGAATATCAGTTTGGTAGAATCAACCTGCCTAATGGCGACATGGTCGGCCACACTGGCGATTTAGATGCCACAATCGTAGCCATGGAAGCAGTAGACCAAGCAATGACTACGCTAATTGAAACCATCCAAAAGGCAAACGGTGTGTTGATTTATACCGCCGATCATGGCAATGCCGATAGTATGTTCACCGAAAAAGATGGCGTGCGCTCTCCCAAAACATCACACACATTGAGCAAGGTACCATTTGCAATATATGACCCTAGCTATCGTGATGAGTACCAAATGGTTGAGATAGAAAGTGCCAATTTAGGCAACGTAGCAGCAACAGTATGTGTACTTTTAGGCTTTGAGTCGCCTGCCGACTACAACGAACCACTCATAATCATACCCTAACCCACAACACAAAAGCGAACAAATGTTCATTCTTGTGTTGCTTCATACCCCAACAGCAAGTACAGTGCCCTTACGAGATTTCTCGCTCGTGGTTTCGACCACCTTCTTGTAGCTTTGGCTACCCATCAACAGATTTGGCTTGCCAACTGTTGATATTCATCACTAAGATAGAGGAGTGCTCGTGGGACGATATATAAACCCTTTAACAGATTTTGGTTTCAAAAAACTATTTGGTGAAGAACCAAGGAAAAAGTTCTTAATCGATTTTCTTAATTCTTTCTTACCAGAACACCATGCAATTCAAGATTTGACCTATACAAAGGTTGAAAAACTAGGCCAAGGCCCTGGAGACAGAAATGTTTTCTTCGATCTTGCCTGCATCGGCCAAGATGGAACCAGATTTATTGTTGAAGTTCAAAAAGCAAAACAGGTGTACTACAAAGATCGAAGCTTATTCTATTCGACTTTTCCCATCCAAGATCAAAATAAAAAAGGTGACTGGGACTACAAACTTAACCCTGTTTACTCAATTTCACTTCTTGAATTTTCTCTTGACAAAAGCATGAAATCGACCAACGAGCTTACCTACGTACACCTAAAGGACGATCAAAATAATATATTCACAGACAAACTTACCTTCATCTATATTGAGCTTGACAAATTCACTAAATCACTTGATGAGCTAACATCCGCTAGGGACAAGTGGCTTTACATTCTGAGCAATATCGCTGCATTAGATGAGAAACCAACAAAGCTGAAGGAAAGAATTTTCGAGTCCTTTTTCACCGAAGCACAAATCGCCAATTACACACCTGAAGAACGCGCAGAATATAACCACATCGCCAAGAAACACAACGACTATCGAAACGTTATCCATACCGCCCATCTTGATGGCCACACCAAAGGACACACTGCGGGACAGACCGAGGGACGAAAACAGTTAGTACTTGCCATGACTCGAAATGGACTGACACCTCAAGAAATTGCCGACATCACCAATATTGAGGTCAAAGAAATCTTAGACTTGCTTTAGACTCCGCAGCAGTTCTTGAGATTAACGCAATAACGCTTTCTAGAACCTCTAACCTTTGATAGCCTTACCAGGTGAGCGACCCGATAAAACAAGCCTCCAGACGACGAACATTTGCTATTATTTCGCATCCCGACGCTGGAAAGACAACACTAACAGAGAAGTTCCTTCTTTATGGCGGCGCACTAGGCAAAGAAGCTGGAACTGTCAAAGCTAGAGAAGGACGCCGATCCGCCACCTCTGACTGGATGGACATGGAACAGCAGCGTGGCATCTCCATCACCTCAACAGCACTGCAATTTGAATATCGAGATTGCGTCATCAACCTACTTGACACCCCTGGACACCGTGACTTTTCTGAAGACACCTACCGTGTCCTTGCAGCGGCAGACGCCGCCATTATGGTTCTCGACGCCGCGAAAGGCATCGAAGCGCAAACCCTCAAACTTTTCGAGGTGTGTAGAGAGCGAGAAATTCCCTTTCTGACCTTTATCAACAAATGGGACCGCCCTGGCAAGTCAGCACTTGAACTGCTTGACGAACTGGAAGAGCGACTTATTGTCGAACCAACACCAGTGACGTGGCCAGTGGGGATTCCAGGAGAATTCAAAGGCGTTATCCATCAAGACAACGATATATACACTCGCTTTGAACGAACAGCGAGAGGTTCGACTATAGCACCAGAGACACAGGTTGATTACGCTACCGCTGAAGCTGACGAAGGTGAAGATTGGACGAACGCTTTGGAAGAAGCCTCGCTTCTCAAAGAGCTTGGGCGTGTCGTAAACAAAGAAAGTTTCATGCGTGGTGAATCCACTCCTGTATTTTTCGGTTCTGCTTTAACAAACTTTGGTGTCCGATTTTTGCTGGACGGCGTTGTTGACTTGGTGCCGTCACCATCGCCCCGTGTTCTGGACTCAGGCGACACACTACCACTAGACGATCCTTTCTCAGGCCTAGTTTTTAAAGTACAAGCAGGCATGGATAAAGCCCACAGAGACCGCATTGCGTTTATGCGTGTATGTTCGGGACGTTTCGAGCGAGGCCTTACCGCAATTGCCGAAAGAACTCAGAAACAGTTTTCGACAAAATACGCGCAAACCATGTTTGGCCAAGATAGAGACACTGCCGACGAGGCCTATCCAGGCGATGTTATCGGCCTTGTGAACGCTAACGACCTGCGTGTTGGCGACGCGGTGTATACAAAAAAGCCGATTAGCTTTCCGCCGCTACCAGCCTTTGCCCCTGAACATTTCATGCGTGCACGTGTGACTGATACCTCTAAATTTAAACAGTTCCGCAAAGGCCTGGCACAGCTAGATGAAGAAGGCGCCATTCAGGTACTGAGAGATAGAGACTTAGGCGATCAAGCACCCATTTTGGCAGCTGTCGGTCCGATGCAGTTTGAAGTTGCGACGCACAGACTCCAAAACGAGTTCGGCGCTCCAATCGAATTAACAAACACATCCTATACTATCGCCAGAAAAACGAATACCGAAAGCAGCGACGCCCTACGAACAATGCAAGGTGTTGACGTTCTCGAACGCAGTGAAGGCACTCTGCTTGCCTTGTTTGAAAGCAAATATTGGATGGACCGTGTAATAGGCGACCACCCAGAACTTATGCTTGAACGAATGATCGCCGAGGGCGGCCTCGGCTAAACAGCAGCCTCTATAAGCTACGGATGACGGTGACTACCCTGCCGAAGATCTGCACATCGTTGGCTGAGAAGACCATGGGTTCCATTGTCTCATTTGCTGGCGTTAATGTAATTTCGCTACGTTTTTTTGTGTAGGTTTTCACTGTTGCTTCTTCGCCAGGTATTCCAGCGACGACAATATCGCCATTACCTGCAGTTGTTTGCACTCGCGCGATCACATAGTCGCCGTCATAGATACCTACGTCAATCATGGATTCACCACGAACGGTTAACATAAATAGCTCGCCTTCTCCAGTAAAATCAACAGGGATTGGAAATGTTTCTTCAATATGTTCTGCAGCTAACACGTCGGTTCCAGCGGCAACATCCCCAACTAAAGGGATATGACTTGCTGGGCGCCGCTCGATTTGTGAGGCGCCACTAACAGCATCCCACGAGACCTTTATTGCACGCGGTTTTGATGGGTCACGCTCGATAAATCCATGTGCTTCAAGCTTAGATAAATGAGAATGCACTGTCGCTGGAGAACTCAGACCGACAGCTTCGCCAATTTCGCGCACAGAAGGCGGAAAACCTCGATCAGATGCCTCTTGAACAATAAATTCTAAAATCGATCGTTGCCTGTCAGATAATTTGTGTGTAGACACTTAGAGACTCCCATGTTTGAAATCGAACTTTTGTTTGTAGTATAAACATACAGGTGTTCGGAGTATACACACACAACAGCAAATTTCAAAACCCAAACCACATTCGAACAAAAAACGAACAAAGGTTTGTTAAAGTTGTTGCAAACCAAACAAACGTTTGTTATGGTTAACTCACCTCCAGCTGGGACTGACCCAAGACCAGCTGGAGCTGTATTCTTTCAACACAAGGATTGCCCAATGAACGTTTCATCTAACACTTTCGATTATTCCCACGAATCATTCTTTGTTAACAGGCGAACACCTCTCGTCCTCACGCTGGTTTTTGTTGTCACATTTCTGGCGATTACTTTTACACGCACCGCTCCTCAAGCAGGTGCGACCCCAACGCAAGAACAAGCAGCAGCTCAGCAGGTAGCAAGCTATCGCATCCATACAGTCCAGCATGGCGAGAGCTACTGGAGTATCGCTACAGACCTAGCACCCAAACAAGACCCACGTCCTCTTGTGAGCCAGCTAATCGAAACAAATGGAAGCGCTTTACAGGTTGGACAAGAAATAATTCTTCCAGTTCGCTAAACTCGCCAAAGACTTTCAACTTCTGAATCAACTACGCACGAGAACAACTAGAGATCTACACTAGCCTGTGGAACGAAACGGATAGACTTAGGCAATGCGCAGCAAAAAGACATCGCCTAAAGCAATGATCCTCTTCCATGGCGCTGGAGGCGACCGAGACTACCATCTTTTTTTAGGACTAGAAGACGCCTTGGAGATACACGTCAACCGCATTAATTTTCCTTACCGCCAGAAAAGCTCTGGCAAGCGGCCACCTGACCGGCTGCCTGTGCTACTTGAGGCAGTTCATCTGTCTGTTGAACAAACTTGCGAGCAACTAAACTTGGAACCAAATCAAATTATCGTAGGAGGCAGATCTATGGGTGGGCGGGTCGCCTCGATAGCTGTTTCTCAAGGGTTAGCTACTGCTGGTCTTCTTCTAACTAGTTACCCATTACATCCATCAGGCAAACCTGAGAAACTTCGTGTTGACCATTTCCCTTCAATTAATTGCCCTGTCCTACTCGTGCAAGGCAACCGTGACCCATTCGGGAAACCCGAAGAGTTTGCGCAACACCTGCCTTCAATTTCTGGACCTTTAGAACAACTGTGGATTGAAGGTGCTCACAGCCCTAAAGAATCAGAGAATCAAAAAATAATAGACGTTGTAAAAAAATGGATAGGCTCGCTGCGCTAAACACAACGAGGAACTTGCAACTCAGTCTTGAATAAAACGGTAGACGCCGCCTTTGCTGGTTGCTACAGACATCTCTAGCCGTAGACCATCAAGCTTATCTAAAGGCACTTCCCAACAAAGAGAACCGATTGCATGATCAGCATCCGAAGTTTCTGCGGTCAAGTCCAAAGGCAGTTCCATATTACAGTTTGATGCCCGTGCAATCGAGTTTTTATCAGCGTCGAGTACAGCAATCCCTAACTCTGAAACAGGTGCAGCAGGCAACCCTTTCTCAAGCCAAATCTCCAAAGGTGTTTCCAAATAAACAAAACCTGGCTTAGGGTCAGTGACCTGAGCCGTTACATCTTGTGCTGTATCCCCTATCTGAAATATCCAAGAAGCTTTTGCATTTTCTTGCAAAACAACAGGGTCACTGTTGCGTTCATACGGAGCTGCAAATGAACCTTCTGCGTCATCAACTATATAGTTGCTATAGACAAGATACCCGCCAGCTGCCACTGCAGCAATCAAGAGAACGAACACAAGCAGCTTTAAAAACTTAGGAGACTTTTTCTTTTTCTTCTCAACCATTGGGGGCAAGAGAAGGTCAGAAATGCTTGCTTGTGAGTCGGCTGACTCTGCGCTTGTATACCCTGACATATTTTGAAAGGTCTCTGCTGGTTTGGATGCACTTTCAGGTGTGCTAGCTAATTGATCAGCCACATTTTCTGACGGCAGGCCATAGCCTCCTGCTAACGGTTCCGTCCCTGGTTTTTGTGTAACAGCTTTTTGTTCAGAAGTGTTTGTAAGATATTTATTTTTCCCCAAATATTGCTCATGGGATACAGGCGTAAGGTTCTTCACAACTTCCGACTGACTATCAGATGCAGCTACAGTCGTCTCAGGCTGGATTTCAATTTTTGTCCCAGTCTGGCTGTCTACGGCTTGGCTAGCCTCCCCGCCGTTATCGCCTTTTTTTTCTTGATCCATCTCAGGGTGATTGCTGCGATATTTCTTCAGCGACTCAGCGAAGCTCAATTCTGGGTCTTCATCAAGCTTTTCAACTGCGTCAACCTTTTCTGCAGGCGCCACCTTTGCGACGGCACTTGTTTCGCTACCATCTTTTCCAGCAGCATTAGCTTTAGGGCCATAGCCTTCAGGCCACCACTTTTTGTCGCTCGCAACATACCAACCTTCCGGAGGTGGCCATTTATATTTTTTACCGTCCCACGCTTGATAACTTTCAACAGTCATGTGGACTCACTTTCCCGCCGACGTACTACTTCATAGCATGCCACAGCTCCAGCCGTTGCGACATTCAGGCTGTTAAGCCCACCACGCATCGGCAGCGACACAAGTTGGTCAACTCTTTGACGAACAAGCCGTGACAAGCCAGCACCCTCAGCCCCTAAAACAAGGGCTATTGGGCCTTTTCCAATAGTTGGCGCAGTGAACAAATTTTGTTGCGCGCCTGAATCTAAACCAAATGTCGTCACGTTATTTTCAGCCATTTGACTCAAAGCCGCAGGGATGCCTCCCACCAACGATAGGGGAACATGCTCAACCGCACCAGCAGCAATCTTAGCTACGGTTGGGGTAACTTTGACCGATCGGTGTTTCGAAATAACAATTCCTGTCACTCCAACACATTCAGCTGTTCGCACGATCGCCCCCACGTTGCCTGGGTCAGTCACACCATCAAGCACTAACAGAAAAGCATTTTCATCACGCAGCAACTCATCGAAACTAGCCTCTTCCAAAGGTTTTGCTTTCGCAACCACACCTTGATGCGAGCTTGTCACTGCCTCATTCAAGAAAGAACTACGCTGCAGACGACGGACTGTCACACCTACTTCTTGTGCAAGGTGTTCAATGTCTGAAACTATGTCAGAGCTATCTTTACTCTCCAAAAGAATAACTTCACTCACAGGCCTTTTACCAGCTAAAAGCAGCTCCCGAACGGCTTGGCGTCCTTCAATATGGTCGCCTCCCAAACCTGTGCTACGTGACGTTTTATGAGAACGGCGATGACTTGACTCTGCACTCTTCGGGTTTTTCTTTCCACGATAACTTTGCGGCTTATTCTGACGGCTACCTCTACGCCCTTTTGCAGAACCAGTCGACTTTGCACGTTTCGGACGTGATTTTGAACGCACTTTTTTAGACACCATTTTTTGCCTCTAGCAGTGCTACTGCATAACATCGGATCCCAGCCATTAAGTCCAGCATACCTTCTGTTCTTTTACCTTTCACCGAAACGACTCCCCCAACTCGTTGCGTCAGGTTTTTTTGCATCTTTTCGCGAAACGGCGAAATCTTCGGCGTATCAGTTACAACTGTGCAATCAACATTACTTACTGCCCACCCAGCTTCGTCGACAACGGCAACCGCTTGCTCCAACAAAACTAAACTGTCAGCGTTCTTCCATTTACTGTTAGTATCAGGAAAAAGCGCACCTATATCACCACAGCCAGCAGCGCTTAAAATAGCGTCGATACAGCTGTGTGTTATCACGTCAGCATCGCTGTGACCTTGCAAGCCGCGTTCACCTTCGAAGACAACACCGCCCAACACAAGGGTTCGGCCACTGTCATCACTCCAAGCGTGCACATCAAAAGCGTTCCCAATCCGAATATTAGCCATGCAGAATCACCTCGGCGACCGCTAAATCAAGCGGTATTGTTATTTTAAAGTTTTTTTCATCGCCATCCACATGCGCGACATCTATACCTTGCTGATCCAGCAAAGAAGCGTCGTCCGTAGCCGATTCCTCACGACAGTGTACTTCTTCTAGTATTTTGCGAACGAATCCTTGCGGTGTCTGCACTCTCACAAATGCAGATCGATCGGCAGATCCGCCCGATTTTTTCCGCAACGTATCAACTAGCGGCACAACTGGCACAACACCAGCGTTGCCTTCTTCAAGCGATTTCGTCACTCTTTTAATAACAGCCTTGCTGGCCAACGGCCGAGCTGCATCGTGAATCAGGACATGACTACATTCAGGAGGCAACGCTGCCAAGCCAGCACGAACAGACGCTGACCGTGTTTCACCACCTGCCACGACAGCGTTAATCGCCAACTCTTCAGCCGACCCAAGTTCGCAGGGTCCGACAAGAACAACACCGTCACAGCAAGACGAAAAAACTTCTATTGAATAATCGACAACACGTTTGCCAGCTAAGGTGGCCAATTGTTTCGGACCTCCGAAACGTGTCCCCGAACCGCCAGCGACTAGCACAGCCCACAAGTTCATACCTTGACTGTATCAAGTTATTTACAAGAAGTAGCCCTAGCTAGTGAACAACTAGGCGACTAGCGGCGTGTCGATTAAGAGACGAAACGCACTAGACAGCCAACAGGTCACGGGCGCCCGTATCAGACGATGGATGACGAAGTTTAGACATCGCTCTTGCCTCGATTTGCCTGATGCGTTCACGTGTCAAGTCGAAATGTTCACCAACTTCTTCCAGCGTGCGAGGTTCTCCCCTATCAAGACCGAAACGAAGTTTTAGAATCTCTCGCTCGCGTTCATCTAGCGGCGAGAGCAGACGAGCTATTTCGTCAGGAAGCAACGACGAAGCAGCCATTTCGAATGGAGAATCCGCCGATTTATCTTGCACCACGTCGCCGAGCTCTGCTTCTCCATCTTCACGAAGTCGTTCGGAAAGAGAAAGCGGCTCTGAGGCAAACCGGAGCGCTTCAGAAACTTTTTCCTCAGTCATCTCTGCCTCTTGAGCAAGTTCAGGGATAGATGCCTGACGGCCATGCTTAAGTTCTAACCGCACTTTGGCTTTTTGTAAGCGTGCGAGCGTGTCGCCTGCGTGCACAGGCAAACGAATTGTTCGCCCTGTGTTCGCTATACCTCTCGTGATAGCCTGACGGATCCACCATGTGGCATAGGTCGAAAATTTAAAGCCTTTACGCCAGTCAAATTTTTCGACTGCATGCATCAAACCAAGGTTACCTTCTTGAATCAAATCCAAAAGAGGCAGACCAGAAGCCTGATATTTCTTTGCTATAGAGACAACAAGACGTAAGTTCGATTGCACAAACCTACGCTCTGCTTCGCGACCTTTACGGGCTGCGCGTCGAAGCTCTCTTGCTTCTTGCACGGGTAAATCCACCGCTGTTTCTAGCTTTTCGCCAGCTTCTTGTCCGCCTTCGATAGCTTTCGCTAACCTGACTTCGTCCTCTTTTGTAAGCAGAGGGTATTGACCAATATCTGTCAGATATAACCTGACAAGATCTTCTTCATCTCGTTCGACGCGTTCCTTAGCCAAGGATTTCAACCTTTCAATCATATCAGAACCGGGGTTCCGCCGCCGTATCCAGCCACCGTTAGGCAACGTAGATATGACAAAAAATTAGTTTCGGTATGAAATAGCCGACCGCGCCGTCAACCGTTCCAAAAATTGACTATAGAGGATTATGGAAGTAAGTTGACACTTGGAACTAGAACTTTGTCACAGAATCGTTAATTTTCTTTACAATTTCACATAAAATGTAACTATCTACCTGTTGTACTCCAATGCCATGGCTCACTCGGCAAGTTTTTGAAACCATACTTGTGGGCGTTGGCAGCTAACCATTTATAACCCTTGTTGGAACGGGTCCCCATAGATCCACCGTTGTAGGTAAAATCGATAGCAAGACCTTGTTCGTGCTGTGAGAAACCTGGGCGAGCCGTTGGCGGACTACAACGAGAAGACGACATCTGATACACAGCGTAGTTGCTTGTCCCACAATGTTTTTTACGCAAACGAATCTGATTAGCATTGTCGCGATATCCCCAGCCACCTAAAGTAATCCCGTCGCTGGCAGCAGCATTCATAAGCCTTCTAAAGCTGTCTTCGATACTGACGTGCACCCAAATGCCTTGCACTTGCACAATATCTGACGACGATGGGAACCGAGCATTTCCGCTATTGATAGGCGCAGGGTTCTTTTTTTGCGCCACAGCCGTTCTTCGTGCCAACTCTTGTGTTTTATCTTGAATGTCTTTAGAAAGTTCTTTATCTCGCTCAGCCAACACAGCGGCTTCAGACAACTTTGCTTCCAAGCTCAACTCAGCTTCTTGCACCAAAGAAACCTGACTTTTCTTTATTTTTTCTAACCCTGATTTTTCTTTTTCTAGGATTACTTGCCCCTCTTCAATATCGCTTTGAAGCGTCTCAGCAATAGCTTTTTCAGTTGCCAGATCAAGGGTTAAACGCTGCAACTCTTCGACGCTTTCAAATTCTTGCCCAGTTAACGATTCAAGAAAGACTTGCATGCGCAGATTTGTGCTGAAATCTGCAGATTCAAACTGCGGGTTCGGCGGGCGGATATACCCAGCAATAGCCTGATCAACAATTTTTGCTTCAACCTCTTCAATCTGTTGTTGTTTCTGTTCGATGAGAAGCTCGATTTCTTGGTTTTCTCTGATCGCAGAGTCGAGCTTCACCTGTTCAGAACTTATTTTTACTTCCACTCCATTTACTTCGAGCTCTATCTTTTTAAGTTCTTGCGTTAGCTCTTCAACTGTTTTTTGCTTCTCAGAAACATCACCTGTAACAGATTCTTCTTTCTCTTCTAGTTTTTTCTTCTCTTGATTAAGCTTTTCGATTTCTTTTTTAATGTCGCTACTATCTTGCGCTGCGACGGGAGCAACCATCGAGACTGCTAGCGAAAAGGTAAGAAGAAACCCTACTACATATATTCGTTTAAAAACTTTCATAATAATCAAACAACTTTAAAATGACGCTGTATGCGTCTCGGAGTATTTATAGTACACGCCCAATGCATACTTTGCAGGCATAAGCTATTTTTATGACCTTTCTTCGCACGGCTTTATGTCAATTACATCCAATCACAGGTGCAATCAAACAAAATACGATACGACTTTGTGCTACGTTAGACGAACTCGAAGCAACAGGTTGTGATCTTGCTGTTTTTGGTGAACTGTCAATAACTGGCTATCCACCTGAAGATTTAGTTTTCAAGAAGCAGTTTATTGCCGATAATCTTGCTGCGATGCAAAAAATTGCAGAGCACACGAAAGCGTGCGCAGCAGTCGTTGGGTTCATCGATAGAAATGAAGAAACAGGCGCAATCTACAATGCAGCTGCGCTTTGCTACAACGGCAAAATTCAAGGCATCTACCACAAACAAAAACTGCCCAACTACACAGTTTTTGACGAAAAACGCTATTTCACCCCTGGCGCAGACGCAACACCTTTAAACCTAAACGGACTTGCCATCGGCCTATCAATATGTGAAGATATTTGGCATATCGAAGACGGCCCTTGCGCTGAAATGGCTCGCCAAGGCGCAGATGTTCTTGTCAACGTTAGCGCTTCTCCGTTTCATCGCTCGAAAGAGGTGCAGCGCAGCGACATTCTAGTGCGACAAGCAAAGCATACGCAGCTGCCGATTGTCTACACGAACATTGTTGGCGGACAAGACGAGCTTGTTTTCGATGGAGGTTCGCTTGTTCTCGACGCCACAGGCAATGTCGTGGCTCAAGCAGAGCAATTTCAAGAGCAGATTTTGCAGGTATCAGTACAAGTACCAGCAGGTTCTTTCGTCAGCAGGTACAAAGGCGCTGAAGCTAACACCCTCGCTGACGACATCGCACGAGACGACCCGCAACGCGATATTTGGGAAGCGTTAAAACTAGGCCTTAAAAGTTATGTCCACGACAATGGTTTTTCTACTGTTTGTTTAGGGCTTTCTGGCGGCATTGATTCTGCTTTGACTGCGGTGATAGCCGCTGATGCGTTGGGCGCAGAAAATGTGCATGCCGTGTTGATGCCATCGCGGTATTCGTCAGACCATTCGATCGGAGACGCAAAAACGCTGTGTGAAAACATCGGGATCAGCCATACCGTTGTCGAAATTGAGGCAATGCATAAAAGCTATGAAAATCAACTTCTCAAAGCTTTCGGCACCGAGGTTAAAGGCATCACAGATGAAAACCTGCAAAGCCGTATTCGTGGTGTCACGCTTATGGCATTCGCGAACCAAAACGGCTGGCTTGTTATCACAACAGGAAACAAAACAGAACTTGCTGTTGGCTATTCAACGCTTTATGGCGACACTGCTGGTGCGTTTGCTGCGATCAAAGATGTCTGGAAAACACAGGTGTATACACTTGCACAATGGCGCAACACTATGGCGTCTGGCTCGTGCATCCCAGAGAACAGCATTACAAAACCAGCTTCTGCCGAACTGCGACCTGACCAGCGAGATGACCAATCACTGCCACCATATGATGTACTCGACGCAGTGCTGATTGACTACGTTGAGAATAACCAAACAGCTACAGAAATCATTGCTGCAACTGCTGCCGACGAAGAAAGCGCCGACATGATACACACGGTGACTCGCCTTGTGGATCGGGCAGAGTTTAAGCGCAGACAAAGCCCTCTTGGCACACGAGTAAGCGCACGTGCCTTTGGCCGCGACCGCCGCATGCCTGTCACAAACCGCTATTAGGTAGCAGATTCTAGTTAATTGAACATGACGAAAGCCAGGTTTTAGAGAACCTGGCTTTCGTTATTTGTATTGATTTGTAGGTATGTCTTACACGGACGCATCTTCAACTGAAGTTTCTGACTTCTCAGAACCGTGGTGACCTCGTTTGCCAGAGCGTTCGCCTTTTTCTCCAGCTGCTTCTCGTTGTGCGAAGCGTTCAGCCATCTTTTCAGCCTTTTCGGCGTCAATCGTGCCTTCTTCTACCAGCTGGTCCAGTTTTTCTTGGCGGGCTTGCGCATCAAGACCTTTGAAGGCTTGCTTCTTTTCTTGACGCTCTTGCTTTGTTACGTTTATTCGTTTTTCAACTTTTTCAGCTACGCCTTCTTTCAATGCTGCTGCTTTTTCTGCGTCAATTTTGTCTTCTTCGACTCGTTTATCGATATTTTCGAGTATCGCAGTGGTGAGCGCATCGGTAAGCTCATCTGTAGAAACACCGTTAGCTTCTGCGATCTCAGCGAGTGTTTTACCTTCTTCAAATCCTTCTTTAAGCGTATCTTTCTCTAAACCAAGCTCTTCGAGAGCTGCGATTTTGTTTTGTCGATGAGCTTTACGGTGACCCTTACGTCCGTTGTTGCTTTCTTTTTCAGCCGACTCATCTTGCGATGTTGTCTCTGTTTTTTCTGCGCTCTCGCTGTTAGTAGCCCCAGCGAGACCGATAGGACCTAGCCATGCACCTGCTACTACAGCCGTGCTGACAGCTACTGCTGGTAGTCCATATTTACGAATCTTGCTCATTTTTATTCTCCTTGTTTCGGTTGTATCTTTAGTATCGGAGACGATTGTTATGAAAATATTATGACTTCTTTAACATCTGTCGGAACTGTCTTTTTCTGAACAGTAACTGTTGTTAGTATCGACATAGCTTTCTATTGGCTTAACCCACGCTAATACCTCTTTATTTGCGAAAGATCAGGCCGATCGAACTATATGGGAAACAATAGCGATAGGCGCGATATAACTGTGGAAACAAGAGAGCTACTTGCTCTGTTAGGTGTCGATGATACGGCTAGCAATGGCACCGATAGTAAAGTCATGTCGCCTGTAACTGGTGATGTCATTGGCGTCGTAGACACTACATCTGATGCACAGGTGCAAGAAATCATCGCAAAAGCGCACGGCGCGTTTCTCACTTGGCGTAATGTACCTGCGCCTAAACGGGGAGAATTAGTACGACTGTTAGGAGAAGAACTACGCACGCATAAAGAAACGCTGGGCAGGCTTGTCAGTATTGAAGTGGGGAAAACCATTTCTGAAGGCCAAGGCGAAGTGCAAGAAATGATTGACATCTGCGATTTTGCTGTTGGCCTGTCTCGGCAGCTGCATGGGTTTACGATTGCATCTGAACGCAAGCAACACCGCATGATGGAAACCTGGCACCCGCTTGGTGTTGTTGGGGTAATCTCTGCTTTTAATTTCCCTGTTGCGGTCTGGGCATGGAATAGCGCCCTGGCTTTTGTTTGCGGCGATAGTGTGGTTTGGAAACCTTCAGAAAAAGCTCCGCTGTCAGCGTTAGCGTGTCAAGCATTGTTTTTAAAGGCTGCCAATACGTTTGGATCTGCCCCAGCAGCTCTTTCGTCGCTGCTTATGGGCGGCGCAACTGTTGGAGAGGCGCTTGTGACAAACCCAACGGTACCACTTGTTTCGGCAACAGGTTCTACTGCTATGGGACGCAAAGTCGCTCCGCTTATTGCACAGCGTTTTGGGTCTGCTATTTTGGAGCTTGGCGGCAACAACGCAGGCATTGTTTGTCCATCAGCTGACCAAGAAATGACACTGCAAGCTGTCGCATTTGGCGCCATGGGCACTGCTGGTCAACGGTGCACAACAATGCGAAGACTTTTTGTACATAAAGATATCTATGACACGTTTGTACCTCGACTCAAAAAAGCGTATCAAGTTGTTAGCGTTGGCAACCCACTTACTAGCAACGCACTTGTGGGGCCATTAATCGACAAAGACGCATTTGATATGATGACTAACGCCTTGAAAGAAGCAACGTTGTTAGGCGGCGTTGTCACTGGCGGGCAACGAGTCGAAACTGATAACCAAGACACGTGGTATGTTCGTCCTGCGCTGGTTGAAATGGCAACCCATGATGGCATTGTCTTAGAAGAAACGTTTGCACCGATCCTTTATGTGATGAAATACAGTGAACTGGACGAGGCGATTGCGATGCATAACGCAGTTGCTGCTGGCTTGTCATCAAGTATCTTCACAAAAGACATACAAGAGGCTGAGCTTTTCTTAGCTTCGAGCGGCTCGGATTGTGGTATTGCGAATGTGAACATTGGCACCTCTGGCGCAGAAATAGGCGGAGCGTTTGGTGGCAACAAAGACACAGGAGGGGGCAGAGAATCAGGCTCCACCGTGTGGAAAAGCTATATGCGTCGCGCGACAAACACTATCAACTATTCAAACGATATTCCTCTAGCCCAAGGCGTCACTTTCGAGATCTAAAGCAAACCAGGCTCGGCTCGCGCTATTTTCAACCCGATTATCAACAAACTTGTTTATCCTTTAAACTAACTTGCATGGAAAGATCCAAGTTTTTTCTATGTGTTTTATGTTTTATCGTTGCAACAGCATGCGGCGATGAAAGCTCTGATTCAAAAGGACGAAGCGGTTTAGCCGCAGCAGAATCCTCACTTTTGGCTGTAGATCACCAGGCTAACGCCATACAGACAGACGAACTCTTGTCTCTTTCAACCACAACAATGACGCCAGCTGATATAGTCCCTTCCGTCACAATTTCTACCTTACCGAAAGAAACCTTTTTACTAGAAATTGCGCCGTCCACAACAGCCGCTCTTACGACAACGACACCTGTTCAAACAACTGTCCGCACACGTGATGGCAAAATAGTGACAGGAGCTATGTATGTTTCTACACGAAATACTCCTGCTTCTTGCGCAAGCTACACCAGACATAGCGGTTCAGACCTTAGCTACATCGAAAAGCTTTTTTGGGACTGCCTCCTGCGACCTGAAGCGCTTTATGACGACGATGAATGGGTTCAAAAACTCAAGGCAGGCGTCAGCAGGCAACAAGTGTGGCGAGACATCTACAATTCTCTAGAGTCCCAATGCCTTCGAGGACTAGCAGACTGTGGCGACATGAAATTAACTGGACGTTTCCCACAGTTCAACTGCAACTTCACAAAAACCAGCGTGACGCACCCACGCATGAAAGAGCGCTTAGTAAGTCTTTGTCCAGAAGTTAGCGTTAGCCTCCGCCGATAAATCAATGTGTATGTGTAGTTGCGTTTTCATCGACTGGTTTACAGGCGCGTAGAATTAGCCAACCGATAATCGCAGCAGCAATAGAGGCCACCAGCACGCCAAATATTGCGGCGTCTAAAATCGGCAGCGGTTTACCTTCATCATCCACAAACGCTAATTTCGCTATGAATAACGACAGGGTAAATCCGATACCTGCCACTGCGCCACCGCCGAGAACATGAAGAAACGTGACGTTTTCAGGCAGCGAAGCCAGCTTTGTTTTAACAGCCAGATAGGTAGCAACAAAAACTCCTAGCGGTTTACCGACCACTAAACCAGCGACAATTCCCCATGCGACAGGTGAGTCTAACGCTTTGCCTACAGACTCGGAAGAAAAGGTGATACCTGCGTTAGCTAATGCAAAAAGTGGTATCACCAGAAACGAAGTCCAAGGACTAAGTGTATGGGCGAGACGAGTTGTCATTGGAACAGACTCTCTTGTTAACCATCCAATTTCTTTGACTTCTTCAGATTCGATAACCTCGCCGCTGACAATATCTTCAAGACCTTCAAAAGTACGTTTCGCCAACAGCGGCTTTGCTGGGGTCAACAATCCTAAGATGACCCCGGCAATAGTAGCGTGTACGCCAGATTCTAGCGTTGCATACCAGATGATGATCCCCAAAATAATATAGACAGGTAGATACCAGACACGGAAACGTTTCAACATTATGACGACCATAAGCAACGCAAGCGCCACAGAAAGCCACTGATAATTAATAGAGTTTGTATAAAAGATAGCTATTACTAAAATGCCGCCGATGTCGTCGACAATAGCTAACGTCAGCAGAAACAGTTTTAGTTTCTGCGGAATACGCGGCCCCATTAAAGCCAGCACCCCTAAAGCAAAAGCTATATCAGTAGCCATAGGGACACCCCAACCGTTAGCCCCTGGGTTGCCTGCAGTTATAGCAACGAAAAAGAGAGCTGGGAGGACCATACCACCAATTGCGGCCATCACTGGCAGTGCAGCAACCCGAGGTTCTCGCAAATCTCCTGTCGTTATTTCCGATTTAATTTCTAGACCTATGACAAAGAAAAACAGCACCATTAATCCATCGTTAACAATGTGTTCTAGCGACTCCGCTAAAATTTTTGTGTCGCCAAGTTTAAGCGTCAGTTTTGTTTCCCAAAGATGATGATAGCTGTCACTCCATATGCTGTTTGCCCAAAAAAGCGCTATGGCTGTCGCAATAAGAAGTAGCACCCCAGAGGCCGCTTCTTGAGCAACAAATTTAACCATTGGACGAGCGAAAGCCTTTGCTAAGAAATTGTCGCTGCCGCTCCACGCTTCATCGCGCACCTTTATTGAACTTTCTGATGACATCTATCTCCTTTCAGGTTTGGCTATCATAGTCAGTTCTGACATGCAGGTCTAATAGGGGTTAACAATACATTGGCCGTTAGCAGTTGAGAGCACCGATACGATGCAGCTCGCCACTAGGCTGCCACTATGCAAGTTTTTTTAGCTATGGGTTCTAACATCGGCAACCGTCGAGCATTTCTTAGGGAAGCAGTGGGACAATTTCCAGGCGCTGTCGCTATTTCTCAGCTCTATGAAACCAAACCCGTAGGCGGTCCGCAACAGGCTAACTTTTATAACATTGTGGTGAAAGCGTCCACACATCTTTCACCACAAGATTTGCTCGCTTTTTGTCAAGACATCGAGCAAAAAGCTGACCGAAAAAGAGAAGTTCGTTGGGGGCCACGCACTTTAGATATCGATATTCTTCTCTATGGTGACGAGCAGCTTCACGAACCTGGGCTGACGATTCCTCATCCACGCATGACTGAGCGAGATTTTGTGATGGAACCGTTGCTAGAGGTATACCCGCATTTCAAATTCACAAAACCGCCGTCGTATTCACAAAGCATTCTAAACGTGTTAGGCCCTCTATAACTAGCTACTATCATAGCTATGAACAGTGACACAAACAGGGCCCGCCGCACTATAGTTGGCTGGCTCTACGTTACGGTGCAGTTCATAGCGATCGGTTTGCTTGTGCTGCTTCCAGGCAGCGATGACTGGCCAATGCAACCTTGGCTTGTTCTGGTTGGACGAATTTGCACTATCGCAGGTTTTATTGTCATGGCTATCGCAGCGCTACACCTTGGCTCGTCGTTAACACCAACGCCTGTGCCTCGCAAACATGGCCAGCTCAGAACTGGCGGCTTCTATCAAGTTGTACGCCATCCTATATATAGCGGCGTTCTACTTGCGGTTGCTGGGCTTGTTGTATTGTCCAGCAGTTGGCTCCATGTTTTCATCGGCGTGGCGACTGCTGTCTTTTTTAACCAAAAGGCTATTTGGGAAGAGAACCAACTCTGCGAAAGATACGAAGACTACGAGCGACATATGAAACAGACGCCTCGGTTTATCCCGTGGCGCTGGTTGAAACAAAAGCTGCTCAGACGCTAGATGGTTTATTCCAAGTCCTCTTTCTCAGCTAAACACGTGTCACTCCCAGCCACCACCAACGTCATTCCCAGCTACCACCACCGTCATTCCCAGCTACCACCACCGTCATTCCCAGCTACGATTGGGAATCTAACCAAGGAGATCCCCAATCAAGTTGGGGATGACGAGATCAAGTGGGATGACAAGACTAAGTAGGGGACGACGAGATCAAGTGGGATGACAAGACTAAGTAGGGGACGACGAGATCAAGTGGGATGACGGGTTACGTTGGGGATGATGCGATACAAACACCTTGGAATAAACTATCTAGACACACACGCCGTTTAGAGTTCCTCGGCTGCACAGTGCTTGAGAAGAAGCTGAAAGAAACTCATATGCGATAACGCTACGATTTGCAGACGTCGGGTTGTCCCATACAAATTTGTACTGCATTGCGATACGCTCCCCTTGCACTGAGTCATCGAGGTAGCCTGTTACATCAAAGATAACTTCGCCGCCTATGGCATCGCTTGCTTCTGGTTGTTGCACTATCGTCGTTTTCACCAAATCGCCTGTGCGAGTGCCAGCAACTGCTTTAACTAATAGTTCTGCTGACGCTGCCTGCTGTGATGGCAATTTCGGCGTAATTTCATTGCTAATCGGAAGCGACGTCCCTAGCGAAGCGAGAAAAGTAACATTAGCCCATGCTTGCGTGCCGCCAACTTCCACATTCCACCATGCACCATTGTTGGTTAGCACCCCTTGGCCTTGCGAAACGATAGCTGGATTGTCTGCAAGCGGAGGCACTGAGACCACGATCGATGCGCTTGGATTAGGGTCTGTGCGGAAATTGAGCGTATCGTTATAGTCGACACCAACCACAGCCATGGTTTGTCCAGATGCTGCGCCAATTTGATACGGCTGAGTCGTTGGTGGCGACTTGCTATCTTGCCCAGCCGATGAAGTGCTAGTAGTTACAGGAGTAGCTGAGTTCGAGCTGTCAGAAGATGCACTGCCATCAGACATGTCTGAAGAACTAGCATTTTTGTTTTCGTCAGCAAGCGTGTCACCGCTGTCAATCAGAACAGTTCCGTCTTGCGACTCGGTTGTCTCCGCATCATCGCTTCCTGAAGTGATAGCGTCTTTGCCGCTTGAACAAGCTGCGGCGATACCGAGGAAAAGGGCAAAAAGAACAAGGGTTTTTCTCATAAAAATAGTTTACAGCATGATTCACCGCTGACTGCGGCAGCTAGCTACGCAGCAGAAAGCTGTGACTTTACACAGCTTTATCGACACGAGCCTGCGTTCGACTCAAATTCTACTGTCAGCCATAAACTAGTGTGTCGTCTAAATAGTGGCGTGGTTATGGCGAGGTATTTGAGATTTTGACTAGGAGGAGAAACTGTCACTACCTGGCAGTACTAGCGGTTTTGAACCCGTCAATTAATTAAACGACACACCGCTAAGCTCTTTAAAGAAGTTACGCAACCGTAGTGACGTTAATGGTTTTTGCAGCCAGCCATCAGCCTTAACTTGCTGCGCCAGAAAGTTATCGGCTTCTCTATCGAGCAGCAGCCCGATAGGTCGAGGCTCAAGACGCTGCGCACCTTCTTCTTGCCGCAACTCTAAACAGCATGCTATGCCACCCATATTGCCTATTTGCATGTCAAGCAAAACAACATCGGGGTTGTGATCTTTCACGGCACCGAGGACATCGCTACCTGCTTTGACTCGAAGCACAGAAATGTTTTCACTTGCTAAAGCAGAATCAATATCGGCAAAAATGCTGCTCGAATCAGTGGCTAATAAAATAGTTTTCACAGTAATATAGACTATGGGCAAATATTGTCGACCCCTACCACAAATTCGACGCTAGTATAATAGCACTGCCCAAACCAACAAAGGAGACGGGCCAAGTGCTAGAAATAAACATAGAAGAAAAAGAAAACTATACGTTGTGTCAGCCAACAGGCGAATTAGACGCCTATACAGTTGTTGCGTTCCGTGAAGCGTTAACAAAACTGGCTGAATCTGACGTAAGTCACTTGCTTATAGATCTTTCCGAAGTACCTTTCATGGATTCTGCGGGTCTTGGCGCTCTTATCGGCGGCATTCGCCGCACGAGAGAAGCCGACGGTGCGGTCGCTGTTGCTTGCAGCCGGTCTGCGTTGACTCGCCTGCTTCACACCACTGGGTTTGATCGTATTGTGCCTGTGGCTGATTCGTTAGAAGAAGCAGAAGAGGCTTTAAAACAAAGCTCTACGAGCTCCACCTAAATTCATCGGCGGCATCAGTGAAAAATAGAAGTCACAAAAACGTAGGCCTACTTGTTGCTGCGTTTTCTTTTATCTTTGTTTCGCTATTCTCTTTCGCAACACCTGTGGCAGCGCAAGACGAAGTTGTAAACTGCGACACTCTGGCCAAGGGCGAGAGTTCCGAAGACAGTGGAACAATCCATATTGCGATAACATCAGGCCTTCTTGATGATGTGACATACACCTACATTCTTGACCGTCTAGACAATGCAGAGAATCACGGCAACTCGGCGGGTTTTGTTCTTAAAGTTGACAGCCTAGGTTCTGTTCTTTCACAAGAGAAATATCAAAACCTTGCGCAACGTCTGCTAGATAGCCCTTTAGAAACTGGTCTTTGGGTAGGCCAAAACAGGGCTCAAGCAAGAGGGGGTGTCGCTGAACTTGCCCGTGTGGTTGACAAAGTAGGGGTCACGCCAGATTCGGCGATCGGCGACGTGGGAGAACCTCGCCTCGAAGAAAATTTTGGAAAACCGTTAAACCCAGCATTACTTGAAGGCTCTCTTAACGGCGATGAAGCAGTTACAGCTGGAATAGCTGTCGGACCACGAAGCAACCCTAGCATTAAACAGTTTTTAATTACATTTGACAAATATGAAACCATAACGTGCCTTAACGCAACAGGCAGTGCCGAAATACGGCCGACGACCGTGGCGGAAACCTCTTCGCTTCCTATTGGCCCACAGTTTTTTCATTCAGCGGCTAGCCCTGAAATAGCTTATTTATTCTTATTTCTCGGTTTAGGCCTGCTCCTCTTTGAATTTTACACTGCCGGTGTTGGCATAGCAGGGCTTCTAGGTGCAGGACTTTTTGTTCTTAGCTGCTATGGCCTCTATTTGTTGCCTATCAATACGTGGGCGCTAGTACTTATTTTTATTGCGCTATTTCTATTCGCGATCGATATACAAACAAACTTGCCAGGTTTCTATTCAATTATCGGGCTCGCCGCTTTTACCATAGGGTCTGTCTTTCTTTTCGACGACATGTCAATGTCGAAAATAACATTAGTTATTGGCCTAGTGAGTGCAGCCCTTTACGTCTATACGGCGATGCCGTCGATGGTTCGTACAAGATTTTCGACACCGACAATCGGCCGCAGCTGGATGATTGGCCATGACGGCAAAGCACAAACGGCTATAAGCCCCAAAGGGACAGTGCTTGTTAACGACGTTCCTTGGCTTGCGATCACCAACCGTGCGACGCCAATACGTGAAGGCGATGCGATAAAGGTAACAGGTATTGACCATCTCACATTAGAGGTCGAACCGTTAGAAGGTGCCGCAAAAGATTACAGAGATCGAAGTTAAGCACCCGAGGGAAGCAGAAATACCGAGGGTATATACAATTTTTAAAGATGCCCTAAAGAGACTTCCTCCTGAGGTAATTGACCCCCTGCTCTTGTCGAAGCGACAACAAGTGTACTAGTATCACTCGGGCACGGAAGGGGATTACGTGAGTGCATATCGAGCAGAAGAACTTTGGCACATGCAAGCTGCGTGTCGCGGACCAAACCAGTTTATTTTCTTTCCTCCGGTACGTCTGGAAAGACGCAAGGATAAGAAACGTCGCGAGCAGCGGGCTAAAGAGATTTGCGCCACCTGCACAGTGCGTGACAAGTGCCTACAATATGCGGTTGACATCAATGAGCGTCACGGTATTTGGGGCGGTTTAACCGAGAAAGAACGCAGAAGCTACGTCTCAGCTCCTACCCAAAATATTGTTGCGTTAGAGATTTCGTAAACCAAAACGACGAAGACCGCCTCGAAAGAAGCGGTCTTCGTGTATTGCTAGTTACGTAGTAGTTACTAGTATTACTCAGCAGCAGGGAGAATAACGCTGTCGATAACGTGAACGATACCATTGCCCGCAACAACATCAGGGGTGCTTACTTCTGCGCCGCCTACTGTAGCTTTACCGTCAGTGATAACCGCTTCAATTTTTGTTTCAGCAACAGTGTCTAATTCTTGAGCTGTTTCTGTAATTGCTTCAGCTTTGATTGCCGGACCAGCCACAACGTGACCAGTTAGGATTTTAGCAAGGTCTTCGCTTGCAAGAAGATCAGCAGCTTCAATATCAGCCTCTGCAAGGTATGCTTCAAACGCTGCATCTGTTGGAGCGAATACGGTGAACGGACCGTCACCTTCAAGAGTTTCTACAAGTTCAGCTTTCGCCAACGCTTGTTCAAGAATTGTGTGATCTTCAGAATCAATAACGATGGCTGCAACGGTTGCTGGTTCTTCAGCAGCAGCGTCTTTGTCGCCATCTTCCATAGCGTCGCCTTCTTTATCTTTGTCACCGTCTTCCATAGCGTCACCGTCAACAGTAGTTGCTGTATCGTCGCCAGCATCGACAGTTGTTGCACCATCGTCTGTTGTTTCTGGATCGTCACTTGCGCATGCAGCACCCGCAACTGTTAGAGCTACTAGAAGTGCAGAAGCACGTAGTACATTTTTCATTTGAATATCCTTTTGTGGTTAACTTCAGATGATACTACGCAACGTTTTGAGGATCGGATGCGCTCTTAACGTTTTCTTAATATTTGATCGAATAGAAACCCGTTTCAAATTGATTTTATTTACGCATGATCACGTCATCCCCACTTGTTCCAGTCATCCTACTTGATCTCGTCATCCCCAACTTGATCACGTCATCCCCAACTTGATTGGGGATCTCTCCTTGGTTAGATTCCCAGTCGTAGCTGGGAATGACGGGGCGTAGCTGGGAATGACGGGGCGTAGCTGGGAAAGACAGGTGTTTAACTGAGAAAGAAGACTTGGAATAAATCATCTAGAAAGATTCTCACGAGACTATGCAAACCAATAAGGTTTTTACTTGCTAGATTAGATGACCGTGGGAAGTCAAAAAAGAGAACGACAAAAAGCTAACCGCCAACTTCGCAAAGAAGAGCAGCAAAAGGTTGAGGCTAAAAGCAAACGCAAACAACAAATTATTATCGGTGTAATCGTTGTTGTCGCTATTGGTTTTGTGCTTTGGCTACTGTCTTTAACTGGTGGCAGTGACGAGCCGCAACAAACAGACCTGGAACCAATTCCTACTGTTGTTGATTCTACAGGTCCAAGTGTTTCAGCTGTCCCAAGTACAGACGCCGAAACAACCGCAGCAAGTTTGGCTGAAAGCGATACGACAGACACGACTATAGAAGCGACAACTTCAGCTGAAGGCGCGACCACCACAGCGTAGCCGTGGACAAAGACGAGCTTGTTTGCCGATGGCAATTTCCTAGCGTCGACCAGATTCATGATGACCATGACCTTGCTTTTGTGGGAGCAGATCTTGAACCAGCGACGCTGCTTGCAGCATACACAGCCAGCTATTTTCCTATGCCACTCGAAGGAGAAATCGGCTGGTTCTCCCCTCTTGAAAGAGGCGTTCTTTTTCTTCATGATTTTAAAGCAAGCCGTTCGCTTCGACGATCAGACAAAAAATTTCGCGTCACGTTTAACACATCGTTTGTTGAAATCATGAAATGCTGTGCAGATCCTTCACGTGATGGCGCTTGGATCAGCGACGAATTTGTTGTGGCATACAAAAAACTTTTTGACCTGGGTGCAGCGTTTAGCGTAGAAGTTTGGAATAGTGAAACGTCGCAACTCGCTGGTGGTCTCTACGGCGTGAAACTAGGCGACTTCTATGCAGGCGAATCAATGTTTCACCATGAAACAGATGCATCAAAGGTGGCGTTACTTCATCTTGTCGAGAAATTACAATCCTCAACGAACGCCACTTTTGTTGATACCCAGTGGTCCACTCCACATCTTAAAACACTAGGAGTAAAAACTATTTCACGTGGCAAGTACGTCGAACTTTTACAGCCACTATTGCATGGATAAGATTACGCGAAAAAATTCTTTAAGACATCTCTATGTATCATTTTTCTGCTGAACGACTTGACCAGAAAACCGCTAAAAAGCTGCGTGCACACGCCCCAAGCGGAGCGGGAATACTGAGGGATGTAGAATAAATAGACATCCCCTTTAAAAAAATAAGGCTTTTAGCTTACAAAAAATAGCACTTTTGCCGATAAAGGTCGGGAGGGTCACCTTCCTATAGCCAAAGGCAGACTGTGTTAACTGTAAAAAAAGCAATCCATAACGTTCCATTTATGATCCGCCCGCTCTTTGCGGTGCTGATCTTAGCAGCGGCATTAGTGCCGCTGCAAACAGCGTCAGCTGATCCTAATCCAGCGACGCAAGACCTGACTCAGGCCTGTCTCGCAAGGCCCGATGCAACGCCAGAAACTGTCACACAGTCTGGTGTGCAAGGTGCTGTCGCTGGCGAATGGGTCAACTTCACCCAAGAGGTTACCTTCGACGAAGGTGATATTTTTCAAGATATTTTGCAGCGCCCAGACGGGTCAACCTATTTCTCTTCCCGTATGGAACTGACTGTGCTGCCATCAAATCTCAACGTCGACATGGCTAGCGTCGACTTTGCGATTGCACCAGGCGGATCGCCTAACCCTTTTACCGCAGCAGTATCACAACCTTGGGTCGTAGGCACACAACCTGACCTAACACAGTGGGTTATCGAGACCGACACAAGCGGCACCAACCCAACGTTTCGTTTGCTCTTCCCAGGCGATGTTGCAATGATGCTTGCCGACCAAAACGGTAACGGCGAACTCAGCTATAGCGTGCCAGCAGGCGGAGAAGTATTTGTTCTTTCCTACCGTGCGCAAGTTCCTCCGACAGGTGAAACATGGGGCGATGTGCACGACGGCGGCGAATGTTTCGCCAGCGTTTCGACCGACCCATCAAACCGTGACACTGACCGAATCAGAAGCGCCGTTGCAGTTGTTGAACCATACATCGAAATTGCAAAAACAACGGCACCTGCAAATGTCTATAACGCAGGTAACGTTGTTGAATATGATCTAGATATCACGGTGCCACAAAGCAACCCAACGAATGGTTCGTTAGCAGTCGCACCAGCACGTGACGTGATTGTGGTAGACAGCGTTCCAGCTGGTTTGATTCCACTTGACGCAGCAGGCAACCCCGTCGCAGACGGTGGCACAACAACAGGCGGTGGTGTTTGGGATGCGACAACACGAGAAGTCACCTATACCCTTGGCGATATTTTGCCAGGCAACGATGTGACTATCACCGAAGAGATGGAAATAGCCACAGGCCTAGATCCGTCAGATTCACTTGTCAACAGTGCCTACGTTGGTTTCTCGTATCTTCCTGATGGCAGCGACGACAACACCACCGTCGACAACTTCGCCGATGACGACGCGGAAGTTTTTGTCGCCTCAGAACCGCCAACTGTTTCTAAAGAAGCAAATATTGAACGCACAGGTACCGACCTGCCTTTTCAATACACTGTGACGATCGATATTCCAGCGAACTCAACGTATGAGAACTTTACGATCTTTGACAACCTTCCTGACGGGCTGCAATTTATCAGCTACGACTCAGCAACCTGTCTACCCGCCACCGCTAACTGTCCAGCTGGCATCCCTCCATTAACGCAAACCGTGTTTGCTGGTGGTGGCACCGGCATCGGCTGGTATCCCAACAGCATCCCACTCGATCCTAACCCTCGCCAACTTGTGCTCACCTATACCGCACAGATTGATCCAGCGTATGCGAATGGCGACGAGGTTGTCTTCTTCGATGAATTCGAAAACGATCTTCGTCTCAACTGGAACACCGTTGACCGCATCGGCGATGTGAACCCATCAACTGCTAGCCCTCCTAGCTATGATGGCGAAGAAAGCACCAGCGATATTGTTATCTATGACCGCCCGATTCTAGAGATAGACAAAACCGTTGCGACCACCGACGGTGTTGAAGCAGACGAAACCCGCGAACAATGGGATTATGAAATCGGCGACATCGCAACCTATACCTCTGAAATCACAAACGTCGGTTCTCGCGACGCGACAAACCTGACCGTTGTTGACACCCCCGTTGGGATAGACATTGACCCTGCCAGCATTACCGTCGGCGGAAACCCTTGTGGCGCTCCTACTTGTACCTGGGATGGAGCCACGTTGACAATCACTATTCCTGGGCCGCTAGCTGCGTTCACTGGCACCGAGACCATCACCTATGAAGCAACGCCGACACAAAACGGAGATCTTGATAACGCTATCTCTATTCCCAGTTATGGCGACGACCTCGGCGCAACCTATACAGAGAATCCAGGCGATACCGTACCGCTTGAAATACCAGACCCAGAGTTAACTATCGAAAAATCACCCGCGCCTGAAGCGACAACAGGCGTAGCCAACTCAATCGGCACACAGTTCCCGTTTGTGTTCACCGTGACAAACGTTTCTAACACAACAGCATACAACGCCATAGTTACTGACGTGCCGCCAACAAGTTTATGTACAGTTGCTGGCGGATTAGATAGTGGCGCTGTTGGCGTAACTGAAACCGCGCCTGGTGTCTGGTCGCTCGACAACCCGCTCGCCCCTGGCGCTTCTGTCACCTTTGAGGCCTACATCGAAGTTTGCGGACCAATTGAACCTGGCACCTATGAAAACGTAGCCGAGCTCACCTGGGAAGATCTTACCGATAATCAAAGCCAAGCTGGTTCCACCTATGAAGATGAAGACCCAGCCGATCTTGTACTTGTCGCCCCAGAATATGAAGTAGAAAAAGGTCCAGCAATTGGCGCTGGAGCGACCATTAACTGGTCGGCTGATGTCGATGAAAACGGTACCGTCGATTTCCCATCAGAAATTAACTACGGCGCGTGGACAGTTATCATCAAAAACACCTCGACCGTTCCTATTGGTGGTCTTGTTGTTGATGATCTTATGCCAGAACCGTTTGAATATTTGCCGCAAGACCCTGGCACAGGCATTTTGTGGATTGGTCAGGTGCCGAGCACCTTTGTTGATAACTCTGCTGCATCTGGCACTGCAACGTTGCCTGGCTATACCGAACAAGTTGACTTTACACTCGGCCAGCTACAACCTGGTGCCGAAGTGCGTATTACCATTCCATTTGCGCACAATGGAGAAGATCCTCCTGATGGCAACTTGACTCGTGTAAACACCGTTGATGTAACAAACCCTAACATCACCTTTGACCCTGCGGTACATCAAGCCCAAGGTGAGTACACACTCATTCCTGTCGAAGTTGGCCCGTCAATTAGCAAAACCGTTGAAGCGGTTGATATCCACCCTGGTGTTGAGGTTATGGAAGGTGCCCCTGGTGCACAGTTCGACTTTTCTATCGATGTGACCGTACCAACAAGCTCAACGTTATGGAACTATGACTTGTGGATCATGGACGAAATGCCTGACGGGTTGACGCTCGTCAACGAACCTGCGATTGGTGCTATCCCTGGCGCTGGCGGTTGGACCGTCAGTTGTGTATCTGGACCATGTCCTGCATCTGAAGGCGGTGTCTATGTTGGACAAAACCCTGGCCTTAACGGCGTGACCGAACTTGGCTGGTTCCTCGGCGACACGCCACCAGATCCTAGCGAAACACCATCGGTCTATCGTCTAACGTTCCGTGTTGAAGTTGAGAAAAACTTTGACTCTGGCGACGAAATTATCGACGGTTTCTCAGAACCACTTATAAATACAGCAAAACCTATCTTCAACCGAGATGGTTCTGTGCCTGGCGGATCTGGCAACGTTGTTGCTGGCGCGCCAGCTGGTTTCCCAGACCCAGCTGATTACGACCGTGTTTATCCCAAAGACCCTGCCGAGATCGACATTGTCACGCCCCGTCTCGACTTTGAAAAAACAGTCTATAACGAAGACGGAGACCCAGTCACTGAAATCAGTGCTGGCGAGTCATTTGAATATGAAATTATTGTCACCAATGTCGGCTCTGGCCCAGCGTTTAGTATTGACATTCAAGACGATTTAGCGAACCCTGGCGGCATACCATTTGCGAACATCGACCAGTCGTCATTGAATGTCACCCCTGCTGGTGTGACCTGTAACTTTATCGCTGTTGGCGGCGGCGACAATCTAGAGTGTGAATTTGCTGGCCCTCTTGCTGGCGATCCTGACGGCCCAGCAGGTGCTGGTATTGGCGGCCAGATCGTTATCACTTATGATGCGACCACGGTTGACAACGACGATTTTTATGCGCAACAGTCAACACAAAATCAAGATCCGATGATCATTTTGAACCGCGCATCAACGAGTGAATATTTTGAAGCAGCGAACGAAGGCGGTAATCAATACGCGACTGGTCAAACTATTTCTCGACTCTACGCATTCACCCCTGTGGCAGAAGTCGACGCGAGTTGTGTCGGCGGCGCTGACATATTACCCGAAGCGCCCGTCGGATCTGAAGTGCAGTTCTGGGTCAAAGCTGGCAACGGCGACCGATTTGATGTGAACGGTAACCCTGATGGCGATTTAACACTCACGCCGTACCCAACTGTTGACAATGACGGCGACGGTTTCCCTGATGCTGGCGTTGGTTTCAATCCAGAGCTTCGTGTCACGATTCAAGATAAGTTTACCTACCTCGGCACGCAAGGCACAGGCCCTGGCGCTGGCGACCCTACCTATACAACGTATTCACCGTTCCCTGCACCTGATCAGATTCTTGATGAGGTACAGCCAGGCACCTACACCTTGGTGTGGAACACCTCATTGCAAGACATCCCGCATAGCCCAAATCATGCAACTGAAGCTGATTTTATGCCACATTATGACTTGTTGATTGACGTTGTGAAAACTGAACCAGGTGGCGCAACTATCTGGTTTGACTTAACGCTAGAAGATGCTGCTGGCAACACCGATCGTGGTAACAACGTCGGCGAACCGTGGGAATTTGTAGAAAAAGACCGTCACGGTTGTCCAGGTGGACCTCCTCCACGTGTATGGAAAACACCTGATGTTGAAGATGCAGTTAAATTAGCGCCTGGCCAAGCAGACGAATTTGTTATGTATATTCAGGTTCCTGACGAAGCTGGTATGGCTGGCAATTTTGTCGACACGCTACCTGATGGCCTTATGTATGCTGGCGACTTGCCTGTTGGCGACCCTAACTATGCAGAAGCAACAATAGATGTCGTGCCGTCTACCTGGACAAACGATAACGATGGCGACGGCGATGTTGACTTGCAGGACTACTTCACCAGTTCTGTAGCTCAAAACAACGGTGATACTGTCATTACGTGGGATCCTCCGCCACTGCCGTATGGTATTGCAAATGATCCGCTCGCAAGCGGCAGCGACACTCGACATGTTATTCGCGTGCCTGTGATCGCACTTGACGACCCGCCGTATCCAAACGAATTTGTGGTAAACGGTTTTAGTTGGAACACTGAAGATTTTGGTACTAGAAAAGATTCTGGCGCCATGTTAACTGAAGGTTCAGGCCAGCCAAGTATTAAAAAGCGTGTCAACAAAAACGACGGCACCTACGGCGACACCTTTACCTATACCGTTGATGTGACAATTCCTGCTGGCTACAGCGGCAAAGACGTGATTGTCTATGACGAAATTAATAATCACCGCAACTGGGATCCAGCACCTTACACGTTCCAAGATCTTGGCAACTTACATTTAAACCAAACTATTTTCCCTGTATCTGTCGGCGCACAAGGGCCTGTTGCTGCTGGCGAGCTTTATTATGGGCATTGGCTTTATAGCCCTGCTGAAATGCAGCTCGATGACTACTTAACTGATAACTGCGTGGTTGGCTGTTCAAGTGCAGCTGATACTATCGATGCGGTACCGATGACACCGCTGCTTCATAGCGATGCGGCGTCATTGCCGCTGAGCAGTTCTGACCAGTACACACGTGATAATAACGGTGCGGCTGGCTGGTACCTCGGCGATATTGACGTTGACCCAGAAAATCAAGACCGTGTTGTTCGTCTAACCTATGCAGTTGAAGCGCCGACACTTCTTGAGCAGCGTCAACGCATCGCTGATCTGTGGCCAACTGGTGTGCCTGGCGGCGCAACAGACCCGCTTTTTGATGACGTGACAAGCTACTGGTTTCAAGAGCTCAGCCAAGTTGAACATACAAACCAGGTGCAGATTAGAGCGTTTGCTTCTGATAACGATGTGATGGCCCAATGGGATGGTCTCGGCGACGATGCGTGGGAAACGTTGCCAAGTCAAGCATGGGGCGACGAAGTTTCTTCTTCTGCTTCATTGGCGACCGCTGATGAGTCTGTCACAGTTGCATACCCATTAATCACGATGGATAAAAACTGTAAAGGCCTCGGAGGCACAAACGATGCGAACCCTGCGGCGACTCCCGTCGGCACCGCGAACGTGTCGTGTGAAATCACCGTGACAAACGCGTCGCCTGTTGATGCCTACGATATCACAATCACTGACACGCCGCTAACTGACTGTATTCTTGGCGCTCGCGCCTACCACGGCCTTGTCCGCTACAAAACAGCAATTAGTGGTGTAGCTGGCGTTGACGATCCGTATGACCCTGCGGTAGTGCGATACCCCTGTGATATTTCTGGTGTCAATACAGGCAGCCACCCTGGTTTAACGTCGGCTCCTAATACCTACCCTGTTGAGTGGAATTTAGCGATCGGACCGAATCAAAGCGAAACGTTAACCCATCAGCTACGCATCGACGGTTGGACCGATCAACCAACTGGCGCTGATGCCTATGATGCTGCCTCGGGCACGTGGGAAGTGAACGGTATGTGGCGTAATGATGCGGTCCTCCAGCCGTGGACTGACGCTCCTGGCGGCACACCACTGGGGCAAGAAATTCGCGCCCATGATGAAGTGATGTTCCATGACAGCGTTGTGCAGGTTTCTAAGTTCCCATTCCCAGCAGATCGTGATGTTTCTGTTGATGCGAACCCGTTTCCTAACGTTTTCACAGACCCTACAGAATGTGGCGTAACTAACTTGTGGCCGTTCCGCCGTTTGCCATGTGGCTATGAATATGCTGCCAATGCATCTTTCCAAGCCAGTGCCGCCTATAACCCACCACAGACTTTCGGTGACCCATACGCTGGTGATTACTGGATGAATCAGCAACCAGATGCATACACCGATTTACTACAACCTCCTTCACGAGCAGTGACACCGTTTAGCTATCCGTGGAATCTTCGTGGCTATATGCTTGGCACGGTCTACAACAGCTACACGAGTTGGACAAATTATGGTGACACCTACGATATAGCGACTAACAATCGTGGCTGGTGGAATCGTCCGATGGATAACCCTGCAGTTTGGGCTGATGTTTTTGATGCCGATCCAACCCAACCATATACTTGGGCGCTTAATTTACGTATCGACGGTATGGAACGTATCGAAGATCTCGATCTGACTGATCAGATGCCCTATGGCTGGCGCTATGTTCCTGGTTCAGCCAAAATTATTTCTGGTAACTGGAACTTAGGCTATGCTGATGCGACCTTCTCTGAAGATCTTGGTATAACCCCTGCCGATGTTGCCATTCCGCTCGTTGACCCTGCGGTTGACGCAACAACCGAGACAAGCTGTAACGTTGGCACCTACCATAATGGTGGCCAGACACTTAGCTGGAACTTTGAGAAAGACGGCGGCGATGATGGTTCAGCACCGTGGGATGTTCGCTATGTCGACTCTCGCGAGCGTTACTCCAATAGTACAAGTTTAGGCACCTACGACAAGGGTGCGTCTGACAAAGCGAACTGGATCCGTATTCATTACGATGCGATTCCTGACCCGTTAGTGTTTGACTGTGACCCTGACACAACCTCGACCGAGAAATACTTTATGGAAAACAACGTTAGCGTTCAAGCGTTAACAGATTATGATCCTGCGAATCTGATAACTGATTCTTTTGACATGATTGCGCCTGTGCCTAACCCGCTCGCGTTTGAAAAAACTCCTGACGATGACTTTGTTGCAGACGAAACAAACCCTGAATATACCATTACATTCACAAACGGTTTGGATGTACCTGTCGAAGATTTAACAATCGTCGATGATCTCACCGCAACCCTTGGCGGCAATCCGCAAGCGCCGCTTGGTGCTGATGGTGGTTACACCTGTGGTGATGCAACAGCAGTTGGCGGCACTGGCTTTAGCGAGTCTGTTTGTACTGGTGGCAATACCGAAAGTACCCATATTGAATGGTTCTTTGATTCGATCGCCCCTGGTGAAACAATTACCATTACCATTCCGATCCTTGTTAACAAAGACGAAAAGAACTTGTTGATTTGGGAAAACAATGCTTCTACATTCGTGAAAGAATGGTATGACTCTGACTTTGAAGACGACGGCAAGATCACCGTTGTGAATCCGAAAGCACCGCCGACACCGACAAAGTCAGTTACGCCAAACCCTGCGACGATCAACGACTTTGTTGAATACGAGGTGTCGTGGACAGCGCCTGAGTTTGATGTCTACATGGACTTACTCTATATAGACACTATTCCTGATGGTCTCACCTTTGATTCATACCAAGGTGTGACGTGCAGCGGCGGCTGCCCTGGCAGTTTCACGCCTGCTGACGTGTTGGAGCTGGCCGAAGTTGTCAACGCAGACGGCACCACAACGCTTGCGTGGTGGTTTGGTGATATGCCAGGTTCTGCAACACCGCATACCTGGACGATGAAATATCGTGTCCGTGTTGATGGCACGTATAACGACGGGACCACACAGGTTCTCGACGAAGACGTGCTGACAAATGCGGTTACTGGGTATTCGAATGAAGAGAATCTCTTTGACGATCCCCTCGCCATTCCTGACCCATCAAGTTATGTAACCTATCCCCCATCTGATACAACAACGGCTGATCTCGACATTGAAGAGCCAGAGTTGACAATCAATAAAGTGGCTGTTCCGTCGGCGACTCCGACCGATGGCAGCTCGACAATCACCTATACGGTGACGGTTGAAAACACTGGTGAAATTCCAGCCTATGCCGTTGAAGTTTCTGACACGCCTAACGGTGCGTTAGAAAACGCGGTGATGGCTACGCCGACGTTCCCTGGTGCTGTTACTACTAACGGTTGGACGACTATAGATCCACAGTTGCAGTGGTTTATCACCCAGGTGAACCCTGGTGATGTAGTGACGTTGGAATACACCGCTGAGGTTACCGACAGTTATCTTTCTGATGGCTTCGGCACTGCCGACAACGAAGCGTCTATTAGCAGCTACCGTGCTCGTGCAGGGTTAACGCCTGAAGACGATGACCGCATCTATGAAGGTGATGTTGTTGAAACCGAGACACCGCTTTCTGGCCCTAACCTTGTGATGGAAAAGCACTCTGGAGACTGTACTAATAACTTTGCGTTTGCTGAAAAAGGCAAGCCACATACATGGTGTATTGAAGTAGCAAACGATGGTGGAGCGCCAGCCTATGGCGTGACTGTCGACGACACGTTGCCATATCACTGGACCTATGACGGCGGCACAACGACCGGAACTGGTTGGACCGCTGCCGAGCCTACAACAGGCACGTTAACAACAAACGTGCAAACCCTTGAATGGGTTGTTGGCGATATCGCTCCTGGCGATACAGCGCAAATTGAGTTCACTGCTACCCCTGGCGCAGAGTCGCCGCTAAACGTGACAAACTGGGCTACTGCCGAGTCGTTCGGTTTGGACGGTTCTACCCTGCCTGGCACGGTAACTGGTGCTCGTTCTAGCGATCCGTCACTTGCTGCGCTCGGCGCAAATGCGTTAGAGATTTCTAAAACGCTTGACCGTCAAGAGTTTGGTATTTTGTCGTCTGGCAATACAGCTAGTTGGACGATCACGGTGACAAACCCTGCACCTGATACTGCGAATGATAATCTTGTGGTGACCGACTTCTTGCCTGCGCCGTTAACCTTTAACTCGTGGAGTTCGACAGACCCACGGGTAACACTCAATAACGTTGGCGCTGCTGGCGCAGGTACAGGTGGCACGCAAGAAATTATGTGGGATATCTCTGACTTGCAAGCTGGCGAGTCGATTGATATTCAACTTGTTACTGACGTTCCTATTGTGGTTGTTCTCGGCGATTGGTATGTGAACGACGTGCAAGTGGTTTCTGATCAGATTGTCGATGAAGTGGTGAACCAGGCGAAAGTTCGTTATCTCGGTTCTGACATTGACATTGAAAAAACAACGAATGATGTCCAAGCTGACGACCCGAACGGCCCTGGTATCGCCCCTGGCGACCCAGTAACGTGGACCTACACTATTAGGAACGAAGGACAAACAGCGTTTGTTCCTGCGACAGTAACCGATATTCCAGCACCTGCTGGCGGTATTAGCTGTGCTGACCATAACGGTGACACCGACGGCGACAATGTGATCGATATATTGTTGCCTGGTGACGAGGTTATTTGTACTGCGACAGGCACTGCTGTTGCTGGTCCGTTTGCGAATAATGCAACGGTCTCTGGTGACCCGCATATGCCGAACCCAGAAACCTGCGATTGTGATCCTGATGATCCTGACACGTGGCCAACGAATCCTGACGTGTTCGATAATCTAGACGGATCTGATGGTGAAGATCTGGAGAACGAGGAAGATAGCGACCCGTCGCATTACTATGGCGCGAACCCTAGCATTGATTTGGAGAAGAAAACAAACACCTTCGATGCTGATGATGAAACTGGGCCAGCTATTAAACTAAATGGTTTGGTTACCTGGACTTATGAGTTGCATAACAACGGCAACACGACGTTGCTTGATGTGACCGTAACTGATATTCCAGCACCATCTGGTGGCATTGTTTGTGACGATTTCCGTGATGATACCAACGGCGACCATATCATCGATATTATGTTGCCTGGCGACATGGTGACATGTACCGCCACTGGCAGTGCGATTGACGGCCAGTTTGAAAACAACGCAACAGTTAACGGCGACCCAGTGTTGCCTGACCCTGCGACCTGTGGTTGTGATCTTGATGACCCAACGTCGTGGCCAGATGATGAAGGCTTGTATGAAGATCTTCTTGATGATGAAGGCGAGCCATGGCCAAATGTGGAGCACGAAGATCCATCGCATTACTATGGTATGCGGCCGTCAGTTGACATCGAAAAACGTACAAACGGTGTGCAAGCTGACGAACCTGTTGGCCCAGCGATTGCTCCTGGCGATCCAATAACGTGGACCTATGAGGTGCTTAATGATGGAAACACAGCACTTGTTGGCGTGACAGTTAACGATATCCCAGCACCAATTGGCGGCATCAGCTGTGCCGATCATTACAGCGACACCGATGGCGACAACGTTATCGACTTGTTGCTGCCAAATGAAACGGTTATTTGTACTGCCTCTGGCATTGCTGTTGATGGCCCATTTGCTAACACAAGTGATGTGGCTGGCGATCCGTATTTGCCTGACCCAGAAACTTGCGATTGTGATTTGTCTGACCCATCAACATGGCCAGGCGACCCAGATGTCTATTTCCAACCTGACGCTGAAGACGGCGAACCGTGGCCTGAAGTAACCGATGAAGACCCATCGCATTACTATGGCGCTGATCCAAGTGTGAAGCTTGAAAAGAGCACCGGCATTTTCGACGCTGATAATCCAACAGGACCAGCCTATGTTCCTGGCGATACAGTGACATGGACTTATGACGTGACCAATGATGGCAACACTGCACTTGCTGGTGTGACGGTTACTGATATTCCTGCACCTGCTGGAGGCATTAGTTGTGCCGATCATTACGGCGACACAAACGGTGACAACGTTATCGACCTTATGCTGCCTGACGATGTTGTGACCTGTACTGCAACTGGCATAGCGACAGAGGGCCAGTTTGAAAACAACGCAACGGTTGTCGGCACTCCTGTGTTGCCTGATCCTGCGACCTGTGATTGCGATCTTGATGACCCAACAACGTGGCCAAATGATCCAGATGAGTTCTCTCTTCCTAACGATGACGACGGCGAACCATGGCCAACCGTTGAAGACAAAGACCCATCACATTACTATGGCGCAGTCCCAAGTGTCGATATCGAGAAAGCTACAAACGGTTTCGACGCTGATGCAACGCCTGGCCCTGGTATTGCTCCAGGTGACCTGGTGACATGGACCTATGTTGTTATCAACACGGGCAACACAGCGCTTGCTGATGTGACCGTTACTGACTCACAAGGTGTAACGGTTAGCTGCGGTGGCGGCGATAACGTTATCGACTTCATGCTCCCAGGAGACGAAGTAACCTGTATTGCGACGGGCACAGCGACCGCTGGTCAATATATGAACCTTGGTGAAGTTTCTGGAACCCCAATGTTGCCTGGTGAAGACTGTGATTGCGATCATAGTGATCCATCAACATGGCCAGATGATGAAAGCGCTTTTGAAGAACCAACCGATGAAAACGGTGACCCTATCGACGATGTAACCGATGAAGATCCTTCGCATTACTATGGTTCAGAAGGCGAGCTCACCATCGAGAAATACACCAATGATGTTGATGCCGATGACCCTGTGGGGCCATACATTTCGACAGACGGCGATGTTACCTGGACCTTTGTTGTGATGAACACAACAAACGTTGCTGTTGCAAACGCGACGGTGACTGACTCACAAGGCGTGAGCGTTGACTGTGGTAACGGCTCAAACGTTATCGCATTACTGTTGCCTGGTGAATCTGTTACGTGTACTGGCACAGGCACGGCGATAACTGGTCAATACCAGAACTTGGCTGAGCTTGTCGGCGATCCAGTGTTACCTAACCCAGAAACCTGTGGTTGTGACCCTGATGATCCGTCAACATGGCCAACAGACCCTAGCGATTATGAGCCAGTAATTGACCCTGAGACGGGCGAGCCGTATCCACCGATGACAGCAGACGACCCGTCACACTACTTTGGCGTCGAAAATAAATTGACGGTAGAGAAAAGCACAAACGGATCTGACGCTGACAGCGCAGGCGACGCCAAAGCGGTTACCGTTGGCGACACGGTGACGTGGAGCTATGTCGTCACAAACGAAGGTACATCTGCCGCAACTGCCATAACAGTAAGCGATGATGACCCAAGTTTGACCGTTGATTGTGGTGACGGCTCTAACGTTATCGCGCTGCTGCTACCTGGTGAATCTGTTACGTGTAGTGCAAGTGCGATTGCAACCGAGGGGCCATATCAGAACACAGCCACGATTGATGGCACGTCAGCTATGCCTGACCCTGAGACCTGTGGCTGCGACCCATCTGATCCTTCAACCTGGCCGCAAAATCCAGAAGACTATATTGCAGTGAAAACCGCTGACGGTTCTACTGACATTTCGGCTTCTGCGAGCGACGCATCGCATTATGTTGGCGAAACACCACCACCTACAGCATTACCGTTTGTACCTGAAAAGGTACCGTTCTTACCAAAGACAGGCAGTTCGCTGCTTGACAGCTTACTCGTCTACGCTGCAATCTTGCTTACTGCTGGCGTCGCAATCAAAGTGGTAAGCCGCAGACGGCTACGCAAAAGCTAGCAACTAGTTACAAATAGACATGCGTGTGAGGACAATCAGATCAACCTGGTTGTCCTCATCTGCTACCAGAGGACAATGGCAATCCCCATGTAAGAGTTACCCGTCATGTTGGTTGTTATCACAGATACAGGGTTTGTTTCTCCTGGTTGTAGGGTTTTAGCTAGTCAACATAAAAACCCTGATTATTTGCGTTTGCTTCTTGTCATTACTAATGCTTACTGCACAACAAGAAATACTCCACAACTTTTATCTATTCGAACACCTAGCTAGTAGAAAAAAGTTACAGGAGTATTTTTGATGGGTCAACGAATCGGATGCACAAGAGTTTCCAGCATCAGACAAAACGATGAACGACAGTTTGGAGGCACTGATTGAATGCAGGGTCGTCTAGTTGCGTTCAGGAAAGTGTTCCAATTCGCGTAACCAATCGTCACTTGCTTCAACGCAGGCTTCGGTGCTGATGCAGAGATCAACGCAATAGACCTCGTCTTCTGCCGCTCCGGCAGGGCGTGATTCAAGATCAAACCCAACTCGGATCGTGCTGGTTTTTGAGTTGGTGGTGACACGCTCAAACGATAGGTTCGGCTCAAGAAAGTCGATACGATCCACGGACAATGAAGCGTCTGCCGCTCGTCGAAGCCACCCACCTAGTGTTTGGGCCTCTGTGGTTAGGAGGCAGGGGTCTCTAAAGGACCATCTTCCTGCCAAATCCGAAGCCTCACCAGAGAGAACCAACCAGTTCGAATCGTACCAATCTAGCCCTGACTCAAACTGGTAATGGACAATAGTAAGGGCAACGAAACTGCCGTTCGTAGAGGTGAGTCTCACCACTTCATTGTACAGTTTCGGGAGCTCGTAGCCGACATGTTCCAGGAGTCGCTGAGCAGAGGTGTTGGATACATAAAGCTAAAAACGTGTTAGCAGCGTTACCGAAACGGCTACATAAAGAATCTAAACCACAGATCCACAAAATCTATAAAGCAGCGACTCGTGAACAAGCAATGGTTGCAGCATAGAACTTTGCTGAACGCTACGCCGAGTTCCCGAAATCGGCAGCCAAAATTACTGACGATCTCAACAGATTACTGGCTATCTATGATTTCCCGAAACAACATCGGATACATCTACGCTCCACGAACCCGATCGAGTCAACATTCGCTAGCGTCAGATTAAGAACACAGAAAACCAGAAGTGCTGGGCCGCGTAAAGCAGCGTACGCTCCGACAATAACAAAGTCGCATTCTGCGTCTAACAAGCATGCGATCATGTCACTAAAATCTTCAGGAAGTTCCTGTATATCTTTCCTGGCATCGTCGAGCGTGAATACGAGGGCGTTTCCCGATCACTTAACTTCCACATTCTGTAAGAAAGAGAAACCACCAGTGCGATTCTTTCTGAATGAGGACGAGGGTTACGAGCGTCGATTTGAGGTTCTTCAGATAAGGCATATTTGCGAATCGGCCACGTGTTGTCGACGAGCTTATCGAACGTGGCAGTTCGTGATGGTTGTCAACTATCAAACCACTTTTCATCCAGCGAAGACAAGTTACTGAAATCTATTCTCTTAGATGTCTTTTGACTTTCGTCCTTCTTCATAATTTGCTTGATATGTTTTCCTTGAACAGCATCAAATAGCACAAGTTCACTCCTTGCGGCGAGAATATCAATCAAGATGATAAAATCATTGAATATCTCATCGTCTACGACTTCAGCCTCTAACTCGTACCTTGAGTAACAGCCTTCGCACGGAACGGCAAATGCTTCGGCGATTTCCTTACTTTCTTCCACAACGTGAGGTTCTTGGCTAAACAAAATACTTATAGCTGACTGACCCCTTCTGATCACGAAACCGCTATCGCCTTGCGACAATTCAAGGCTATGATCAGTCAAGCACAACTTTTCAAGCATGGCCTGCATCTCACTAACTGGTAGCTCCGATTCAGGTTTAATCATAATTAAAGTATCAAACATGCATCCATGATACTTAGGTCTAAGGGTTCTTGTTTCAGCATTCGTTCTTGAGCTGAAACTGGACAGCCATACCTTAAACGCGACGCTGCGCGACCTGACCTGCAGTTCGTCTCAGGCGGAAGCCGCGATAAGCAATAGACAAGCAACAGGTTTTAGCTAGACATCAGCGCGTTGATATTTTGTGTTTTTGCCTTTGCCTATTCTTGCCAGCAAACCCGCGTCTATGAGTTTCTTGAAGTCTTTTTTGCGAGCTGCAAGACTTCGCTCTGTGATTCTGCCGTATTGCTGTTGATTAATCGAGCCATGTAAATCTATGAAGTCCAAGATTACAGTGAGGTGCGCCAGGTTATTTGTTTTTTGGGCTGAGAGAAGTTTGTTGACCCTAGCAAGTTCGTCGAGTATGCCTTCACAGAAATATTCAAGCCACTGCGTGTGATCAATTTCGTTGGCTGTTTCGTAATAGTCGCCTTTCATTCCAACCATGTTGAAATATTTAGTGATGTTCTGGTTGTAATAGTTTTCGAATGAGAAGACCGAACCGATTTTCAGTTCACTAGCGGCAAGTATTGCCGACGTCGCTATTCTGGCTGTCCTGCCGTTGCCATCCATATATGGGTGGATGATTACAAATTGTCTATGGAATATTCCAGCCAATAGAAGTGGGTCGATCACACCATTGTTATCGTTAACGAACCTGCATAGTTCTTCAAGTAACGAAGGGACATCTTTATGGTTTGGCGGAATAAAGATGATTGAACCACTTCGCGGATCACGGATAACAACTTGATCGTTCCTTAGCTCGCCAATATGAAAAGGATTTGGCAAAAGATCTGTTGTGACGGTCTTTTGGATTGCGTTGAGTTGCGTTGCTGTTATTTTCCAGTCGCCAGCGTCGACTTTTTGATCGGTTTTTTCTAGAGCTTGGTTGTAGTTAAGGATCTCTTTTTCGCTATCTCGGATATGTTCAGGCGCGTTTTTTAGAAGCTGTTTAACATCTGTTAACGCTAAAGGGTTGCCTTCAATACTTGTCGATGCGTGACTTGAGAGGGCTCTAGCATCTGCTCTATATTTCGCTAGTTCTGCGCCGAAGGCGCTATTATCAGCAAAAGCAGCGGCTTTTGTGTGGATTTCGGCAATAAACTTGACCAGTCTGTTAGTTATTTCATACTGCGGTTCAAACATGTAGCCGAATAGTAGCCGAATAGTAGCCGAATAGCAAAGGCTTAGATTTATCTTGATGTAGTAAGCTGTATCTTTCTTGATAACAATGCAAAAACGAGAGTTATCAACCCGATGGCTAAGAAAAGAAACGGAAATCGACTGGTTGGGTCGCTCATCAAACCAGCAAAAGCAATGAGTCCTGTTAGTACAATACTGCGGACTAAACCAAATCCACTGCACAAATACAAAGGGAGGGAAGCTGCGTGCAGCTTCCCTCCCTTTAACTACTGTATGAACCAGCGACTCTTAAAGTTCTGTTGATCGATCTGGTCGAGCAGCTGATGGTTTGCTTGAAACGCTATCGTAGACGGCTGGCCAGAAACGGTCACGAGCAGCCCAGACACCACCAACACCGTATTTAATAACGATGATAGCTCCGAGGCTTGTGAACACGGTTGTGGTTAGCGTATCGACGAGGTCCGCACCGATTTGGATCTGATCCAAAGCAGCGAGCCCGAAGATGACCCAAACACCGAAGAAAGCAGCCTTTGTCACGATGTTGTTGTATGACTGTCCACGTGTTACACCGTCGACTAGTTCTTTCACAACATTGGCGATAACGCCACCGATAACAACAAGCAATAGAGCAATGATTGCGTTAGGGATCCAAGCGACAAGCTTATTGAATGGCTCTTGGATTGCTTTAATGCCAAGAACTTCAAAAGCCGCCTGCAAAACAACAAGAGCAACTGTGTAATACACAAGCTTGCCAGCGAATTTGCCGCTGTCTTTGAAACCTGCGCGCTCTAACGGTGCGCCGATACCTGCTTTGTCCATGTAATGGTCAAATTTAACTTTCTTGAGCAGTTTGCGAACAGCTCGACCGACAAGTTTGGCGACAAACAAGCCAATAAGCAAGATAACAACAAAGCCGATGAGGCGAGGCAGAAAGTCAATGATGTCACCAATAAAATCGGTCACACCATCTTTCAAATCACCTACGATATCTAAGCTTTTCTCTGCGGTTTCGCCAGCAGCGCCAACAGTTTCACCTGCAACGTCTGACGCTTCGCTTCCAATAGTTTCCGTTGCATCAGCAACATTTTGTGCGTACATTAATCCTCCAATGTATAACATGCATATGAACTGACGGCCAAGCGTCTGTAATGTTGCAACAAATATTATTTTTATAGCTTCTATGCCACACTAGTTCCCTCGTTTGAACACAACGTGGATACTCTTGCCAATGGTTCCCCACAAGCTTCACAATCCGAACTACATTCTGATTTCTATGGTAAAAAGATTCTGTTTCTCATTGTTAGTTCTGTTCGCTGTTGTGCTTACTTCTTGTTCTGGTAGCAAAGAAGCTAAAGATACTCGGACAACGATCACAGGCCATGCAGAGGCTATCGCTGCCGAAGATGTTTCTCCAGAGCAAAAACTTTCAGCGTTAAACAACCTATGGCTTGAGGCGAACGCTTCGCCAGAGTTGGCGAAATGTTACACCGACTTTTTCGAAGCTGAAGGTTTAGCCAAAGACATTAACACGCTAGAAGATTTAGCGACTGCGCAGGCTAACTTCACCGAAGAACAAAAGCAAGCGTTTGGCGATTGTGGATCTAACGTCGAATAGGGATAGAGTTAGCCGCTATTTGAATCAGCGACAGGACCCCCTTTGTGACCTCTACTTCAACCAGGTTTTCGGTAGCCTCTGCGAGCGACACCTCAGATGTTTCCGACCTTAAAATTCCGACGACGAAAGAAGTTCGAGCAGCTATACCTTCAGAATGTTTTGAGCAGTCGACGTTTACTTCTTTTGCATATTGCTTGTTTTCAGTTTCGGCAACACTAGCTGTCACATGGTTCGCATGGCTATTTATTCCTTTATCGTGGGCTTGGCTGCCTGTTTGGATGGCCTATGCTGTTGTATGCGGCACTGTTGCAATGGGTGGCTGGGTCATTGCGCACGAATGTGGCCATGGTGCGTTTAGCAAAAGTAAACGATTGAGCAACGTTGTAGGGTTTGTGCTGCATTCACTACTATTGGTGCCTTATTTTTCGTGGCAGCGCAGCCATGCAGTTCACCACGCAAAAACAAACCATGTCACCGAAGGTGAAACACACGTCCCAAAGAAGTCAGATACCGAGCGCGGCCGGCGAGCGCTTCGACTGCGCAGCAAACTCGGCGCTAAAGCTTTTGGTGTCGTGACAATAGCGTCTCGTCTAGGGATTGGCTGGCCTCTCTATCTAGTTTCAGGTATAACTGGTTCACCTGTTCGGGGTGCGACAAACCATTTCTGGCCTTGGGCTCCATTTTCGAGTTCGCTTTTTCCGAAAAGGCTCGCGTCGAAAGTTTTTTGGTCTTCTATCGGCGTTGTGACAACGTTAGTTTTGTTGGTGTTGTGGGCATTTGCGGCTGGAAGTTTAGCGCCTGTGTTGGCTTTCTATGTTGGCCCTTACTTGGTTGTCAACGCTTGGCTTGTCACCTACACCTGGTTGCAGCACACAAACGAAGATGTCCCTCATTACGACACTGATGAGTGGTCATTCGTGAAGGGAGCCTTTTGTTCTGTTGATCGCCCTTATGGTCGCGTCATTAATTTTTTGCATCACAATATTGGTTCCACGCATGTTGTTCATCATCTAAATTCGTCTATTCCTCATTATCATGCAGATACGGCAACTAAAGCAGTGCGTGAAGCCTTCCCTGCTTTGTATCGTTTCGATTCGACGCCAGTTATCGTAGCCCTATGGCGAGCAGGTGCCTCTTGCGTAGCTGTCACAAAAAGTAACGATGGCTGGTCTTATGTTTCGTCAGATGTTTCTGAGGCCAGACCATAACAAACGTTTGAGCTGAAAGTTTCTTGTCTTACAGCAACGAGAGTATGTCATTATAAACAAGCACTATGAGCAAGCCTGTGACTGCGAGATGCAAGACTGTTACATAGTATTTCCACTTGTGGTCGGCTTTCCAGAAGCGTCTGATGCTATAGATGTTTGAGGCTATAGCGACAAGCCCGAGAGGCAAGCCGATTAAGGGGCCTACTTGAGGTGCTAAGTTAATTAACGGTGTGAAAAAAGGTAGGAGAATATAGGTTAGAACGCAGCGAATACCAGAGACCACGATTGATTTGCTAAACGTCGTCTGTGCTTGATCAGTATCTGCTGCTGGGCGAGCGATAGTTTCCTGCATACCTCTAAGGTTACAGCAGAACGTAGGCGTATTTCGATAGAACATCAGAATGGGCAAAGTAAAATCTTTAACTCATTGTTTTGGTGCCTCGGCTGAGCATATTGATAACGGCACGCCAGCTGTTACTGGACCAGCATGTCAACTAAACGCACCGAGATGCCAACAACTGGCACGGTCATCAATGCAGTAATTATAAAAAGATGTTTGGTGATGATTGGTTCGCTTTGCTTAGGAATCAGTTTTCCTGTGAAATACTTGTTAGTTGCCAACACGCCAAGGATAGAAGGCACAAGCATTAATCCATATATCCAAACTGGCACGGTCAGCCTTTCAGAATAGTACGCCATTTAAGCCTACCTCCACTATTGAAGGAATTACGCTAGCTGCGCCCGCCACCAGTACAGGTGTTATGGACGCGATTAAGACTACGACGACGACCAATCGTTAAGTTATCTGACTCATCACAACTATTTCTTTGCGGTCGACGGTCAAACAGCCGCAAAATTAGCTAGTGTTGAATAGCGTGAACAACTTGCTAGAGCTAACTGCAGAGCTCATTAATCGGCCATCTGTTTCTTTCGAGGAGGGCCCGTTTGTTGACTGGCTCCAAGAAGAACTAGCCGACCTTGACCATCTTGAAACTATTCGTATCGGTGACAATCTGATTGCCCGAACCAATTTCGGACATCCAGAGAGGATCGTGTTGGCTGGCCACAGCGACACGGTGCCTGTCAACGGCAATGATGTTGCTAGAATTGACGGTGATGTTTGCTGGGGGCTAGGCGCCTCTGATATGAAAAGCGGCCTTGCTGTGTTTCTTGAACTCGCTCGAACAGTTAAGAACCCAACAAAAGACGTTACGTACGTTTTTTACGCACGTGAAGAAGTTGCTGCTGAACATAACGGTTTAAATGAGGTCATTGCTGAACAGCCCGAGTTACTTGAAGGCGATTGCGCTGTGTTGGGCGAACCGACAGCGGCAGCTATCGAAGCTGGCTGTCAAGGTACGCTATCGTTTCTTATCACGTTGAAAGGTGCGCAAGCACACACAGCTAGACCATGGATGGGACGCAATGCGGTCCATCGGTTAGCGCCAATTCTTTTTGAGCTTGAAGCTTTCAAAGTTCGGACGCCGACAATAAACGATTGCACGTTCTGTGAGTCAATTCAGGCAGTTCATGTTGAAGGTGGCGTGGCCAGTAATGTTGTGCCAGACGAGGCGAAAGTTCGTTTCCATTATCGCTATGCTCCAGATCGCAACCCAGCGCAAGCAAAAAAGTTCGTAACCGACTTACTTGCCCCTTATCTAGAACCGGCTGATGACGTTGAAATTGTTGATGGGTCGCCAGCGTGTATGCCTTCTTCTGAGCATCCGTTGTTGAAACAGCTTGCAGAAGACAATGATTTAGAAGTTCGAGCAAAACTTGGCTGGACAGATGTAGCTCGTTTTGTCGGGTTAGGTATCCCAGCTATTAACTTCGGCCCAGGTGACGCTCTTGTCGCCCACACTGCTGATGAACATGTGGAACGTGGCGCTATAGAAAAAACCTATAACGCTTTACATGCGTTAATCACGACATAGCTGCTTATTGGCCATCCGTTACCCGCTTAGTGTCACACCTGTGCGTTAGGGTGACACCATGGTGTATTTTGCGGCAGCGTTTTGTATAGCAACAGCAGGTTTTCTTGGTTGGTTTATCGCTAGCCGTCAACGCAAACCAACGGTTTCGCAGAATGATCTAACTGTGGCAGTTCCTGTTGAGCCGAACCAGCAACTTGAAACATTGCTTGCGGTTGCATCCGATACGCTAGGCAATCAACTTGCGTCTGGCAAATATGTGATCGAGCGTGAGCGGCAGCTTATCTCTGAACAGGTCGCTGGCGTAGCTGACGAACTGAATCGGGTTTCTGCTCTTGTGGAAACACTTCGCAAAGAGAAAGCTGAACAGAGCGGCCAGTTGAACGCAAGTTTGCAGCATGCAACAAAAACGTCAACGGTGCTTTTAGGAACAACACAGTCATTGCAGAAAGCGTTGGCATCACCGAAGGCTCGTGGCATGTGGGGAGAACGAACGGCAGAAGATATTTTGCTTGCTGCTGGTTTTGTCGAAGGTGTTAATTTTGTTAAGCAGAAGAAAATTGCTGCCGGGACAGTACCAGATTTTTCTTTCTTATTGCCGAAAGAACAGCTATTGCATATGGATGTGAAATTTCCAGCTGATAATTATTTGCGTTGGCTTGAAGCTCGCGATGCGGCGACGCGCAAATTGTGTATCAAGTCGTTTAAATATGATGTGCGGCAACGGATTAAAGAGTTGACTGGTCGTGGTTATAGCGAAGCTGAGTCGACGGTTGGCTACTTGTTGCTTTTTATTCCGAATGAAAGTATTTATGGGTTTTTGCATGAGCATGACTCTGAGTTAATCGATTTTGCGTTGAAACAAAAAGTTGTGTTGTGTTCACCAACTTCTCTGTTTGCAGTTTTGGCGGTAGTTCGCCAAACGATTGACACGTTTTCGGTCGAGCAAAAAAGTGCCGAAATTCTTGATCAGGTCGAAGCATTGCGCCAGCAGTGGGATAATTGGGCTGAGCCGTTAGAAAAAATGCGTCGAGGGCTAGATTCTGCACAAAAAGCGTTTGACGAACTTGCTGGACCTCGTTTCCGGCAAGTTGACCGGCAAATTGTTAAACTGGAAAACTCTCGCAGACTACATAATGATGTACACACTCCCTAAAGACGTTTAATCAACAAACATATTTCTATAGCTGTGATTATCTATGGTCAAAACATGCGATAATCACAGCTATAGAAACCTAACCGCTAGGCTGTATATATGAAAACAATACTTGGACGTGTAAAAGAACAGCAACAGATTCAAGAGCTTTTGAACTCTAATCAGTCTGAATTTCTTGGCGTTTACGGACGAAGACGGGTAGGTAAAACCTTTCTCATTAGAGAGTCACTACAGAACCAGTCAACCTATTTTGAAGTTTCAGGAACGAAAGATGGTTCGTTACAAGATCAATTAGCAACCTTCACAAAACAGCTTCATCAAACATTTCCCACCACGAAAGAACGGACATCTCCACGTTCCTGGAAAGAAGCTTTTGAGATTTTAGATAACGAGATCAAAAAAATACGATCGACCGACAAAGTAGTTGTCTTTCTTGATGAGTTGCCATGGCTCGCAACCAAAAAGTCGTCGCTATTACAAGAAATTGACGCTCTCTGGAACAATTCTTGGAGCCGCAGATCAAACATCTTGTTTATTGTTTGTGGTAGCGCAGCCGCATGGATGGTACGAAATATTGTAAGCAACAAAGGCGGGCTGCATAATCGATTGACACAACACATGCATTTACGGCCGCTAGACCTTAGCGAAACGAAACATTACCTCAAAGGCAAAGGACGAGACCTTACCACTAATCAGATTGTCGAACTTTACATGGCAATTGGTGGTATCCCGTATTATCTTGATCATGCCGCCAAAGCAGGCCATTCAGCGCCACAAATTATCGATGCTCTTTGCTTCACGCCTGAAGGTTTACTTCGCAGAGAATATTCAGTTTTGTTTAGTTCACTTTTCGATCAATCAGAGCGACACTACAAAATTATGGATCTTCTAGCGAAACAAAGAAATGGAGCGACGAGAAAAGAGTTATCACAAAAAGTGACAGGCAACATAGATCGTCTGCTTGAAGAGCTAGAACTTGCTGGATTTATCAAAAAATATGTGCCGTACAACTCCAAGAAACGTGGATCTTTTTATAGGATTATTGACGAATATACCTTGTTCTACAAGCATTGGATAGAGCCAACGCTCGATGCTGTTGCGCTTCAAGATAATCATTGGCTCAAAAAGTTTACGACGCCTTCGTTTCGTTCTTGGTCAGGTTATAGCTTCGAGTCTCTTTGCCAAAAGCATACTAATCAAATCTTACAACGACTCGGGATATCTGGCATCGACGTTGGTATCGCCAGTTGGAGATATAGCCCTAAAAATGCTGAAGAAAGCGGTGCGCAAATAGATTTATTGCTTGACAGAGCGGACAGAGTTATCTCGGTTGGAGAAATAAGGTATTCACAAGTACCGCTAACCGTACGCAAAGATCTTTACCAAAAGATCAAAGCAAGAAACGGAATTTTTTTGGCTCAAACTAAGACCACCAAATCGCTAAACAATTTTCTTATCGCCGCTAATGGCGTGGTTCCTAACGCCTATTCGAACGAGCTTTTCGTTTCTGTACTAACTAGCGAAGATCTTTTCGATACTGTGCACTAGTGCAAACTGTTGAGTGAGCCTGGCTACTTTGCAGAACAGATAGGATAAGACAAAATATTGAAAGCATTCTTGTAAGAAAGTAGCTGTTATGTGGTTTGATACCCATTGCCATTTTACGCTGGCAGAAAATAATTCAGACGAAATTTTAGCTGCTGCTGCGGCTTCTAACGTTGATACGATGGTGACGGTTGGTTGCACTGTGGCTGACTCACGTAAATGTATCGAAACGGCTGAGCCGCAACCGAATATTTGGGTTGCAGCAGGTGTGCATCCTCATGAAGCAAAAGACGGTATCGCTGGTCTAGAGGCGTTGCTTGCGCATGAAAAAGTAAAAGCAGTCGGTGAATGTGGTCTAGATTATTACTATGAAAACTCGCCTCGTGAGGTGCAGCCCGATGTGTTTGCAGCGCAAATTGAGCTAGCGAAAAAGCATGATTTAGCATTGGTGATTCATTCACGTGATGCCTGGGATGACACGTTCGCAGTCCTTGATGAAGCAGGCATGCCAGAGCGGACGGTATTTCATTGTTTCACAGGTGGTGTCGCCGAAGCAGAAAAATGTTTAGAACGGGGTGCGTATCTTTCTTTCAGCGGCATCGTCACGTTTACGTCGGCTAGCGACGTGCAACAAGCAGCAGCTATGGTGCCTGACGACAAAATCGTGATAGAAACAGATGCGCCATTTTTAGCGCCTGTACCGCTTCGAGGAAAAAAGAACCAACCAGCAAACGTTGCACTGGTTGGCGCTTTTGTTGCCCAGTTGCGTGGCGCATCAGACGAAGTTTTTGCGCAGCAAACTCATGCGAACGCTTCAAAACTGTTCGACTTGGCCTAATTTGAAATCAATTTTAAGGCTTTCTCTATCTATTGCTTCTCCGGTGAATCGCTTTACCCGAGGGCATCTACAAGTAGTAGAAATGCCCTTATTTATCGTCAATAAGGTTCGGCATAATTTGCAAAATTGTTTCGTGAATATAGTTGAGTTCTTTACTCGACTGATCCCAAAGGCGTCGTTCTGACTGCTAGCGAATTAGCGCCTCCCTGGTTCAACTAGCTGACAATCAACAACTTGTCTGTCGATATTGGTCAATTGGTGAATGTAGGTAGTGTGAAACTAACCCAGACCTGGCCTAGCATGTTCTGCCTATATAGTACAGTCTATGTCTGGCCAAAGTAACGTTGAGGCGTTAAACCGATTCTCTAAAAAATGGGGTGAACATCTTACCTGCGAAGGTAACGAAGTTTTTTCTGGCCCAGGCTATGCAATGTTGGCTTTATTGCTTGCTGCAAGCGCAAGAGATGAAGTTCTCTGTGAAATGGCTGACGCTCTTGGTGTAGACAAAACAAAAACAATGGAGCAGTTTAAACTTTTGCGGCAACTTTTTTCTGAAACGGAAGGGCTTTGTGAAGCTATTGGGGTTTGGGTACAGCCAGATATAACTATCGAAGAACGTTTTAAAGGGGCCGTTGCACCCACAACTATCGACCAGATCCCATCGGACCAAAAAGTTTTAGATGCCTGGGTTTCAAAACAAACGCATGGGATGATTGAAAAGTTTCCAGTCGAAGTAGACCTGAATACGTTGATGGCTTTGGCGACGGTTGTAACGGCAGAAGCCGAGTGGAAAATCCCCTTTACAGAAGCGAACTGTCGTTGGAAAGGCGATGACTATATCGCTGGCCTGAAAAAAAGCACTTCTAATCTTGATCAACTTGCGATACTTACAGGCGAAGGGGCTCGTATCTCTCGGCTGGTTTGTGAAACCGATAAACACTTTGATGTGCATCTTGTGGCTGGAGAAGAGAGTGATGCGCCGCAAAAAGTTTTGTCGACTGCGATTGCTGCTTGTTCTGCTAACTCTCAGATAAAGATAACAAAAGGTTCAGAGCTGAAAATAGGTGACAAAGCAGCTGCCCTTGAAGTAAAAAAGCGTATGGCAATAACAAAAACCCCTTTACTTGATGTGACATTGCCTGCATTTACCGTTTCGAGCACGCATGATTTACTTGAGAAGAAAGACCTTTTTGGCTTACGTGAAGCAGTTAACACACAGCATCATAATTTTCCTGCTATCAGTGCAACACCATTGGCCATTGCCGCCGCTGCGCAGTCGGCAACGGCAACATTTTCAGCTGCTGGGTTTAAAGCAAGCGCTGTTACAGCAGTAAGCATGGTTAGAGCAGCAGCGAAAGTCCCATCCGAAGAAACGCACCATATCGATTTCTCACTAGATCGACCTTTCGGCTTTGTTGCGGTCGACCGTTTCACACAACTTGTTTTATTCGCAGGTTGGATCATGACACCGCAAGGATAAACATGGCTTTAACAAGAACAGAAATCAACGAACTGCTTGACCGTTTTGAGCTTGCGCCAAGTCGTGCGTTGGGGCAAAACTTTTTATGCGACCCGCAAATGATAAGCAAAATTGTTCGCCTCGCTGGAGTAAAAAAGGGCGATAAGGTTTTAGAGATAGGCCCTGGGTTGGGTTCGTTAACGCTTGGGCTTTGTGAAGCAGGCGCGAACGTTACCGCTATCGAAATCGACAAATATATTATTCCAGCGTTAGAGCACGTGCTAGACGAGGCAGGCCAGCGCGATGCGGTGGAACTGATCAACAGCGACGTTTTGAAACTCGACTGGCCAGCAACGCTAGGCGAAGGCAGCTGGAACGTTGTGGCTAACTTGCCATACAACATTTCAACGCCGCTTATTCTCGACTTGCTTGCATCACAGCCGCAGCTAGCGTCGTGGCTTGTTATGGTGCAACGAGAAGCAGGCGAACGTCTGGCTGCTTCTCCTGGGTCAAAGATTTATGGCATACCGTCGGTGCTTGCTAGCTACTGGGGCACATGTTCCGTTGTCTCTAAAGTGCCTGCCGAGCTTTTTTTGCCGAAACCTAGGGTTGAGTCGGTGCTTGTGAAGATCGATCGCCATAACGAACTGCCGTCAGCGCAGCGGTTTAAAAAGCTCGCAGCTCTTGTCAAAGCTGGCTTTGGTCAGCGCCGAAAAATGTTACGCCGAAGTTTAGCAGCGCACCTCACCGCTGAACAGATCCAAACAGCTGTAGCGCCTACTGCTCGCGCCGAAGAGCTTTCTCTAACGCAATGGCTTGCGCTTGTTGATGTTGCTGAAACAGTCACAGAAATAACTGAGGAGAAAGAAACGCTATGACCGTAACCCTTACAGCGCCTGCGAAACTTACCTTGTCTTTACGTGTCACAGGCGTACGACCTGATGGCTACCACACGTTGGAAGTAGAAATGGTGTCGCTCGATCTGCATGACACGCTTGAAATCACATCAGCAGAACAGAACACACTAGAAGTGGTGGGCGGTGCTAACGATATTCCCACTGATGATTCAAACATTGTAATGCGTGCTTTGCGTCTCGCTGAGAAACATGCACACATCAAGCTGGTTAAAAATATCCCAAGTCAAGCTGGCTTAGGCGGTGGTTCAGCTGATGCTGGTGCCGTGTTGCGGTGGGCGCAATTCACAGATCTAGAAGCAGCGTCGCGCATCGGTGCCGATGTGCCTTTCTGCATCAATGGTGGGCGTGCACTTGTTAGCGGCATAGGAGAAAAACTCAAACCGCTGCCTTTCCAAAGGCAAAGCTTCACATTGTTGACGCCACCTTTGCAGTGCTCCACTAAAGCGGTATTTGCCCGCTGGGATCAACTCGGTGGCCCTACAGGAGAGTACGACAACGACCTAGAGCCAGCTGTCATAGATCTTGTTCCAGAGATGGCTATTTGGCGTGACAAGCTCCACGAGATAACAGGTGTTCGTCCGACGTTGGCCGGTAGCGGTTCCACCTGGTTTGTTGAAGGCTCATTCACAGGTGAAGGTTTGCAAACCTATACTACTGTTGATAAACAAATAGCCCATACGAGTTCTTCTGCATCGGGTCTAAGCTGAAGGAAAAGCTTTCATGCGTTAGAGTTTGTCAAACCATGCCAGCAAAACAAAAACATGCAGCGCCCAACTGTTGTATTGCATCTTAGGTGAGTAGGAATTCTTTCTCGCCTATCTGTATTCTTAAGGACACGTTGTCTTGGGTTGTTTGGTTACTTAATGCTTTAGCGATTGCTTTTAGCGTGGACAGTTTCGGGTCGTTGTTTTTTTCCAGTGTTGAAATTCTTGGTTGCGTGAGTTCTAGCTCTTCAGCGAGTTCCGTTTGTGTAACGCCGCACGCTTTGCGTAACTCACTGAGTGAGTAAATAATTTCTTCGCTTCTCAACGCTTCACGACTTCGTGTTATTTCTGCTTCTTGTTCTTCGGTGAAGCCTGGTCGCATGTCACTCCATTTTTTTGTTGTCATTTTTTGTTTCCTTTCTCTAGCTCTTTGAGGTAGTTTCTATAGATTTCGTCGGCTTGAGGGATTGCTTCGTCGTACCATTCCTGCCATTTCCCTGTTTTATCGCCGCCTAATAGGAGGACTGCTTTTCGTTGCGGGTCAAAGATGAACAGTATGCGGCAGTGTTTAGCCGCTCCTTTGGGCCTTAGTTCTTTCATATTGTGAAAATCTGAGTTCTTTATTTTGTCTGCGGTTGGTCTTGATAATGTTGGACCTCTTGCTTCTAGTTCATCGATAGCGGCTGATACTTCCATAGTTGGTTTATCTTCTAGCGATAAAAACCATTGTTCAAATTCTGTTGTTCCGACTACTTCCCATTTACCCACAATCCATTTTATAACAAAAATAACATATATGCAATATGTAATATATGTTTCTGTTCGCCTGACTACCAAGACGTCGGGTAAAGATGAACCAGGTGCTGGTATCGGCGAAGGTGAACTTGTTGGTGACTTGAGGCATGCAATGATCACATACACCTCTATCTTTGGCGTCATACGACTCTCAGGATTGCCATTGAGGATAGGTTCACGTTCATGGCCCAAAGCTAAAAAGAAAAGCTTTCATGCGCTAGAGTTTGTCAAACCATGCCAGCAAAACAAAAACAGCAAATCTCCATCAAGTGTTACACCAGATGGAGACCGACAGCTTTAGATAACAGAAGTATGCTATTTATTTCTGCGCTGAATTCTAGTTTTCTTAAGAAGTTTTTTGTGTTTCTTCTTGCGCATTCGTTTCCGACGTTTTTTAATAAGTGATCCCATGACCTGTTGAAGGGTAGCTAAAAATAATGCGTCATACTCAAACTTCCTATAAATATTTGGAAGTTTTCCAAAATAGGCGCTACGGTGTTAGTGGTGCTATCTTCGCGGGTAGTTCAACTGGCAGAACGTCGGCCTTTGAAGCCGGATGTTGCAGGTTCGAGCCCTGCCCCGCGAGCAGTATCTTTAGGGAAGTCCAATTTCTTTCTGCCAAAGTCCTTAAGTATTTGACTTTGGCGTCCGATTGAGAACTATCTCCCCCGAAGAGTCAAAAACCAGCGGCTTCGGCTGCTGGTTTTTGTTGTTTTACACATGAACACACGGCTTTTAACTATCTGCTCAAATAAGGGGCGATGCACTGTATGATGGTATAGAAACGACTACGTTAAGGGTGCTGGGATGAAGGTAGTAACAACAAAGAAACTCCATTTGTTTGCGGGCGGACAAAGTCAAGAGCTTACCGCTCAAGTCGCATCACATCTAGGGGTTGACGTGACAGAGGCAAATGTTGCCCAGTTCTCAAGCGGTGAAACGCACTGCCAGTTTGGCGAGTCTGTTCGTGGTTCAGATGTTTTTATAGTCCAAACACATGGCGCCACCGACGGTTGTTCTGTTAACGACGCTGTCATGGAGCAGATGATCATGGTTGATGCTGCCAAACGAGCATCAGCGAAACGCATTACAGCTGTTATCCCCTACTATGGCTATAGCCGACAAGATCGTAAATCTGACGGCCGAGAACCTATCACAGCTCGACTGTTGGCCGACATGTTCAAAGTTGCTGGCGCGACAAGGCTTATCTCTATCGATTTACATAGCGGCCAAATTCAAGGGTTTTTCGACGGCCCTGTTGACCACCTGACCGCGATGCCTGTGCTTATTGACTACCTTAAAGGCTACGGCGACGATTTGGTTGTTGTGTCACCAGACGCTGGCAGGGTGAAAGTCGCTGAACGTTACGCTCAACGGCTTAACGCTGGTCTAGCGATTGTGCACAAAAAACGTCTTAAGGGTGTAAAAAACGTTTCAAAGGCTAAATCTATTGTCGGTAAGGTTCGTGGAAAAACCTGTGTCATTATCGACGACATGATCGATACAGCAGGCACCATTTGTGAAGGTGGCGAGCTGCTGATGACAAAGGGCGCCGAGTCAGTAATAGCGGCAGCCACACACGGTGTTTTTAGTGGCCCTGCCATAGATCGTTTGAAAAATTCTTCCTTCGAAAAGGTAGTTATCACTGACTCTTGCCCAATCGCTGAAGAAAAGAAATTTGACAAGCTTGAAGTGTTGTCAGTAGCTGAACTTATTGCTGATGCGATACGTGCTGTGTTTCAGGACACATCGGTTAGCAAAATATTTGATGGCGAAAATCATAGTTAAGACGAAGTTTACAAGAGCTTTCTTTGGGTTACGACAATCTAAGCGCTATGCTTATCGGTTGGCATAGGACTAAATAGCTTATGTCAGGTAAAGGATTTAGTCATGTCTCAGTCAGTTGTTAAAGCTACTTCAAATAGACCTTTGGGTTCTGGTTCTTCGCGCCGCTTGCGTCGTGAGGGCAACCTGCCTGGCGTTGTCTATGGTCTAGGTTCAGAACCTGTGCCTATTGCTGTTAATTACATAGAACTCAGAGATGTGATGAAAGGCGTTGCTGGCCTAAACACTGTTTTTGATCTCGACATCGACGGCAAAAACGAAACTGTTTATGTCCGAGATTTGCAACGTGACGTGATCCGAAGAGAAGTCACTCACGTCGATTTCATGCGTGTTGACGATAAAGTTCCTGTCAAAGTTAAAGTTCCCGTCAAGCTTGTGGGCGACGATAGCAATCTTACAAATGCTGGTGGAACGGTTGAGCAGAAGATCTTTACGATCGAAATCAAAGCACTTCCTACTTCAATCCCCCTCGCTCTCGAAGCTGATGTCTCTCTTATGACGTTAGATCGACGTCTCAGCGTAGGCGACTTGAACCTTCCAGAAGGTGTCACAGCGCTAGTAGACGACAATATCTCTGTCGCTGCTCCAGTTATTCATCGTGCTGTTGACCTTGGCGAGCCTGCTGAAGCGGCCGCAGGTGAAGAGGGTGGAACTGAGGGTGAAGAAGGCGAAGCTGCTGAAGGCGGCGCTTCCGAAGAAAAATCTGAGTAATACGCATGGGCGCCTTTGCTCGTAGAGTTCCTCAGGCAATACTTCTTGATCTTGCACCGTTTTTAGCAAGCCTAGAAAATTGATTACTAGAAAGCTGTTTAGAGCTAACTCTAAACAGGATCCTATTGACCTTTTGATAGTTGGCTTAGGCAATCCTGGTGATGCCTATGTTGACACACGCCATAATGTAGGTGCAGCGGCTGTTGACTTGCTTGCCAACCGTTTAGGCTTAAAACTCAAAAAAAGCAACCACCGTGCGTTGACTGCGAACACCCGGTTGTGTGGTTTACGCACGACGTTAGCTTTCCCTTTGACTTATATGAACAATTCTGGTGAAGCAGTCAAAAGTTTAGTTACTGCAAAAGGTGTTTCTGACCCAGCGCAGATCATTGTTGTTCATGATGAACTTGATCTAGAGCGTGGAACGCTGCGCCTTAAAAAAGGTGGCGGCCTTGCAGGCCATAACGGGCTTAAGTCTTTGAAGCAGCACTTAAAGTCTGCCGATTTTTTGCGTGTTCGCATAGGCATCGGGCGACCAATGACAGCACAAAGCGTCTCTGATTACGTGCTGAAGCGACCTTCGAAGAAAGACCGAATCGAACTAGATATAGCTGTAGCTGAGGCTGCCGATGCTATAGAAAAGATAGCGAAACTAGGCATCGAAAAAGCTATGGCCGAAATAAACCGACGCTAAACAAATTGTTTAGACGCGTTAACATAGGTGTCGAGAGAAAAACGTTTTTGTCCGCTGCCACATTTGAGGGCATTGAAGTTCATACTATGGTTTCCACATCGACATAGTTTGAATAAATTTTTGCAATGGCCTGATCTGCCGTTACGAATAGGTCAATAGCATTTTCGATACAACAAGCGATTTGTATGGCATCTTCTAGATCCTCTTCACCGACTATTTCAAATGCTTTCTCGATGGTTATGGCGTTGATCGACAGCACTTTGTATGGTGCTATAGCCTTTTGGAAAGAGCTATTGGAGATAGCTTCGTTTCTGCCGAGTATGTAGTAGGAAGTGGCAACACTAAAGGAAGATATGTAAACATTTTTGTTAGCGAGAGTTTTTTTGACCTGTGGTAATCGGGACCTGTCGAGAAGGATATCCAACATAATGTTTGTATCAACAAAAACTTTATTCACTGGTATTTCCTAGCAAGCGCTGTCTCTTTGTGTTTCTTCACGGCATCATCTAACGCCAGCTTTTCTTGGAGCTCACGAGGAATAAAATCGTGCAAGAGGCTAGCGGCTTTAAAGATATCGTCTGCATTTGATGGTGTTGAGGCTTCAGTGTCTGGTCCTATCACTACAGAATGACTATTGCGGTAGGTGACTCGGACAGCCTCGCCGGTGCTCGCCATTTTTATATAGCGATCTAAATTTTTTCTAAGCTCTACAGCCGTAACAGTCACCATAATTAAAGTTTAACATAAACTTTAATTATGGACAAGCGTAGGTAGCTGGGTAAGATTTTCACTTTGTTCATAGGCTCCCATCAGAGCAGTTCTTTAGCCTGCTAGTGTGAATGCTGTGAATCATAGTGATGTTATAAAAATAGGTTTGTTAGGGTGTGGCACCGTTGGAAGATCTTTAGTAGATCTTCTTGCCGAACGGGAGTCTGAACTGATACGCACCACTGGGATGCGCTTTCAGATTGTGATGATCGGGGTTCGCACTATTTCACGTGTCACTTTGCCTGCAGATTCACAGATTGAGGTGACAACCGACACCGCTGCCCTAGTGAAAAACGACAATATCGATATTGTCATTGAGCTTATCGGTGGAGTTGAACCTGCTAGAGATTTAGTGCTCGCAGCACTAAATGCTGGCAAACCAGTAATCACTGCAAATAAGGAGCTGCTTGCTAAATCTGGTTCAGAGCTTTACCAAACTGCCTCTGCTAACGGCGTCGATGTGCTCTTTGAAGCTTCAGCGGCTGGCGCCATCCCCATTCTGCGACCTCTGCGAGAGTCACTTCTTGGTGAAGACATTAAACGGGTAATGGGCATTGTTAACGGCACAACAAATTATATCTTGACGCAGATGTCAGATGAAGGCCAAAACTATGCTGAAGCTCTTAGCCAAGCACAACAGTTAGGCTACGCAGAGAGCGACCCGACCAACGATATTGAAGGCTACGATGCTGGAGCAAAAGCTGCGATTATGGCATCGCTTGCGTTTGGGAATTATGTCGTAGCGTCTGATGTGACGCATGAGGGCATTAGCAATATAACAAAAGAAGACATCACCTTCGCTGATGAATTGGGCTATGTGATTAAAATGCTGGCGCTGGCAGAAAAATTTGCTGACGGTGAAATCGGCGTCCGTGTCTTTCCCGCACTTGTCGACAAAAAACATCCACTCGCCTCTGTACGGGGCAGTTACAACGCAGTATTTTTAGAAGGTGAAGCGTCAAGCGAGCTAATGTTTTATGGTCGTGGTGCTGGTGGGCTCCCAACGGCTAGCGCTGTTCTCGGCGATCTTGTTGACGCTGCGTTAAACCTTCGACGAGGCATGCATCGGCCTGTTATTCATGGAGAACCAGCCAGCATTAAGCCTGCTTCTCAAATGCGGTCTTCGTTCTTTTTTGTGATCGACGCTAAGAACTCTCCCGGTGTTCTTTCCGCGATTGCTGGTTATTTCTCTGATCAGAATATTTCGATTAAAGCAATGGAACAAGAGCCTTTAGCGGGCGATGATACGCAGGCGCGTATGGTTTTTTTAACTGAAGAGGCGCTGGACGAAAACGCTGATGCTGTTATAAAACTTTGTGAAGCATCTGACTATGTTAGCCAGGTAAAGAGCTTCTTTAGAGTGTTGCGATGACAGTACTTTATCAATCGACTCGCGCACCTGCTTCAACTGCTCTGGTTGACTTCGCAACGGTGGTCACCGCTGGCCTTGCGCCTGACGGCGGTCTGTATTGCCCCATAACATTGCCCGAAATAAAGCTGCCCTCCACTGGCGCCAAGTACACCAACATTCTTGAAGAAGTTTTAGCAGCATTTCTAGGCTCTTCGGTAGAGCGGTCTTCGTTGCAAGCTATGTCGAAGGAAGCGTTTGCTCAGTTTCGCGATGATGCTATCTGCCCGTTGCGCGTTCTTGAAGACCATGTTCATATCTTGGATTTAACGAAAGGTCCAACGCTTGCGTTTAAAGATTTTGCGTTGCAAATGCTAGCGCAAATGTTAGACAACGAGCTAGCTTCGCAAAATCGTAAAGCCACGGTTATTGGCGCAACCTCTGGCGACACGGGGTCCGCCGCTATTGAGGCGTTACGTCAAACACAGAATATCAAAACGGTGATGCTTCACCCGCAAGGTCGAGTTAGCGAAGTGCAGCGGCGTCAGATGACAACTGTGCAAAGCGATAGTGTTCTAAACATTGCGATCGAAGGGTCCTTTGATGATTGTCAAGATTTAGTAAAAGCATGTTTTGCCGATGTTTCACTGCGTGAGAAAGCAGGTTTGACAGCAGTCAACTCGATTAATTGGGCCCGAGTTTTGGTTCAAATCTCTTATTATTTTTCGGCGTACGCTTCGTTAGGTTATGGCGATGGAACGCAGGTTTCTTTCGCTGTACCTACAGGCAATTTTGGCAATGTGCTAGCTGGCTGGTATGCAAAGCAGCTGGGTCTACCAATAGAGCGATTTGTTGTTGCGTGTAATCGTAACGATGCGTTCGCCCAGTTCCTAGCGTCTGGAGAACTTCATGCTAAGCAGGTTTATCAATCGCATAGCCCAAGTATGGATATTGCTGTGCCGTCAAATTTAGAGCGCCTGCTTTGGGAAGCAAGCGGCCGAGACGGTGACGCTATCGCCAAGACGTTGCGTACCTACCGTTCGAAAGGTTCGGTTGTTATTCCCGAAAGCTGGATGATTCCAATTCGTGAGTGTTTTGTTGCAGTGACCGTCTCTGATGACGAAACAGTCGCTGAGATACAACGTGTCCATAACGAGTGCGGTGTTCTCATAGATCCACATAGCGCTGTCGGAACAAAAGCAGCGCATGTCACAAAAGGTTCGTTGACTAGTGAAATCGTCGTGCTTGAAACAGCTGCACCTGCGAAATTTCCTGATGTTATGGAACACGCTGTCGATATTCGACCGCCATTGCCTAGCCATCTCGCAGACTTATTAGAACGCAAAGAGTCCTATGAAACGATGCCTAACGACCAGGCTGTGTTAGCAAGTCGGATCCTAGAATTTATCGATAGCTAAGTTATCAAGAATCATTTTCTCTAGCGTTATAGGATAACAGGCAGCAAGGCATCGAAAGAAAGGGTTAGGTTAGTTGCTATGAAACCCGAACCTATCGTGTTGCAACTGCAAGACAAAGAGCTCACTGTCACAAGTAGCGATAAGGTCTACTTTCCTAGACGAGGTGAAACAAAGCTAGATCTTATTGATTATTATCAAGCGGTTGAGCCTGCGTTTCTGCGAGCTGCTGGCGGCAGACCAACGTTGATGCAGCGTTTTCCTAATGGTGTTTCAGGCAAATCCTTTTTTCAAAAACGTGTCCCCAAAGGTGCCCCGTCTTGGCTACAAACTACAGTTGTTAGCACTCCAAATGGGACCGAATCAAACGCGTTAGTACTTGCCGACCTTGCACATGTTGTGTGGGCAGTCAATCTAGGATGTTTAGGGTTTCACCTTTGGCCAACTAAAGCTGCTGACTTGTCTGTTGCCGATGAATTACGTATTGATTTAGATCCAACTCCTGGGACAACCTTTGATGATGTGCGTTTCGCTGCCGAAAAAACTAAAGAACTACTTGCCGAGCTTGGGATAAAATCGTTCCCTAAAACAACAGGTAGCAAAGGCATCCACATATATGTGCGTTTGAAACCACTATGGGATAGCTATCAGGTGCGTTTCGCTGCGGTTGCTTTGGCAAGGGAGCTGGAGCGGCGCTACCCTGCCCAGTTGACCGCCAAATGGTGGAAAGAAGAACGTGGAGAGCGCATATTTATCGACTTTAACCAGAACGCTCCACATAAAACAGTTTTTGGGGCGTGGAGTGTCAGATCAAGAGTTGGGGCCCAGGTAAGCACACCGTTTTATTGGGAAGAGCTTGATTCAATCGAGCCAGATTCGATGACAATGGATGTTGTGCCGCGCCGACTTGCCAACGAAGGCGACCCTTGGCTCACCGTTGATGATGACCCACAGCTGTTAGACCCATTGCTAGCGATGCATGAAAAAGATATGCAAGCAGGTTTGATGGATGCCCCATGGCCGCCTGTGTATCCTAAGCAGCCAAACGAACCTCCACGGGTCGCTCCAAGTCGAGCCAAAAAGTCTGACGCTGAGTGAAGCCAACAGCCCCAGACAAAGCCGACGGTCGACGTTCGCTTCCGCATTTACGGAATTTTCTTAAAAACTTGCTTGTTGCTCTTGTAATATTCGAAGCCGTGTTGTAACATGATGTCAACATCGTTACGACGTTCCAGTGGCCGGTTTACCCATACCGCCCGCGCCACGGTCACTGGGATGTCGTAGCGGGTATAACAAGAATTACGACCAAAGCTGATTACTCTCCCAAAATCAGCTTTGGTCGCTTTTGTTTTCGGATACTTTCCGCCATGCGACACCTGACGTTTTTCTGCTCTGCTACGCGAACACACTGACAGTTCTCTCACGCCTGCCACAAAACCCCATTATTAGTGACTCCAGATAAGGTCATTCTAGATGCAGCAAGTACCACTGGCATTATTTCTCAATCTAGTCTACATTAGTTTCTCATTGGGGACGATCCGCCAATCACCCCGGAGGAAAAATGACAATGACCGCCACACGCTACCTTCACGGTACGCCCAATTGGGCGACACTGAAGACAAATGATATTTCAGGCTCTAAAAGCTTTTATCAAACATTGTTCGAGTGGGATTTCACTGCTCGTAACAAATCTAACTCTACAACAAGCACTATCTCAGATGGTTTTGAAAAGCTTGTTGCTAAACGTAAAGGCAACCAAATAGCTAGCGTTGCGAAACAAAACAAATCGCTCTTTGGTTTAACGGTACCCTCGACTTGGGATGCTTTTGTTACGGTGACAGATCTAGATAAGACATTGAAGCTTGTTGATAGCGCAGGCGGCACTCTTCTTGAACCAGCCGCTACTGTTGGCACGTTAGGTCGCGCTGCGACCATTGCCGACCCGAACAATGCAGTGCTTCGACTTTGGGAAGCGCAAGATCATGACGGCAGCGACATCGATGGGAAGCTCGATGTTGGTTCGTTAGCGTGGCTAGAACTTGAAGCATCAGATCTTGACATTGCTAAAAAGTTTTATGCAGAAATTTTTGGCTGGGACTCATATGAATATTGGCTGCCTTCTGACCCGTACGAGCCACAATGCTGCTATACCGTTTTCACCAATGGCGTGACAGATGTTGCTGGCGCTGTCACACCAGCTATTAATTCGCTTCCGTCATCATGGTGTGTTTCGTTCACTGTCGTTGACGCAGATGTGACAGCTGCGCTTGCTGTTCGCAACGGCGGATACGTGATCACTGCGCCGTACGATTTGCCGATTGGACGCCAAGCCGTTCTCGCAGACCCAGACGGCGCAGTATTTTCTGTACTCGCTAAAGGGTAGCTTCAACGCCGAATAGCTCACAAATAGGGTGCTTGAAGCTATCCTTGCAGTAGTGGATAATGTGATGCTCATAGAATTAGCCCGGCAGGAGGCTGCGTTAGCGCTCGAACATGGTGATGTGCCAGTGGGAGCTGTTATCGAGCTAGACGGCGAAATTATAGCACGACGCCACAACGAACGTGAATTGCTTCAAGACCCTACAGCTCACGCCGAGGTTTTGGCGATTCGAGACGCGGCCCAAGTTGTAGGCAGCTGGAGGTTGCCGCAAGCTCGTCTTGCCGTGACGTTAGAGCCATGTCTTATGTGCGCTGGCACTATGCTTTCTGCACGCATTCCACATCTTATCTTCGGGGCATATGACCCTAAAGGTGGCGCTTGCGGGACGCTCTATACTGTTTGCGACGATGCACGCCTGAACCATAAAATAGCCACCATAGGTGGGGTTCAAGAAGAAGCCTGCGCAAAACTATTACGAGACTTTTTCGCCAACCTCAGGTCACAACGCTAGCTAGTGGTTTCATAAAAATTGTCTCAACCCTGCCGATCTTAAAGGAGGAAAGCTGAGGTAACACAGATGAAGAAAATAGCGGTACTAGGTTTAGGAAAAATCGGTGCGTTAGCTGCACAACTTCTTCACGATTGTGGTTTTGAGGTCACAGGCATAGACGCGCTAACTCAACCCGAGGCAGCCTTTGCAACTAAAACGCTTGACCTTACAAACGGACCAGACGTAGCAAACGAGTTCAAACGCCATGACGCTGTGCTTTCTTGCCTGCCGTATCATTTAAACAAAAATATTGCCAATGCTGCACATGACGCTGGCCTGTACTATTTTGATTTGACTGAAGACGTATCGACCACACAAGAAATCAGGCGTCTTAGCACAACAGCAACCAAACTGATGGCACCACAATGTGGTCTTGCCCCTGGTTTTATTGGCATTGTTGGCGCAAATCTTATTAATCAACTTGATGATTGCAGGTCTTGTCGAATGCGTGTTGGTGCGTTACCTCAGCACCCAACAGGCCTTATGGGCTATGCATTCAATTGGTCATCTGAAGGCGTTGTAAACGAATATTTAAATGACTGCGAAGTGATAGAAAATGGCGTTTCAAAAACGCTTTCTTCGATGGAATGGCTTGAAACTATCTATATCAACGCGGTGAAACTTGAAGCGTTCACTACTTCGGGCGGCTTAGGCACGATGTGTGAAACCTATCTAGGCAAAGTCGACAATCTAGACTACAAAACAATGCGCTATCCAGGACATATGCGTTTGATGAATTTCTTTTTTCATGAGCTGTTGATGCGTGAACGACGTGAAGAAGCTGGAGAAGTTCTTGTGCATGCTAAGCCTCCTGTCGCTGATGATATTGTGTATGTCCATGTAGCGACTGAAGGTACAGTAAACGGCAAGCTAGCTCGCAAAGAATTTGTGAAAGGCTACCGTCCGAAAGAGTTAGCAGGCAAAATGCGCACTGCGATCTCTTGGACAACATCAGCGTCGGTTGTAGCTAGTATTGAAATGGTGCGAGACGGCATACTGCCCACGCAAGGCTTTCTCAAACAAGAAGATATACCTTTCGATGCGTTCCTCGCCACGCAAACAGGCGCTCTTTACCTCGCTGAAGAGTAAAATTTTTGTTCAAACGGCAATGGCATGCAGGCTAGCCATTAATGATAGTGGGTGCGTAAGGGTTGTATCGAAACGTTTTGCTTGAGAGCGGCACGAGTAGCCAGGCGCTACTAGATAGTTAGCTTTGCTTTGGTTGATCAGCGGCAGCCAGCAACTTTCAAAAAGTTCTTTTGACATCGTTTGGTTCGCCTTTTCATGGCCAAAGATGCCTGCCATACCGCAACATGTCAGCTCGTGTGTTTGCACAGTAAAACCAGCTTGTTCTAGCAACTGGGCATAGGCCCTGGTGTTCTGTGGATGCAGTGTCGTCTCGGTGCAATGAGTAAACAAATCAACCGATTGTCCAGTCGAAAAGCTCTGTAGTGATGCACTATTTTTGTGTTGTACTACATAAGTGGAGATAGTCACATCAATTTCTGGGAACTGTGCATCGAAAGCACGATATTCATGTGTATATAACGAAGCGACTGCTGGCTCGATAACGAGCATCGGCACCCCTAAACCAGCGAGTTGTTCGATATGTGCACGTTGTTTTGCTACCTGCTGAGCAAAGCGGCCACGTAACCCCTTCACATGATCGAACTTACCAGAAGCAACATAGGTGGCTATAGCAGGAGTCTCCCCCAGTGTTTTAAGAAGCCGAATAACGCTACGCAAGACTGACGGTTCGAAAAAAGCGGTAAACGCATCAGGCAAAATAAGCACCGACGCATCAGCCAGATTTTCGTTTCCGTAGGCAACGCCTTCTTGTTTCGCCAGTTGCGCAAGCGTAGGACCGGCAACTATCGGCATATCTACAAGCTGCAAACCATAACGCAACAGCGGGTAACCAGTTTTTTGCAGCCATGATGGAAGCTTCGCAGCTAAAGGCACCACCGATTCAAATCTACTTATCGCCTGCACGCGAACATTGTCTATAACCGTGCGTTTGCGCGTCGCTAAAAAGGTCGACTTCATTTCGCTGATATCTACCTGCACTGGGCAACGACCCAAGCAAGCGCTGCATGATAAGCATTGGTCAAGCGATTCAGCTACGTCGTCTGCAAGCATTTCGTTTGTTGGATCAACGGCATGCGCACGAAACATATCAGCTCTACCTTTTGGTGAAAGACGTGGGTCATTTGTGGTTTTAAACGACGGACACATCACTTCAGTCGGGCCCCAGTGATGGCAAATGCCGTTACCGTTGCAACTAAATGCGCTCTCAAACCGTTGCCTTTCGTCGATAGAAACCAGCACATTGCTTTGTGCTCGCAACGGCACATCGTCAAGCGCTGTCACTTCGCTCGGTTCTGTTTTTTCTGTGATAGGCGTATACAGCTTATGCGGATTCAAAATATTATTCGAGTCAAAAAGGGTTTTGATCTTACGCATTACAAGCAACGTTTGTGCGTCTAAACTATTCTGCGCACCTCGGAAACCTCGACCATGTTCTCCCCATAGCACACCGCCATAGTTTGTAACTAGTTCGGTTACTTCGTCTGTTATTTTGCGTACAAGTTTCTGATGTTCAGATTTTTCAAGGTTGAGGGCTGGACGCACATGCACACAACCAACATCGGCGTGGCCATACATGGCATAACGAACACTATTGCGTTCAAGCACATCACGAAAGCCCGAGATGAAGGCCGATAAGTGCTGTGGCGGCACCGCACAATCTTCAACAAAAGCAACAGGAGCCGCCCCGTCTAGTGGTTTTGCTACTAACCCCACAGCATCTTTTCGTAACTGCCAAAGCGCTGCTATTTCGTCTGAATCTGAAGTATAAGCCACATGTCGTTGCCGCTCAGTCGTCAGCTCCGCAAGGTGTTCACATTTTTCGATATCGTCGTATTCGATGAGTAACACCGGCTTTGTTTCACCACCGACAAATCGTTTTACTTGTGGCCACGAAGACGAGCGCTGCGCTGCCCTCATTGTAGTATCGTCGATACATTCAATCGCAATAGGTTGTGTCGATTTCAGACGAGTCGCATCATCTATAGCCTCTAAAAACGTTGGATAAACAACGACTGCAAGGTGAGTTTGCTTGGGCAGGTCAGTCAGCTTGATTGTTATAGCAGTTGTGATTGCAAGCGTGCCTTCCGAACCGCATAACAATTTTGTGTAATCGATCGCAACAGGCAACCTAGACGCTGCTCGTTCAATGTTATAGCCAGTAAACCCTCGCGACAGTTGCGGCAGTGTCGAAAAATCTGTTGTAGTCAAAATCTCTTGCAACTCTGCGTCCATACGCTGGCCTAACTGATCAGTATCAGGTGGCTCATCAGGCGATGCAAACCGAGTTTGTGTGCCATCGCTAAGCACCACGTTTAGCGCTATAACATGATCATTAGTCCGCCCATATCGCATAGACCCTTTACCTGCAGCATCAGTTGCAACCATACCGCCGATGGTCGCCCGTGAAGCAGTCGAAACATGCGGCGCAAAAAAGAGGCCATGCTCATGTAGTGCTTCGTTTAGTTGCGTGAGCACAACACCTGGCTGCACAATCGCCTGTTTATTCATCGCATCGATAGACACGATTTGGTTAAGGCTGCGTTTTGTGTCAATCACAAGCTGATCAGTCAGGCTTTGCCCGTTAGTGCCCGTTCCGCCTCCCCTAGCAACAAGCGCAAACGGTGTGGCTTGCATGCTATTTATTCTGGCGAGACTAGCCACATCAGCGGCTGACGAGGGGACAAGCACCGCCTGAGGAACAAGTTGATAGATCGAATTGTCGGTGCTGTAGGCTACTTTGGTCGCTTCATCATCGAGAAAGTCGCCACTATAGTTAGCTTCATATAACTGCTCTTTAAAATTTTGTAATCGGCGGTTCACAACAAAAGACTAGCTCACCTGCGTTTGCTATGTGATTCTCACTAAGAACATGAGCGTCTACTTTTAGCAGCAATGTCGTTGTACTATTAAGCTATGAGCAGCCAGTTTGTTTCTTCTGATACTCTCCGCACCTGGTTCGCTGCCACGCTTTCTGATATGTACCGCATCGAAGTGCCGCCATATGGCGCACTACTTGACCTTGTCCAACGCGTTAACGCTAGCGAGCTCGCAACAGATCAAAGCAACGGCGAGACATCTGAGGGTTTCAACCAAATGCACCGACTTAGCGTCGAACGCCACGGCGCTATTCGGCTTGCTTCTTATGACGAATTGCGTTTGCTTAGCAGAGCTTTTGCGTTACTAGGCATGAAAAGTGTTGGCTATTACGATCTGACCGTTGCGAATATCCCATTTCATTCGACAGCTTTTCGGCCGATCACTGCTGAAGCCTTAGCGGCAAACCCTTTCCGTCTATTCACCTCGGTGCTTCGAACCGATTTGTTTCAAGACAATCCTCTTAGCGCAGAAATCGCCGCAGTATGTACGCAGCGGACAATCTGCACAACACAGGCTGTATCGCTCATAGAACAAGGTGAGCAAGCTGGCGGTTTGACCGCAGAACAGGGCGAGTTGTTTGTTGCCGAGTTGGCAAAAACTTTTGCGTGGCGTGGCGAAGGTTGTGTTTCTTTCGAGCTTTACAAGAAATTTCAAGAGCTAAACCCATTGCTTGCTGATGTTGTTAGCTTCCCAAATCCACATCTTAACCATTTGACGCCTCGCACATTAGCGATAGAAGTAGTACAAGACCAGATGCTAGGCGTTGGGATAACCCCCAAAGCGATTATTGAGGGCCCACCAATGCGACAATGTCCGATTCTGTTGCGGCAAACATCGTTTAAAGCGCTGGCAGAACCAGCGCTTTTCGAAACGATAGAGGCACAACACACAGCTCGTTTCGGCGAGATAGAGCAGCGAGGCGTCGCGTTAACTCCCAAAGGCCGGGCGCTCTATGATCAGCTGCTTCAAAAAGTTCGTTCACAAGTGCTGCCAACAGAGGAAAATGCCAGCCGATACAAAGCACTCTTGCATGAGTCGTTTCAAGCATTCCCAGATACCTGGCATGAACTACACACGCAAAAACTTGCTTATTTCACCTATAGCTGGGCAGATACCGTTCCTGCCGCAGATCGTAATATTTTTAGCAAAAACTATTTGCTCGACGAACTACTCGCTCAAAACCTTGTCACGTTGTCGCCCATCATCTATGAAGATTTTCTGCCTGTGAGCGCTGCTGGCATTTTCCAATCCAATGCAAAAGTCAGCGCTGAAGCGCTTACTGCAGAGGGTTCTTCCCAAAAAGAGTTTGAAGCAGGCCTCGGCCACACGCCATTCGACCCGTTTGTGCTCTATGCCCAGCTCCAAGAAGACTCTCTAGAAGCTTTAAGATCCTGAAACTTTATGCACGGCTAGCCAAGAGCGCGCTTGTTCCACCAGCGAGACGCGAAACGCCAATCAGGCGCTATCTCAGGTTGCGGAGCAGCAGGTTTTGGCCACAGTTCTTCCAACGCTAGGGCGATAGCTGCAGCTTCATCTTCGGTCGGTCGTGGGGTTATCTCTAGAATATGCATCGCAACCCCTATAACGGCACGTTGCCATGTTTGCGCTGCGGCACGTCACCCTGTTTCGAGGCAAGCATCGCAAACCCGTCAACAATTTTTTGGCGTGTTTCACTCGGGTCGATCACATCGTCGACTAAGCCACGCTCGGCTGCAATATAGGGGCTTGAAACGTTCTCTCTATAGTCTTCTACGTATTTTTTTCGTTTTGCTTTCGGGTCAGCAGCGGTTGCTATCTCATCTTTATAGAGCGAATCGGCTGCGCCTTCTGGGCGCATCACCGATATTTCAGCCGATGGCCACGCAAAAACAAGATCAGAACCGATGCCTTTTGAATCCATCACCACATAGGCGCCACCGTAGGCTTTACGGATAATCAAACTGATTCTTGGCACGGTAGCTTCGGCATAGGCATACAACAACTTGGCGCCGTGGCGGATAATGCCGCCGTGTTCTTGGTCGACACCTGGCAGGAAACCTGGCGCATCAACGATAGTAAGCAACGGCACGTTAAACGAGTCACACGTGCGCACAAACCGTGCAGCTTTTGATGCGCTTTCGGTGTCCAAAACACCTGCGAGCACGGTTGGCTGGTTGGCGACAATACCAACCGCTTGGCCATCAATACGAGCAAAACCGCAGACAATCGATTTTGCCCAGTTGGCGTGATATTCAAAAAAGTTGCCATCGTCGACAATCTGAGCGATCACATCTTTGATTTCATACGGCTCATTTGACTCTGTTGGGACTGACGAAGCAAGGTCTGAGCAGAGACGTTTGGGATCGTCGGTTGCTTCAACAACTGGTGCAGGTTCAACATTATTTGCAGGCAAATATGAGAGCAGCGTCTTAACTTCATCAAGCACAGCTGCTTCGTCGTCGGCGACAAAGCAAGCAACACCAGAACGAGACGAATGGCTTGTGGCACCGCCTAACTCTTCAAGCGTCACATCTTCACCTGTGACTGTTTTCACAACATTGGGCCCTGTGATAAACATGTGTGATGATTCACGAACCATGAAAATAAAGTCGGTCATCGCTGGGCTATAGACCGCACCACCTGCACAAGGACCCATAATCACACTGATTTGCGGGATGACGCCCGATGCTTGCACGTTGCGATAGAAAATGCCGCCATAGCCATCGAGGCTGACAACACCTTCAGGGATGCGAGCGCCAGCGCCGTCGTTTAGGCCGATAAGAGGAGCACCAACAGAAAGGGCTAAATCCATTAACTTGTGGATTTTCTCGGCGAACACTTCACCCAATGAACCACCGTTGATAGTGAAATCTTGACTGAAAAGAAATACTTTCTTGCCGTTGACCGTGCCCCAACCAGTGACGACACCATCGGTGTAGGGACGATCTTTCGCCTCAGCAAAACGAGTACGAGCGAGCATATCTAGCTCGTGGAAAGAACCTTCATCGAGTAGATAGTCAATACGCTCGCGCGCGAGCATCTTACCTTTGTCTTTTTGCCTGTTAACAGCTTTCTCAGGTCCAGCGCGTAACGCCTCTTCTTTGCGTTGCGCCAAATCATCTAGTTTTGTTTTCATAAGATCTTGAGCCACGTCATTAGGGTACTGGATTTCGCAAGAAGTGAGACGTCTTCTATTTTCCTTCTTTGCCCTATGACATCCTCATCTCACAGTGCTAGATGAACCCTCAACGCTTCGTCGAGTGCTGCGATGGTCGAAGTTGAGAGGCTCCCTATGTAGTTGCTGATGCGTCTAACATCGATGGATCTAACTTGTTCTGCTTGGGCTTTTGAGTCGCTTGGAAGCCCAGTGGTTTTTGCATCAAGAAACACTTGAAACGGATAAATTCGTGTGATGTTTGTTGTTATCGGGACGACGGTGATGAGCCCTTGTTGGAGTTTACTTGCTGTTGTAGTGGCTCCGTTGTTGCTAACAACCACCACAGGTCTAGACTTGTTGGATTCGGAGCCTCGTGTCGGATCTAGATCCACCCAATAAATTTCTCCTCGGCGCATTATGCGAGTCCGTCAATTGTGATTGCATCCCATAAGGCAGCATCGTCGCCATTTGCCCACTCGGTCCAAGCATCTTCATACGCTGCGCTGAGTTCTGAGGCTCGAAGAAGTCGCACGGCTTTAGACAAAGCAGCAGAGCGAGATTTTAAACCCTGTGCTTTTGTGTAGGTATCTAAGTAGTTAACATCTTCATCGGAGAGACTCACACTAAGTTTCATACTTTAATGCTACCACAGGTAGGTATTCTTGGCTACCTGTTTGATCCGCGCCGCTGCTACGGTCATTTTTCGCCAGAATAGAACTCCACAAGATGCAAGAGTGTCGACTACTAGCCAGACACCCTTACATCAGATTTGTGCGCAACTCTTTTACCAGTAATTTCCTAGACCTGTTAGCTTCTATTCGTCTAATTAATGCCGATGACAACCTTGTCTTCAGGTCGCAGCTGCTGCTCATAGCGCTCTGCGGAATCCTCTATTTGTTCAGGTGTAGCAGTATCACTAAAGTTGATTAACAGCCACATAGGGCCTGATCTGCTTTACGTCGTTTAATAGTCCACATTGCGCTGACACATGCACAATCTAAAACCGAAGGTTTCTGTGATTACAGCTCTTGCTGGCCTAAGAAACCAGAAGTTTTAGGAACGATCACAACGCAGGGAATAGAATGACCAATATTTTTCATCTATTCTCTTGACTTTCGGGTTACCCGAAGCCTTACAGTTTTTCCAGGAGAGAAAGAGCAGAGGTTTTTAAGATCAGTGCGACTGATCAACCAAGCCAACCTCACTCTTCAAGACAAAACGCTAATTTACAGCAAAGCAAGGGGAATGATTATGGAAAAACTTACAACTCGTTATGGCTCATGGGCTCTTGTGACTGGGGAACAGTTCGCACACCAGCTAGCAGCACAGGGCCTAAATATCGTTGTTGTCGCCCGCCGAACTGAAAGACTCAAGAACCTTGCCGACGGACTAGCAAAGCAACACAACGTCGAGGTGCGCACAGTTTGCGTAGACCTTACAGCTGATGATGCTTTGGAGCATATCGACGCAGCTACTTCAGATATTGAAATTGGGTTGCTTGTATTGAACGCAGGTGCTGCTGTCCCTGGAGCTTTCATCAAACAGAGTTCCGAGACAAGGCTTCGCAATATAAGACTGAATGTGCAGTCTCCCATAGAGTTGACGCATCACTTCGCAGGCAAAATGATTCCTCGCAAAAAAGGCGGTGTGATTTTTGTGTCAAGCATGGTGGGCTACACTGGGTCGCCTTATATGGCATCGTATGCAGCATCAAAATCGTTTATTTTGCAGTTTGCTCGGGCCTTCGCCATCGAAATGAACGAACATTCTATTGATGTTTTGTCTTTGAGCCCTGGCGCAACCCGCACAGAGATGGCACAAACCGAAGGTGCTGACCTTGACAGCCTACCCATGCCTTGGATGGATGCATCTCGCGTTGCGAGTATTGGGCTTAAAAAAATTGGTCGGAAACCAGCAGTTATCGCAGGCAAACGCAATACAGCGATGACACTTATGATGAGAATGATGCCACGACAACTCGCGTTAAAAATGTTTGGGAAAATGATGAGAGGCGCAACCGACGAAAGCCTTCGCTAGACACAGCAAAACCAGGCGCATCTATCAATACGCCTGGTGTGTTTGCTAGATATTTGTTTATCTGTCTAAACCGCTTTGCTAGAAACCACCAAAACCTGCATGGGAACAACCCGAGCGGAACGACATCGACACTTTGCAGAGACGCCCTTTATTTGAAAGCAGCCATCTGATTTTCTACTGCTTTAGGGTTGCCCTTATAGACATCGCCAAGCTGTTTCGACATTTCGTCTGTGAAAATATCTTCCACACCGTTTTCTATACCCTCGACCACGTTTGCCGCTACTTCTTCGGGAGTTCCTTTAGGCATTTCCATGGCTGCTGTCATGTCAGTGTCAATCGGCCCTGGGTAAATGCCAGATACCAAAATGTTTGTTTCTTTTAGCTCGGCTCGCAACCCTTGCGTGATGCTATGCACAGCTGCTTTAGAGGCCGAGTAGGCCACTCCCATTGGCATGCTAGCGAGGCCAACAACTGAAGAAACGTTTGCGACGGCAGCTGAATCTTGGGTTTTCATTGAACCCAAGAATGCGTCTACTATCTTTACTGGACCCCACAAGTTGACATCCAAGTTATCTTTCAAGCCTGCTAACAGCTCGCCATCCATGAAGTTTCCTGGTGCCATAACGCCAGCGTTGTTGATCAAGATTTGGGTGTCTGTAGCTTGTTGCGCAGCATTTTTAATACTTGCGTCATCTGTCACGTCAAGTTCGATTGGAGTAATGTTGTCACCATATTTGTCTGTTAGTTCTTGTAACGAGTTTAGATCTCTTGCTGCTGCGTACACTTTGCTTGCCCCTTTGGCAAACAATTCGTTCACAATAGCTTTTCCTATGCCTCTATTAGCGCCTGTTACTAACGCTACTTTGCCTTCAATGGGGGTCTTTTTTGCTGTCATTTTTGCTCCTCTAGATATAAAAAAGTACGGTAAGCGCAGCGTACCAAGTTCACTTGCAAAATGCAAGTGATGTCTGTTTGTTATACTGTATGACATGGATAACGAGAAGGCCAGATCCGATTGCCTTTTAAGCTGTTTTCTTGACGTTTTAGGAGACAAATGGTCTCTACTTATACTGCGCGATTTAGTAGTCCACGACAAAAAACATTTCAAAGACTTCCTTGAGTCAGACGAAAAAATCGCTACAAATATTCTTTCTGATCGCTTGAAAAAACTGGAAGAACGAGGCTTTACTATCAAAAGTCAAGACCCGAATAAAAAAAGCCAGTTCATTTACACGCCTACGAGCAAAGCTCAAGACTTGTTGCCCGTTTTCAAATCTCTCGAAACATGGTCTGCAAAACATATATAAGAGGAAGACATTAGGGTTTGGTACATGCAGTTTGACAAAGATATGCAGTCAACATTTAAAGACGTATTTCTTCAAGCAAGGCAGCTCTTGCTTTCTTTCGAAGGGGTCGTTGAAACGAAAAAAGAAAGAATCACTACCTATTCAAACAGCAATGGTGGAATTTGCCATATGAGGACAACGTCATATGGTGTTGACTTTGGCTTTCTCAAAGGAGCGAAAATGGCCGACCAACATGGGCTGCTTACCGGCAAGGGCAAAGCAATCAGAGTGCTGCCTCAGCGTGGTGAACTGGATGAAGAAACTATTAGGCATTTTATGAATCAAGCTATAGAAATAAATGCCAGCAACTAGTGTTGGCAGAGCAGGTACTAGACGAACTTAGAGGAAAAGCAGACCCCGAAAAAATTCTGCTTAAAGAAACCAAATTTGGTATTTCTTCAAACAATGCTTTAGGCATTTATCAAAAAGAATTGAAAGAAATCGCCAAGCGAACTCCTAAAGAAGACACGCTAGCGATCCAACTTTTTGATTCTGACATTTACGAAGCACGACTACTTTGCAGCAAAATATTTAACCCTCGAAACCTAACCGAACAGCTAATGGACCGATGGACCAAAACGTTTGAGAATTGGGAAATATGTGATTCTTTTTGCATGGGCCTCTATGCACAAAGTAACCATGCGATACCAAAAGCAATTGAATGGGCAGAACGCACAAGAGAGTTTGAGAAACGAGCTGGGTTTACAACAATTGCTGCGCTTTGCATGGCAGATAAAAAATCGCAAAATGAAACTTTCGAGCAGTTCCTTCCGCTAATTCAAAGAGAGTGCATAGATAACCGGTTGTATGTGAAAAAGGCGGTCAACTGGGCTTTACGAAACATTGGGAAAAGAAACATAGATCTACAAGCAAAAGCAATCTCGACGGCAGAAGAAATACTAAGTATAAACGATAGAACTGCGAAGTGGATAGCCACTAATGCGCTCAAAGAACTGACAAGCGACAACGTTAGAACCTCGAAATATCCAAGAGAAACCTACGGCTAGATCACGATCTGACATACCTCACAGTGCAGACAGCGAATGCGACAACACCAAAGAAATGGATTTTATACAGAAGCTGATGCACAAAAAACAGCGGCAAATTTTTGCTCTCAACTTTTAAAAAAACTCATCAAAACAATTCTGCTGAGCCACAACTTCGGGCTACTTCTCTATGACCAAATTTGGAAATCGCGCAGAGTCTGTCAATATTTTTGATACTTGCAATAGTCTCAAGAAAACCGCGAATTCCCGAAAGGCTGCATTCTAATAGCGACAGCCAGACGATCATTGCTAACACTACGCGACTGTTCTAGAAAAAATATGCAGACAACTAACAACTCGGCTCGCCTAAATGATATCAAGTGTAAAAATACATTTTTAAGGGCCAACTAGTTGTTCATAGACGGATCATAGTTTTCCATAATGTAGTCATACTTATCCTGCAAGAACACATCCATAGCCTGCTTTTCGGCTTCAAGCCGTGAGAGCAGCCGTTGAGCGTTAGCTTTGATAGCCGTGCAGCTATCAACAAAGTGACTGAAGGAAACCACTTTGAGAGCCTCGATATCGGAGAACACAAACTCTTTTCTGGTTTCTCCATCAAAGCTTGTTGCATCTAGTATATACGTTTCGCAGGAAGCTTGACGGTTGAATTCTTCCCCTAAAGTTATTTGCAGGTCTCGGAGATGAAAAAAGACTTCTGTCCGCAACCAGTCAAGCTGACCTTCCCTACCATCGGCTTCGAGCACCATATCCCAAACGAAATGCCCATCATCTGTTTTCTGCATATGCCTAGGACCTTCCACATAGCTGCTGGGAATCATGCTACTCAACTGTTTCTGGCAAGACTCTTGAAGTGCTTCAGTTATGTATTCAGCGCTAGTACAAAGTGTTGCATAGCTAAATTCCTTATTAACTTTCAGCCGAGCCCAGGCATGCCAGAGCATACCCAAGTAAGGCTGCGGGCTATACTCAGGGTCGTCGCTGCGGTTAGCTTTTTCCTGAAATTGATGGTTTTCATAGGCATAGTCGTGCAGCGTTGGATAGCTCTGCAAAGGTTTTCTCAGCAACTCATTTAGAAATAAGCAATCATCACCAATACCAACCAAAGGTAGCATTATTTCATTTAGCTGACGCCACTCATCAGGCGATAATTCTCTTGTCGCATCGTCCAGACCTTCGTTATTTTTAACAACAATTCCAAATAAGCACTCCAACAGATACTGCTTAATCTGGAAATAGTCTTCATTAGAAATTTTCCAGCCGTATGTCTCTTTTTGATCAGCTGTCCACTCGAAATAGCCTGGTTGGACTTGCTCTATCGCTTGCTTAAAAATTCTCTCTGAATCAGCCTTCACAAGCTCAGTCTACTCAGATTCGACTCATTCAACTGTTGACGTTACTAACGGCTTGGTGTTGGCTCATCAGGATCTTCTAAAGGTTCTTCACCGAAATCTACAATCAAATCAATAAGCGAAATTTCTTCCACTAAATAAAGAGGCTCAGTTAAAGATACCCCATCAAGTTGACCTATGAAGTAAGCGTGTGGTATCTCATCACCAACAAACTCATAAAATCTAACCCTAGAATTATCGGGATACAGCCAATCAAACGAATCCCAACCCTGTCTAGAAGCTTCAAAAACATACGGCAAAACTTCACGCATTAAAACCCTATGAGTAGAAGTGGGGTTGACCCCTTGAACCCTTCACCAAAATAGTAATCAACTTTATCGAGAAACTTATCCTAAGCCTTAACCTCTCGCCTTACTTTCCAACTTCTTCAAGACTAGACTCAAAATTCCTACGAGCCTCTTCCAACATAGCCTCAGACCTACGCCTAACATCCTCAGGAAGCGCAGACCTATCAACAACACGAGCAGCCTCCAAATATTCCAAACGCTCATCAGAAGACATAGCAAGAAACCTATCCGAAAAAGGTTGACGACGAGAAACCATACAACAACCCTACCACACCCAACCCTATGTCCATAGACAAAATCAGAACTGGGTCAACCCCAAACCAAGGCCTTAAGTTCAGCAATATCTTGTGACTGAAAGCCATAGATTTGAACAATTCAGCAACAGACTCGGGGACCTCACATGTGTTACGACCGTGTTAACTGGGCTTCTTCTAAGCCTACTAGTGGAGCTACAATTAAAGGAGGCCATTCAGGTGCACCGCTAAATAGACGTATTGTCTTTGGTTGCCAACAGGGGTGCTCACTATGCCAACTGATTGACATCGATTTCAACTTCTGATGTAAAGGGACGTACTCTTCAGGGATAGGAATTTCGGACTCAGTGATCCATCCAACAAAAAACAGTCTAGCTACAATGAGGCAGACGCACCTACTCTGCCGATCATTACATGCTACAATACATGCTATGGCTGCTACTACTCAGACGTTTAGCGACAACTTCGCTGTGTTCCCGACCAAACGAGATTTAGAGCTTTGGGCTTCTTTAAGCCGAGACCAGCAAGAACAACACTTCAAAGACGAAATACAACAAGCCAGAAATTCAGGCATCGGCACGCTTTCAGCAGAACAAATAAAACAAAAAGCGTTAGACTCTCTCGACGAATGAACCGACCCTACAAGCTAACCAGCGAAGTTGAAGAACAACTACAACAAATTTATCGTTATGGATTCCAGAACTGGAACCAGTACGTAGCAGACGAGTATCATCAAGGTTTTTTCGATACCTTCAAAAGAATTGCCCTATTTCCCAAAGTTGGCACTCCCGCAAAACAGTACGCCCCAGGACTACGCCGCAAAAAATACGGCAAACACTACATCTAGTATTCCATCCATAACGATCATGTGTTAATAGAGAAAATAATTCACACCGCCAGAAACACACGACCATATTTCGACGACCTATAAATTCAACGACCGCAAACCAAACAACATGCCATTTTTACGATTGGACAACCTGAATCGTCCAGACAAAACCATCAGGATTGGTCTCTGATTGTTTGCGGATAACTTCTCTGACGACAATAAACTCGTTTTAACCTCACATTTTTGTCGCTCATGCAAGTTTTTTGAAGTTCTTCAAAGGATTTTCATCCTTCAAAAACGGCTTCTTACAGGCTTAAACTCCCATTTCAGAGTTTCTAGCTGTTCATGATTGGCGGAGGAGGTGGGATTCGAACCCACGGTAGGTTGCCCTACACACGCTTTCCAAGCGTGCCGATTCGGCCGCTCTCGCACTCCTCCGAATTGATTGATGGAATCAATCGGATTACAAGGGTATCTTCAAAAAGAATTTTTAAGTTCTTGATTTCATAAGCACAACTAAGAACTTGCGTTCTACACACATAAGTCGAAGCCGCAATCCAAGCAATGCACCCAAATAGTAGCTACTGATGCTTCCATATTTTCACTGAAAACCAGTATCTGCTATAGACCAGACACTTTAATTCAAAGCACTTATTTTGAGGTTTGCTACCATGGACTGCGTTCGTCGAAATTTTCGTGGGGTTACTATGAGTTTTCTAAATCATTTAAAAAAGGCTACGAATTCCGTGAAAACGGAAAATGATGCCAAAGCCTATAAGAGTACCCTGAATCCTGTCCTCGATTTTTTTGCTTTGGCTGGCGCTATGCGCGGTAGACCAAACGATGCATTGCGTCTCTTTAGGCTTGCGTTTAAGGCTGACCCTCAGGCTGCTGTGCGTTGCTTGTTCTACCTCCGTGATGTTCGCGGCGGGCAGGGTGAAAGAAATCTGTTTCGTATCTGCTTCAACGATTTAGCAGCTAAAGATAAACAACTGGCTGATTCTTTAGCGGTCCATATCCCTGAATATGGCCGTTGGGATGATTATCTTGTCCCTAGTCTTGTTAAATCTCAGCTTGAGATTGATGAGGCGTCGATGGCTAAAGATGAATCGGTTTCTTTGATGGCTAAATGGTTACCATCAGAGAACTCTTCTAGTAAATCAACGAGAGACTCAGCTGTTTGGCTTGCAGAGCAGCTTGGCCTGAGCAGATCTCAATATCGCAAACGTGTTGTTGCGTTGCGCAAATATATTGGTTTGCTTGAGCATAAAATGTCTGGCAAGCAATGGAGTGAAATAGACTATTCAAGTTTGCCCTCACAAGCCATGCGTAAACATCTTGCTGCTTTCAGACGCCATGACAATGACAGGTTTAGTAAGTACCTTGGATCTGTTGCCAAAGGCGAGAGCAAAATTAATACCAGCACGTTGTACACCTATGAAGTGTTTGATGCAATAACCTCTGATGAGGCAGCCGCTAACATCATGTGGAAAAACCTTCCTGACTACACCGATGGTCTTGACTCTTTGGTTATGGCTGACGTGTCAGGTTCTATGTGGGGCAGGCCAATGAGTGTGTCAGTTTCTTTAGCTTTGTATTTCGCTGAGCGCAATACAGGCATTTTTAAAGACCATTTCATGACTTTTTCTGAATCTCCTGACCTTGTGGAAGTTGTTGGCAACTCTTTGACTGAGCGTTTAAGTATGATCAAAACAGCTGCTTGGGGCATGAACACAAACCTTCAAGCCGCGTTTGAGAGTATCTTGAACGCAGCTACATCTTCTGGGCAGGGTCAATCGGGCATGCCTAACGTGCTCTATATCATTTCTGATATGGAACTTGATGTGTGTACAAAAGCAGATAAATCACTGTTTAAGCACGCCAAGAAAAAATTTGCCAAGGCGGGTCTGCGTTTGCCTCATGTTGTGTTCTGGAATGTTAATTCTCGCCAGGATCAACTGCCTGCAACTATTCTAGACGGTGAAGTCACATTGATTTCTGGTGCTTCCCAGTCCGCCTTTAAATATGCGGTTGAAGGCACCACCCCAGAAGAGTTTATGCTTGAGGTAATAAATAGTGAACGCTACAACAAGATCATGGTAGAATAACACAGTAGACAATAACAGCAAAAACTTCTTGATCGGAAGGTCGATGGTTCGAACCCATCTGGGCGTAGCCCATAGCTCAGCTGGTAGAGCACCCGGAAAAACTTTGTCTAGTTTTTAAATAGCTACACACTTTAACTGTGTGTAGCTATTTAGTTTTTCGGCCTGTCAATATAGCTCTATGTGACAACAAGCATACGAACCAGATTTTTTCTGGACGTTTGGAATTAGCGGTTACGTTAAATTCAATCACAGGAAAAGGTTATATCGTTGAATTGGTTGACACTCCCCAAATTCTTCACATCAGACTTAGTCTTCTCACAGAGTACAAAAATGTTGTTATGCCGTGGCGATTGTTTTTCATCTGGTAAGCTAGTTCAAATAACAAACCTGTTTTGTCAGGTGGTGGTCGGGTCCTGTGCGATAAAAGCTTGTGAACCGAGTCAGGGCCGGAAGGCAGCAGCTCTCAGCGTAGATTTTTATGCGCCGCAGATCGCCTGGCCGCTACTTGACAGAACAGGTTTCTTTTTTCTCTCGGCGTGTCTGCGCCAGCTTGTTATCACTAGCTGCAAGGTAGGTTTTTGTGAGTTATCAGTCGTTGTATCGTCGCTATAGGTCACAGAAATTTTCCGAAGTTAAAGGCCAAGAGCATATAACTGATGCGCTACGATCTGCTGTTACTGAAGGCCGCCACGGCCATGCCTATCTTTTTAGCGGTCCACGAGGCACGGGTAAAACCTCAACAGCTCGCGTGCTTGCTAAAGCCCTCAACTGCGAAAACCTTCAAGACGGCGAACCATGCTGCGAATGTGAAAGCTGCACCTCTATAACAGACGGCACCTCGTTTGACCTTCACGAATTAGACGCCGCCAGCAACAACAAAGTTGACGACGTGCGCGAGCTGATCGCCAAAGTGCATCTCGGCTCACCAGGGCGCACCAAAGTTTATATTTTGGACGAAGTGCACATGCTCTCAACAGGCGCCGAAAACGCTTTGCTAAAAACGTTGGAAGAGCCGCCAGAACATGTTGTCTTTGTGCTCGCTACCACCGAACCGCACAAAGTTGTCGCCACTATCCGCAGCCGCACACAGCATTTTCGATTCAATCTACTATCGGCCGAGGCGTTAGCACAGCATGTGCAATGGGTCGCCAACGATGCAAACCTAGAAATAGACGATGAAATAACTAGTTATGTTGTTGCTCAAGGCGCAGGCTCGGCCAGAGACACCCTTTCCGCTTTAGATCTTGTGATGGCTGGCGGCATGCCAGACGCTGTTGACGCCGCAAGTGAAATTGTAAAAGCTATCGGCCTACAAAGCGCACAAGACGCTATTGCTGCTGTGCAAAATGGCCTAGTCGCAGGCAAAGAACCCCGCACTCTTGGCGAAGAAACCTTAACCATTCTACGCAACAGCTTTTTGGCAGCCATGGGCGCGTCAACTGCGCATATGAGTTCGCACGAGCAGGCATTGAGCGCTGAAATGTCGACTACGTTAGGGCCAGCGAAACTCACCAACGCTATGGAAACTATCGGCGAAGCCCTCGTCGAAATGCGCCAAGCTGCCGATGCTCGCGTTCCCTTAGAAGTGGCCTTGCTACGCCTGACACATAACGGCGGTCAAAATGTTTCGTCGCTTGTCGCACGCATTGAAGCGCTTGAACAGCAGCTTGCCTCTGACCAGCTCACAGCCTCGACAACACAAGCTCCAGCTGTAGTGCCGAAAGAGTCACCGACACCAACTGTTGCGGCACCAAAGAAGACAACATCGCAAAGCAAACCTCCGACAAGCGAACCTGCCGCGAAGCACGTTAAAGCTGGTCCTGCGCAAGCAGCGCGAGCGAAGGTCGACCAAGCAGCTGCCATGACAAAACCAGCGGCGGCTTCACCTTCAAGCAAACCAACAGCGGTACCACCGCCTTCAGCCCCGCCTTCGCCTCGTCAAGGCAAAGCTGCACAAACACCATCAAAACCTGCACCCGAGCCAGCAGCCCAGCAAGAACCTGTTGACGCTGTCGCTTCGCAAGAGCCCAACCCGACTGACAAACCTGACACACAAGATGGCTCCACTGCATCAAACACTTCTAGCGAAGCCGCTACGATTTCTATCCAGGCAGTCACCGCAGCATTAGGGCCGTGCCTCGACAGCCTCAGCCAAAAAATTCGTGTCCGTTTCAGAGGCGGAACACTCGCCGCCGTTAACAGCAACGTCGCTGTTTTTAGTGTCCCGAATCAGATCCATCAAGATCGTTGCGAGGCGGTAAAGGCAGAACTTGAAGAGGCACTATCAACTTCTTTAGGTCAAAAAGTTGTGATCGAGTTAACAGTAGCAAAAGCTGATGCCACACCTGCACAAAGCACAAACCGAACCAACAGCCCAGACGATTTAGCGTCCGAACGTGACGAAATAGCATCTGTCGACGATTTAGAAGACGCAACTGACGAATCTAGCAATAGTATCGAACGTATAACAAAGGCATTTCCTGGTGCCACCGTAGTCAAAAAGTAAGGGAACTAGTATGAGTAACGAAGAATTTGATCTTAACGCACTTATGGAACAAGCTCAGCAGATGCAAGAACAAGTAGCTGCCGCGCAAGAAAAGCAAGCCCAGCAGGTGCTTACAGGCACCGCTGGTGGTGGCAGCATTAGCGTGCAAGTAACTGGCGCAGGCGACTTTGAGAAAGTCACGATCGACCCATCTGCTGTTAACCCACAAGAGGTGCAGCTTCTTGAAGAGCTTATTCTTGCCGCGTTGCGTGATGCAACAGCGAAAATTAACTCGTTACAAGATGAAGCGATCGAAGCTATGGACATGCCTGACTTTGGCAACATGCTGGGCAACTAAATGGGCGCATACGCCAAGCCTGTTGAAGTCCTTATCGACGAGTTCGGACGCCTACCTGGCATCGGACCTAAATCGGCGCAGCGAATAGCGTTTCATTTGTTGAAAGCAGACAGCATCGACTCGCAACGGCTAGCAGACGCTGTGGTTGCGATGAAAGAGAACGTAACATTTTGCAGCCGCTGCTTCAACGTTGCCGAAGTAGTAGAAAGTGACCACGCTGACAATGTCGCCAATGATATCCAAACCGACGAGACCCAGTGCGCTATCTGTCTTGATTCGACTCGTGATCCTCAGCTGCTTTGTGTTGTCGAAGAGCCAAAGGATATAGCAGCAATAGAAAAAACCGGCTATTTCAAAGGCCGATATCACGTCCTGCTGGGGGCAATCAACCCTCTTGAAGGCGTCGGCCCTGACCAGCTCAAAATCAGAGAACTTGCTTTTCGAGTGGCTTCGGAAGATATCAAAGAAGTAATTTTGTGCACAAACCCTAATCTCGAAGGTGAAACAACAGCCTCGTTCATCGCCAACAAAGTGCTGGACTCGTTCGAGGTTTCAATAAGTCGGCTCGCCTCTGGCCTGCCAGTCGGCGGCGATCTTGAATATGCCGATGAGCTGACGCTAGGTCGAGCTATCGAAGGCCGTAAAAACCTCGCATAGCTACAGCAAAAAGTACGCTACCCTGCTGTTGGCGATGAAATAACAGCGATAATTTCGCACGCTTCTGGCGGGTTTGTCACCTGGTCAACAGTAGACAAAAAATATGATGAGCTTTCTTCTGCTGAACTATCAGGCGAAACTTCAGAAACGGTTATTCCAGACCAATCTTCGTCGACTCGTACACCGTTTCCGTCGACAGCGGCGACATACACCTCGATATCAGAGACCACATCAGATTCATTTTTGGCTATCACAGTAGTGTCATAGCTGTAGCCAAAAAAAGTGTCTCGCACACAGCTACTAATTTTGGCGCTACCTATCTGCTCGATGCTTCGAGGGTCAGTTTCTGCTGCTTCCACGCTCGCTATTTCGCAACGCACTGTTCGTTCTTCTGTTCCTGTAAGGTTCACGAGAGAAGACTGCCCAGGTTGCAACGCTAGAATCGCTTCGAATCCGCCGTCGCCGATCCGCACATCAGTAGCGTCAAAATGGTTTATCTCTATACGGTAGTCGACAGGAACATTGTGCTTATTTGTTATCAAACCGAGCGTTGTAGACGTGTCGCAGCCCTCAACTATATGCCCAGCAGCATTCACTTCATTTGACAGCCCTTGCGAAGACCCTACATCTGGCGAGGTAATGGTCAGACCGTCAATCGTTTCAGGCAAACCTTCTGTATCAACAACACCTTCATTATCAGCTCCGTCTTGCTCTAGGGTACTCGTCTCCTCTTTTTCTTGACCAGATGCTGTTTTTTCTGAAGATGGTTGCATCGCGACAACTGCAGCCACTACACCAGCGATAAGAAAACAGATGGCAGCTGCCACAGCAGCTATTTTCGGACCATTTGACTTTTTCGCTGGAGCCGCAAACGCCTGCGTTTGTCGGGTTTGCGTGCCATGACTGTCGCTGGGTTTGCTATATGGTTGAGTTGACAGAGGGTGCGTCGGAGCCAGATAGTTACCAACAGCAGGGTTCGCATCTGGAGGCGTGCCAGTCGGCTGAACCACTGACACGGGCGGCGCTGTTTTATATTGTGTGACAAGATCATGAAGCTGCGCAGCTGACGGCCGCTGCTGTGGATCAGCTAATGTGCAGCGCTGAATAATGTCTCGCACAGCTGGACTAAGCGATTGATCTATCGCCGGTGGCGTCGAAATAATATTTTGGATCAACGCCTGACCAGATCCTTGATGAAGCGCCAGCCCAGAAGCACAACGATGCGCTAAAACACCAACAGCGTACACATCAGATGCAGCCGTAGCTGTCATCGTCGAAAACAGTTCAGGTGACATATACAGCGGTGTGCCACGCAAACTGTCGCCGCGATGATACGAACCTGTTGCCGATAAATCTCTTGTCAACCCAAAGTCGCCAAGCTTCCAGACACCATCACCAAACATAACATTTGCAGGTTTAATATCGCGATGCACCATTTTTTTGCTGTGAAGATAGGCAAGACCAGCACTAATATCACTCAACACAGCCAAAACATCGTCAGAAGAAAGGCAGCCGCCTGACTGATTGCGAGTGAAACGGCTAAGCGAATTTGAACAAAACTCTGCGACCAGATACGAGTGGGTTTCATCGCCAACTTCCATCTGTCCAGAGTCGAGATAGCCAATAAGGTTCTGATGACGTAACGTTGCCATGCGCTGCACTTCGCTAGTGAACACATTGCGTTCCGCCGGCGAAGTATTTGTGTGCAAGACTTTAACGGCCGCGTCACCCAAATCCATAGACGATTCATCAACAGCTTTAAAAACTTGACCGAACCCGCCTTCGCCAACTAACGTAACAATCCGCCAGCGACCACCGACGACTGTCCCCGATCCAATACTTGGTATAGCCATTTGATCAAGGATAGAGCTATGAAACCTTCTTGCGTGTTGCTGCTAACTATTTCTGTTGTAGGAAGAATTGCTAAGACACTTTGGCAGCATCTTTCATACCCGCAGCAACGTCGACACGCAGCAGAAGAAAAATGGCGGCGATGAAGAAGAAAGCCAAAGGAAGGATCGCTAAACGAACGCTGCCCGTAGCTTGGGCGATAACACCAAAAATAATTGGTGCCGCCCACGAACTGCCGCTTGCAGACATTTCATACAAGCCAAAATATCGGCCCTCTTCAGCATCTGGAATCATCTGCGAGAAAAGCGACCTGCTAAGCGCACGTGACCCACCGAGAACAATCGCTATACCAAACCCAAGAATCCAGAAGTGTGTTACTGTTTCTAACAGCACATAGGCAAAAATGATCAACGCCGCCCAAATACTTAGGTTAATAAGTAGCGCTTTTTTCGCTCCGATACGTGTTGCGAGCCGCCCAAAAAGAATCGCCCCTGGCATGGCAACAAACTGAATCATCAAGATAATTAAAAGCAGTGTGCTGCCATCGATGTCTAGCTCTTTATCTGCAAATGTTGTCGCTAACGCAATAATGGCTGATACTGCATCAATAAATATCAGGTACGCAATCAAATAGCGTAGCGCTTGAGGGTATTTAGACCGCAAGTCTTTGAACAGCTGCAAAAGCGAAACGAAACTCAACTTTGCCCAAGAAACCCCCACTGGTTTTGCTGCCCCTGCTGGCCTTGAACGCAAATGTCGTTGCGGTCCAACCGTAAGGAAGAAAAGACACCAAAGACCCACGCCGCCTAAACTTAGGCGAGCAGCGAGGGCAAGGTCATCTTTGAGAACTTGGAAAAGAACAAGGTTGCAGAGCAGATACGTGAACCCACCAAAATATCCCCACGCATAGCCAACAGACGACACACGATCGCGGTCTTCAGGTGCTGCGATTAACGGCAAATACGAGTTATACGAAACCTTTGCGACGCCAAACCCAACAGAACCTATGAGAAAAAGCAAACCACCTAAGATAACTGTATTGTTTGTCAGAAAAAAGAAGCCCAACGTTGCGAGACTCGCCACATAGGCAGGAATCATTATCATCTGCTTTTTTAGATTACTATGATCAGCAATCGTTCCTAGAAGCGGAAGAAGAATAACCTGTAGCAGCGATGATAGCCCTACGGCATAAGGGAAGTATGAAGCCTGGTCAACCGAGAACCCTAGAAAATCTACTGACCCGCCGTTATCTTCGATCAGCGAAAGAAAGTACGGCCCAAGCACAGCCGACAAAACAGTGGTGTCAAAGGTAGACCAAGCAAGATCAGCGACTTTCCAGCCAAAAATCTCACCTCGAAAGTTCGAACGCCATGTTTTGTCGATTTCAGAACCGTTAGCCACAATTTCCAGCATAGAAGCTTTATCGGCTAAAGAGCTTTAGCCTTCCGCAGCTTCCTCTTCTGAAGTGTTTACTTCAGCTATTGCAGATTTAAGCAGGCCAGCTAATTTGTTATCGTCATCTTCGACCACGCTAGCTTCACTTACATCAATCATCTCTGGCGGCGCGCCATCAATAATTACGGTATCTTCATCGCTTGCAAGATCAAGGTCGATCACATCTTCAAAAGCTGGAAGATCTTCGCCACCACGGCCAGACTCGACTAGTCGTTGCTGCGCTTCAGCGATAACTTGATCACTCATACCTTCAGTCAGTTCTTCAGAACTCTGACCGTCTATTTTGACGATTGCATTAGAAAGTTCTGTTTGTGCGGCTACGATGCGCTCACGATACGCCTGCTCTGTTATACGCAAACGAGCAATTCGGCGTTCTGCTGAGTCAATATTCGCCCGGATTTTCGCTCGAATAACTTCTTCAGCCTCTTGGCGTAGAAATTCACTTTGCGCACGGGCCTGCTCTAGCAGTTGATCAACCTGCAATCTAGCGTCAGCGATACGTTGCAACGCTTTGTCGCGTTCACGTTCAGCTTCTTCAGCGTCTTTATACACTTCGCCTTGGCGAGCTGCGACATACTCGTCGCCCTCTTGACGTTTAAGCGCCACATAGGAATCAGCTTCTTGCTGCATCTGATTAAGGTAGTCATCACCTTCTTGTATCTTCGAAGCAGCATATTGTTCCGCTTCTTCTTTCTGGGCAGAGAATCCACTTTCTGCCTGTATACGCATATTTTCCGATTCGCGATGCGTCTGGCTAAGCAGTTCTTCAGCTTCAACCTGTGCGGCTGACACGATGCCAGCAGCTTGTCGCTGTTGGTCTTCGACAATCCGTACAGCTTCCTGACGCGCATTTTCTAACTCGTTTGAGCCTTCAGTACGCATTTGGATGCAGTCTTCTTCGGTTTTTCTACGAAGGTCGGCTGCTTCAAGCTCAATTTCTTGACGCATCAAAGAAAGGTTCGCTTCAACAGCTTCTTGTTGAGCTTTGCGTTCTTCTAAACTTTGCTGACGCATTGCTTCTGCTTCAGCTTCAGCCGATGCTTTAATTTCGTCAGCCATTTGCTGAGCATTTTGAATGAAACCTGCAGCGTGTTCTGTTAAGTCGGTATAGCTTGGCTCATCCGAACGTTTATTTTTTGCTTCAACCAACGCATCTCTAGCTTCAGAAGCCTCAGCAGCTGCGTCTTGTGCGTCGTATGCTAACTGTTTAACGACACCGCTTACTCGTCTGAGATACGATCGAACCTCATCAGGGTCGTAAAGACCTTTTCGCCCTTTGCGGGTAAACTCTTGCGACTCTATTTTTTCTGGCGAAAACTCAATTTCGTCCTGAACCTTGTCCACCGAAGCTCCTACTTTTACTATACGCCGTACTGCCCAAGCAGTTTGTCAACCGACTCCGAAGAAGTCGCTTGCATCTACATGGTAGCGAAAAATATTAAACCTGGCTATGGTATCTCGCAATCTCACGAAAAACTAGACGAGAAGCAATCGTAATCCATGCTAAACATGACCGCTTTACCTGCCCGTCGACCCGCTAGTTCGACAGCAACCAACTCAGATTTCGAGCAATAAGGTTTGCTCTTCCCACAGTTGCATGGCTTTTTCGACCGCGACAGGTTTAGAGAATCCGTAGCCTTGTGCATAGCTACACCCCATGTTGCGGAGGATCTCTAACTGCTGCTGCGTTTCAACGCCTTCAGCCACGATATGCATGTCGAGTGAAGATGCTAATGCAACAGAAGCTGAAACAATGGCGTTATCTTCACGAGAAACACCAAGGCCTGTGACGAATGATCGGTCGACTTTAAGCGCATTTGCCATCGAGAATCGACGTAAATAATCCAGTGTTGCATAGCCGATGCCAAAATCGTCAATCGCCACGCGACAGCCCAGTTCTCGTAGTTTGTTTAATGTTTCAAGCGCACGGGTTGGGTTTACGATTTCCATTGATTCGGTGATTTCGAACCCGAGACAACGAGGGTGTAAATCATGACGACGCAGGGCGCTCACCACGCTAATCACAAGTGTGTCATCGACAAGCTGTTTAGCAGAAAGATTAACCGTCACAACAGGTAGACGTCCAGAGACTTTAGGCCACGACGCTAAATCTTTGCAGACTTCGTCAATAATGATCACACCCATTTGGCTGATCAAACCTGTTTCTTCGGCTACTGGAATAAAATCAATCGGCGACACAAGACCATAGCCGGGACGCTGCCAACGCACTAATGCTTCAGCGCCAACCATTTTGCTGGTACGCAAATCAACAAGCGGCTGATAATGCACAACCAGCTCGTCATTTTTGATGGCTGCTTTTAGCGCTTCTTCAATTTCAAGTTTGGCGTCGGTCTGCTGGCGCAACGTTTCGTCATAATAGGCGTAACAGCCGCGCCCTTTGGCTGCTGCTTTGCTTAACGCTGATTCGGCTTGGCTTAAAATACTAGCAGGCGCTGCTGTTCGGTCTTCTATGAGAACAATGCCGACTGACGCTGTAACCGTTAACTTCGAGGTGTCTGGCAGATAGATAGGTTCGCTCACGCAGTTGGTGATGCGCTGCGCAATCGCGGCTGCATCTAGCTCGCCAGATGACGATGAGCACACCATCAAATATTGATCGCTGCTTATACGACCGATCGTGTCACCCAAACGCACAGCCGCTAGAAGACGGTCAGCTATTTCTTTCAGCACAATGTCGCCGATATGTGAGCCATGCACATGGTTGATCGATTTAAACCTGTTGAGATCGACCAGAAACACAGAAATGGCAGCGTCTTGCGTCAACGACGCGAGCGAATCGCTCAAACGATCGAGCACAAGTGATCTGTTCGGAAGATGTGTCAACTCGTCATGAGAATCTCTATAGTTGTCGACAGCTACTTGCGTTGCTTCGCTTATCTCGGTTGCTATATAACTCGCAGCTTGTGTCAACAAGGTGATTTGCGGCTCTTGCGGTTCAACCATTGAATCTGTAGCCACAATAAGGAAACCTTGTATGTCACTTTGATCTGGTTCCCAAAAAGATGTTTGCTGATGCTCGGCTAGAAGCGGCACAATCCACAGCATGGCGACGCCGTCGCCTACTAATTTGTCGGCGATATCTGCAGGCATTTCGCTCACATGTGCAGCCCACGGTTTGTTTGTGGTCGCACGCTTCAAAACTAGGTCAAAAATGCCTTGCAGGTGACCAATCTCACAATTACCAAACACTACAGGCTCTACCGAGCCGTTTTCTCCGCGTATACCTAACCAACATTGCGAAGAATTTGCCAGGTGCGCTTCGAGTTGCTTGCAAAGCTGAAAGCAACTCGCTCCAAGGGTTTTACCTCGCCCTAGTGATGCGACAACCTCGATATGTTCATCAAGCAACGACTCGGCTGATTCTTTAGTCAAATCCCTAAAAAGCCCGACGCAAAGATGTTGGCCATTTGCCGCGCTTTGCTGCAAAAGACTGTACGTGACATGAACAGGCAATGCGCTATGTGGGTCACGTTTCAGGGTTTGTGCCAGTGCTAGCGATCTGTTTTCAGGATTATCTATAAGTTGAAAAAAGATAGGCGCAAGCCGGTTTTGCACTTTTGTCGGACCGAAGATGTCTTGACTTTCTTGCCCTAAAACCAGGTTTTTTTCTCCCACCATGGCAGCGAAACCTGGGCTAAAGAAAACAACTCGGGCAGTGCCCTCTGCACGGTCGAAGGAGAAAACCGCAACGCCATCAATTGCTGCGTCTGTTTCGTTGTGAGATTCGATCGTTTCGAATTGGCTGACAAGATCAACATCAGGTTCAATAAATAGTTGGTCCGTGTCGGCGACTGTAGAATTTCTCAACGTTGTGTCTCGGTTTGTGTTCAGTCCGCCGACCTCGTTTGAGGTCTCTAAGAAATATATACCCATGAACTATGCCGACCCAACCACTGCGTACATCTTCCTAAAAAACTACGCCAATTTGTTGCTATCGGGCCCAAAATGCCACCAAAAGTAGTGCAAGCACCACTTAGGTGAGCCGTGTGGGTAGACGTCCTTGGGACCACCCACCTAGCTAGCGATCTTACTACCACCTTGGTTGAAGGCGCGTAAGCTGCAGATCCCTGCGATAATCAAAAGCAATGAAATGCAGAGGAACGTTATCGATTTCCCAGCGTCGCTTAGCGACATGTAGATTGGCAAGACAAACAGGTATGGCACTCTTGTAATAAAAGCAAACGTTGATATTGTTGTAGCTCGCACGTTAGATTCTGATGTTTCATTAAGCACTGACGAAGGCCACGCTTGCGTAAATTTCCCGAAAAGGCGAATCAAAATTATTCCCACAACACCGACTGCTATCGATTCTGAAACTGCTGACAAAACAATGCATCCAATGGCCATTCCGCTATTGATAACAAGAAACCCAAGCCCATCTCCTAACTTTCTTCTTATTCTCTCATACAGACGTGACGTGACGTAATTTGCCATCAAGATAAAGGTCAACAGCGTAGCCAAAGACGTTTCTGACAGTCCAGCCCTTTCTCCTACTTCAAGCTGAACAAAACCTCCGCCCCATAGGATAAATAGAGTTGCTGGCGCTGCCATAACAGCTATTGTCAGTTTCATCTTTGCATGATGGATATGTGTAAAGCCACTCAGCAGCGTAGCAGCGCTATCTTGTGTACTCACATCGCAATCTTGGCTGTCAATCTCTTCCATCTTGTATGTTGCGAAAATTCCTAACGCAACCACGACCATGTTTGCCAGAAGAGGCAGATAGTTATTGATCTGCCAGAGCAGCCCACCAACGAACGTAGCTGCCATCAGCCCTATGATTTGTATGGACTTTGCCTGCGACTGCAGCTCATCAAATGCATCTTCTTTTTGAGTAGCTTTTAAAGAATCGTACGCTAACGCTTCAAGAGATCCACTGAGTAACGCAATCGAAATTTCAGCCAGAATAAAGCCCAACAGAATCAACAAACCATTACCTAAAATTGTTGCGAAAAGCCAAGCAACAAGAAAGAGCATCATAAGAATAAAGCCGAGCAAAGATATGGTTCTTCTGCCTAGGTTGTCGGCTAACGTTCCGGACGGAACCTCAACTAGTATCGCGATAGCACTGGCTATGGCGATATATATGCCGACCTGACTTTTTGTGACTGTCAGCAACACAAAATTGAGAAAAACAGCTGTTAGAACCCATGAATCCAACACAGTGTTTGCAACGTAAAACCATTTTATATTTTCTGTGTCATATGTTTTTAGTTTAAACATGGAAACCCTGTGACGTATTGTTCGAGCTTCACCGCAAAGTACAACATGTTCAAAATTAAAGCAATTGATTTTAACAGAGATAGCAACCAAAACTGACTGCGATTGCTGAACAGCAAAAGTCCCGGCCGTCCCCATTTCGACTTTTTTCATAAAAAACACCCGTCCAAATTCATAAAACGTGGTGATGCCGCAGCGACCTCTGGGCTCCGCTTCTAATTGACGAGTGGCAAGAAGCTCCAGAAGTACTTTGGGCTTTAAAGCGTTCTGCAGATGTTCGGACTATGTACTAGTTGGTTAATTTCAAGCTTATTCAGGTCGTCATTCCCACGAAAGTGGGAATCTCTGCTGGGCAAGATCCCCGATTTCTCGGGGATGACCATCATGGAGTTAAGACGATGAACCCTGGGATCAAGCAACTAGCTATTGATTCTATGCTTTACAACGACTGAGCCACCAGTCAAGCACTTGCGAGTCGCCATCGTATGCTTGGTTCATAATGGCGGCTACTTCTTTAGCAACAGCCCACGCTCCTTGAGAGGATCCAGACTGGTTGGATTCAACAACTGCTGCGGCTTCTTGCCATTTATCGCCGTTAACTGGCAGCGGGATCTGCAACACTTGTTTTGCGCTTAGCTTAATCGCGTCGACAGCCATAGCGGAGCCAAACCATGTGCGCCATGCCCACAACGCCACAGGCGGGGCAAGCAAAACAGCTGCCACTTTGTAAAGATCATCTTTATCGCAGTGGACAGACAAAAGCGGCGTCACAGGGATTGCTGAGCCTTCACGGTCAACATATGGCTCTAAAACTTTAGCTTGCGTCGCTAACAAAATTTTCGGTTGGCTCTGCCGGGTAACCCAGCGTTGCAACTTGTCGGCTAGCTGATCGTAGCGCACTGCTGGTTTTAGCCATTTGTCGCCGCCAAAGCGAAGCTGCGTCTGACCCCAATGCGACCATAGCGGGTCAACAGAACCGACTGTCATTAAACGATTTGGCGGTTCGACCTCACCATCTGATTCATAACACCCTTCGACAAGGCCATAATATTCGTCACGGAAACCAGCAGTTGCAGACGCCATCTCTCCGAGCCTTGTTTTTGCTGCATGCAACGCTTTCGGCAATGGCGGCGCCCCTAACGCGTCAGCTGCCAACGAGCTCCAACCGTCAGAACTAGAAAAACTGCCACGTTCGACAGTTGGTTTACTGGCAAGCTGAATGCCTGCAGGACTCTGCGACCCGACACCCAAAACGGGGGCGCATGCTCGCACACCTGCATCAAAAACAGGTTCTTTCGCCACCCATAATGATTGCAGCGGAGCCGTTTTCTCTACATTAGTGCGAAACTGTGCCAAATCTCGGCTCGACAGCACCGATTGTGGCTGAACCATCGCCACCGTCGAACCAGCTGGCGACGTTTGCACCGCACGCAACAGATGCATCGAAGCTAGATCGGCATACATGCCAAGGTCGCTAGAGTTAGCTTGATGAAACGCTGCGGCGGTTTCGTTCAAAGCGCCTGCGTGAAGTGGCGACGCGAACGGTGGGTTACCTACGATAATCCGACGCTGCTGCCACACCTCGGGCATTGTTTGGAGCGCATCGCCGACAAAGATATGCAACTGCTTGCTATCACATGCAAGTTGATGACTTGCTGCCCAACAGTGCAACGACAGTCGACTTACTGCTGCCGCGCCATGGTCTATATCCATGCCAGAAACGCTGACGATCGCTTGCTCTGGCGACACGCCCTTAACAACCAGCTCGTCGAGCGCTGCGAGAAGAAACGCGCCGCCGCCACATGTTGGATCAACCACAAGGTCATCGTTGCGATGGCGATGCGCATCAAAAGCTAGCGAGACTAACCCTCGCACGACAGGCTCTGGCGTATACCACGCACCCCTGCTTGCACGGTTTTGTTGCGACACGCTATGTTCATGCGTCATGCCAACAAGCCAAGGGTCTTGCCAACCAAACGGTGGGTCTTCGACCTTCCCTATCACAAATTGATTTTGTTTATTGCGAACGCTTGTATAGCTAGCAACAACTTGCGCCGCCACCATTTCGGCAAGTTCAAGCGCTGGCACATCAGCATAGGTGCGTACAAGTTTTTTAATCCACCTACGTTTTGTGCGTAGTCGGCGTAGTGCAGGATCGATCGCTTTGCCCAATGTGCTTTAGTCCCAGCTCGCCAACTTTGTTAGCCGTTCGTCATTAGAGAACACTTCAACCAAAGGCACATCGAGACCCATACGTTTTTGCAGTCGTTTGATCTCTAGCTCTTGATTCCATAACGCTAATGTAATCGCAACACCTGAGCCACCTGCGCGAGCAGTGCGACCCGATCGATGCAAATAAGTTTTGTGGTCATCAGGCGGATCGAAATGCACAACAACGTCAACATCGTCAACGTGAATACCTCTAGCTGCGACGTCGGTTGCGACGAGTGCTTGCACTTCTCCATCTGCGAACTTTTTGAGAGCTTTTTCGCGGTGACGTTGACGCAGGTCGCCGTGGATTGCTTCGACTGAAACAGCCAACTTGGCTAAGTTTTGCGTCAACCGATCGCAGGCCCGTTTAGTGTTACAAAACACCATAGTTTTTTGTGCACCATTGACAATAGCAGCCACAACTTTGTTCTGATCCATCTCATGAACGGTCACAAAACGGTGTTGCATATGTTCAACAGTGACTTCTTCTGCGACCACTTCATGGTGAATCGGGTCGTTTTGATAACGAGTGACAAGAGAGCCAACGCCTTTGTCTAACGTGGCAGAGAAAAGCAGCATTTGATACTCGGTTTCGATGCGCCGCAGGATCCACTCAACCTGCGGCAAGAAACCCATGTCGGCCATACGATCAGCTTCGTCAAGCACGACATGTTTAAGGCTTGCGACAGACACCTCTTTGCGTTCAAGCAAGTCAATAAGACGACCAGGTGTGGCAACAATCAGATCCGTACCTTTTTTCAGTTTATCAATCTGCTTGTTGATGTTCGCACCACCGTAGACCGCCAGGGTTTTAACGCCAACTGCTTTTGCGAGCGGTTCAATAACTTCAAGCACCTGTGTGGCAAGCTCGCGAGTCGGCACCATAATAAGACCCGAAACAGCTCCTTTGGGCGCTGAAGCAAGGTGCTGCACCGTTGGAATGCTAAATGCGAGTGTTTTACCTGAACCAGTTTTTGCTTTTCCGCAGATATCTTTGCCTGCTAAACCGTCTTTGACGGTCAATTCTTGAATCTCGAAGGCTTCTTCTATGCCTTGCGATGCTAAGGCGTCAACTAATTCGGGGCTGACTCCTAGCTCTTTAAATCCTGTACCCAAAATAATTCCTGACTAAAAAGCAGCGTCGTCATTGACACCACATACGCTTATAGCCTATCTCATCATCGCAACAATCTGCGATTACTGCTGAACTCGCCACTAATCCAACGGCTCAACTGGCAACTGCGCTGCGATCTATCTGCTTGTCTCAGGTCTGAAGGGTTTATAAAAAACTAAGCGCATCCATTTCGTGGGTCAGAAGCGGCCACCAATAGGGGTTGCATTAGGCTTGCGATTGAGGTAGGTTGTTGTTGCTTTAGTTAGCTTGTGTGATTTGAAACGAAACCAATGACGCTTTCGCTTCTTTACTTCTGTGCAGTTTACGACCCATACTGTGACCTTTATTTTGAGGTTTAAGAGAAAGTAGTTATTAGTGAAACGTTTTGTTTATTTTTTGTGCTCGGCCTTTGTTCTTTCCTCATGTTCGGGCTCTACAAGCACCGAAGCTGAGGTAACGCCATCGAGCGAACAAACAGCAGCGCCTTCTACTTCAGCCGAGCAAGAAGAAGTAGAACGAACCCCTATCGAGCTTTACCCAGGCGGCTCCTTCCAACAAAGATACGAGTCATACCACCATGCATATCTTGTTGCCGCAGGTGATCCTTATGCAGACCCAGACTTTGAACCACTCCAAGAACTTTCAACAGAACGACGACTGAAAGTCGATAAGAACTTTCTGGAGGGGTTGAAAGAACGAGGTGAAGTTTTGCGACTCCCTGAGAATTCAGTGAATGAACACATCCTAAGTGAGATAGGCGGTGATGCGGTCATCACAGACCCCAACTTTGTACAATTCCAAGATTGCTATTTCAGCGATAGCTATATAGCCAAAAAAGATTCCCCCACTCAAACGAACACGCCAACTGAAACGATTTTGTACCTCGTTGAAATGAAATTTGTTGATGGGGAATGGCGACTAAATGGACTTGCAGAAAAAGCATACTGGGAAGGCAAAGGCGAATGCGTACAATAACAGGCGGAATACTCTGCTGCGTATTTTTATTGTTTGTGGGATCGCACGCAATGGCACAAGAACAAACACAAAGAATAATCAAACAGAACTCTGACCAAACTGAGATTGAGATTCACCCTGATGGTGTCGAGGTTGGAGCTAGCAGCCTTTATCGCCCTACGCCTAAAAAGGGTTCAGGAGATTCTAGTTGCAATGAAAACGGCGCTCAGTGGATCCTTACCATCAAAGACGATAAAAAATCTGTTGTTAGCAAGGTGGAAAGCAATCAACTAGTGCGAGACAGCGACCGCTTCTCGAAACATTTTGCTGGCACGGGAGACAAAGAAGCTGTTCTACCGTACCAAGATTCCATGACTGACAGTTTTGTTGACTTTATGCCCGAGGGGCAAGCTATGGTCCATAAACGCACTTATTCAAAAACTGGACGGTGGTGGCGTTGCGGATTCAACAGCAGCGTTCTTTACCCAGAAGATGGCGTTGTCGACATCAATGCTCTTGTGCTACAAGCTATCGATGAAGCAAAACCAGGGTCGCCCGTCTTTACCATAAACCCTGGCATAGATTCACTTTTTGTCCAGACAGTTAACATGCATGCAATCGATGAAACATATTGGCAGACCTATAGCGCCACTGCTTCAGCTGGCAACGTTAGCGTAACGGCGACGTTGACCCCTGTTCAATCTCGTTGGAATTCAGGCGAACCAAATCAAGATGTTGTTTTATGCAACGGTCCGGGCAAACTCTACAGCAGAGGGGTCGAAGCCACAAAAGCAAACTACCCATGCTCAACATTCTATGAATGGTCGACCGCTGGTGGCGAACCCTACACTTTGACTAGCACTGTCGTGTTTGAAGTTTCAGCCACGTCAACCATTGGGCCGCTGGGGCCGTTTCCTTCAATAGCGATTTCAAACGCACAAGAGGTTCGAGTTAAAGAACTCCACGCAGTTGTTGTCCCTAATCAAAAGTAGAAAACCTAATGATGTTTCACTTTGGTGAAAGTTGTTGAAGTTAGTTGCTATGGTTTACACTGGATAAGATGACAAAGGCGAAGAAGTATCTAGCGGCTCTTACTGTTTCTCTAACCCTACTCGCTGGGTTTGGATTGTTCACCTCGCCATTATTCGCGAAAAACGCAACCCCTGAATCAAGCACTTTAGCGTGGAATGTCTCTGGCAAAGCCGAGAGCGTGTATGAAGTTAGATCTAAAGCAATCGTCTATGACCTTCAAGAACACAACGGAAAAATGTATGTCGGCGGCAAATTCCTCAACATCGTCGATCCAGACGGAAATGAGCTAGCTTCTGCAAACGGTGATGCCCCAGCGTTCCTCGCAGCTTTCGATCTTACAACTGGTGCGTGGGATAAAACATTTTTCCCTAAACTTGATGGCCCAGTCTATGCGCTTGACGTACGATCAGATGGCAAAATTATAGCTGGCGGCGAATTTGACGGCGGTGTTGCTGCGTTAGATCCTGTTACAGGCGCCACAGAAGCCACCTTTAAACCTGCACTCACACGAGAAAACAAACGCCCTGGCGTTTTTGATGTCGAAGTTGTTGGAAATCAAATTTATGTAGGAGGCGCATTCACCAAATCAGCCAACCTACGCCTGCGACGACTTGCACGTCTTGATGCTCAAACAGGTGCCGTCGACCCAACATGGACTCCCAAAACAATGTTTGATGAGGTTACACCTTCAGCGGCTGGCGAACTGGTCTACAGCATTGCTGTTGACTCTGCCAGAGACCGTGTGTATGTCACAGGCAAATTCGGCGGCATCAACGGCGATACCAACGCAGCATATTTCGCAACACTAGACACAAAAGGAAACCTTCGCCAAGACGTTAGACAAGGGTTGCCGTTAGGCATTGTGAACCACCGCCAAGGCTGGTCAATGTGGCAACATGACGTACAGTTTTTTGGCGAAAAAGTCTATCTCGGCGGCCAAGGCCACCAGACTGTCGTGATGGACGCTGCCACGCTCACAGCCGAAACTGCATACACCACCCATAGAGGACTGGGCGACACAAACAACGGTGGAGGCGACACACAAGTTATCTTCGTCGGCCAAAACACCATTTGGTCTGGTTGTCACTGCTGGGATTCAGTAGGCCCATACGAAATAGGCGGTCAATACAATCAGCAAGACAAAGAAGATGGTTCACAGCCAATCGAAGAATATCGTCGACACATAGCCGATTTCGGGACCGTGGAGCAACAAAAAGTGCGTGGCATCTACGGAATCGACAAAGCGACAAACGAACTTCTACCAAACCAATTTAACATCTCTGGCGATGCTGGCCCCTGGGCACTTTATGAAGATTCGTATGGCCAGCTGTGGGGCGGCGGACAGTTTAGGCCGACCAAAGCTAACCATCCTGAAAATGTAGGCCTTGTGCGTTTCGGCTCACAGCCATCAGCCACACCTGAAACACCTACACCAACCACCATGCCAGAAACCGAAACCACAGTTACCGAAACCACAGTTACCGAAACGACGACAGGCAAAGAAGATGCAGCAGCGCTGCCGCCGACCAACCCAACACCGCCTGTGAACACAACCGTACCTGCTGATCCACCTCAGACCACAGCTACCCCGGCAACAACACCAGCGACACCTGAAACACCTGACACAACAACTCGACAAGAGAGATCTACGCATGCTTGCGCCGCTCCTGCTCCGAAACAATACGGGCTAGACGATGACACCGCAGCTCAAATCTATAGGCTTTACTGCGCCTACTTTGACCGCCATCCAGACGCTCAAGGTTTTGCTGACTGGCAGAATCGCCACAAAAACGGCTACAGCATGAAACGCATTTCTGCACATTTCGAAGACAGCAACGAGAATAAACCTAACCACGTCAATGTAAGCAATGCAGACTTTGTTGCCTCACTGTATGAAAATGTTCTTATGAGAGAAGACACTACTTCTATCGGCTATCAAAAGTGGGTCGCAGCGTTAGACAACGGCATGCCACGAAGCGAGCTGATGATAAACTTCAGCAACTCAAAAGAGTTCAGAAACCTAACTGGCACGAAGTAACTACATCTTTATCATCTTTGCAGAAACCTTAAAATTATTCGATAAGTAGTTGCCTGATGCTTACTCGTATGAGTCAAGCGGTGGGCATGAACAAATCAGATTGCGGTCACCGTGGGCATTATCGATCCGCCCAACAGGAGCGAAGTAACTTCGTTGACGCAATGACGCCACAGGATACGCCGCTTGTGAACGAGAATACGCACGATCCCAATCGTCTGCTAAGAGGCTCTGTGCGGTATGCGGCGCATGGCGCAGCACGCTATCTTCAACTGCTACCTTGCCATCAGACACTTCGCCAATCTCAGCAGCGATAGCGGCCATTGCTTCGCAGAATCGATCAAGCTCAACAAGGCTTTCAGATTCAGTCGGCTCAATCATTAACGTGCCAGGAATCGGAAATGACATTGTGGGCGCATGAAAACCATAGTCGGCTAAACGCTTAGCAATGTCGTCGTTGGTTACACCACAATCGGCGGTTATCGGGCGGATATCGATGATACATTCGTGCGCTACTAAACCGTTTTGCCCACGGTATAACACGGTGTAGTTGTCGCTGAGTTTCGTAGCAAGATAGTTAGCAGCAAGTACGGCAGCTTGCGTTGCTTTCTTTAAACCATCAGGGCCCATCATCGCAATATACATCCATGAAATAGGCAAAATAGAAGCAGACCCCCACGGCGCTGAAGACACGACGATATCGTCAGCGCCTGCTACCTCGACAACAGAGTGTCCAGGCAAAAATGGCGCTAAATGCTCGGCTACTGCGACGGGGCCAACCCCTGGACCGCCACCGCCGTGTGGAATACAGAACGTTTTGTGCAAGTTAAGGTGGCTAACATCTGACCCAAATTTTCCTGGTTTCGCAATACCAACAAGTGCGTTCAAGTTAGCACCATCGGTGTAGACTTGCCCACCAGCATCGTGCACCATCGCGCACACTTGTGAAACCGTTTCTTCATACACCCCATGTGTTGACGGGTAAGTGATCATCAGCGCAGAAAATTTGTCGCCTGTCTGCTCGATTTTTGCTTGCAAGTCGGCCAAGTCAATATTGCCTTTGTCGTCACACGCAACAACAACAACAACCTTCATACCAGCCATGACCGCAGACGCAGCGTTTGTGCCATGAGCAGAAGACGGGATTAGACAAACGTTACGTTGCGACTCGCCTTGGCTTTTATGCCATGCAGCTATCGCCAACAACCCAGCATATTCACCTTGACTGCCAGCGTTTGGCTGCAACGACACGCTGTGATAGCCAGTTGCGTCTGCTAACGCCTTTTCTAAATCGTCGATAAGTTCGCGATAACCAATGGTTTGTTCACTCGGAGCATACGGGTGGATGTTCGCAAATTCAGGCCACGAAATAGGTTCCATTTCGGCTGCTGCGTTGAGTTTCATTGTGCAGCTTCCTAGCGGAATCATAGTGCGGTCTAACGCCAAGTCTTTATCGCTAAGTTTACGCAACCATCGCAGCATCTCATGTTCGCTGTGATAACTTAAAAAGTTTGGGTGCTGCAAATAAGTTGACGTGCGACGCTGCGCTTCTGGCAAGCTAGCACTAGCCGAACCGGCTATTACGTCAGCGATTACAAGATGTTCGCTGCATGTAAAAATGCTAGCCAGGACTGCTACAAGTTCAACTGTTGACGTTTCGTCAAAACTGATCGTAACGTGATTATTGTCGCCAAGTCGAAGGTTGATCTCTTTTTCGGCAGCTTTAGCAACAAACGTGGCAGCTTCATCTGTTGTGATTGTTACCGTGTCGAAAAAGTTGTCAGTTACTGCAAATCCCCCTGAACGCAACGCTGCGGCAAATGAAGCCGCCAATTGGTGTGTGCGTGAAGCAATTTGACGCAAACCATCAGGGCCATGCCAACATGCATAGGCAGTGGCAACATTTGCCAGCAACGCTTGCGCGGTGCAAATGTTAGATGTTGCTTTCTCACGGCGAATATGTTGCTCGCGAGTTTGCAACGCAAGACGATACGCAACATCACCATTGCTATCTTTGCTGACACCGACGATCCGCCCTGGCAATGAACGAGCATATTTTTGTTGCGTCGCAATAAACCCAGCATTAGGGCCGCCGAAACCTAAAGGCACACCAAAACGTTGCGCCGATCCGACAACCACATCGGCACCCAGCTCGCCTGGCGCTTTCACTATGCAACACGCCAACAGGTCAGTAGATACAGCAACAAGCGCACCGCCTTCATGGCAAGTAGCGATTACTGGAGCGATTTCACGTAAAGCGCCACTCGAACCTGGATGGGTAAGAAACACCCCAAAATATTCTTCTGCCGCTAGTTCTGTTTGTGGATCTCCAACAGTAATGTCGATCCCGAGTGGTTGTGCTCTGGTTTGTAGCACAGCCAGTGTTTGACGATGGCTGTCTGCGTCAACAAAAAACTTTTTTGACGACGATGACTTGTTGACTCTCGCAAGCATAGTCATTGCTTCGGCTGCTGCTGTCGCTTCGTCAAGCATAGATGCGTTCGCTAGCTCGCACCCTGTCAAGTCAGAAATCATCGTTTGAAAGGTCAGCAACATCTCAAGACGACCTTGGCTTATCTCAGGCTGATACGGTGTATAGGCGGTATACCACGCTGGGTTTTCGATCATATTACGGCGAATCACCGCAGGTGTGATGCAGTCATTCCAACCTTCACCCAACAATGAGGTGTATACCTTATTTTTTTGACTTATAGCTTGCAGTTGCGCCAAAGCGTCTGTTTCGCTCAACGGCCCGAAGACCTGTAAACGTTCAGAAATGCTGATGCTCTCAGGAAGCGCGGCTGTCGTTAAATCATCCAAGGAGTCATAGCCAAGTCCAGCCAACATTTTTGCTTGCTCTTCACCAGACGTTGCGATGTGCCGATCAACGAACATGCTTGATTTCATAAAATTCCACCCTATGTAAGAAGCCCTGCGTAGCATTCTAGCCAACTCTTCACGAACCGAGACAGACGCCATCGCGAAGCAGACAAAACAGGAAATCTTGAACCCTTCTACGTTTTGCTCGCACGCAAAACAAGGAAACGTTGCTGGCAGCTCCTGCCTACGAGCAGGCGCACACCAGCAACGTTGATACACCTATGATAAAGACTGCTTGTAGAATCAAGCCTGGGGAAACCCCTAAACTCATAGGCTCCACTAGGGTTATTTGCAATAGTTATGCGACACGAAAGGCAACGTTGTCAGCAGGCAAGGTATTTTTGTGCCTCGCACATGCGCTATCACTTCGTCGCCCAACGCATAGGAAGTGGGTAGAAAACCCATAGCTATCGGGGCTTTCACCGTTGGTCCGAATGTTCCACTTGACACAACACCGATCTGTTGGCCTTCACTGTCATGCAACGTGTCGCCATGACGCACAGGCCGTTTACCCTGCGGAGCAAGACCGAACCGTTTCCGTGAAGGACCATCGAGCAATTCGCTGATGATTCGCTGCGACCCTGCAAACGAACCCTCACCACGACGGTCTTTCCCTATAGTCCAACGCAAACCAGCTTCAACAGGGGAGACCGTCTCGTCAAGATCATTGCCATACAAACACAAGCCAGCTTCTAGTCGCAACGTATCTCTCGCTCCTAGCCCAACAGGTTTCACTGCCTCATGATCTAGCAGGCGCAATGCTAGCTGTTCGGCCTGGCCAGCTGGAACCGCCAGTTCAAAACCGTCTTCGCCTGTATAGCCAGAACGAGAAACCTCTATCGCAGTGCCGTCGACTTCCAGCGATTTTGACGTCATGAAACGCATATCTGCAACGTCAAGCCCTAAAGAAATTAGAACTTCGGCAGACGAAGGGCCTTGCAATGCGACCAATGCAAGGTCTTTACGCTCAGCAATATCGGTTTGAGTAACGTGTTCAGACAAATAGGCGAGCACTTCATCTCTGCGAGACGCATTTGAAATAATACGCAAGCCATCATGTAGTTGCGTAGCCATGAAATCGTCGACCGTGCCACCCTCGTCGTTGGTGAACAAACCATAGCGCATCTGGCCGACCGCTAGCGTTGAAAGACTTGCAGGAGTTATCTTTTCGACCACTTCAGCAGCATCGTCAGCTAGCAAGTCGATGATAGCCATATGACTCACATCAAAAAGACCTGCCTTTGAACGAGTCCACGCGTGTTCTTGCAGAACTGAACCAAAATCTATAGGCATCTGCCAACCAGCAAAAGGTACTATTTTTGCATTATTTTTAGTATGAACATCAAATAAAGGTGTTTGCAGAAGAACCGACATAAAACAATAGTATCGCAAAAAGCCTCTCTTAGATGCGTGTTTTGCTGCATCTTCTCGGCCTAAAGACCTATGTGCTTTAAGTTGTTTACTCTAAATCAATAGTTATTCTTGCCGATACTACAAAGGTGATTCGGCGTGTGTTGGAGATATTGCTTATTCCCCTTGTGGGCTTCACTGGTTTCGCTATTTGGGGCATCGCAACACAGCTAGACGAGATAGAAGCCGCCGACAAAACACAGCAAATAGCCGACTTATCCTTCACACTCAACAGCCTTATTTCAGCTACCAACATCGAGTTAACAACATCACTCGACTACCTTGTAGATTCTAGTTCTGAGACATCGCTTGCTGCGATGAAGGATTCAAATGCCAACTTCGACACGGTTCTTACTGAAACTAGAGACAAATTCTCAGATACACGCTCACTCGTTGACCAAGAAGTAGCTCAAGACATAGAGGCTATGTTGACAGGAGCGGATTCTTTAGTGGCAACCCGCAAAAACATACAGAGCAAAGAGCTATTCTCGGCTGATTTGCTGCGACTTTACGAATCTTTCACAACTGAACTGCAACAAAGCTCTTCTGGCCTAGCTGCAAGCAATGCAGGAGGACAACTCGGCCAAGAACTCATCGGACATGGCACACTACGCGATTACCAAATCGCACAGGCTAAAGAATATGCTTTCATAGATATTTTTTTACGTTCAAGTGTTTGGCCAGCGAATTTGCGGGTAAGTGCGGCACAAAACCTTGAATCTCAATTTGCTTCACTCGGCTTGGTCTATCGACTAACTGACCTTTCGCCTACTGAACTGGTGGTCCCTGAAACACAAGACACCATACGCAAAGACGCGATCGAACGAAAAATCTCAGCGACAACATCGTTTCTTTGGCGAACCGAAGCAAAAAAATACCAAGAAAAGGTCGACCTGGTCGCTACCCAACATCAAGACCAGTTACAAGAAGCTGTTTCAAACCAGCTTGCTGAAAGTCGCCGCGAAGCACAACTATCGCTATTTATTCTTGGCATTATTATTTTCGCATCAATCATTGGCGGTCTTTTCCTTTTTAAACGCAGATTAGCACCGCTACGCAAAGTTATTAAACGTATGATCCGAATAGGCGAAGGCGATTTAGAATTAGCGCCGCTCGGCGATTTAGGCTCTGACGTAATCGGCGAAATGGGACTCGCTTGCGACACAATGACCCATCGTTTACGCAAAACTATGAAACTGTCAAACTCACAGTTTCAAGGATTGAAACTGGTCGCTGAAGGCGGATCCCCAGCATCGCTTGTTCCTGTCTTAGAAGATTTAGGGTCACACTTGACAGGAACACCTTGGCGCCTCAAAGAAGACAACCCTGGCCCCACAAAAGGCATCTTTGTGCCTATTAGCACCTCAGAACAATACTGGCTAACGCCTATTTCTCCCGCCGAAGAAAAAGAATTTGAGATACGCCAGGTCAGCCAAGTTGGCCAGTCACTCATCGACCTTGCAGTCGAAAAACATAAAGCGATGAAGATGCTCTATTATCAAGCGTCGCATGATCCACTTACCAATTTGGCGAACCGTAACGAACTGGTGCATAAAGGCACCAAAATGTTTGAAGATCATAACCTGGTCGCTTTTTATCTTGACCTCGACAAATTTAAACCGATCAATGACAGTTTAGGACACGCAATTGGAGACCAGCTGCTTGTAGAAGTGGCGAAAAGGCTGACCCGTGTAGCGCAAAAAAATATTGACCAACCATTAGTCGCACGAGTTGGCGGTGACGAATTTGTGGTGTTAGCAAAAGGGTTACATGCAGACCCTGAAACACTTGGTTCGCTCTTCAGCCAAGAAATAGGCGGACTCATACAAGTAGACGATCACCAACTTCGAGTTTTTAGTAGCGTCGGTTTAGCTATCTGCTCAGGCGAGGAAGAAAGCGTCGAAGACCTTATCATTTGCGCAGATATAGCGCTTAGCGAAGCAAAACAGGGTGAAGGCTATGGAAACGTTGTTACCTTTACCCAAGCGATGGGTGAAAAAGCGCAACGAAACAACGATGCGATTAAAGAACTCGAACAAGCCGTTGGAGAAGAGTCAATAAAAATTTATTACCAGCCTATTTGGGACGGCCCAAACCTTTATGCGGTGGAAGCCCTAGCACGCCTTGACCGCAACGGCGAAATAATAGCACCCGACGAATTTCTTTCAGTCGCCGAAAACATTAGCCTCATTAAAGACATCGACGAGATAGCGTGCAGGCGCGCGCTACACGATCTTGCATTTATGCCTGAAGGAGTAAAGGTTTCTGTCAACTTCTCAGAACAATCTATTTTGGATGACCTTTTCCCCGAGCGGCTCTACAACATTATCAGCGCCTCAAACTTCAGCGCCGACCGTGTCATTGTTGAACTTGCTGAAGTTTCACTTGTTAATAACTATGAGATGATATGCAAAAACCTTGACCTTATCCGCCAGCTAGGCGCCAGTGTCTCAATCGACAACTTTGGTGCTCGATACTCATCGTTGACACATCTTGTGAAACTTCCAGCCGACATTTTAAAGATCGACCGATCACTATTTTCTGACCTCGACGAAAACGGCATAAGTGAAATGAGCCCATTTCTAGAGACAGTAATTGAACTCGCTAAAAAATATGACCTATGCGTCGGCTGGGAAGGTATCGAAACACAAAACCAGCTTGATTATGTGCAACAGATGGGTGCTCAGCTCTTACAAGGCTTCTATCTTGGCGACCCTTCGCCGATTGGTTTCCTTAACGCGCAGATAGCGAACTCTCCTATGAATCAGCAGCAGTACTCAAAGACGGTACGGTAGCAGTTTCTTCCACTTGCCAACCACTTCTTGTTTTGCCAAGCGATTCGTTATAGAAAACAAAGATCCATTCCGTTTCTGGAGAAGCTTCAACTTGCAATGTGTTTGTGTAGTCACGGTTGCCTGTGAAAGTGCCATCCCAACGATAAAGCGCGAAGTTAGACCCTAGTTTTGCTTGCGCCACATTGATTCGCTGGTTCTGCCTCTCGTCGCTAATGTAGGCAGCCAGATCAGTGTCTTGCCCGCTTCTATTTGTGAAAATATAGTCTGTATACACATCTTCGCTATCGAACATAATGTCTATAGTCTGTTTGCCTTGACCGCAATACCAGCGTGTCCCTTCGGGATACCAACGCAAATAACCTGCTAATGGTGTTACTGTATTTGTGCGCGAAACAAACTCTTGCGACTCACTAAAAGCTGCCATGACAGAACCGCGAGGATAGCCATTGGCCAAGGACTGCACCCAATGATTAAACCCTTCTGCATCGGGTTTTCTTTTCAGGACGTTTATGTACATTCTTGTGACAAATTCTTCATCGTCGAGCTGGCCGTAGCGGAGAGAGAACTCTTCGGACTGGCTCATATAGTCGGCTATCGCTGCAAGGTTCGCTTCACCGCTACTGTACATTTCATTCCAATACAAAAGGGCTTCAGGTTCGGGGTCCCGTAAGAAAAAACCTAGATACAACCTGTGGATTGAGTCCGACATTTCAGCACACGCCAGAGCACTTGACGCTGGCTGGCTTTGTGCTTGCGCAGGGGAACTAAAAGCCAATCCAATAAGTGTGACTATGAGAGAAAGAATCGATAGTTGTTTAACTGATGTGGGCACGTTGTCGCCTTTTCTACCGCCATCAGCCACAGTAACAGAACCCATATCGCTAGTAATGCATTTCAACTATTTTTCATCAAGCAGCTTACGAACAGGTACTTTCTTCTTCCCAATCCCACCCTGGTAAACCTTCGGTTGGGGTATACCACATTTCGACGTTGAACTTTAAAGAAGTGTCAAGGTGGAAACGTAAACGCTTCACTTGCTCGCCTGCCATGTCACTTGTTATTTGCATATATTTTTTTGTAGTTTCAGAGAAGCGTTGCTTGGTTTTAACCCCTGCGATAGTATCGTCCTGGCTTTTATAGAGCAAACTCCAACGATAATGATCAGGGCCGCGATGTTCTATATGCAATCGGGCTTGCCCCCACTGTGCACTGTTCTCATCAAGTAGCTCAACCATTAATGAACCAATCTGATTTTGCAATTCACCAAGCTGTTCAAGTTGTCTATCTGTCTTACTGGCCACCGTTGCGACTCCTATACATTCGGAAAGGTTTCTTCAAACGGTATCTCATCGATTGTGTATTCAACAATAAACGAGTCGGGTCGCACCGTCTCGTTATCTTCGTCAAAAACTGGCTGCACATGCACTTCAACGGTTTTACCTGCTTCTAGCGCTTTACCCCAATCTCTTTCCATTTGTGTCCAGGCGCTACCTGCGCCACGGTTCAACGCACGAGTCTGCGGCAACAAGTTAAACGCATCAGAAGGTCCGTTGAATCGAGAGCCGATAAGGTGCCCGCCTTCGTCGCCAGGATTGCCGAGTTTGCCAGTTTTAGTTTGCTCGGCCGTGCGTTTACTTTTTTGGAGAACAAGCACACCTTCGGCAGAAATGGGGCGAGCGAGTTCGTCTGTCTTGTAGGTGTAGCCAGATTTTACATAGGTTGTATTTGCCTGAATTTCGTATGCTTTTGTTCGAGGCCCACTATTTCTGCGCACCTCCAGAGAATCTTCGTCAAGCAACACTTCAGACAAAGTTTGTGCTTGAGCTGTTGTAGCTACTGCTGAAAACATCACCATCGTAGCTAAAAAAGAGTACGAGAAAAGCTTGAATAGTTTTTTCATGAGTCTGCCTTTATGTGTTCGCCTGGAAGCAACAATAGCAGATTCATAGCGTTTATTCTCGTTACGTTTTCGCAGCTACATTACAACTGCTAAAGCAGGCTGGTAGCGTTAAGGGCATCACTAAAAATTGTAAATGCCCTCGGTATTTCCGCTCCGATCGGGGCGTTTCCACGCAGATTTAGCGGTTCTCTAGTAAAACGATTCGATACAAATCGAATAAATGAGAGATAGTCTTTTATTTTATTGCAGAGCATACCGAAATCGTTTTCTTATGGAAGGATGTTCTAGTGAACTCAGTAGAAAATATTCATGCGGCAATAGATATCGGCACTAATTCTATGCATCTACTTGTTGCTAGGGTTGATGCCTCAAAGGGCTTGGAAGTACTTACCGCCGAGCGCGAACGCACTCGCTTAGGCGAAGGCATGGGCTCAAAAAGCATACTCACAACCGAAGCCAAAGAACGTGGCCTTAGCGCTCTCGGCAGACTCTATCAGCTTGCTTCAAGCCACACGAGCAACATTTCAGTGTTCGCTACCAGCGCTATTCGAGAAGCACACAATAAAGCCGACTTTATCAACGAGGCCTACAAGCAATTCGGTGTGCGTGTTGAAACAATCAGCGGTGTTGAAGAAGCACGGCTAATACATGTTGGGGTGTCTCAAGCACTCGATGTGTATAACAAAAAATTGTTCGTTTTCGATATTGGAGGCGGCAGCACCGAAATAGTTTTAGCCGAACAAGGCGAAATTATACATTCTCGCAGCACTAAACTTGGCTGCATTCGCCTAACGGATCGTTTCTTTCCTGAAGGTGCAACAACACCAGAAGCTATAACAGCGTGCAGCAACTACGTACGCAGCTATCTAGCTAGCATGCGGAAAGACTTTTCTGGTTTTAACCATGAACTGGCAGTTGGCTGCTCTGGCACAATCAGCGCGGTTGCGTCGATGATTGCCTTTGAACGCGGCCAGCCGTTACGCCAACTTAACGGCGCAACGTTCACATATGAAGAGTTAACACAAACAGCAGACAGAACGTTGCAGGCAACAGTTAACCAGCGCACACATATGCCAGGTTTAGACCGCCAACGAGCCGACATTATCACTGGAGGTATCGTTATTTTGCGAGAAATTATGCGGTCGTTCTCTCTACATGCTGTGACTGTTTCAAGTTTCGCGCTACGCGAAGGGATTCTATATGACCAACTTCTAGGCGAAGCAACCTTTACTGAAACAGGTTTAAAAGATCGCAATACCCAACGTTTAGCCGAAGCACTTGACCCTGATCCGCCACATGGCGCTCATGCAACAAAACTTGCGCTGCAACTTTTTGATCAACTGCAAGACCTGCACGGTTTAGGCAAAGATGCAAAAGAACTACTTTCTTATGCCGGCCGTTTGCACAATATAGGGTTGTCCGTTTCTCATTCAAGCCACCATAAACACTCGTACTATATTATTCGTCACAGCGACATGTTGACTGGCTTCAACGAACGCGAGATAGAACTCATGGCGTTAATTTCACGCTATCACCGCAAAGCTAAACCTTCTAAACGACATAACGAATATGTTATGTTAAATGGAGAAGACCGCTTCTTAGTTGCCTGTTTGGCAGGCATTTTGCGTATTGCGATAGGTCTTGACCGCCGCCATAGTCAAACAGTTTCATCCGTTACTGCTTCTTTTGATCAGCGCAATAGAAAGGTTGCTATAACCGTTGAATCTGACGATCTTAACGAGCAGCTTGACCTAGAGTTATACGCCGCTCAAGAACGGGCATCGTTGTTAGCCGACACCCTCGACGTTTCCATTACGCTAGATGGTTGATTCCAAGGACACGTCGAACTTTAAAATATTTTTCACACAAGTAGCGCTATCGTTTTTGCTCTATCTCGATTCTGGGGTCGCCATTCCCACGAAAGCGGAAATCTCTGGACGAGATCCCCGATTTCTTGGGGATGACGACCTGGATAGGCTAGCTGACTGCGCTATTGTAAAGCCTCGGCGAACCCAAGCGAATCGGCTGGTTCGCATTTTTCTGCTAGAAGCTCACCGCCGTCTAACGTAACGCTGTCACAAAGCTTCGCGACGACACTGTTGTCGCCAAAAGGGTCAGCCCTCGTATCTGCAACCGTAAGCACTTTGTCGCCGTTATAGAAATAGCGATAAAAAATAGGGTCACCTTCAACGGTAGGGCGCGCGATGTCAACGGTTACTGTCTTGCCCGCTTCGAACGCTTCGAAGAAACATTTTGATGCTGTTGCAAGCGCGGCTGTGTCTGCCGCATCATTTGTAAGTTTAACACTTTGACACACATCGTCTTTATCACCAAACGAAATCGTTTGGCCTGCAGGTTGTGCTGGCACTGTTGTGCTTTCATCTGCCACCGCATTTGTTGTAGCTGTTGCAGATGCAGCTGTTGAACTTGCTTGGCTAGTTGTTTGTGTTAGCGACACTGGCGCTTCGCTAGCTTGCGCGGTCGTTTTTGTTGTTTCAGTTTCGGGAGATGTTTCTGTTTGAGTTTCAGGCGACGACCCACTACAAGCCGCCAAAAAACAAGCTCCAGCTATACATACTTTCCTTATTTTGATAGACATACCAAGCCCTCCCTAGATCACAGTCCATCTTTCCACACGTTCACAACTAATGGGTAGATTACCCTAAATATCGACTGTATGACGCTACTATTCTACGAACATGCAAGCTATATCACTCGTTTGCACCTATTTAAGAGTAAGGTAAAATGAACTCGCTTAGAACCCCGACTAAGAGCCAGCTACACGAGCAACAAAAAATAAAGGGCAGATAGCCTACATAACGACGCATAAAATCACCTTTCAAGGCTTTGTGTTAGAGTAACTGCGACCTAAGACTTAACCCTCGCGGTTACTAAGCCGATTGGAAATTGTGACTAAAGCTACGAAATACCCACAAGTAACCCCCTATGGCGCTAAGTATAAAAAGCCTGTGGGCCCAAAAAAAATCGCTATGCGCTTTGCAAGAGAACGCCTACGCGATTTTGGGCAAGCAACAGCCAGCTTTAGAGAGTTGCCTGACTACCTTATCATCGGGACTAAACGCGGAGGCACCACATCACTTGCTCGTTGGCTAGTGAAACATCCAGAAGTTCGACCGCTTTTCCCTGCACGAGAAACCCGTAAAGGCGCCTACTATTTCGACGTAAACTACGCCAAAGGGCGCACTTGGTATCAGTCACACTTTCCTACAAGGTTAGCACATTCGCTGCGCTCGAAAAAAGCAGGAAAACGTTTACTTCTCGGCGACGCAACTCCATATTATTTGCATCACCCACATGCAGCCCAACGAGCTTCACGGCTGGTGCCAAATGCTAAAATTATTGTGTTAGTACGCAACCCCGTTGAACGAGCTTTTAGCCATTGGATCGAACGCACACGCCAAAAAATAGAAACACTCAGCTTTGAAGAAGCAATCGCAGCCGAAACCGAGCGTATAGCCGATGAAGAAGCTAAAATGCTCGCAGATCCAAGCTATGTGAGTTTCAGCCATCAACACTACTCATATGTAGATCAGGGGCGATACTCACGAGGCCTTGAACGTTGGCTTCAGCATTACCCAAAAAAGCAGCTTCTTATTTTGCGCAGTGAAGACCTTTACAAACATTCAGAAGCCACCTATCACAAGGTGCTGAAATTCTTAGATCTTTCACCACACACATTGGAAGAATTTTCGGCTTGGAATAAAAAGAAGAAACCCGAAATGCCTGAAGCCACCAAAGCACACCTTGCAGAACAACTAGCACCTGAAATTACCCGTCTGGAAAAGATGCTTGGAACGAAGATGAGTTGGCAATGACAGGCAAGCCACAAAAAGTACTCTTTATCGGCGGGGTCGGACGTTCTGGATCCACTTTGATCGAAAAAGTACTCCACGGACTCGACGAAACATTTGCTGTAGGCGAAACTCTCCACCTTTGGGAGCGAGGTGTCACAAACAATGAGCTATGCGGCTGCGGCGAACCTTTCGATCAGTGCCCTCATTGGCAGGCCGTCGGCGACATCGCATTTGGCGGGTGGCACAAAGCCGACACAGCCAAAGCCATCGATCTACGCTGGCGCGTCGACAGAAGCCGACGCTTGCCTCAAATCGTCAAGGCGTTACGCACAAATAAGCCAACACAAGAACAACAAGAATATCTTGACTATCTTGTGCCTGTCCTTCTAGCTTCTAGCGAAGCGGCACGACATCCACAAGTGCTACTTGAATCGTCAAAACATTTATCGACTGCCGCAATCTTAGCGCTCGACCCACAAATTGATTTACACATTTTACATGTCGTAAGAGACCCACGAGGTGTTGCTTATTCTTGGACGAAACAAGTCAAACGGCCAGAAACCGACGACGATTTTATGCCAGTGTACTCTCCGAGAAGATCGGCTTTCCGCTGGTTAAGCGACAACAGCGGCTTCTCTATGTTGGGTCGTCACACAAAACTATTGCGAATACGATACGAAGATTTTTTACAGCAACCAAAACAAACTGTTGCATCCATCAGTGAATTTATGCAGATCAAACAACCTGACTTGTCGTTTATTAACGGCTCGACGATTAGGTCGAATCATGTGATGCACTCTGTTGCTGGCAACCCTATGCGATTTTCTAGTGACGACATAACGTTGCGTCACGACAGTGCCTGGGAAAAGCAACTAGCGATGCGACATAAAATAGAAGTTTCAACGATTTGCGCTCCCCTGCTACGGAAATACGGTTATGCAATGTTCTGCTAAAACTCACCAGAAGCAACAGAAACAGAGGCGCCAAACAGAACACATCGAACGGCAATACAACCTGCGCCCAAGTGACTGCTTGTTTCAAATAGTTGCCAGAAAAATCTATTTTAGAGCTATCCTATAGATAACAAGGCGAGAAGAATGAGTGGGCTGTGGAATACCTTCTGGGGATTGAAATAGGCGGTAAAGTTATTCGATCCGCAGCAATAACTACCGACTCTAAAAAAATTCAGGCATATGCTGAGTTCACACGAGAATCACATACATTTGGCCAAGAACCACAATTTGAAGAGCTCGAACAAGCTTTTCGCTACCTGTTTGAAACACTGCCAGAAAAATACGTACAAAACGCTCGTATAGCCGTAGCATTCGGCTCTAAACACTCAGGCGTGAAACAGATCTCGGCGAATGACCCTTGGTTCGGGGCATTAGAAATCCGTCTATCGTCACCCATTTCTCGCCTGGAATACAACGGGGCAACAATGTTCGCACCGAAACGCCTTATTCGCAATATCAATAAAGCCGCACAAACAGCTGGCGGCACTATCGAAGTTTTAGAACTCTCACCGCTCGTTGCCCTTAATGTTTTACCTAAAGATTTCACAGGTTCATTCACCTTACGATCTGGCTCGACATGGACAGCGACTGTCACTAACGGCACACTGCAAGAGGCAACCGAAAGCAAACCTGACTATCGAGAGCATAAGATGACGATCGAAACAGGCAAACAGTCACAGCCGTTAGATTCTCTAGGCCCAATAACAGTCAACCCTGCGCTGCTTGAAACGTATGACCTTGAAATTAACGATCTTGCTGTAGTCGCAGCAGCTGCCCTTTCTGCCGAACCTGAAGACAACATAGCAGATGTTGAAATAATTAGCGAAGCAACACCACCTTTACCTGATGCTGCAACATATGCGAATATGTGGGGGGAGCAGCCGCCAACACAGAACTCTAATACAAAAGCATTTCTTGTTACTTTCAGTGCATTTATTTTCGCTGCACTAGTACTTGCTTTGGGGTATTATTTTATTGTTAGCTAACGTTGCTCGTACCAGGCGTCTAAACGTTTATACACTTCGGTTTCAGGCAACTCGCCTTCTTCTCTTTTGACTTCTAGCAGGTACGCTACTGCCTCGCCGACTACGGGACCTTTTACGTCAAGATGTGTCATGATTTGATGACCGTTTAGCTGCGGCCGCTCGGCTGCTTTTGCGTCGGCTGCCGCTATTTCGTCAATCCGCTTTTCCAAATCGTCGACTGCCAGCTGCAAATCCGCTTCTTTTCGAGGGTTTTTTGTTGTGCAATCAGCGCGAACCAGCTTGTTAAGTAACTCTAGACGGCCACCTGCTTCTTTCACGTAACGACGAACAGCTGAATCGCTCCAACCATCGGTGTAGCCTTTGAAACGGCCTGAAAGACGCACCAGTTCGGTAACATCTGAAACCATTTGAGGACTATAGCCAAGAGCTTTCAGGCGTTTTTGGGTTATTTTTGCGCCCACAGCTTCATGATGACGAAACGTGACGCCGTCGCTGTTAAACCGTCTTGTAGCTGGTTTGCCAATATCGTGAAATAGTGTTGTGAGACGAAGCGTCAAATCAGCTTCAGCTCTCGCTGTTACCTGTATCGAATGAGCTAATACGTCTTTGTGTTTATGCACACGGTCTTGTTCCATATCCATCGCAAGCACTTCTGGTGCTATTTCAGCCATCATGCCGCTCTTACATAATTCCCATAGCTGGCTAGATGGGTCATCACTCACCAACGCTTCGGTTAGCGATTCTCTCAAATAATTCTGGTCCACTCATCTAGCTTACACTGCTAGGCGTACGTCGCTCCAAGAATAAACTCAGAATACAATTTTGTGGTATCTGTCACATACTTGTTGACATATCTCTCAATGTGTGCGCATAATTAGCTGCAACGATTTGGAAAGCCCTAAAGTGGCGGGAATCGTTGGCGGAAATAATTATGTAGTAGACGGCACGCGTGATTTCTTGGCGGAGTTTCATGTAGTGCCGTCTTCTTCATGTACGGCCACCGCAACATAGTTGCAGTGCGTTTGGACGAACAGACACGTTCCACGATGCAGCTTTACCAACCTGTTCACCATCAACCCAGAACTCTTCACAAGATACAAGGTCGACACTTTTTGCGCGATACATCGAGACCTTTTTGTGGTTGCGGTGACCGCCCCAGAATACTGCTGGCAAAATTCTTGCTAAATCAAATGCGCTTGCTTCTTTAGCAACTAGCACGTCAAGCAAACCGTTCGTTGGTGTTGCATCGGGACAAACAGCCATGCCGCCGCCAAAGAATTTTGTGTTAGCGATCGCCATTAAACTTGACTTTAGCTCAACAACCTCGCCTCCATCAAGTGTCATTTTTAGACTACTCGTTTCGATATTTCGCAATTCGGCCAGCGTCGCCAGCGTATATTTTTTTGATCCACTCCAACGAGACCGCCGCGCTCGACGATTCACCGCAGAAGAAAAACCTGCGGTTAGAACAGTCGCTGCCCAAAGCTCTATACCATCGGCACAGATACGCATCATATCGGTGGCGGTAGGTTTTCCTAATGCTATGTTTACTGCTTTTGAGATGTTCCGACGAGGAATCGACAGTGCTCTAGCAAAGTCATTTCCTGTTCCGACAGGGACAATACCAACCTTAACGTTTGTGTCCACAAACGCGCCTATAGCCCAATGAATAAGACCATCGCCACCAGCAAGCAGCACTCTTTCGGCCTTATCGGCAACCGCCTGGTAGGCAGCAGCTTGCACTTCTTGCGGAGAACCTAACTGCGGAATTTCTGCTTTGACGTTACGATCGTCAAGCAAGCGGCTAATTTTTTCTAACGCCTGCTCACCCTTACCATCCCCAGCCATTGGGTTGCCTAAAACAGTTACAGTAGCCACGATTAAAGTGTAGAGCGCTGAACTGCAATTGCCCAAACACGCCTTAGGGCTCAACATTAACGCAAAACAACTAAGCAACTTACCCTACTAAGCCCATAATCCAAAATGCCCAGAGATCTTTAGGGGCTCTCCCCTATGGATAAAAGTCCATATTTGAAGGATCATTGTGTACAGGGTATGTGGAGAAGATAGAGGGTGGGCTATGAAAGTATTTTCTATTACAACAGTCGAAGGATTCAACGAATTTTATAATGCTAAATACAAGTCAATGGTGTCGCTTGCCAGACGCCATGTGGACAGCCACTCAGTAGCTGAAGAAGTTGTGCAAGAAGCGTTTAATATGGTGTGGCAAAATAGGGAGACGTTACAGTCGCCAGCCAGTTACATGCGCACAGTTGTGACCAACCGATGCCATGACATTTTACGCAAACGCAAAACCCGACGAAACTATATGCGATATGTAACGCAAAGCGTTGCACCCGAACGCCAATACATGTTAGATGCATTAGCAAAGGTCGCGCCGCGCAGGCGCAAAGCCCTTTACCTGCGTTTCTACGGCGACCGAACGATCAACGAGATTGCCACAGCTATGGACATCCCGACCGGCACAGCAAAAAGCTTGCTCCATCGAGGAATCTTAGACCTGCGAGTATCAGTAAGCTAGCGGGGTCGTTTCAATAGTGGCGTGGCAGAGTACGTCTCCCAGCTCGAACGAGTTTTTCGCATCAGCTAGCTGATTGCGACATAAAACCTCTTTCTGCTATACTTATATAGACCATGACGACACCAGCAGCAAACAAGTTTTTCTCCTCACGCGCGCTGCTTCTTACTACCACAGTACTAGTTGCAGCCGTTTTGGCTGTGATTATTTTTTTCGTCGGGTCCAAAATTTTTGGGGAAAACGACGGCCTCGCTAGCGATCAGGAAACACGCAACGTTGCAAACTCAGCGACAACGCTACCCACAGGCACCTTTGCTGCCGCTAGCCTCGACAGCGAAACCAACACTGCTACAAACGCGACAGAACTAACAGCTACCACCTTGCCTATCGCAGGAAGTGAAACCTCTACCAACATAACCAAACCTGCGAACTCACCAGAGACACCAAAAGGAACTGCTTCGACGTCTCAACCGACAAATACTAGACCTGTTACCCCTCAGCCTGACAACGGCAAGCCATACATGCATATTACGTTCGACGATGGCCCCCATGAACTTACCATCTACGTGTTAAACATGCTGGCCAAACATAACGTTCAAGCAACCTTTTTTATACAAGGCCAAACGTTAGAGCAAAAACCTGAGATCGCCAGGCAAGCGTTAAACGCTGGACATGCGATTGGCAACCACAGCTATAAACACGACGGATGGAAAACAATCGGCATCAGCGCAGCCAAAGCAGACATGATAAAAACGCAAGGAGTGATACAAAACACTCTTGGCATCACCCCTTCATGCGCACGTGCTCCTTTTGGTGATGACAGTCCAGAAGTTGTCGCAGCACTCGCCGAGTTAGGGATGGACCACTGGGAATGGGACCTAGACCCTAAAGAGTGGGAATCTGGACGAGATGGTCGTCTTAAAAACCTTTTAGATAACCCTTCAAGCGTGCCTAAGTTAACAAACACAGACGGCTACATTCTGCTGCTTCATGACTCTCACCCTTCGCTTCAATCAGCGATAGACACGCTTGACGCTTGGATCGCAGCTAACAAAGACAACTATCAATTCACTGCAATTCCAGGCTGCCTGAACTATCAGTAAACTCTACGCAGTAACCGAATTGAGATACTCAATAAGGCGCTCTCTCTCAGCATTGTCTGTTGACGTACCTGGCAAATATACTGTGCGTCTTGGTTTTCTATCATGCCAGAACTGTCCAACACGCTGGCCAGCTGCTCGACCTGCCGCTAGCCAAATCATCGTATCGGCACCTTCTTTGGCGCTGCGCAACAAAGGTTTCATCAGGCGACCGAACCCAGGCAAACTGGCCTCAATGCCTGGCGTGTTAACCCAGCCAGGGTGCATAGCATGCATTTGAACATCTGGCGCCCACTGCGGACCAAGGTGTGACACAAGTTCAACCTGAGCTCTTTTAGCCTTTGCATAGGCCACCGCACCCTTATAGTTTTCCTCGCTCATTTCCAGCGAATCAAGATTGAGACCTTGGGTGTACATGCCGCCAGAAGACATCCAGATAACTCGGGCACCAGCAGTCAACGAAGGGGTAAGTTTTTTGGTAAGAAGGTACGGCCCTATAAGATGCGACGCTAGCGTCACCTCTATACCTTCGCTATTTGTCTGATAGTCGCTACTTAAGGCTCCTGCGTTATGCAAAACCATATCCAGCTTTCCACCTTTTTGCAGCAACTGTGCAAGCTGGCCAACCGAATCAAAATCAGAAGTGTCAAGAGCGAAAGCTGTCGCTGAACCTTTCTGACTTTCACTAGCAAGTTCGTCCGCTACCTGTGCAGCTCGATCCAAGCTGCGCGAAGTAATCGCAACATCACCGCCAAGCGCGACAAGTTGACGCGCTACCTCTTTCCCGATGCCACTAGTTGCACCAGTAACAAGTGCACGCTGTCCGGTAAGGTCACCTGAAACAGGTTCCATATCATAAAGACGAGAACGAACTTTAACACCGATTTTCGTGAAACTTCCAACAATCGAGGCTTCTACTATCTTGTCAACTGTCGACGCTAAAAACTGTTTCATATCAACACGCTACTTTTCATTGTTTGTTGGCACAGGGTCTGGACCCCAAGCAGGAAGCGGCGCATACACAACGGGTCGCTGACTAGCTAGTTCTATTTCCCAATCCCTCGGCCAACCATTGCCAGTGCAACCTTCAAGACTTCCTGTTTGCTGTTCCATCACCCCAGCTGGCCTACCTGGCACAGGACAGCGAGGTCGCGGATGACGCTGACCTAACAAGTGCCCGACTTCGTGATTCACTAAATATTGTCGATAACGTGCAACATCGCTGTCCCAATGGTCAACGCCTTGACGCCACCGATCAGCGTTAAGAGCAACAGTTGAACCGTTTTGACAGCTAACAGTGCCTCCCGTTCGCAACGGCAAACACAGCTTGTCCACTTCGCTGCCTTCAGCCAAAATCACTTTGAAATCGGCGTCTTGTTTCGCCTCAAAAGTGAAGCCTGCTTGTGTCCAACCTCGCGGATCGTTTAGTGTTTGCAGCGCTTCTTTTTGCAGTGCTTCACTTGCCACATCATCAATACGAGACTCGAAATGAAGCTGCACAAGCTGCTCAGGTGTGGCTGCGTCGATGTTTAGTGCAACAGAGGCTTGTGTCTCTTTAGCCACTGATGACACCGTTTGAGCTGCCATCGTCGGCTTCTGTTCAGTTGTTTCAGACACCGTTTTTTGCGTCAGCACACTGCTAGACGAAGACGTTACAGCTTCTCCTGCATTTGGGTCTTGTGACCCTCCGCAGCCCACAAACCCAACCATGGCGCAGCCAAATAGACATATCGAAGCAGAAAATGTTCTCACTTCGCCAGCCTACCTCTAAAGTGCTGAAGCAACCCAGTTTCTAGCCACTAGTTTGCTGCGCTGCCTATGGAATAACGCAAGTCGTGTCTCTTGGGTTGCAGTAATGGTCTGGCTTGCCACTCTCTTGTTCATGGACGCTTGCAGCTTCGGCCGCAGTTGTCGTTGGTGTCGTCAAAGCAGATCGCTTCAACTACCAAAGTACAGCAAATAACAAGGCAATAGCACTCCCGAATGATCTACGCTTTTCACTTTGCCGCCAGTTATTCCATTTTTGCAGCTCATCCATGCAATAAATCATCAAGCGTCACTATTTGATCGAATGCACCCATAGATGCCGCATCCATTGCTGGTTTAGTTGCTGAAATTAGAATCCGCTGGATACCATAGCCAGGAAATTGATGAGCTAACGGTTCGACTCGTTGATCCATCACTACATCCATATTCGTCAACTTACTAGCGCTATATTTGATTTCACACGCTAGTAACATCTGGTCTTTGCGTTTAAAAAGTAGATCTATCTGACTTCCTTTTGACGTAGCGTCCCCTCTTTTAAAAAAGCTTCCATAGTCATAGAACACCGCTGAAAACCCTAGCCTCTTTGCTAGTAACTTATGGTTGCGTATACAGGTCTGCTCGAATGCCAAACCTCGCCATGCGAAATACGCGCTATCGGCAATTAGTTGTGAACGCTGCCACGGTTTTTCTCTGATTTGTGCAAGATAAGGTTGCACATGTCTGAAATAGAATCTTAAGTAAGGATCTGAGATATAGAACTGTTGCAGATACTTCGACGTTGGATTATGAACACTGTGATGTTCACTGACGAAACCAGAAACAAGCAAGTCATCAAGCTTTTCAGAAAATCCACCGCCAGAAGCTATCTTCGTAGCTTTCTGAATTCTTGGCTTCGATGATAGCCCGTGCGATGCTAAGCATTCAACGATTTTTTGATAGTCTCGATGCCCAAAATGACTAATAAAAATTCTGTTGTATTCGTCTACGAAATAACCGTGAGGACTAAAAAATAACGATTCGATGTTTTGTCGAGACGACTTATTTCTATCAAAAAGTTCTAAATACTTAGGCACGCCGCCTGTAGCTAGATAGTAATCAAGAACTTGGTTTTCGGAGGTAGTTGCAAAGTAGCCATTAAAAACTTGCTGCATATCTATTTCATGAAGGCGAATGAAGTTTTCTATCCTGCCATAGAGTGCTTTTGAGTTAATAACCTTTTTCAAGATGAAAGACGACGAAGATCCGCACAACACAATGTGAACACGGTTATTTTTTTTGAAATAGTTATCCCAAACATATTTGAATTCAGCGACCAACGTTGTTTTATTTGCTGCAAGCCACTGAAATTCGTCAAAGAAGATTACAGCTGGCTCTGCTCCTACTATTTCAGATAAACATATAAGCAGATCTGTCCATGTTTCTTTTTTAATTGTTGCGTCTGGGGAAAGCGCCTGCAACCGAGAAGCAAGAAAGTCTCGCTGAAAAGTTTCATTCTGGTTTTCAATACCTTCGAACGAGAAAAACCTCGGATGGTCTTTGTAGGTCTCGGTTACAAGCGACGTTTTGCCAATTCGCCGACGACCGTAGATAGCTGTCATTACAGAAGCAGAAGGGACTGCAAACTTTGCAAGCAACGCTTGTTCTTGTTCACGCTCTACCCAAACCGACATGTTTCCTCCAATTCTGCGGATTAGACCATATTATACATCTAATCCGCAGAATATAAAGAGAAATGCTGCGGATTGAACCTCCAAAGAATCTTAAGGCTGCCTCTAAAAATAACTTTTGTTTGTTGCTTGCTTGCACAAGCACACGTGAAAAACTCCATGGAATGGACCGAGCCTGAACACCAAACCCGTCAAGGTTGTCTCAGTTAGGCTTCTTGCTGGCACACTTAAGTAATGCTAGATACTATTGCCCCTGTCAGCGAAAAACGGATCGCTGTGCGAGTCACCAAAGATTGCCTTCGACAACTTCGAGGTGGACACCGCTGGGTGTATGATCAGTCGATCAACCAACTCAGCCATCAAGGCAAACCAGGTGATCTGGCTGTTATTTTCGACGATAAGCGACAGTTTTTTGCTATCGGCTTGTATGACCCAGCGTCTCCTATACGTGTTCGAGTTCTGCACCAAGGCAAACCAACGCAAATTGACGGCTCTTTTTGGCGAGGTCAGATCACCGCTGCGTTAGCGTTACGCCATCAACTTACCCAAGACGAACGAACAAATGCCTATCGAGTGATCAACGGCGAAAACGACGCAATGCCTGGACTTATCCTCGACAAATATGGCAGTACCTACGTTTTGAAACTCTACACCACCGCTTGGCTACCACATCTTGCGGAGGTAACCGAAGCGATACGTGAGCTAACTGATGCGCAGACGCTTATTCTGCGTTTCAGTAGAAACACAAGTAATCAAAACAGGTTCGGGCTGCGTGAAGGCGACGCACTTTTTGGTAGCGCGCCCACCGAACCCGTCAAGTTTTTGGAGCACGGCTTGCATTTCGAAGCCGACGTTATCGAAGGACAAAAAACAGGCCACTTTCTCGATCAACGAGACAACCGAATCAAAGTGTCAATGCGAGCAGAAAAAGCCCGTGTGCTGGACGTGTTCTCATGCAACGGCGGCTTTTCACTCCACGCAGCAGCAGGCGGCGCGAAAGAAGTTATCAGCGTTGACCTTAACGAGAAAGCGCTCGCTAACGCTACAGCTAACTTCGCCCTCAATAAAGATCACCCGCTTGTCAGCAAATGCAAACACAGCGTCATGTGTGGTGACGCATTCCAGATCATGCAACAACTGCGCCACAAGAAGCAGCCCTTCAACATGGTGATCGTTGACCCACCTTCTTTTGCGCAGCGAAAATCACAAATAGAAGCAGGCCTAGGAGCTTATGCTAAGCTGACCAAAGCAGCCATAGCACTGCTTGCCCCAGGCGGCACACTCGTGCAGGCTTCGTGCTCAAGCTTTATAGACAGCTACCAGTTTAACGAAACAGTGCTGGCAGCCGCTGGCGAAACAGGACGCAAACTATCGGCCATAACCTACAGCGGCCACGGCATCGACCATCCAAGCACGTTTAAAGAAAGCAACTATCTTAAAGCCATCTTTGCGACAGTGGCTTGACAGGTGGTTGCGCCGCTATGACTCTCACAACGACTACACCGCAGAATAGAAGATCTTTACTTCATGTCCTCGTTTCGCTTGGTTTTCTTTTGTTAGTCGGCTGCGGAGGTTCCAGCGAGGCTGAGCTGTCGCTAGAAAAGGTCATAGCGTCGCCAGCTCAAGTTTCGCTTCATTGGCAAGATAGCAACGGCGAACCTTATCGTCAGCTCGAAAATTTGCGCATCGATCTAGAAGCACAAGGCAAAGAGGTTTTGATGCTTATGAACGCTGGCATTTATGAACCAGGCGAAACCCCGACGGGGTTACACGTCGAAAATAGCCAACAATTAATATCGCTTAACACTCGTCAAGGTGAAGGTAATTTCTATGCACAGCCCAACGGTGTTTTCTTTCTATCATCTGATGGTTCGGCGCAGATCTTAACTACCGAGACCTTTGCCGCTACTCAACCCGACGTTGAACTCGCAACGCAGTCGGGGCCATTACTTGTCCAACAAGGCACCATAACTGAGACGGCTGCTCAATCAAAGAAATCAACATTCACACGTAATGGCGTCGGCGTTTTAGCTGATGGGCAAGTCATTTTTCTCTATTCAAGAGAGAAGATTACCTTGCATGAGTTCGCTAATCAGTTCGTTGAACTAGGAGCACAAGATGCTTTATATCTTGATGGTTTCGTCTCGCAACTAGCAAAACCTGAACCTGGAAAGCCACTAGCGAAACACACAGATTTCGCGGCGATGATCGCTGTCACAACTCAAAGCTAGACTCACTGTGTCATATTCTCCAGCGCATCTTCGCACCTTGCACTCCAGCGGTTTCAAGCAGTGACCGTCGCAAGGAGAGTAGAGGCAAGAGCGTTGAACTCTTCCTTTGCTTTCTCGACATTTTCTTTTGTGCCAACATGACGAGATGCGACTTTCTCTGGGTCGATAGCAAAAATCGCATCACCATTTTCGTGACACAACGCTGGGATTCTGCCGTAGTCTTGAATAACTTGAAGCGGCCGTTCACACGACCGTGCCACTAACCCATTTTTAGAATGCTTTTCTGACAAAAACTTTTTCACCGAATCAGGCATCTGGTCGATCCATTTACGATGATCTTTGATTGGCTGCTCTGCATACACGTTGTAGGCATTTATCACATAGCCAATAAATGTCGGTTCACCTTCTAACACAAACTGGCTGCCAATCGAATTCGATTTAGCCAAGGCACGCCCCGTGTCTCGCCAGTTGTTCCGCCATTTTTCAAGATTGACACCCAAATGAGCGATTCCTTGCAAACTAAATGCGTCAGGGTTCACAGGCACAACGAAATAGTCTGCATCTAGAAGAATCACCCGATTTAACAGACCCATCGTAGGCGATGTGTCAACAACAAAGATATCTATTTGCTCTTCTCGCCCCTTCGCTTCGATAAATCGGCTCAGTGCGCTCGTAGCAAAGTAACCAATTTGTTCACCAGCTGCCGCTTGGTTGTAGGCAACAGTCAAGAGATTTTCATAGTCAGAAAGTTCAATACTGCCTCGCAAAAGCTGCAAGTTCCCGTTGCCTTGTTTGACGGTTTCAAACTGAAACGACAAGTCTATATCGCCACCACCTTTAACGACGCCATCCAAAACATTCTTTACGGTGCGTGAACTCCAAAGAGTATTTTCATAAAAACGCTCACCTAACGCCAAACGAGTCAGATTGCACTGAGGGTCGAAATCTAGCAAAACAGTTTTAAAACCCGCCAAAGCAAACTGCACTGCACAGTTATGGGCAATCGTTGTTTTGCCAACCCCACCTTTATTGTTAAAAAAGGTAAGTTTTTTAGAACGAGCCAGCTTCATATGACCGAACTATACCTTTCGCCAACAATAAATGCATCTCTCCACATGCCTTGCAACTCAGGCCTGATATGCGACAAAGTTATTGAATCTTTCTCTTCTTGACTGTCCAACAGCCACTTGAAAGCCTCGCTTCTGATTTAATCCAGCCGTGGCGGCGGGACCTGTTTTAGTTGCAGCAGCTGTTACTCCACACGTTAACAAGGAGCATCGGGCCACCTTTCTCTCGCTTGGCAGCTTCGCAGGCCGCGGCGCCTACGGTCTGATACTTCTGATAATAAGCACACTCGACGATATCGAAAACGTTTTGAGAGCTGGAGTCGTTATCGGTTTACTGTCTTTGATTCTGCTTGCAGCAGGGCATTTATTGTTTAAAGAAGAATGAAATTTTGGGAGATAAATTCAAAAAGACTTTCTATGGTATAGTCCATATAGCTACGTTACTTCTAAGGAGCCGAAATGGATTTTGAATCTCATATTATTGTTGATCCTGCGATACGAAGCGGTAAGCCTTGCATAGCTGGAACTAGGATAACGGTGTACGACATCTTAGAATATTTAGCAGGAGGAATGTCGCAAGAAGAGATCCTCTCAGATTTTCCGAGCCTTACCTCAAAAGACATCTTATCCACCTTAGCTTTTGCTGCTTCTCGTGAACGGAAACTAGCAGTCTATCCAGCAGCATGAAACTCCTTTTTGATGAGAATCTTAGCTCAAAGCTCATAACGAAACTCAGATTCGAATTCCCAGGTTCGCAGCATGTGTTGAAAGTGCTGAGTGCGCCAGCAACGGATTCCGAGATTTGGACATATGCACTTGAAAATGACTTCACTATCATTTCCAAGGACAATGACTTTCGACAACGATTCTTTGTTGCGTCAACATCACCAAACATTATCTGGCTATCGGTTGGGAACGCCAATACAGCAACAATAGAAAAACTGCTCACGTCAAATAAAGACAGAATTAAGGCTTTAGAAGGAAACAAAACTTCTTCGCTGCTTGTTTTAGAGTACTAACGGCTCAATCTGCAGATAAAATTGCTCGCGCTTCCATTAGCGCAAATCCAAGCAAATTAGCGCCTCGCCATTCCGAAGGAATCGTCGCAGCTGGATTGTTTTTGCCCATGTCAGCGCTGAACGCATCATCTGCTGGCTGCACTTTGCCTTTACCTTTCGAGAAGCTCCGTCTCCCATCTTTTGTTGGAAAACTTGCGACAGTTAACATCACTTCAGGCGTAGCGTTTCTGCCGATATATATCCGTTCACCCTGTTTCGCTGCGGCTATATATTTACTCAAATTTGTTTTGGCGTCGCGCACAGACAGAACCTTCATACAAACATGTTAGCTAACATTGTCAAGAAGTGTCCAGGAGACAGTCACTAGGGTACTGTGAGAGATTGTCCATTCTGACTGGTATTGATGTTCGTGATGTAGTCGGCTGCTGTCTGAGCCCACTGCGTTGCCGAGGGGTATCCGTTATCTTTGCCGAATACTGACTGAAGCATTTCAGTGTCAATAATGCCAGGGTTTAAAGCAACAGCGGCGACACCATCTGGCAGTTCTAAAGCCATAGCTTTTGTCAAACCTTCAATAGCCCATTTAGAAGAACAGTAAGGAGCAACACCAGCGTCTACAGATCTTCCCCATCCGCTACTCATATTGACAATAATTCCGCGACCAGCCTCGATCATGTGAGGGACAAAGGCTTTGATCACGTTGAAAGTGCCAGACACATTAACATCAAGAACTCTTTGGAAATCTTCCTTGTTGACTTCCCACAAATTTCCGAGCTGATTACACACCCCAGCATTATTGATAACAAACTCAGGTGCCCCATACTCTTTAATTGCGTGACTAACCCAAGCATCAACCTCAGCTGAGTTAGTTATATCAAGAGCCGCAAAGAAGCTTCCTTCATGCTTGTTAGCAAGTTCTGAAATGGCTTGCTCTGACCTTGCACAACCTACAACTTTTTGGCCCCTGAGCAATGAATTGCTCAGTTAACGCTCGCCCTAAACCTTTGCTCGCACCTGTAACAACTATCAAAATACTCTCCTAACAGAACTTCTAAAACTTTAGTTGCCAGGTTACTAGAAACAGCACTCTCAGAACGCACGACGACCACACTACTCAACAAATGCAACAACGCCTATAAGAAATTCTCAAAGAATGCAGCCATGTCAGGCGAAATTCGTGACGCCTACTCCTCCAATATGAGTCGGGTCTCATCTTTAACAGCATCGATTAAAGCAGCCTTTTTATTCGAAATTAAGAATATATCGTTTACTATCGCATTCGTTAAAGGCTCTACTAAAACTGAGCTAGTGTCGAGGCGTCTGCTGTCTGGCTATTCCCCTCCAGAATATTCATTACCATCTCCACTATAGTTCTTGTAACTTTTTGCGGAGGTGCTAGCCAAATTACCTTCAACACCAGCTGGACACAACAAACTCACTTTGATATCAAATTCTTTCACTTCATTCCTTAAACTTTTTGCATACCCGGTTAGAGCATGTTTTGTTACCGTGTAAGCTCCTAACGCCATAGAGGCAGAAGGAGTTTGCAAACCAGCTCCTGAGCCAGTTAAAACAATATGTGCCGAACCTGACCTTTTGAGCAAAGGCATAAAAACGTTCACAGCGTTAATTTGAGCCATCACATTTAGCTTCCACACCCAACTCCAATCGCTTTCAGTTACGTCTTCTAGCCTTTTTTCTAGAATAACCCCCACAGTATTTATAAGAATATCTATCTGCCCATACATTGAGATAACATATTCAGCTAAGCGCGTTAAAGAGCCCACGTCAGTGGAGTCTGTCTCGACTGCGAGAGATTTGCCGCCGTCTGTTCGTATTTCATCACTTACAGAATGCATAGCTTCAGTGTCTATGTCAGCAACCACAACGTTGAGACCTTTCTGAGCCAAACCTAGACACACTCCTCGACCTACCCCGCTGCCGCCACCGATAACTACCGCTGTCATACCAGTTAAACTTTTCATATAAATCCTTTATACTCGATGATTATATTTCGACATGAATTTTTCTACGTCTGGCAGTAGCATCTCCAAAGAGTCGGCTAAGGATGCTGCCAGCTCTATCGGCTCAGGTTTCTGTTCTGACCACTTATCAGTTTCTGCGATGAAATCAAATAGATCTGTAGTGTATGTAAGGCTGATGATTTTTTTGTTTGGTATCGTTTTCACCCAAATATCAGCGCACTCTTCTGGGCTATCATAGAACTCTTTGTCATAGCCTTCAACATCTTTAAACGTGAGATCGCTGGTTGCTGTGCACCAAATAACTGATGTGCCTTTTGTATTTCTAGATGCTGGATGTATTCCGTATTTCAAAAACTGAGGTTCTAGAATCTCTAGTATCTGACTGGTAATTTCATTGCTGTTAGAGTACGGCTTCTTAGGAGGCCTCACATGTTTAACAACAGCTTGCATAAAGCGCAACGGTTTCAGGAACAGTCCGTAGAATCTTCCAAGAACGCCACTAGAACGGTGGGGAACAGAGACTACGCCCCAGTAGGCAGCATCGTATTCAGGTGCCAGTCGCCACTTTTTTTCATCGAATGCCATAGAACGATTCTATATTTAGTAAATCCTGTTCGCTGATAGTTCTTCGCTGGGGCCGTTTCTTCGCATAGGGCATCGGCAAGCTATGATGAAGCTGTGATTGTTCATATTGTTGATGGCACCTACGAGCTTTTTCGCCAATTCTTTGCGCGACCTTCCCACCTAAACAATGCTGGTGAAGAAGTGTCGGCTGTGCGTGCCGTTTTGCGTGGCACACTCATCATGTTAGAAGAAGGAGCCACCCACATAGGCGTGGCTACTGACCATGTTGTTGAATCATTCCGCAACAAACTCTATGAGTCGTACAAATCTGGCGAAGGTATTGACCCAACAATCAAAAGCCAGTTCCTTCCGTTAGAAGAGGGTTTGCAGGCATTAGGCGTCGCTGTTTATCCGATGATTGATCATGAAGCCGACGACGCTATGGCTTCACTAGCGGCTGTTGCCACAGCTGACACGAACGTCGAAAAAGTTCTGCTTTGCACTCCAGATAAAGACCTAGCTCAATGCGTGCAAAAAGGTCGCGTCTTGCAGTTTGACAGGCGCAACAACAAGATCCTTGATGTTGACGATGTTGTTGCGAAATATGGTGTGCCGCCAGCGTCGATTGCTGATTGGCTTGCGCTAACAGGCGACAGCGCCGATGGGTTTCCTGGGTTGAAAGGCTGGGGTGCCAAATCCTCCGCCGCTGTGCTGGCTCGCTATACACACATTGAGCAGATCCCGCCTGCTCCTGGGCAGTGGGATATCACGGTTCGTGGCAGCACCAAGTTGGCGCAAACCCTTGTTGACAATATGGATGACGCTTTGCTTTTTAAAAAACTGGCGACGCTGGTTACTGACGCACCCGTCGCACAAACGACCGAAGAGTTACGTTGGCAAGGACCAACCGAGCAGCTAGCCGCCTTTGCTGATCACATCGACGCGCCCGACCTTGTGAAACGAGCAGAAAAACTCATCGGTTCACGCTAGCTATCTACACTACCAAGAACAAGATGGCTTACAGGTCAATTTTTGGAGCGGCAGACGTTTCTTGAACCACTATGCCGTCTTGAAGTATTTTGTAAATAACGTTATACGTTGAACTGCTTGAATACTCAATAATTGTGTTTCTATAATGCGCTATGCTGCTGATGCATTTACTTCTCGAATTGTCTACAAATAGCAGCTGTCCATCTTGGTAGACGCTTGCTTCAAGAAAGTACTCTTTACCTTTTTCACAACTAGCATTCATTGTTACATTCATGAATGAATTGCCGCTAGTTTGATTTGTTCTGAAGAACGAAGATGCGTTACTAAACACAACGGGGTTTGATGGTTTCGCAGTTGCAGTTGACGCTTTCTTCGTCGTGGTCGTGACAGGTTTTGAAGTGACTCTAGGAGCAGGTTCGGCAGGTTCCTGCGGCACAACCGTTTGAGGCCGCACTTCTTGCTCGGCTTGTTCTGCCTGAGGAGCATTCGGGTCAGGAGCGGTTTCTTCGACAGCGAACCCTTCAAACAAATTATTATCTGGGCCTTCTTCAACGTCAAAAACGAGAACTGCTTGGCTAACGTTTGGAGACGTTGTGCTTGTTTGATACGAAGATGCGCTTTGATCTCCGCCACAAGCAGCACTTAGCAACACACAAACTATGGATGCCGAAAAGGCTTGCAGTTTTTTAGAAATCATGCGCCTACCTCGTTGAGGGTCGTATAACCTAGTATAGTAGAGCATTTTACTTAGACGCCAGCGAGCGACGACGAGCCGCTAACAACCGCTTGCTTTTTTGAAAGCGTCGACAGCTTCTAAAGGTTGCACCGCTGCGAGGCGCACATAGTTTTTGCCTGCATCGCCATAGAAATCGCCTGGGCTAACAACAACACCGTGTTCTAACGCTAGCTTTCTGGTAAAGTCCCAACCGTCGCCTTCTGGCGATTTGACCCAAAGATAAAACCCACCTTCTGGCATTGTGGCTTCGGCCCCTAACGCCCCCATATACTCCGCCAATAGGGTTAAACGCTGCTGATATTTTTGTCGCTGCTCATCAACATGGCTTTCGTCAGCGAATGCTTCAATAGCTGCCAGTTGCGAAACGCCTGGTGGCATAAACCCAGCGTGTTTACGGACCTCACCCAAATAGTCAAGCAACTCAGCATCGCCTGCATAAAACCCAATCCGCAAACCAGGAAAGTTTGACCGCTTCGATAATGAATGGACAGCAAGAACGCCTTCTGTACCATTGGACAAAATGGTTTGCGGCGACTTGTCCCACGTGAATGCTATGTAGCATTCGTCTGAGATCACAGGCACATTGTTAGCGCGACCCCAATCGGCTATCTCGGCCAAATTATCGACGCCACCTGCTGGATTTCCTGGCGTGTTCACCCACAAACAAAGTGCTCGCTTCGCATCTTTCGGGTCGATAGAAGAAACATCTATACGCCAGTTAGCGTCGGTTCGCACCGCAACAGCGCGACAACCTGCAAGTGTGGCGCCCATCGCATAACTTGGGTAGCTAACTGCTGGATAAAGCACCGTATCTTTCTGGGGGCTGCGAAGCTTAAGATACTGCGGCAAACCTGCAACAAACTCTTTTGATCCCACGGTGGCTCGCACCTGATCGGCTTCTATTGTGGTGCCTGTATACCTGTTAAGCCAGTTAGCGGCAGCCTGGCGGAAAGGTTCTGTCCCAAACGAATTTGGGTACCGACGAATGGCTTCATCGTTATGCAAATCGCCAGTTATTGTTGGTCGATCACATGGCACGCCGATAGAAAGATCAAGCAGTTTTGCATGCGACTGGCGCGCTTCGACGAGTAGATCTTTGAGACGATCATGCGGGTATGGGGGTGGGACAAAACCTTGCGTTTGATTCACCTCATTACTTTATCTCAGGACACTAGTTTTTAGGGTATTGCTAACTTTGATCGAAGAAAATTTATTTTCCTGTTGGATATACTTCAACAAGCAGTTAGATTATTCATCGTTCTAAAGTATTTTAGGCACAGTAAACGAATATAGAGATGAAATCAACGAGGCTTTCATTCCCTTTCCTTAGAAATCGGAGCTTCAGTGTATCATTTTTTATATTTCGTGTGGAGTTGTCATGCTCGCTAAACGCACACCCAGCATGTCCAAAAGGGCTGATGCTGGTCTTTCTATTCTCCCTCCGACAAGAAAAACCAAAAGAAATCCGCTGCTGATTAGTTTTATGCTTATCCTTGCCTCTGCGTTAGGTGCAGCGTTATTTTGGCAATCATATGACAGCAGCCAACCAGCTGTTGTTGCTGCTAGCAATATTGAGCAAGGCACTGTCATACAGGTAAGCGATTTACGTGTAGTTGAAACAAAGATTGAAGGCCAGATCAACCAAAGCAGTTCGGTTGATTCGGTCGCTGGACAGATCGCTGTTGTCGATATTGCACAAGGCGATATTATTTCGCCGCAAAGCGTTGGCCAATCGCTTGCGTTGCCAGCAGATTCGTCGCTGGTTGCAGTGCTTGTCAACCCTGGACAATATCCACCGCAGCTACGTTCGGGCAATCGTGTTGATGTCTACGCACTTGGCACAGAACAAGCTGATACAACACTCGCGGCTAACAACGTTACGGTGCATAACATAACAGCCACTTCGGACGAGGTTTCAACGGGCGGAAAGATCGTAGTGACGCTTATGACAAACGAGGCACAAGCCAAATCGGTTGCTGCCGCTACCAAGTCGCAAGAAAACGTCAGATTAGCATTGCGAGGGAACTAACACATGACTGTTATAGCAATGGCTTCTGTGGTGGGCGCACCTGGTGTTACTACCTGGGCCACCGTAACGGCCGCAGGATTAACAGCCGAGCTGCACAATAAAGACACTACTGCTGTCTTAGTTGAAGCTAGCCCCACAGCTGGATTCGTCTCGTTGCATTACCAAATTGATGCAGACAAAGGCATAAAATCACTGGCCGTCTCAACAGAACAACCCCGCTGGCAAGATCATAGCCAAACGTTGCCAGGCGGCACGCAACTGCTTTCCTTAGGTGCTTCGCCGCAAGCGAATGTAAATATTCTTCGCAGTTTCGCCGAGCCACTGACCAAACAACTTTCAGCTGATATCAGCACTATCGCAGTTGTAGATTTCGGACGACTTCACTTGGGTAGCCCGATTCTTGCTGCGTTGCGCCATGTCGACATTTTGCTACTATTTTCTCGACGCAACAACGCAGACTTGTTAGCAACCCACACATTTATTCAAGAAGCACTCAGCGACGTTCCGTGTGGTTGGGCTATCGTCGGCAAGAAAGGCCAGCCAAGCGACGCGATCGCTGCGTTTTCTGAAATGGCAATTATAGAAGAAATACCAGATGATGAAGTCGGCGCTGACGCTCTTTTTGTCGACCCTAATCCGAAGAAACTACGGCGGTCTCCCCTTGCGCGCGCAGCTAAAACATTCGCTATTGACATTATCGAAAAACAAAAACTGATAGCAGCTAAAAAATGACCCTCACAAGTGAGTCCAACCAACATGTTGTGGTCAACGACACTGGCATTCTGTCTTTAGAGGAAATCGAGCAGCTAGCAGAGCAAGTACGCCGCAAAGCGTGGGAGCTTTTAGAGTTAAACGACGAAAAACCAGGTTCACCCTCTAGCCGACAAATCTTCATCGCGGTTGCGCAAGAAGCGTTAGCGTCATTCAACAGCCATCGGATAGAAACAGCGCAAGGGCAGTTGACTGCGCAACAAATGTCACAAACGTTACGTGACGTGGTTGACTATGCCACTGGCCAGAAAGTGGTGAACTGGATCCGAAAATTTCGTGGCATTAGCGATGTTATGCTGAACGGCACGCAAAATACGATGATTCACTATCGTAACGGACAGCGCGAGAAACGGCCGCCTTTCTTTACCGACTTGAAAGAAATGGGTTCGTGGCTACGCAACTTACGCATGTCGCTTGGTTTGCATGATTCACCTTTTGATCCGCATCATCCGTCGTTTGATGCGCGTCTGCCAGATGGCATTCGTGTCAACGCTTCGCATACCGCTAACACGACCTATACGGTGTCGTTTCGTATCCCAAATAGAGAAATCACCACGCTCGACGACCTTGTGAATAACAACACGATTGACGTTTCGATGCGGTCGTTTCTTCAAGCAGCAGTAGCGGCGAAGCTAAACATTATTATCGCAGGCGGCACAGGTGCTGGCAAAACAGCGTTGATGCTTTGCATGCTTGGCGATTGCGCCGCCGATGAACGAGTCGTCACTATCGAAGATCGTGTCGAGCTTGACTTAGCAAAGGTGCATCCGCACCTCGATGTTGTTGAGCTCGAAGCGGTAGAAGCTAACGCTGAAGGTATCGGCGAAGTGACAACACGGGCGTTGATGAAATCGTCGCTACGCATGCATCCAGACCGTGTTGTTGTCGGCGAAGCACGAGACGAAATCGCCCGTGAACTATTGCAGGCAATGGTGACAGGCAATGAAGGGTCGATGTCGACAATTCACGCCCGTTCACCTGGCACTATTGTCGAGCGGCTTATTGACTGCTCGGCAATGGCGCCTGACCGAGTTGCTGATTCGGTCCGTCTCGCGGTTGATCTTTTTATACATATTGACCGTTTCCGAACTGGCGAACGACGTATTACTGAAGTGTCGCAAGTTTCACGCCAACGCGAAGCCGACGGCATGGTGCGTCTCACACCCATTTTCACAGGCGGCGGCGCTATCGAGGGCGGCCAGACATCACACGCAGTGCTCACAAACAAACCAGGTGAAGACGTCGGCCAAAAATTACAGTTACAAGGATGGACGTTATGACAACCCTACTCGTTGCTTTCCTTGCTGCTCTTGCAGCTAGTGGCGTTTTGTTGGCCGTCTACACACTACGGGGGTTCGCACTACCAACTTTTCAGGTGGGTTCAGACCAGTTTGTCGGCAAACAAGCAGTTGCGTTCGCCCTTGTCGCGTTCTGTCTAGTCTTTTTTCTTAGCAAACTTGTTTCGCTTTCGTTGGCCGCCGCTGCAGTCAGCTATTTGATTCCGCTTTTGTATCAAGAAAAAAAGTCTCAAGAGCGTGTCACCGAAAAAATGGAAGCTATAGCTGCGTTTGCTCAAGCGTTGGCCGATAGCGTCGGCGGTGGAAATTCTATAAGTGCAGCGATTGCTATAGCAGCGCAAAATCCTCCAGCGGCGATAGCTGGGCCGCTACGAACGTTTCGTTCAAGGCTACGCAGCGAAGGGTTTGAGACGTCAGTTCGCGCGCTTGTCGAAGACTTAGATTCACCAGCAGGCGACATTTTAGGGGCGCACTTATTGCAGGCAAATAGTTTTTCTGTCGGCAACTTAACGAGGGCTATCCGCCGTGTGTCTGCAACACTTCATGATTACATTTTAACGAACAAAAAAATTGTTACGTCACGACGAAAACAAGAGTTCGAGATCAAAGGCTTGACGCTTATTCTGCTTGCAATGATTGTTTTTCTTTTCATTCTTTCGCCATCGATGCTAGATGTCTATAGCCGTGATGTATTAGGCGAACTAAAACTCATGTCAGTGTTTATGCTTGCTGCGGGCGGTTGGCTTGTTGCTAACCGATTAACTCAACGCACTGACCAAGGTCAATTCATGTTGAAAGAAAGACGATAGCTATGGCTTTTGGCTCTACTTCTATTGTTGCGCTGCTTGCGGCATTGTTCGCAGCTGGACTATGCGGTCTGGTTGTTCTTCCTCGTCAAAGCGAACCGTTACGAATCGGTTCGATAACTGTGGGTGACAGACGGACGCAACTTGGGGCAAGTTTGCTTCCTCTAGCTAGCCGAAATCGAGAAGCGCTACAACGGCCGCTTGCGATCGTTTCTAAGTCGCACGAGTTATTGGTCTATGAAAAATTTCTCTACACCATAGCATTTAGCGCTTTATGGCTTGTACTCGGCGCGTTACTTTTTGCGAACCTTTGGGGGCCACTCGCAATGGCTGTGGCAGCTGGGTTTTTAGGTTGGCGGCTCCCTGAACAGAAAGTCAAAACCGAAGCAGAAAACCAACGGCACGCTATGCGCCAAGCCGTCACCGTGTATCAAGAGTTGGCTGCCGCAGCTGTTGCTGGTGGAGCGAATACGCATGCGGCGTTAACGAAAGCGGTCGATTTCGGTTCTGGCCCGCAGTGGGTTCGCCTGCGTAGTTCTGTCCGAACTTCGCTAACGTCAGATAAAACTTTGAGCGAAGAAATCCAATCGCTAGCTAACTTGTATGAACTAGCTGAACTAGAAAATTTAGCAACGTTGCTGGCAGTGAGCGAACAAGGCGGTGTTGCCCAGCAATCGCTTGAAGATATGTCGACTAACCAGTCGAAAACCGCTGCTCAAGAAGCACTAGATGTAGCCGAAAAGAACTCTTCTCGCCTCGTTATCCCTATCGGACTTCTCTTCGGGTCGTTCGCCTTGTTCATGCTTTTTGTTGTCTTCGACGGACTAAACCAAATCAACATCTAAACTATTTAGGCACTGCCTGGCGTGTTACGGGTTTGGTATACTCTTCAAGATGTCTTGAGCGTATATGGCGCACAGCCATCGGCTGCCTGCAAGTTTCGTTTGGCGACATCATGAAGATTGCTATGTTTGCGAGAAATGTGCAGCTACTGCCTCTAGTCTGTTACACGTGTCTGAGCTTATCGTTTATGAACTGCCTGAATTGCATGACCCTGTGCTTGCTATTGCTTTAGGAGGCGTCACCGATGCTTCAGGCGTCACCATCGGAATGTTTAAATTTCTTCAAGACACATTTGAAACAAAAGAGATAGCGGCAATCGACCCTGAGTCTTTCTATAATTTTGCTCGCTATCGGCCGCTAACAAATTTTGACGCCGACGGGCAGCTACAAATTAGATGGCCAGAAATAACTTTTCTCATCACCAAAACATCCAATGAACGAGACCTTATCCTTGCCACAGGTGTTGAACCTAACTATAAATGGAACCGCGCGGCGCACGCTTTTACGACCATCGCCGAAACTATTGGCTGTCAAACTATCGTCGCTCTGTCGTCGTTTGCTGGCGCTATTCCTCACTCTCGACCCTTTCCTGTCACAGAGCTAACCGCCGAAAACGCCTTCGCCGAACGCTACGGCATGGGGTTGCTGCCAATAGAACAGCCATCGGGGTTCCTTAAATATTTGACAGAAGCTCTGCGCCCGTCAGTTAACGAACTTTTTTCATTCGAAGTTGAAGTGCCTCATTATTTGCCCGAACCTCCCAATCCGAAGGCCACACAAGCGCTACTACAAGCAATCGAAGATCAACTAGAACTTGACCTTTCAAGTGGTTTGTTAAACACAAATATAGCTGCCTGGGAACAAAACGTAGCCAACGCAATCGATCAAGACATGGAAAGCATTTCTTATGTCAAAGAACTAGAAGAGCAGTTTGACGACGAAACAGTCACAGCAAACGCACAACACGACTTTGTCCTTGATGTAGAAAACTATCTACGAACATACACCGATGAAACTGGTGACAGCAATGACAGGTAACTATTTTGACAGAAACAAGGAGGTTCTACCATTTTTAGAGGACCTTTAAAAAATCTGGTTCGTCGAGCTAAAGAGCTTGCGCCTTTACGTAAAGAATGGAACCTTCTTTGGTGGCGAGAGCTTCTTATCTTGCTGGGGCTCTATGTTATATATGGACAGATTCGCAACGCAAACGACTCTTCGCAACAGGCTGTTGAAAAAGCGTACGAAAACGCAGAACGTATAATCTCTATCGAAGAAAAGCTCGGTCTTTTGGTCGAGAACGCTGTACAAAATTTTTTTATAGACCATACTGTTTTTATTCAGTTCTGGAACCTCTATTACGGGTTTTTCCATTTCGCGGCCACAATCGGCGCTCTCATAGCCATCTACCTTTATCGACCGAAAACGTATGGCTACTGGCGCACTGTCGGCATTTCGGCTACAGGGCTCGCTCTTATCGGGTACGCGACGTTTCCTCTAATGCCGCCTCGTCTTGTTTCTAAATGCAAAGATGATGTGTATGGCAGCATGTGTGACGAACGCTTTACCTTTGTCGACACCGTCGTTGAGATGGGCGGTCTTTGGTCGTTCGAGTCCGAAGGTATGGCTGCTGTTTCGAACCAGTTCGCGGCGATGCCGAGTCTTCACATAGGGTGGGCGCTTTGGTGCGGGCTCATCTTGTTTAAAGAGTCATCTGCTTTGTGGGCTAAAATGGTCGCTATTGCTTATCCGATTTTGACGCTTTTTGCTATTGTGGTGACCGCAAACCATTGGTGGCTCGACGCAATCGGAGGCGCCTTTGTTGTTGGCTTAGGCGTTGTTTTTGCTACCATACTGCACAGCCGCATCAACGCCTCAATTTTCAAAAAACCAGAGTTTAGTTAGCACACAGGAAGAACCGTTTTGCCGATGTCACGCACAGTCAGTTCAGCGAAAGAACTTGCAGTGGTTACTGGTGCGTCAAGTGGGCTGGGTTCTCATTTCGTTTCTCTCTTCAAACAACTAGGATTTATCGTCATTGCTGGCTCTTCTTCAGTGTCTGAGAACAATCGGTTGAGTTTTCCGTTGCAGACATCACAAACAGTCCATCTCGATTTCGACGCTATAGAGTCTGTACAAAATTTCGTCGCAGATCTTACACAAGCGTCCTCTGAGATGCCTTTAAAATTTCTTATTAATAACGCGTCGCATGATGGCCCTAGAGACACCGCTTTCCCAAAAGAAATACTTTCTGTTGCCTATCTAAAAGAGTGGCAGAAATCTCTTACTGTTACAAGTTGGGGCACGGCGGTTCTCTGCGATACGTTGGGCGGACTGATGAAAAACTCAGCTCCAGCCCAGATTCTAAACATTTCTGCCGCATCAGCCGTATCGGAGCAAACAGAGAATCTGCCTGTTTTGAGCTCGAAAGCTAGCGTGTCGCAGATAACAAGGATGTTTGCGAAACAGCTTCAGGGTTCGGTTGCTGTTAACTGTCTAGCGCCAGGTTTTGTGCTCACGGAACGAGTACGAGAACGGAAAGCCTTATTCCCACAAAAGTTCAAGCAACTTGATGAGAAACACACCAGCAACACCTATCTAGAGGTGGACGATTTTAACCCTATTATTGAAATGCTGTTAGCTAACACAACCGTCGCTATGACTGGGCAAACATTGATCGTAGATGGTGGCCGATTCGCATAGCTGATCGATCAAGCAGAAAAAAGTACGAGATTCTGCACTTTTTGGGACTTAAAAGTACAGAATCTCGTACTTTTATATCCCTATAGGGACCTGTTTAGAAAACGCTACGATAATCTCCTTCTATCTCGCAGGGAAGGTCTACGAACTTCTGCAGGAAAACTAAATGCATCGCCGCTATGCTGAAAGGGACAACTTGGGGAGCTGTAAAAAGCTGAGAGGGCATAGTGCCGACCCACTGAACCTGATCTGGGTAATGCCAGCGATAGGAAGGAAATAGCAATGAAGAAGTCTCTATGGCTTGGATTTTTAGTGCTGCTCGCAGCGTGTGGATCTTCAACCTCCGAAACGGGTGCAGACGGCGACAAGACCTCAACCAGCGGAAAATCCACTGCAAATGAGGACCAAACGGTTCGTCTTATCACCCACGACTCATTCGATATGGATCCACAAGTGTGGGAAACCTTCACTGATGAAAGCGGCATCACCGTTGAAGTTATCAAAGGTGGAGATGCTGGCGAGCTAGTATCAAAATCTATTTTGACGAAAGACAACCCAGAAGCCGACGTGCTCTTTGGAATTGATAACAGCTTTCTTCAACGAGGTTTAGATAACGAACTTTTTGTCTCTTACGAAAGCCCGACGCTTGCCGACGTTCCACAAACGTTGCAGCTTGACGCTGAACAAAATCGTGTCACTCCTATCGACTTTGGCGATGTGTGTGTCAACTATTGGAAAGACGCCTTACCAGAAGGGAAAGCGCCTCAAAGCCTAGAAGATTTAGCGAAACCTGCGTTCGCTTCTACATTCGTGACGCAAAACCCTGAAACGTCATCACCTGGTTTTGCCTTTTTGCTAGCAACAATTTCTCACTTTGGTGAAGACGGCTGGCAAGACTATTGGAAAAATCTTAAGACGAACGGTGTTGAGGTTAGCACTGGTTGGGAAGACGCTTATTATGGCGAGTTTCTTGCAGGCGGCGAAGGCGACAAAGCTCTTGTCACCTCGTATGCTTCTAGCCCGGCAGCCGAAGTGCTTTTCGCCGAGGAACCGCTAACGCAAGCACCAACGGGTGTGCTAGACGATACTTGTTTCAGACAAATCGAATTTGCTGGCATTTTACAAGGCACCGAAAAAACTGAAGCCGCACAGCAGTTGGTGGACTTCATGTTGAGTGAACCCTTTCAGCAAGAAATTCCACTGAAAATGTTTGTTTCTCCAGCCAATAGCAAAGCAACAATTCCAGCCGAATTCTCTGACCACGCTGTCAGTATCGACGAACCGCTTGTTCTAGACCCAGAAACAATCGAAGCGAATCGAGACAAGTGGACACAACAGTGGAATGAAATCGTGTTCCAGTAGGAAGCGTTGGCGGCTTGCTAAAAACGTGACTATAAAAAACCGAAGAAATCAGCTGGTGTTTACCAGCGTCACCTTTTTGTTTCTAGCGGTCACGCTTTTGTGGCCGCTAGCAAACCTTTTTACTACAACGCTTGCCGATGTTTCTATTTCTGACCTAAAAGAAACGTTCGCTCGTAGTTCGCTGCAAAAAGCAGTACGCCTTACCTTTATCCAAGCAGCGTTTTCGACGATCGCGGCGCTGGCTATTGGTTTACCTGTTGCCCATGTGACGACTCGCTACAAGTTTTGGGGCTGCACTGCGCTGCGTTCGATAACCGTTGTGCCTTTTGTGATACCAACACTTGTCGCTGCTGTGGCTATCCGTTCGACATTCGACTTTTTTGGAGTCGACGACGTTAACCCGTTGTTTGCGATTGTTGCGGCACACGTTTTTATGAGCATCGCTATCGTCACAAAAATTGTCGGCGGTTTCTGGGCGACACTCCACCCAGCACTAGACGAGGCTGCGCAGCTGCTAGGAGCTACACCTTGGCGTCGGTTTGTCCGCCTGCAGTTACGACTGCTTCGTCCAGCTATAGCAGCGGCAGCTACGGTCATTTTTCTTTTCTCTATGACTAGTTTTGGTGTGATTCGCCTTTTGGGACGCAACAGCCGCACGTTAGAAACAGAAATTTATCGCTACGCAATCGCTCGAACAGATTTTGAGACAGCAGGCATTTTGGCGTTGCTGCAAGTCGTGCTCGTGGCGGTTTTGGCCTATGTGGCCGCTCGGCTACAGCGACGAATTTCGACACCACGTCACCAAACAGTTACACATACTAAACAAAAAATTATGACATGGCGTCAACGTATCTATGTGCTGGCGGTTTGTGTCAGCGTCGTGGTGACTGTCATAGTGCCTATGGCTGCGCTTGTTGAAAAGTCGTTGCGTGTAGGTGAACAATTTGGGTTAGCTAATTATCGCCGACTTAGCCAGCCTAACGATCTGCTTAACGTTACGCCGCTTGATACACTGCTGAAGTCGCTATTGTTTGCCGCTGCCGCAACCCTACTGGCGACAGCAGTCGCTGGCATTGCAGTTGCAGCGATCAGACACCATGGGTCAGCTGCGAGGATACTCGAAACTTTAGTTTTCCTTCCTCTCGGTGTTTCTTCTGTGGCGTTAGGGTTCGGCTATTTGGTAACGTTCACCTTCGCTGAATTTCGCAGCTCGCCATGGGTTCTGCCTCTTTCGCATGCCTTACTTGGCTTGCCCCTTGTTGCGGCCGCTGCCTTACCAGCGTTGCGGTCTATCAACCCGACACTGTTATGGTCAGCGACAACACTTGGCGCTTCACCAACTCGCATTGTCAGCAGTATTGTTTGGCCTTTGACAAGGCAAGCTTTTTTCGCTGGCGCTCTTTTTGCTGCGGCTGTTAGTCTTGGCGAGTTTGGAGCGGCATCGTTTCTTTCACGAAGCGACACGTCACTTACAGCGCCGCTGGCTATCTATCGGCTAAGTTCGCAACCTGGCGACGTTTTACGAGGCCAAGCTATGGCGTTAAGCGTCACGCTTGCGGCCATCGTCGGACTGCTTTCCTATGTGGCCGAGAAAATGCGCTCAGCTAGAACAGCTTCAATCTTCTAACAGTTTGCTCAAAGGATTTGAAGAAAGGCTGCCAATAGAGGTATCCTTAGTAAAGAGGACCTTGTTGAACGGTGGCCTAATGTCTATATTTCATAAAATATTTTTGTTCCTTCTTCTTGGGTTCCTTGCTGCTTCATGTAGTGAATCTAACGAGGTGTCTTCCTATCAAAAAACAACGGAACCAAATGGTATTGTCCCTTTTGGCAATGAGCTACAAAATGCTTCTAATGAAAATGATCCGTCAACTAACCTATTTGAAGGATTCGCTACCGAACAAAATAGTCCTGATTCGCAGCAAAATATACCAGCGCCCAATAATGACCGTCAGGCAGCTGCACCTGGAGAAACGCTAGTTCGCAGCGAAACGCCAACAAATTCTGCACAGCCGAATGCTACGACTCCTGCTCCAGCACCCGCAGCCCCCAAACCAACGGCCAAAGCCACTTCGACAACCCTTAACCCGGTGACGACGCAAACACCTCTTTTGCCTGTGACCTTCAAATCCGCTGGTTCTTATATTTGGCTTTCGTCGACTACAAATAGTCCTGCGTTGGTAATTCAAGTGACAGCAAACTGCCCTAGAGGTGAAGAATACTTTGTTGAAGCTTCAGTATTTCAGAACGGCAGTTCTCTTCTTACCAGCAGCGGTTCGACAACGTGCGCAGCGTCACTTGCGTACTTTAAAAGCATCCCAATCGATTATGTTGAAGGTGCACGCTATAGCATTAACTACAGGATTTCTCAGAATGGGAAAACCCTCGCTGAGACATCTGCACCAACTGTCATCCGACTCTAGCGGCATTGTGTTTAGCTGAGTTTCTCTCATTTGCTTCGTTTTTACTTTTCGACAGTTTCGATGATTGACGCCATAAGACGGTCCTTTTCTTTATGACGTTTTGTCGTCTTGCTTGCTGACAATATCCAAGATGGTGGCGTTGGCAATACATACCATGGGGCCACCTCCACAAGCCTGTTATTGTTTAAAGCTTCTTGACAAAAGTCATACGGCAACAAGCTAGCGCCCACACCTTGTTCAACTGCTGTTGCAACAACGCGAATATCTGGTGCGGTCAGCTGCAACATGGTGGGGTTAGAAGAACCAGTGACGGCAAACCAGAATTGTCGTGTCGCAGGCAACTCTTCACTGAAACCAACCCAAGGGGTCGCTCTAATCCATTTCGACAGTGCTTCATCATTGACTATCGGCTCCAATGGGCACAACTGTGGCGAGGCAACTAGCACATATTTTCTCGGCCCTAATGAAGCGCTATGAATATAGCTAGCTGGCGGTGCCAACAAGGTTACTGCGATGTCCACATTGCCAGAAAGTAAAGCATCAAGAATCGTTTTGTCGTCAGCAAAAAACGTTCTAATGGGTAACGAATCGTCAAGACGAGGCATAAACGATCGATCAAACCATTCGGCATGGCAGCCTATGACTAATGGCAATGCAGGAAGCTCTGCTTGACCGACGTCGAGGCCTTCCAGCAGCCATTCTATTTGGTCGATAGGAGTAGCAATTTGGTGAAGAAATCTAGCCCCGTCGGCGGTGAGAGTGACACCCGTACGTTTACGTTCAAAAACTTTTATTCCTAAAGAGCGTTCAAGGCTCCCTACTTGCTGACTAGCAGCAGGTTGTGAAATGTTACGAATTGCGGCCCCTGCAGTGATCGAACCTGCATGTGCTATGGCTAACGCAGTGCGGACCCATTCAAATTTTGACATAAGGATATCTTATGCCAGGCAGAAGTAATTCTGTTTTTTCAATGGCAAGTTTCGACCGCATACTACAGGAAACGCATCGTCAAGCAGGACCGCACAAATGTGGATATACATAACTGTTATAGCAACTATTCTACAGATAGCCCGAACTTCTGAGCAGCACCGACTAAAGACCGTTCTCAACTCGACCGAAGCAGGATACGTTCGATTTGTATATGCATTCCCTATCGCATTGCTTCTAGGATCTGCTTGGATGGCTGGCCCAGGAGAACTGCCAGCGACAGACACACAATTTTGGTTGTCTGCCGCCGTCGCAAGCGTCTCACAAATAACAGCAACCATTGCTCTTCTCAAATCATTTCGCATACGAAACTTTGCCGTTGGAACCATGTACGCCAAAACAGAAATACTATTTGTGGGCCTCGCTTCAACAATTTTTCTTGGAGAAGCGGTCAAACTACTTGCATGGGCAGGCGGTATGATCTGCCTCACAGGCGTGACCATTTTGCTTATCAAGAGCACGCCGTTAGTGCGTTTCGACAGTGCTGCGCTCTATGGTTTGTTTGCTGGCGCAGGATTTGCTCTGACCTCAGTTGCGTTACGTGGCGCCTCAGCTAGCTTGACTGGGACAATATTTGACCGTGCCACAGTAACATTAACAGCGATACTCGGCATACAAACTTGCATTCAAGGAATATACATTAGCTGCTCATCTAAAACATCACTGGTCAAAGTAGCACAAGCGTGGCGTCAAGCACTCGGCGTTGCAGTGCTTTCACTTACTGGATCAACTGCGTGGGCACTAGCTATGACATTAGAGAACGCAGCAAAGGTGCGCACATTAGGTCAACTAGAAATTATTTTGGCCTTTGCATTTGGTGTTGCTTTTCACCGCGAAAAACACAGTCGGATAGAATACGCGGCAAGCACAATCGCTTTAGCAGGCATTATTCTCTATGTAGCAGCGTGAACATCTGCACCCGCGCACAAAAACAATCTTGTCTGCTAGTAGTTGCTGCTTTAACCGACAGAAGTGCGGAACGCACGTGAAAGCAACCGACTTTTAGCCTGCAAATTCTCTGGCTGATCTTCTTCATCAAACTGATGATGCCAAGGAAATTCATTTTCGTTAGTAGCAACTGCTGGTTCGGCCTGTTCTCGTCGTTTAGCTGGCCTGCTTTGTGGCGCTTTGGCTTTACGTTTGTTTGGATTGCGAACCTTAGCTTTTTTCGACTTTGGTATAGCGTTGCGTTTTGAGAACGTAACAGCGTCTGTGTTTGTTCTAGGCTCTTGAGAAGCCTCTTTTTTTGCTGCACGAGAGCCAGCCGAACGAGATTTGGCTACTTTGGTTGGAACCTCGTCGCCTGTAGGAACTGCCAGAAGTTTACGACCTTGACTGCTGCGCATGTCGTTCATTGACCAGCCCATAGGCGGCGTTGTTAACTCAGCATGGCGATCACACAACGGGGTGCCATCACGAGTTTCGCGTGGGTCAAGCAGCGAAATTGTGCTACCAGGTGCATTGATCTGCAACGTAACTGTTGATTCTTCCCCGCAACCTGGTCGTCCGCATAAAAACTTCACAAACATAACCTACCATCTTTTGGCTTCATGCGCTCAATAAAAAGAATCTCCATTATGAACCAATTTGCCTGTGTAGTGTTTACAGCACAAAAACCTGCAAGGTGTGGTCGCAAAAGAGTCAACCCTGCAGCTAAAAGCTGTTAAAATTCGGACAACTCTTCAAACCCACAGCCCAAGTGAACCAAAAGTGAACACCAAATGGTTTACATAGACGCACATGAGACCGTGAACGCTAACGAGATTCCACTAAACACGTCGCAACCACGCACGACATGTCGCTGCTGTCTCGCAAGTATGCATTGCAAAAGCGCTGCGATTGACCTAGAAGAAACCCTGCATGAAGACATAGTGTCGTTGTGTTGGTCAAGTGCACATGTCACGATCACCTTTGAAGATTGTTAAAGGGACAGCGGCGTCAGATCGGATTAGCACTTGTAGAGACTCTTGTCTTTACTGCTTGCAGTGTGGATGAAGACAAGAGTTGCCAACATCTTGCACCACGCAGACTGAAACCTCGCTATAAATAAAAACGTCGCCAGGTGAACCAGCTAATATTAAAAGTCTATGTTGTATGTTTCCAACCAACTGACGATCGCCGCATCAGACCTAACATGGCGATTTTCTCCTTCAGGTGGGCCAGGCGGACAACACGCAAATAAAGCGTACACTCGTGCAGACGTTGTGTTCTCAATACAAACAGCTAGCTCTTTAACAGACAAACAACGCCAAACCTTACTAAGCAAGTATGGCGAAGAAATGTACGTTAGCGTTGACGAAACAAGATCACAGTATCGAAATAAAGAGTTAGCTATGCAGCGCCTCGCTGACAAAATCAGGCAAGCGTTCGAAACCCCCAAAAAGCGTCAACCAACCAAACCGAGCAGAGGCGCAGTCAGGCGACGACTAACAGCGAAAAAGCAGCGGAGTGAGAAAAAAGCTAACCGACGCAAACCAGTAGTTGACTAGCAAGACCTCTCGTCTGTTTCGGTATCGCTAGCGTCGAGACATTACATCTACCTCTATATTGCAACTTTCTGCTACTGTTGACGTCACTATGGTTATGAACGATAATGAACACACAAGTATCAGCTCGTCAGACGACAAAGAAAAGCTTCTTCCCGAATGGAAAGCGTCCGCAGATGATCAAACTCTTTTCTTAGGGCTCGCAGTTTTTGTGATCTTCGCAGGCTTTCTAAGCTGGAACTTTCTCTTTAGCTCTGACGACGATGACAGCGAAGCAGCAAAGACAACCCAAGAAGAATCAGCTGATATTGTTACGACCGTTGAAACAGCAGCAACACAAGCTGCCCCCGCTGGCCCTGTTGAAGTAAAAACGACTGCAGCAGCAAAACAATTTGGCGAAATTGATGCTGCTATAGCCGCCCAAGCTGGCGACGTCACTGGCGTTCGCAACGGATCTGCCGTCACGCTGACAGGCTGGGTCGCCGATCAAGCAGAATCAGATCAGGCTGAAAAGGCTGCAAGCAACGTTGAAGGCGTCGAGACCGTTGACAACCAGCTACAACTACTTGAACCAGCAGTTGTAGCAGCACTTGAAGAATCACAAGTAGTTGCTCCACTAGCAGACGGAACTGGCACAGAAGTTATCGTGCGAGGTTCTTTAGGTCAAGAAGAAGACCGAGCGCCGACCCTAGCAGCTGCTGGCAACGTCGAAGGTGTCACAAAGGTTATTGACGAGTTAACTGTAAGCGTCACCGCTGAGCTAAACGAGTTGCCGAAGGTGAACTACCAAACAGGTTCTGCTGTTATAGTCAACGCAAGTTTCACCGACCTTGACGAAGCAGCCGAAATTTTGAACGCCGCTGATGAGAATGTGAAAATAGAAATCCAAGGCTACACCGACACGCAAGGACCTGACGAAGCGAACCTTACTTTGAGTCAGAACCGCGCTCAGTCTGTGTATGACTATCTTGTCGACACTAAAGGTGTGGACGAACAGAAACTTAGCGTCAAAGGCTATGGAGAAACAGAACAATTCGGCACCGATCTCGAATCTAACCGTCTTGTGCGCTTTCAAGAACTTGGCTAAGCCCTGAAACAACATAGTTACGGGTAACAAAAATCCTGCGGTTTGGCTTCACGCCAGGGCGCAGGATTTTTTGATGGGCAAGCCACATGCGAAGGCGTGCTAGGTTCCTACTATATGAAATTGACTGCTATAGAACTTCGTGTGCTAGGCGCTTTGCTTGAAAAAGCAGCAACCACGCCAGAACACTACCCTTTGACAACTAACGCACTACTGCTTGCGTGCAACCAAAAAAGCAACAGAGAGCCAGTTGTTACCTTCGATGCAAAACAGGTTGACGAAGCAATTCTAGGTTTGCGCCAAAAAGGTTTAGCCCGCACTATTCGACCGTCAAGCAATCGTACGTTTAAACACAAACACGTAGTAGATGAAGCAATGTCTTTGCAAAGTAAAGAGCGAGCACTGTTAGCGATTTTGTTGTTGCGTGGCCCGCAGACACCAGGTGAGCTGCGAACAAGAACCCAGCGATACTGCGACTTTGAAAATCTTGCAGAAATAGAAGCAGCGTTAGAAAAACTTAGCGTTGGTGAAGAACCACTTGTGCAACTGTGCCCACGCCAGCCAGGACAGTCGCAAGACCGATGGCAACATATGCTTGGTGAAGAAACCGAGCCAGCTAGTCAAGAAAGCGAATATATTGATGCTGGTGTTTCAGCGGCAACTAGCGATAAACACAGTGAGCTGCACACCTTGACAGAACGAATTACAGAACTCGAATCGAGAATTGCAGTGTTAGAAGAACTTTTTGCCTAGGCTATAGCGCATGCCTAGTCCTCATATCAGAACACCAAAAGAGTTCGAGAAACATTTCGCTGCGCTACGTGAAGAGTTGCATGTGCCACCGTCGTTTCCTGTGGAAGTTTTGCAAGAGGCTGACGCAGCACAAGACCGCTATAGCGACGACCGTTATGACGCGACAGCGCTGCCGTTTATAGCAATAGACCCTCCAGGTGCGATTGATTTGGATCAGGCGTATTACGCTAGTAAAACCCCTCAAGGTTTTCGTCTACACTACGCAATCGCAGATGTTGCAGCTTTTGTTGAACCTGGCAGTTTGCTAGATGCCGAGGCCCGGTTGCGAGGCGTGACATTATATAGTCCCGATTTGCGCACGCCCCTACATCCCCCTTCGATTAGTGAGGACAAAGCTAGTTTGCTTGCTGGCACAACAAAACCTGCGTTATTGTGGACGATCGATCTAGACGCAGAAGGCTTGCCTGTATCGTCGCAGTTTAAACGAGCAACAGTGCGCGTCAGCGAGGCTATCTCGTATGCACAGGCGCAGCAAAGAATCGAGGCGAACAGCGAAAACGATAGCTCGTTGAGGCTTCTTAAAACGATCGGGGAGTTGCGCCAGAAACAAGAGCAAATTCGTGGTGGAGTCAGTTTGAATCTGCCTTCACAAGAGGTCACGGCGTCTGCCGACGGGTATGTGCTGCGTTATGAACATAGTGTGCCTGTCGAAAATTGGAATGCTCAAATTTCGTTGCTGACTGGCATGGTTGCTGGCCGCACGATGCAACAGTCTGGTATAGGTATCGTCCGCACATTGCCGCCAGCAGATGTCCGAGACCAAGATGAGCTTCGCCGCCAAGCTAGGGCGCTCGGTGTGGACTATCCTCATGATGTCAGCTACCCAGATTTTATACGCAGTTTGCAACCTGACAGAGCGAGCCATAATGCGTTGATGCATCAGGCAACAAAAATATTTCGTGGTGCTGGGTATTATGCGATTACCCCCGAAGCTGAACCGCAAGAAAATCTTGAACATGCGGCAATTGCTTCGATCTATGGACATGTGACCGCGCCGCTGCGTCGCCTAGTTGACCGTTTTGCTAACGAAATTTTGTTGGCTATTCATGCGGATGAAACACCTCCGCAGTGGGCGGTCGATGCGCTTGCAGAACTACCTGGTTTGATGGGCAAAGCCAAACAAGCCAGCTCAGCGCTGGAGCGCGCTACGGTCGACCTAGTCGAGGCGTTAGTTCTAGAAAATCGAGTCGGTGAGGTTTTTGAAGCGCATGTTGTGAACAAACGCAAAAGTCGTTCTGGGAAAGAGCGTGGCGTGGCATCTCATGCGGTGTTGCAAATCAAAGAGCCTGCGGTCGTAGTGTCAGTTAAAGATAACGATTTCGAGCTAGCCCAAAAAATAGAAGCAAAATTGCAATCTGTATCGGTCAAAGAGCGCGAACTAACCTTTGAAGCTTCAGCCTAGTTCGCTAACCTGAATAGGCACGCCCCCGTAGCTCAGTGGATAGAGCATTGGTTTCCTAAACCATGAGCGCAAGTTCGATTCTTGCCGGGGGCACCAGCCGAAACAGGCGCTGAACAGGGGAAACGTTCAGGGTGGGTTTTCGTTTAGTTGTGTTGAGCTGGCCCAAATCAGGTCTCTTTGTCTGGTTTTGCGGGTGACATGCGGGTGACTCACCCACATCGCAACTTGTGAGCTATACAAGCTCTTCGATGGTCATGCAGACTTTGTAGTCAACGTCGATAGCTTTGAAGTGTCTTTTGGCGCAGTTGATCTTCAATTTTTCGGTTTCTCTGAGTTGTTGAAGATCGAGGCTACCTTTGGTTTCTCGAACTAGATAGAGTTTCGATTCCTTTTCCAGCACAATCGCCCAGTCTGGGTTGTATGGGCCGATAGGTGTATCTACTTTAAACCAGTTCGGGAGTTTGATGTAGAATTTGATGTCGTTGTTGACGTCGAGCTGTCTGGCGAATTGGTGCTCCACTCCTGCGTCGCACTCGACGTGGTCGTACGGTGTTTTGTGTTTGTTCTGAACTTCGTAGAGATTGCTGGCGTAGCGTTCAAGTTCTGCGTTAGCCTCTGGTTCGAGTTTTCTCATTTCCCATTGGGTACCTGCTA
>JAHDDW010000032.1 GCA_020629155.1 Acidimicrobiales bacterium | reverse complement strand
CAACGTTTCCACAGATTTACTTGCTAAGAATCCGGCGTTCATACGATACGGCGAACAAGGATAATTCCGATTGCCATAAACGCCATTGCTGACTGAATCTAATGAAATGTGAGGCTACGGGTACGCAGATATTGCGTTTTTGAGCGAGTCAAGCTGCTTACAGCCGTCGGGACACAACGCCATCAACTTTTCAAGGTTACTTTGTGCTGCGATTTTATCGTTAAGCATTAAAAATAATTCGCCTTGATATTCCAACGCATTTTTGTGCTCTGGGTCGATACTCAAGGCTTTCTGGTATGCCTCTGCTGATGTTTCCAAGTCACCAAATTTTCGTGAAGCGTAACCGAGAAGATTCCAGGCTTCCGCGTTGTTCGGTTCACTGCGAACAGCATCAGACAGAATCTCTATCGCGTCCTCGTACTGTCCTTTGTAGAGTAATCGGTCGGCAGACTTCAATTCTTGATTGAGGTCATAGAATGAGCCTGCGGCCATGGCTATCTTTGTGGCAAGTACACCTGCTACTAAGAGAACGAGTAAGAATTTCATGTTGATAACCTTCGATTAGCGTGTGTTGTTTGGCTGTTGTTTCAAGGCCACATCCTGGTCACGTGAATTCACTAAAAAGACCGGTTGCCGACGCAACCGGTCCCATTAATCCAGAACACAATTCTCGGTGTAAAAAAAGCAGTACTGGTGTCGATCAGGATGTTGTGAGAACAATCTTTCCTTTGCGTCCCCCAGCTTCAATCAGCCGATGTGCTTCACCCGCATCTTCAAGCGCGAGTGTTTGTTCAACCACGGATTTAATTTGGCCTCGATCCACCAATTCACCCAACCGGGTAAGCCTTTCTGCGCTTGGCGTTAAAAACACAAAATGTACTTCAGCATTGGCACCCCAGCCTGCGTACAGGTTTTGAGCCTGAGGTTGGTCAACAATACTGACCACTCGACCACCTGCAGCCAGTAAACCCAAAGACTGTTCGATGGCATCACCACCGATTAAATCAACAATGATATCGAAACCTTTCTTTGAAGATTCTTTAAGCGCATCCCATACGTCGTTGCGACGGTAATCCACGGCATCGTCAGCGCCAAGCTCATGTGCGAATTCGATAGACTGTTCGCTAACTGACGTCACAACATACGCGCCGGCATTGTGTGCAATTTGAATAGCGAATTGACCTACACCACCAGACCCACCAAGAATTAAAACGCGATCGCCACTCTGGATGCGGCCTCTCTCAACTAAGCAAACCCAGGCGGTACTGGCAGCGATGGGCATTGCAGCCGCCTCTTCGAAAGAAAGAGACGTAGGCTTTTTAGCTATTAAGTCCGCACGTTCGGTATGGTATTCCGCATATCCACCTTCGTTTTCCAGCACACGTACACTGTAGAAAACTTCATCACCCACCGCTAGGTTTGTAACGCCTTCGCCCAGCGAATCGACTACACCTGATAGCTCAACGCCTAGATTTAGCGGAAGGGAAACGTAGTCGCTGTAGTCGCCTCGACGTACTTGTGCATCGAAGGGATTAACACCGGCTGCTTTAACTTTAACGCGCACCTCACCAACACCGGGTTCTGGTGTTGGTTGTTCTAAGATTGAGAGAACTTCGGGGTTGCCGAAACTCTCGGCTGCAATTGCTTTCATGAGTGTATTCCTATATTCAGTTATTTATTAATTGGGATCAGTCGAACCTCCCAACAATGTGTTAGAAAAAATTTATGGATTTAAGGTAAAAATTTAGCTTGATGCCTGCAGCGTTTCGAGCAATGCTGTATCAAGCATGTCAATGCGGTAGAGAGTTATAAGCTGTCTAGCTCCCGCGACAGGTGGCCGTATTGCAAGCACGAAGAGGGGGCCCCTGGCAGTTGCCAGGGGCTCATTCCAGTATCCTGCTTATGAGCCGTAACGCCACTCTTCAGGGACGTAGGCGTAACTGCCATCAGCACGGTTATCCACGTAGCCAAACGATGGAAATGGGATATGCGTTGCTGTGATCGCGGTGCGATCGGCTGCAGCCATATCAAACAGCATCTTGCGAGATTTAATCGAATCTTCTGCACTGGTGTCCCAAATCGCGCCAGCTTCAGGATTAGCGAACTGAATTGCCGCACTGATAACCGCATCACCAATGATTAGAAGACTTTCGCCTTCGCTCTCAACACGGTACCCGGTGTGACCAGGTGAATGACCTGGCAGCGGGAAGGCTGTGATGCCGTCGCCCAAATCAGTTTCACCTTCGAAAGTGGAGATACGTCCGTCATAGGCGGCTTGCCAGCCACGCGCTAAGTCAAACCATGGCTTTGAAATCTCTACAGCCTTCGATTGAGCTTCCGCATCTGTCCAGTAGTTCAACTCTGTGCCAGAGACGTGAACCTGACCATTAGGAACAACAACGCCGCCATCGTTGGTCAACAAACCAGCAACGTGGTCTGGGTGAATGTGGGTAATTAATACTTGATCGATGTCTTCTGGTTTTACACCAACAGCGGATAAGTTGCCGGGGAACAGACCCGCGTTAGGGCCGAATAAACCTGCAGCGCCACTGTCCACCAAGATTAATTTTTTGCCTGTGTTAATCAAGTAGGCATTCACACCGTTTCGAATGGATCCAGCGGGCTGATAGGCGTCGGCTAAATAGCCGTTGATTTCGTCTGCGCCTGGATTTGCCCAAATTTCGTTAGGAAGATCGACGTAACCGTCGCCGAGCACAGTAATTTCATATGAGCCGAGCTTGCGACGATAGATTTGTGAGACCTGAGTGCCCACAATGGGCGCCGCTGCTTTAGCAGATGAAATCCCGACAGAAGACAGTGCGGTGGCTGTGACGATTCCGGCTGAGCCACCGAGAAAATCGCGTCGATTCATTTTTGAAGAGATGGACATGTTGGTTAGTTCCTGGTTGTTGAAAAAAGTAAGTTGTAAGGTCATTGAAAATATGACCGGTCGTCTTGAAAATCAAGTAAAAAATATGGGGTTTTCGTACATCGTTAAAAAATCAAATAAAGCTGTCCCCAGCAGCTCGAATTGAACGTAGGTTTAAGGTGCGGTTAGAAACAACTGAATTGATTTACGAAAGCGCGCGACAACGGCCGGATCTTGTTCGATCTTGGCCTTCAGTTGGGCTCCTTGCATGCCTTCAACAATAAACTCAGCGAGGTCTTCTGCTTTTGCATCATCGCGAATGGATCCATCTTCATGACCTTCTCGGATACAAGCGGCAACTTCGGACTTCCATGATTCAAATAATTCGCTTATACGGCTTCGAAACTCTTCGATTCCAGCGAGTTCTGCACTGAAATTACCTATCAGACAGCCATTTTTGTCATAACCCAATGCGGCAAGGTGCCGATCAATGCGCTTCAGGGGTGACTTATTAGTTGAACGAAGTTCAGCCCGAGCCCCGTTACCCGCATTCCAATAGGTCTCTAACACCTCAAGACCTAATGCTTGCTTGCTCTTGAAATGGTTGTAGAAGGATCCTTTTGGAACCTCCGCATGATCGACAACGTCTTGGACACCACTGCCGTGGAATCCCTGTTGGTAGAACACTTCAAGCCCAGCGTCCAAAATTCTATTTTTGTGGTTAGGTTTTGCCATGCAGTTAATATGACCGTTCGTCTTGAATATGTCAAGTACTAATTGAAAAAATTAAAAATCCTGTACTGAAGGAGAGTGTGGCGGCAAATCGCCGGTTTTCTTTAACCATGGGCGACATGCGAAAATTTATCGAATTCGGCTAACCGCCTATCCTAGCCCTGCCGCTTGGGCGGGGCGAACTCAGAATAATGCGACAGCGTCGGTTGCTAGAGAAATATCCCAATGGTTGAGTTTTCACAGTAATTGAAATCAGCTGTGGAATCTGAGGTCCCCACAAATTCTAAATCGGGTATTTTTTGTCATGGTAGCGGGTGAGGCCGATTCATCGATTTTTAAAAGTAAACTCCCCACTGACTTGTAAATTTAGACTAGGGAAAAAACTGCGTGACCAATGTTTTGTACGACGCTTTGTTCCTGCCGCATAAGAACAATCCATCACTATTTTTAGACAGTGATGATGCATCGTCGTTACCTTATGCGGACTTCATAAAACGCGCGGCGCAAATTGCTCATGCCTTAGTTGATGTGGGGGTGTTACCCGGCGATCGCGTCTTGGTGCAAGCACCGAAAACCAGCGATACGGTTGCACTCTATGCGGCGACTGTTCAACTGGGCGCGATTTATTTGCCGCTGAATAATGCGTATACGTTGGAGGAGGTCAGTTACTTTGTTCGTGATGCTCAGCCATCGGTCATGGTGTGTGACCCGAAAAATCAACACGAACTGACACCGTTAGCAAAAGAACAGCGGGCAACACTACTTACCTTGGGGCATGAGGAAGGAACTCTACAAACAGCTGCAAATACGAAACCCCGGGCATTTGAACCTGTTGAGTGCGGTCCAGACAGTTTGGCTGCGTTGCTTTATACCTCTGGCACAACTGGGCGTTCGAAAGGAGCCATGCTGACGCATAAAAACCTGCTGTCGAACGCGCAAGTGCTAACCCAACTCTGGCAGATGTCTGAACACGATCGTTTGCTTCACGCGCTTCCCATCTTCCACACTCACGGTTTGTTTGTCGCATTAAATACCAGCCTTATAGCTGGCGCTACTGTGCGTTTGATGGAGAAGTTTGATATCGATGCTATTCAGAATGAATTGCCACAATCTACCGTTTTGATGGGGGTACCTACTTTTTATACACGCCTTCTGGCATCACCGGGTTTCACCAAAACGCTGACATCAAACATGCGTTTGTTTGTATCGGGTTCAGCCCCATTGTTGGCGGATACCCACGTCACGTTCTATGAACGAACAGGTCATCGAATTCTGGAACGCTACGGCATGACAGAAACTAACATGATTACATCTAATCCCTACGACGGGAAACGTGTTGCAGGTACTGTTGGGTATGCGCTACCCGGAACCGAAGTCAACATTACCAATTCAGAAACAGGTAACACATTGCCAGCAGGTGAGATCGGTTCGATCGAAGTGCGAGGGGATCATGTTTTTCAAGGTTACTGGAACATGCCCGAAAAAACGGCGGAAGAGTTACGAGAAAACGGATTTTTTATAACCGGTGACCTCGGTGTGCTGGACAGCGATGGCCGGCTCAGTATTGTTGGTCGATCGAAAGACCTGATTATTTCTGGCGGCTACAACATCTACCCGAAAGAAATTGAAGATGTACTGAACGAAATCGAAGGCATTAATGAAAGCGCCGTGTTCGGTGTACCGCACAGCGATTTTGGCGAAAGTGTTGTTGCGGCGATTGTGCCTTCAGTACCCGATTTGGATCTGGACAAGGTTCGTGAAATGATTGGACAAAAACTCGCTCGGTTTAAACAACCGCAACACTATGCGCTAATGGAAGCACTTCCCCGAAATACGATGGGTAAGGTGCAGAAGACTGTACTTCGTGCTGGGTATGATGGTGCGGCTGAGGCATGACAGTTCTAGTAAGTGTAGTCTTCCAAATGTGGGTGTTAAAGCAGATTGTGACATGCCCTTCATGTCTAATGAGATTGCGTTATGAGTATGCGCAACACGCTCACCTCTGACAGCCAGGAATTGAAAGTTATGCTGTGACTGGGTGTGGTGTCAGAGCAAAAATGGACTTTCGTATCTAGCGAAAGTTGAAGGAAAAAATGCGTGAGCAGATTTTATATGTATTTCACTAAACCACTCGATACTAAGCAAAGTCAATAGATGTCTTGCGACGAACTATTCCCCAACTCGGCAACTAAGAAATCAATGGTCAGCCTCATTTTTTGCAGTTGAAATTTCGGTGGATGGTAAAGCAAATATAACCCCATTTTTACATTGGCACTGCTTGAGAGCGGACCATCCTCAAGCACAAGTTCAACCAATCGCCCCTGTGCGATCTCATCAGCCACACCCCAACGTGGAAGAAATGCAATACCACAGCCGGTGAGCACACTATCGAGTAAAGATTGCCCGTGGTTGGTTATGTAGGTTGGTTTAAGCTCAAGTGCCTTCCAAACACCGTCACGGAAGGCAAACCAATCAAGGACGCCGAGCGGTGTGCGGTACATGTAAACCGTCCGCTCGCACAGGTCCGTAGAAGTAACAGGTGCGCCATATTTTTTAGCGTATCCAGGTGTTGCTACCAATACAAAATCATGATCACCCAGCCTGCGAGCGACAAGCTGATCGGGCAAGGTTGACGCTGCGCGAATCGCAATATCGACTTCATTACCAGCCAGGTTTATAACCTGATCAGTTAGATATACATCAAAGTCAATATTTTCATGAAGCTCACGAAATTTTTTTAAAGCTGGCAACACATAGCGCTCGCCGTATCCGGGAATAGCGGTGATTCGTAACATTCCACTGGGTGATTTCGATTGAGCTCCTACCAACTCGTCAGCCATCTCTATTGATTGAAGTGCAGTAGCTACCTCTTGCAGATAGAGTTTTCCCAGATCAGTTAATCGTACGGTTCGAGTGGTCCTTTCGAACAGCGTCGCGCCCAACGCTTGCTCAAGGTCTTTGATGCGACGGGATACTGATGAAGAAGGCACGCGAAAGTGGTCAGCCGTGGCGCTGAAACTCAGCGAATTCGCAAGATGGTCGAAATAACGTAGCGCGCGAAGTTTGTCCATATTAGGTTTAAATTATTGTTATTTTGACAATTAAGAATGCAGATATTCGAGGTTATCAGATGTAAAGACTTGTATTACTATCTTCTGCAATATAAATGCAACCGTTAAGACCAATTCATGAAAGCTGCAATCATTCGTGATTACGAAGCAGATGTTGAGATTACAGAGGTGGAAAAACCGGCACTTGTCGATGATTCCGTCATCGTTGAGGTTCACGCGGCAAGCCTCAACCCTATCGACAATATCCTTCGCGCTGGATACCTCAGGCATATGCTGGAGCTTAATTTCCCGCACGTGATGGGATATGACGTTTCTGGCGTAGTGGTAGAGGTTGGCAACAAAGTTAAAAACATTAAAGTTGGCGACGCTGTTCTAGCGCGTCCCAATCAACAAGACGCTGGAGCGGTTGCCGAATTTGCCCGCCTGAAAGAAGATGAGCTGTCTGTAAAGCCGGAAGGTTTAAGTCACGCACAGGCTGCCTCTATCCCTTTAGCTGGTTTAACAGCTTGGCAGGCACTGATCACTCATGGTCATATTAAATCCAATGATAAAGTTCTAATCCATGCTGGATCAGGCGGTGTAGGGACTCTGGCGATTCAGATCGCCAAACATGTCGGCGCGTTCGTCGCTACCACAACAAGTTCTAAAAACGCTGACCTAGTAAGGCGTCTGGGTGCTGATCTAGTTATTGACTACGAGACTGAAAAATTTCAGGAGAAGCTCTCAGAGTACGACATGGTATTTGACATGCTTGGTGGTGATTCAATTGCCGAATCATTCAAAGTACTCAGGAAGGGGGGCGCGCTAATTTCGATAAAAGGTGAGGACACAGAAAATCTTGCCACAGAATACGGCGTTCGGTTTTTGAACTTTTTCATGCAACCCAACGGCAAAATGTTGAGCGAGTTGGTGGCGTTGATAGACTCAGGTAGCATCGAACCCGTCATAGATACCATATACCCGTTTGAGCAAGTGGCTAATGCCTACGAACAGCTTGCCAGCGGCAGGGCTGTGGGCAAGATAATCGTATCCATGAAGTAAATTCTTACTCAGTAGTAGATTAAATAAATCCTACTTGTATCTAATGAGGAACGACTATGTCTTGGCTTTCAAATATATTGTTTTGGTTACCTAAGAAAGAAACTGACGGTAGCTATTCTCCTTCCGGTTTGGCGTTAAAACTAGCGACGGTAAAAAAATCTGACTACAACCAGGTTGAATTCCAAGATGTTTATACAGAGGGTCGACTCAAAGTACTAATGATCTGCACAGAAGAGAAAAACATGGTCATGAAAAATGGCAAAGTTTTTTCAACTGGTAATCATCCTGTCGAAATGATAGTACCGATGTTGCATTTAAGAAATGCCGGTTTTGAAATTGACATCATCACGCCAACCGGTAAACCTGTGCAGATCGAAATGTGGGCGATGCCGCCAGAAGATGAAGCGGTCCAGTCTCTATACCAGAACTATAAAGATAAATTTGAGCATCCCGGGTCTGTTACTGAATTCGTAAAGCATTCGATGATCGATAACTCAGACTATGTTGCTGTGTTTCTCCCAGGCGGACACGGCGCCATGTTGGGCCTTCCAGAAAACCCAGAAGTGGGAAAAATCATTCGATGGTCACACCAGCAAGGAATGCATATGCTCGCTATATGCCATGGCCCTGCCGCTTTGTTAGCCGCAAACATTGACACCGAAGATGATGATTTCATTTACAACGGTTACAAAATGAATGCATTCCCAGATGCAGTTGACAAGCAAACTCCGTCGATCGGTTATATGCCTGGTCACATGCCCTGGAAAATTGGAGAGGCGTTGAGCAGCGTAGGAATTACAACAATCAACCGAAAAATAAAAGGTGATTGTCACATCGATCGTAAATTGATCTCGGGTGACAGCCCGCTGGCCGCTAATGAATTCGGAAAACTATCGGCAAAAGCTCTACTAGCCGAAATCAATAAACAATAAGCTGATCTGTCTTTCTGCATTAGAGCAGATGTCCCTATGTGTTATCGGGAATTCCGCAACACGCGAATTGGGATCGAATCCTAACAGTAAAACGCAGGATGGTTATGCCGTCTCTATGAGTACATCTCATGGTCGGTTTTCAAACGCTGTAATCGGTAAAGATGAGTTTGTTTTCGTTACTGTACCGACCAATTTGATTTTTGAAATTTCGAGTAACTGAAACAGCCATGTGGCGTGAGCTCTGGTAAAGCCTTAGCGTCACATCAACCCATCGCCACGGCTGCCTCTGTATTCTCAGCTTCCATAAAGGCTGGTGCTTGCGCTGACTGATGTGCATCTATCAGCTTTCGTATGTCGATCCGGCAAGAACCGCAACCGGTGCCGGCACTCGTATCGTCACCAACGGCAT
>JAHDDW010000016.1 GCA_020629155.1 Acidimicrobiales bacterium | reverse complement strand
AGAATAGAGAATAGAGAATAGAGAATAGAGAATAGAGAATAGAGAATAGAGAATAGAGAATATGAACGTACGTCCGAGCTACAGCAAATCTTGCAGGTTTATTTTAACAACGGCCTAGCGTCTTCGATGAACTGGCCATAGCCAGGAGCAATCGATTTGATGCGAGACGGTTTGACTTTTTCAATCAATTTAGAAGGCACTAACCCTTTCGCCATATCAATACCTGCGCCAGTTAGAAGCGTGCGTTCTTGTTCCAGCACGTAGGCAAACAATGCATCATCCTTATCAGCAAAGGTCACCGCTGCTAGACGAAATTCAGTGGCATCTATCTTGAACCCGTCACCCAACGTTTGGTCAGCGTCGGCGAAACCAGTCGGCGCGATAAGCTCAGCACCTGTCTCCTTTTTAACGAACTCGGCGCCTGCTACATAGTCTGCGTCGTGCTTGGTCGAAAGAATCCAACGGATACGATCGCCGCCGCAGCCACAAACAATATCTAAATGATCGCCGATAGAAGGCCCAGGGTCAACAACAACAATCTCATCGATGCCAACCAAATACGTATTATGCCCACCAGCATCGCCGTCGCTTTCACACGTGATTCGACGAACTAAAGGACTTAACGCACGTGCAACTCCAGGAGTTAACGGTGGGACAGGGATTGTGTCGTCTGCTAAAGGCATTACTTTCTCCTACGGGGGGGTTACTGCAATTCGGGTAAATCGGGATTTGATCGACGGTTGGCATTTTTAGTTTCTTGCACATCAACAACGTTGCCACATCTAGAAGATCCAGGTGTAAACATACGGAAACGTTTACCAAGAGAAACGTTTCCGAAAGCACTAGAAATTCTGGGGTGCACCACCGCTTGCACAGGCGGGAAAAGCAGCAGCAATGCAAAAACTGCCGACACATAACCTGGGACAAACAGCAACACAGCAGCTGCTACGAAATACCCACGCGAAGCGATTCTATTTTTCGACAGTTTCTCATCGCTATTGAAAACTGATTTCGCAGATTGTCGTATGTAGTCTGGCACTTTGCGAACAAGCATAAAAAAACCCAAGACGGATAACAGCAGAGCGACAAAAAGCACTCTACCGAAACCGAATTGGGTAGATAAAATTTTAAAAACAATAAGTTCGGCTGCTATCAGAAGCAGAACACTTATTCCTGGTTTCGACCACATCACATACAGTCTAGCCCATTTTTAGCCAGAGCACCTAATACCAATTAGCGATGAGTTTTTCTCACCACATCACCGAGACGTTGATTACTGTTCTTTTACAGAGCTGCAAAGTTAGCAGCGGCGAAATCCCAGTTGAGAAGTTTTTCAATAAAAACATCGATATAGGCAGGGCGCTTGTTCTGATAGTCAAGGTAGTACGCATGTTCCCACACATCAATCGTTACAAGAGGCGTCTGCCCAAGTGTTAGAGGCGTATCAGCATTACCGCTTTTGGTTACTTTAAGTGTGCCGTTATCTGACACAAGCCAAGCCCAACCGCTGCCGAACTGTGTCGCACCTGCTTCTTTAAAAGCTGCCACGAATGCGTCGAAGCTGCCGAAGTCAGCGTCTATTTTTGCAGCCAACTCACCTGTTGGCGTACCGCCACCATTAGGTTTCATAGAATTCCAATAAAACGTGTGGTTCCATGCCTGTGCAGCGTTGTTAAACAACCCAGCTTTCTCAGGGTCACCAGCAATGCCAGTGATAACATCTTCAAGAGATTTCTCGTCGAGCTCGGTTCCAGCCACTGCTGTATTAAATTTTGTGACATAACCTGCGTGATGTTTATCATGGTGAAACTCAAGCGTGTTTTTAGAAATCACAGGATCCAAAGCTGAATAATCGTAAGGCAATTCGGGAAGCTCGTAAGCCATTTATTTCCTCCTGGGGAACAGATTTTACATCCACACTCTATGCGTATGACAAACCCTTTTGAACCTCGATGTGAAATTAATCAAGCCATCTGCAAATCAGACAATTATTCACTAAGCACAAACCTACTCATACAAGCAAAAATTCTCTTTCTGACCACAAGCAGCACCTTTTACTGCACCCAAAATACAAAGACAGAGAAAATTCGGATAAAAATCTATCTCCCATCAGACAAAACGTTACCACACGACACCTAAACACCTTCCGCCTGCAATCAAAAGCACCACTAAGTAACAGATTAAAGATACGTATATAGGATGAAATAAGATTCAAATAGGTTACCATCTATACCATGGCGAGAGTTTATGCATTGGCAGCAATGCTGCTGCTAACCACAACCTGTTCTGGCGGCGGAACGCAAAGCCCTAAACAACCAGACGCCGATGGCGTCGTCTCACCCGAGGACAAAAAGACAAACACGGCTCCGCCAGTAAATAGCGACCTTTCTCAATCCCTTGACGCTTCTTTACTCGTAACCTCAACCAACGGCGCCGTCAGCATAGAGGAGAACGGGAAACAAACAGCACTTCCTTCCATTCCGACAACAGCCTTTTTCGATGGCACACACTTTCTTTGGCTAAGCGATTCAGCTCAAGGCGTTATCGCAAGCAAAGAAGGCAACGTTGTTTGCATAACCCAAGAAGGCGATTTGATCGATGAGTTACACACAGAGAACAACAACCTTATCGCGACAGTCAACAACACCGCCGAGATCGACAATAGAGATGGCAGCACAGTAGAAGTGCCTCGCTATAGGTACAACTGCGTCAGCAAAAAACGCTCATCCACACCGTCGAAAAATTTCCTTTATGGCAACTACGAACGCGATGCCGAAACATTCGGGGATAAAACATTCAGCATCGACTTCAACAGCCAAACAGGCGCTATCGAAAAAATCTTGACAGATAAAGGGCTTAATCTGTTAGGCGCTGACCGTACCTACAAGTATACGATTACAGCCGACGGCTCTTCGCTGGTGTATATCTCCCAAAAATCAGATACGCAAGCATCATCTGTAGTGCAAGCTCGCAACACAGAAACAGGCGTTCCATTGTGGAAAATCGAGTTCGTCCAAAATGTAGACAGCATCATACACTATGGCGATAAGGTTCTTGTGAACCTTCTTGACAAAAAGACACAAAAAATCACCAGTGTCGCGCTCGTTGACACCATTACAGGCGAGATAGAACGAACAATTACTACGACCGCTAAAGTAATCCACGCTTCTTAAAGAGATCATCGCAGTTTCTTGCGATGACCTCTACTTTATGAAACTGGCTAGTCTTTTCGCTGTGTGTTCTTCTAATCTAGCTTGTACTTTCATGCCATTATCTTGTGATTCTTCCGATAGAAGATGTGCTTCTCGATGCAACAAGGCAAGCACCTCACCTTTATCCCATGGAACGAAAAGATCATACAGTTTCGTCGCTGCCTGCAACGAGTCACTAATAGCGGCAATAAGTTCGTCTATTCCCTCGCCTGTTACCGCCGATACAGCAATAGCATCGCCATACTGTTGTGCTCGCACATACGCTTCGTCAGTAGCGTCGGCTTTATTGCAAACGAGCAGGGTTGGGACTTCTTCGGCTTCTATTTCTGCCAGAACATGTTGCACTGCTTCAATATTGCCTGCAACGTCGTTGCTAGAGATGTCAACCACATGCAAAAGCAAGTCGGCACTTGCTGAAACTTCTAACGTTGATTGAAACGCTTCAACAAGTTGATGCGGCAATTTTTTGACAAACCCGACTGTATCGCTAAGCAAAATCTGCTCACCACCTGGCAACGCTAGCTTACGGGTTGTCGGGTCAACTGTTGCAAAAAGCTTATCTTCAACAAGGACGTCAGCGCCTGTTAGACGACGCAGCAGCGACGACTTTCCAGCGTTGGTGTAGCCAACAAGCGAAACCTTCTTAAGGTGTGACCGTGTTCTTGCTTTGCGCTGATTCTCACGATGGTTACTTATAGTCTTGAGATCCTTTTCTAGCTTGTGGACCTTGCGCACAAGACGGCGGCGGTCTACCTCAAGCTGGGTTTCACCTGGACCACGCGTGCCTATCCCACCGCCCTGCTGACTAAAGTTAGTTTTGCCTTTTAGCCTCGGCAAACGATATTTTAGCTGGGCGAGTTCTACTTGTGCTTTACCCTCTGATGAGGTGGCGTGTTGTGCAAAAATGTCTAAGATAACTGCTGTTCTGTCCAATGCTGTTCTTTTTAGCAGCTGCTCTAAATTGAGTTGCTGCCCTGGAGATAGCTCATCATCGAAAATAACCGTGTCGACGTCATGAGCTAAGCAAGCGTCAAGAATCTCTTGCACTTTACCTTTACCAACGAAAGTGGCAGCGTGCGGCCTGTCTCGGCGTTGCGTAAACCGTTCAACAACACTGGCACCTGCTGTATCGATTAAAAGTTCTAGTTCGTCTAATGAAGCTGAAGTTTGTTCATCGGTCTGGGCACTTTGACAAAGCCCGACGATAACGACCCGTTCACGAAATGAACGGTCAAGAAAGCCCTCTTCAACTGTTGCGCCGAACTCGCCGAAAGCGCCACGGTGATCTGAAAGAATTTCGCCATGTTCACCTAGAACAACTGGCTTTTCTTCTGTATATATTTCTTCGTCACTAGACACTAACGTAAGGCTATCTTTCTACATTGACTTTTAGGCTCACAATCACAATCAGACCGTGCCACCATTGATAGTGCCCCACACTGCTTGGCAAAGCAAACGATTTACCTACACTTTTTCGTCTTGCAGCTTATTTCAATAACCCTTGCAATTGATCGAGCGTGACTTTGAGATCTTCTTTACTGACAAAAAACGTTATTTCAGTCGCAGTAGAAACAGACTCGATTATGTTTATGTTACGAAGCGCCATCCTTGACAAGATCGCGTGAAAAAAGTTTGGCGTCTGAACATAGGTAAGGTCGACTCGTGCAGTCACACCAACCAAATTTTCTAAATAATATATAGTCTTGATTGATCTTGCATCCGTGAGCTTTTTTAGCTTTTGAGCCTGCTCTGCGCTTGCTATCAATGTCGCTTCGCTGACCCCTTGCGTGATTGTCAAAAAAGTGCTCGATGTAGTAGGAGCCTGGGCGTAAAAATCTTTAGTAAGTAGCCATGCCGCATCGCTTCTTTCAATAGTAATTGCGGCAAGATCTGCGTGGATTAACAACCCATCAATAAAGAACGTAGCTGTTTGCCTAGTAGAAGACGCTTTGCGAAAATATCTATGCAATGCTACTTGGATCGAATGGTCCGAGACCGTTGTTAAAAGCTCTTCTTCTACGAATGGTTTAAGTTCTTGAGCATATTTAGAGACGTTAATTAGACCTCTACTAGCAAGTGGTTCTATTGTTGGGTCCGCTTTAACTAGTTCAACAACTACGTTACTTATTGTCCTCATTAACATAAACATAGCTAATTTCTACTAATTTTATATAACTTTGTTTAAATTAAACAAAGTTATATAATTTTTTGATATTCCGCACCCTTGGACTACTCTCTGAGATATGGAAATACAACTACTCTTCAGCATTGTTGCGGGTGCTTTGTTTGTCGTCGCAAACATTATTTATATGCGTGACATGTTCAAAGGTGCAATAAAACCGCACAGAACAACCTGGCTTGTGTTTACTATTTTGGAAGCTATTGCTGCTGCAAATTTACTAGCTGGTGGCGCTAGCTATGGCGCCCTATCATACCTCTTAGCCACGTTAGCGATGATCGCCACCTTTGCTTTCACTATCCACTACGGCGTTGGCGGTTTTGAAACTATGGACATCATTGTTCTAGCTCTGTCATTGTTGGGCGTTGTCGGCTGGTGGCTTATCGAAGGCCCTGCCAAACTTGACCTTGGAGGGTTGTCTGGCCCGCTTGTTTCGGCGTTTATGTCAGGGAGCGCAATAGTGGTAGCCTCAATTCCCACAGTTTTCAAAATATATCGTGATCCCGAAACCGAAAACTTTGCTTCATGGACATGTTCACTAGTCGGCGCTATTTTCGTGATTCTGGCCTTGAAAGTTTACTCAGCAACTACTCTACTGGTGCCAATGGTTTGGCTAGTTGTAAACCTAACAATGATTATCACTCAACTCTTATCTGGCAAAAAGTTGCCAACACGGCTAAATACAGTCGCAATGTGAAAGGTATCCTATAACTATGTCTCCTCTTCCTTTAGATCTTTTAAGTGATACTGCCGAAGTTGCCAACGACGGTGTGCTCCATGTCGGTGGCTGCAACACACTTGACCTAGCGAAAGAATTTGGCACACCGCTTTTCGTCTATGACGAAGAACATATGCGTGCTCGTTGTCGTGATGCTGTGGCTGCCTTCGGGTCCATGGCAACCTATGCCAGTAAAGCATTCACTTGCAAAGCTATGGTCAAGCTCGCATACGAAGAAGGCATGAATATTGATGTGACTACTGGCGGTGAAATACACGTTTGTTTAGCAGCCGACATTCCCGCTTCTCGCCTTGTCTTTCACGGCAACAACAAATCGTTAGACGAGCTGATTATGGCCCTCAAAGCCGGCGTCGGCAAAATTGTTATCGACTCGTTTGACGAAATTGATCGTTTAGAGAAACTACATAGCGCAGGCTATGAAATTCCCGAAGTGATGGTCAGGATCTCTCCAGGTATCAAGGCTGAAACTCATAAATATCTCACCACAGGGCATGACGATTCAAAGTTTGGCTTCATTGTGGCTAGTGGCGATGCACATAAAGCAGTCGAAAAAGTGCGAGCTTCAACTGCTTTGAACCTTGTTGGTATCCACGCCCATATAGGGTCCCAAGTTTTTAGAATAGACTCGTTTGCTCAAGCGTTAGAGCAAGTCGCCGAGTTCGCTGCGCCATACGAACTACCTAAGTTAGTTATAGGCGGTGGTCTTGGTGTTGCTTATGTTGAAGGCGAAACCCACCATAGCGTTGCGCAATGGTGCCAAATTCTTAAAGATAAAGCCGCTGAGATTGGCATCACCTCAGCTATTGGCATCGAACCAGGCCGTTCTATTGTCGCTGCTGCCGCTTTAACACTTTACACCACAGGTACAATCAAAAAAGTCCCAAACATCGGAAATTATGTGGCAGTTGACGGCGGCTTTGGAGACAATCCTCGCCCAATGCTTTATGACTCTGGCTATGAAGCGTTCACTCCGGCACAAACACTAGCAGACAGAACATTTTCGACCCGACTTGTCGGCAAACACTGCGAATCAAGTGACGTGCTTGTTGAAAACGCCAAACTGCCAGCTGATATTGCTGTAGGCGATATTGTCGCAACGCCTGTAACAGGCGGCTATGGGTTTTGCATGGGGTCAAACTATAACCGAGTGCGTCGACCTGCGGTAGTGTTCTGCTCTAAAGGCAATGCCCGTTTAGTTGTCCGCCGTGAGACCTATGATGACTTACTTCTTACTGATATGGACTAACTTCTGCGCTTCTAACTGTTTCTATCTCAGCCGATATGGAAACAGATAAGCTGCCATATGGCTGAAACTGTTACTGTCACACAACTTTGCCAAAACATCGAGGCAGCGATCAAACAGCAATTTCCTAGCGAAGTCTGGGTTGAAGGAATGATCTCGGGGTTGCGTCGCTCTCAAAACGGCCACGTCTATTTTGACCTTGTCGACCCTGACGCAACCCTTGGCACTTCAACAGATTCGGTTATTGCCGTAGCCCTTTTTGCCGCGACGAAGGTGGGCGTTAACCGTGTTTTAAAACGTTCAGGCAACACACGCATGGCTGACGGCATCAAAATTCGTATTCGCGGCGAAGTCAACTATTATCCGCCGCAAGGCCGAGTGCAGCTGATCATGTCGATGATCGACCCTGAATATACGCTCGGCAAGATGGAACTCGACCGCCAAAAACTGCTTGCCGAGTTGAAACAAAACGGGTTGCTCGACAAAAACAGTGCGTTGCCGATGCCGCTGCTGCCTGCACGTATTGCCTTGCTCACCAGCAACAACAGCGCCGCACACGCCGACTTTATGGCCGAAATAGAAGCCAGTCGTTACAACATCGATGTGACTCTTTTTGATTGCCGAGTTCAAGGCATCGACGCTGTTGCAAGCATTACCAGTGCCTTGGACGCTACAAACAGAGATGCGTTCGACACCGTTGTGCTTATCCGAGGCGGTGGCGCACGAAGCGACCTGGTGGCTTTCGACCATAAAGAGGTTGCATATGCTGTTGCGAACTGTCGTACGCCTGTTATCTGCGGCGTCGGCCATGAAATCGACCGATCTGTTATAGACGATGTGGCACACACAAGCGCAAAAACACCGACAGCAGCAGCGACGCTCCTTCTTTCTCTCGTTGATAAAACCTCTATGCGAACTATCGAAGCAAGCCGTAAACTCGGTGATGTCGCAAAAATGCGTTTAGATAGCGCACACGTCGACATTACGAATAAATCTCTTCGTCTAGCAACAGCAACCGCATCAACGGTTGAACGTCAGGGCTACACACTTTCATCACTTGCGACAACGCTACAGCAATCAGCGCAACGCTATCAAACACAAGCTGCGCAGCGACTAACGTTTTTCGAAAAACAACTCGCAGCCTTTGACCCACAACAAACCTTGAAACGAGGCTGGTCGATAACTCAGAACGAAGCTGGTGAAACGATTCGCTCGCCAGACGATGTCGCCAAAGATGAGCTACTAGTCACCATCACACACAAAGGCAAAATAAGCAGCCGTGTCGAATAAGGCCTCTTCTGGTTAGACTGCCACGATGGCTGACACTAACACTTCACCAAAACCCGTGGACGAACTTACCTATGAAGAAGCACTCAACGAGCTAGAGGCAATCATCAAAGGGTTAGAAACAGCTGCCACAAGTGTGGACGTTCTTAGTACCCAAGTAACACGCGGGACACAACTCGTCGAGTTCTGCAAAAGTAAACTAGCTGCTGTTAGCACCGAGGTAGACAAAACCGTCGCTGATCTCCAAGACCCATAAATGACGTTGACCTGGCCACACGAAAATTAGCTATTACTGAGGATTTACTTGTGGTAGAATGATCGCATGATTGATTGGTCTAATTGCTCTGCGGTAGAAAGAAATCCAAACATCCTCAGTGGTGCTTGGGTATTCAAAAATACAAGAGTCCCAGTGGCTGCTCTGTTCAATAATCTTGAAGATGGAGCAACGGTCAAACAATTTATCCAATGGTTCCCAGGAACCACAGAACGCCAAACTGAGCAAGTCCTAGAGTACGTAGCTTTAAGTACAGCTGCGGTTTAGAAGACTTCACGCGTGAAAGTATTTTTTGACCAAGGCACACCCGTTCCCCTCAGAAAGTTTTTACCTGAGCATCAAGTCGCCACAGCATACGAATGTGGTTGGTCGATGCTTCAGAATGGGGAACTCCTAGATAAGGTAGAAAAATCGGGTTACGAAGTATTCATCACAACAGACACAAATCTCCAGTATCAACAGAACTTAGCTAGCAGAAAGATAGCCATCGTTGTTCTTCTCTCAACCAGCTGGCCTAAGATCAAAGAACGAGTCACAGAAATTATTACTACAGTTTCCCAATCCCAGCACAATGATTACCAAGAAATCAAAATCACATAAGCAGGAACCTTATGCGGTGACGATTTGTGTGTCGGGGCGATATGCGGCCCATGAGAACCAGAACGAATCGACGTGAGGGATAGATTCTAGCTGTTCACCTTCGAGTGGGCCAGCTGTCGCTTGCCCGAAAATATTCCATGTGGAAGAGGTCTGATCGTCGACGAACACACCGTTTGTCTCGCTCGTAAACGTTAGCTCTTGCCTATCAGCTTCCGGCGTAAACACGCCGCTTTGCCCAACGTCTCGCCCGTCTGCAATGCGTGGCTGGTCGACTGGCGATGCCAAACCTTTCTCATAAAAAACTACCATCTTCACGTCGCCTTCTGTTACCTCTTGCACAGGCTGTTTCTCAAGCTCGGTAAATGGCACAGCTAACGACGCACCTTCGACTAGCAACCCGACAACTCGCTCTTTGCGAGGTAGACGTTCGTCAACTTCGCCGCGAAATAGCGCTCCACTTGTGCCGTCAGAGGTATCTTCGCCGACATAACCATTGCGGCCATATTGGCTTTGACGGTTATGCTCGTTATCTTGCGTCAGCACTTTGCCATCAGGGTGAGCTTCAACGAATTTGCCGTACGAAACAGTTTGTGTAGGAATCAAATCAAGCTGCACGCCTGCATAATGACCGACAGCACCTTGGCCGTTAAAATGTGTCCACAGCGAGCCTGTTTGACGGTCATACATTAATAGAGAAGAGTTAAAAAGACTGCCTGAAACGCCGAAATCTAACAACCGTGCACCAACTTGACGGTCGAACGTCAACGCGCTGTTGCAAAGCGGGCAATACGTTACTGTTACTGGCGTTCCCCCAATTTCAGTATTTACAATTTCGTGCACAATCAGAATCTGTAAAGGAAATGCCACAGCTTCGCCGTTAACTTCGACCGAGAGCACAGGCTCATCGTCGTCTTCTATAAATGAAATATCTGCAATAGGAGCGAACTGCGGCTCGTCAATCGCTGGGATTCCTTGATCTGCTCCGACACCGCCGCTAAAAATATTGTCTATTTCAATCACTGCTGGAGGAAACGCCTCGTTATCATAACCTTCGACTAAAGCGTTGGCTGTCGGTTCGGCTTCGTAATCAAACTGAGAATAATCGCAATTTTCAGAAACGACATACGACAATGTCTGGTCAGCCTCATCCGTTGTTTCTTCACTTGGATCGGAACACTCAGGCAAAAGCGTTTCGCTATCATTTGGCTGGTCAGGCAACTGCGCCTCTTGAGAAGAGGTTCCGCACGCAGCAGCCAGCAACACACAACAGGCAAACAAAGTTAAAGATACACGACTCATGTCTATCTTTAACTGCTGGTTAACCATTTTTGTTCCCATGTCCACATTTGCTATGCAAAGCCGCGATCTTTTTAAGGCTGTCGAAATAATTAAGCTACTTCAAATGTTCTTCTTGTAGGCAAAAGGAGATTACTACGTGAGAACAATTAAAGTCAATAGAAACATTAAGGCAAGCAAATCTGCTGTTTGGGCTGTGCTCGCCGACTACCCAAACATCTCGCAATGGAATGCAGGAGTTAAAAATAGCTTCTCTACAAGTGAAGCTACCGAAGGCGTCGGCGCTCGACGCCACTGCGACCTTTCCCCTGCGGGAGCACTTGAAGAAATTATTACGCTTTGGGAACCAGAAGACAAACTAGGCATCGAAATTGAATCGGTAGCTAAACTTCCCGTGAAACGAGCGGATGTGCTCTTCAACTTAGAAGGCGACGAGGACCAGACTGCCATCGAAGTAAGCTACGCTTATGAAACTAAATTTGGGCCTGTTGGCAAGCTTCTCGGCCCGATTCTAGACCCTCAACTCAGGAAAGGTTTCTCTGCTTTTTTGAAAGATTTAGACGCCGCTTCACAAAAATAACCTACAGAAGCCACTTCAAGATAGGTATATGTACTGCTTTTGTGTGACATAGTGGCAAAAATTTGTAACTTTATTTTAGTTATAGAGTCCAATACTGATGAGGGCCAGATTTAGTATGGGCGAACCTCGTCGCATATATGGCCTGCTCAGTAAGGGGATCATAGATATGAAATCAAAAGCGTTAGTCGCCGAATTCATCGGCACTTTTTGGCTGGTACTTGGTGGTGTCGGTTCAGCTGTTTTCGCAGCTCAGTTCTTCGCAGATGACGGCGGCGATATTGGTATCGGACTAGTTGGCATCAGTCTCGCCTTTGGTCTAACCGTAGTGACAGGCGCATACGCCGTCGGTCACATTTCCGGCGGACACTTTAACCCAGCGGTGACTCTTGGTCTTACAGCGGGCGGCCGTTTCGACGCTGCAAAAGCTCCTGGCTACATTGTTTCACAGGTTCTTGGCGCTATTGCTGCAGCTGCACTGCTCGGTTTTCTTGTGCAGGAAAAAGCTGAAGGGGCAATCGGAACATTAGCATCAAACGGGTACGGAGCCCTTTCACCTAGTGGCTACAGCGCCGAAGCTGTTGTTGTTGCTGAAATTGTGCTTACCGCTATTTTCCTTGTTGTGATCATGGGCGCGACCTCTAAACGAGCAGCCGCTGGTTTTGGTGGCCTCGCGATTGGTCTTTCGTTAACGCTCATTCACCTAATTTCTATACCTATCAGCAACACAAGCGTTAACCCTGCTCGTTCGACTGGTCCAGCGCTTATCGCAGCGATTGATGGAACAACCGAGCCGCTAAGCCAGCTGTGGGTTTTCTGGCTAGCTCCTATTGTCGGTGGTATTCTCGGTGGCATTATCTATAAATACCTTCTTGATGACGATACCGCTATCGAGCTAGACGAAATAGTTCTTGAAGAAAAAGAGCGCGAATTGTCAGAAGCTTAACCGAAAGCGTACTCTTCAATAAAAGAGCGACAAAACTCCTGGTAAGGTATAGCGCCAGGAGTTTTTTGCTGCAGAAAACTACACACAACGACCACAGGCTGGTTCTAAAGACCTGCTATATGACATTTTGCATTTCTCCTACTAGCATATAGAAGGAGGATCTTTTAAATTTATGATAGAAGGCGCAGCCAACCATAGCCCTGAGGGCATTTCTCTAGCAGCACCAGGGATGGTTCTTGTCGAGCGTTATCGACTCCTCCAAACAATCGCCTATGGAGGCATGGCGCAAGTTTGGCTAGCGTCTGACGACTATTTGAAGCAATCTGTCGCTATTAAAATACTTCACCCTCATCTGTCGAACGACCAAAAATTTATTGCCCGTTTCAAACGTGAAGCACTTGCCGTTCTCGACCTTTCACACCCATCGATTGTTAATGTCTATGACACTGTTTCTGAAAACGGCATCGAAGCAATCGTTATGGAGCTCATTAAAGGCGAAACATTACGAGAAGCGCTCGATACTCGCGGTAAGTTTCCTGTTGCTGATGCTCTCCATATCGCAGCGCAAACAGCTGACGCTTTGAGCGCAGCCCATGCTGAAGGTATCACGCATAGAGATATAAAGCCAGCAAACATAATGATTTGCGGCGATAAACGCGTTGTTGTGACCGACTTTGGTATAGCTAAAGCAGAATCAGATGCTGATCTTACAGCCACTGGCATGCTTCTTGGCACGGCTAAATATTTAGCACCTGAGCAAGTCACAGGGGCAGCGGTCGACACCCGAGCCGACATTTATTCTTTAGGTGTCTTACTTTTTGAACTTCTTACAGGCAAACCACCTTTCGAAGCTTCTACTGAGGCTGCTACCGCTTTAGCTCGCATTCAAAGCGAACCGCCACTTGTCAGCTCGTTATGCCCTGTTGTGAGTGACGATGTTGACAATGTTGTGGTGAAGGCCATGGCTCGCAACGTCGCCGAGCGCTACCAGACCGCTCAACAGTTTAATGCAGCGTTAACAGCAATCAAAGAGCCACGACGCAAAGTACCGAGACCATACGTTCCGCCAGCTGGCACATCGAACACGATGGGCGTGACACAGCAAAAAGCAAGTAAACCTACGGGTCGCTTAGGCGGAGACCCTACTGGCACAGACTGGAAAATGCCAGCGACCCTTTTTATCGTGACGCTACTTGGGCTGATCTTTGCGTTGTTTCTCATAACCTCAGCATTAAGTTAAATAGGGCTATCTCTATTGATTGCTTCTCCGCTGAATCGCTTTATCCACAAACCGCTAGAAGCTGCGTGCTAACGCTCGAAATGCCGAGGGCATCTACAATTAGTAGAGATGCCCATAAGATCCGATTTGAACTCGGTTATTTCGTGTCTAGTATATGCAGATCGAACTTGATGATCAACAATTAGCGACACAGGCGCAAGCTGGTGACCGTGACAGCCTCAATACGCTGCTTTCACGCAACTATCAGCGAGTTTTTATGTTGTGTCGTCGCATGGCAAACTCCGAAGCTGATGCCCATGACTATTGCCAAGACGCACTGGTTTCTATTGTTAAAGGGTTGCCGCGTTTTGACGGTCGATCATCGTTTTCTACATGGAGTTACCGTGTTGCGACCAACGCTTGTCTAGACGCTATCAGGCGAAATAAACGGGTGCCGATGCCTGTCGATCAGCTTACTGTGGCACAAACTGTCGAGACCCAATCTGACGGCGTTACTATTGCTGGTGATGTTGTTGACAAAATGTTTATAGATGAGATTTTGCCTGCGGTTGACGATGCTTTTAGGGTGCCGCTGGTTATGCGCGAGGTAACTGGTTTGAGTTATAACGAAATCGCCGAGACGCTAGATATCCCTATAGGGACGGTGCGATCTCGTATTTCTAGGGGCAGAAAGCAACTTTCTGAACTTTTGGGGAACCAGAAGGGAATGAACGCCGTCTAATGAGTACCTCTAGTAGTTGCGAACTAGTACGCCGTGCGTGGAAACACGCTGAGCGCAGCGGAATAACCGGGATGTACACTGTAAAAACGTCCCGTAAAGTACGGTTGGGATTTTATGATGTCTGAAAACTTTCATGAACAATTATCAGCACACTTCGACGGCGAAGAGAGCACCCTTCGTTCAGACACCCCATTTTCTTCCGACCAGCAAGCAGCTCTATCAGATTTTGAACAGATTAGAAAAGGACTAGCTGCCCCTGTTCTGATCGATACAGCAGCGAAAGATAGACAAATCGCTGCAGCGCTCCAAACCTTCGATCCAGCTGCCGCTACCGCTGCATCGGGTGTTCTTGATTTGAATACCGCCAGCCAAGAGAAATCAAAAACTGAGCCTGCCCGTAGGAATCACCAGAAATGGTTTACTTTAGCCGCAGCTTTTATCGTCTGTGTTGCAGGAGTTTTCGCTTTCTACAGATCGTCTTCTTTCTTTGACAACCAGCGTGATACGGCTTCAGAAAGCGTCGCGGCAGAATCAGAAACGTCTGATTCTTTGCAGCTAGACCAGCAAGCTGAAACGCCAGATGTAGATGAAGGGGCAATGCTAGCTGATGCAGGCGCTGCCGAAGAATCTATGCAAGAACCAAGCGCAGCGCCGATGCAAGACTTTGCTAGCGATGCAGACGATGAAGCCGCCGCATCGCCTGAGAACAAGACAGCACTGCGGACAGAAGAACAAAGCAGCGACGCTATGGAAGAAACGCAAGAAGCAGCGCCAGCAACCACAACGACCGCTCTTTTCCAAACAACGATACAGCCGCCGCTAGCTACTGTGCCTAGTTATACACCCAAGAAATACGAAGATTCTTCTAACCTTGAACGAAATGTTGATCTTAGCTCGTCTATATGTGCAAAGGTTCTGCAAGAAAAAGGCTTTTCACTTCACTCTTATTCGAAGACAAAAATCGACGGTGTTAGTGGCGAGCTATTCTTTTTAGCAAACAAAACTGCTTCTAATGAAATATTTGTCGACCGCAATTGTGTTCAATATGGGTAGCTGCTCAGCGCAGCGTAAATATTGAAGCGATGTTCAACAAAAAAGACATCCCTGTTAAGAATACGGATATGATCAGGCTCTATGGATTCTTCAATCGAAAACGAACAATTCGCTGATTCTCCTGATTGGGCTACGAAGGCCACAGCGACCGTTGTGAAACACATAGGTTCTGTGCGCGACAAGACAACAGGCCCAGCATTGGCTGCATCTCGTTCAGTGGTATATATTTTTGCGATTGGGCTCATTGTTTTGATGCTTCTTGTTGTTGCCTTTATTGCTTTAACCAGGGCAACTGTTTCAGCGACTAGCTATCTTTCGTTTGTTGATCCAGGCGAGACGTGGCTTGCCTATAGCATTTTGGGCGTTCTGTTTATTTTTGTAGGAATGTTTTTTTGGCGAAAAAAGGAAGCGTAAACTATGCCCGCACTGCACAATCTTATTATTATCGGAAGTGGACCTGCTGGGTTAACCGCAGCTATCTATAGCGCACGAGCTGCTTTAGAACCACTGGTTCTTGCTGGCGAACCTTCGTCTACAGGCGATCAACCAGGTGGGCAGTTAATGCTAACGACTGATGTTGAAAACTTTCCAGGTTTTCCGAAAGGCATCATGGGGCCTGAATTAATGGCTAATTTCAGATCACAGGCCGAGCGTTTTGGTGCCAAGTTCGAGACAACAAAAGTCACCTCGGTTGACTTGTCACAGCGACCTTTTAAAATTTGGACTGATAGACCTCATGATGGCGAAGCCGATTATGAAGCAAAGTCAATTATTGTTTCTACTGGCGCTAAGTCTGTGATGTTAGGCCTCGATAATGAGACTGAACTGATCGGCCGTGGCGTGTCTACGTGTGCTACTTGTGATGGTTTTTTCTTCAAAGATCAAGAGATAGCTGTTATTGGTGGCGGCGACAGCGCTATTGAAGAGGCAACGTTTTTAACCAAATTTGCTTCGAAGGTAACGATCATTCATCGCCGCGATGAGCTTCGAGCGTCTAAAATAATGCAGGAACGAGCTTTCGCTAACGACAAGATCGAATTTCTGTGGGACAGCGAAGTGCACGCAATTAACGGCACCGAGCAACTTGAATCAATTGATGTGGTGAATAACAAAACGCAAGAGAAATCAACGCTTGCTGTTACTGGTCTGTTTATTGCTATCGGACACCGCCCAAATACTGATCTTTTTAAAGGACAACTTGACACTAATGACAAGGGGTATCTCTTAACGAACTCTCCTGCTACATCTACAAATGTTGCTGGTGTTTTTGCGTGCGGCGATGTGCAAGACGAAACCTATCGCCAAGCTATTACAGCTGCTGGTTCAGGGTGTAGCGCCGCTATTGATGCAGAGCGCTGGCTAGAAGATCAACACGATGCTTAATAAGCTGGCCTGGCGAGCGATGTAGTAACTTTGTTACTAATGACCTACTATCTGTAGGAATATCACGTGGATGCTCTAGTGTTACATATGCTAAGCGTCTAGTGTCTAGACCTGACTGGAGAACATAATGTCAGATACGATAGAAAACCTAACAGAAGCATCGTTTGATGAAGCGATTAAGAATGACTTGCCTGTTCTTGTCGATTTCTGGGCAGAATGGTGTGGGCCATGCCGCGCTGTTGCACCTATTCTTGAAGAAATCGCAAATGAGCACGGTGATAAAGTTGTTATAGCGAAAGTTAACGTTGATGAGAACCCTGCACTGTCGGTGCGTTTCTCTGTTCGTAGCATTCCTACCATGTTGTTGTTTAAATCGGGTGAAGAAGCAAAACGCATTGTCGGCGCGAAAAACAAAGCTGGCCTTCTTAAAGAACTAGAGATTTAACGAATATAGTTAGTGTAAAAATTTACCAGGTTTGAGCCTTTTCATATTGAAGAGGCTCAAACTTTTTTTGTTAATCACCTAGATGGTTGATTCTAAGAACATGTCGAATTTTAAAGTATTTTACAAACAAGTAGCGCTGCCGTTTTTACTCTATCTTGATTCCAGATGGTCATCTGTGAGAAATCGGGGATCTTGTCCATCAGAGATTCCCACTTTCGTGGGAATGACGACCTGAGTAGGCTAGGAATCAACCATCTAGCTTTACAAAGTTGTACGACTGTACTTGTCGTTGCAAGTCATGGCTTGTTGCATCAATTTTCTATTGTTATAGTAAAATAGACAAACTGCAAAGAAAGGCTTGATAGCTATGTCTGGAGAAACAAGCGCTCTTTCCGAAGTAAGGGATGAGGCGCGCGAGGATTTACGCAAAGTTTGGGCTCCTATACAAGTTTCTCGCCACCCTGAAGAAGAAAATTTACTTGTAGTACTTTTTAACGACGATCTAGACTACCTAGCCAACCCAGGTTCTAATAAAATATCTGACGTTACTTGGAAAGAATACGATGATTCGGAAGAATATCTTGGAAACCAAGCCGAGATCTCAGAATACGATTTCGCATCGAATTTACTGCCTTTAATAGAGGCCCTACGGCCTACTGCTTTTGATGTTCAATTTACATTTGTTCCCGAAATCATATCATTGCCTAACTTAATCAAAGCTGTTATTAAGCAAAACGGTAGAGCGTACCTAAAAGGAAAATCTGAATTAGAAGCATACCCTGAAAGAGATCCCTTTCTCGAATATAAACTATATGATTTTCATGAAAAATTTGCTTATGAACTTCCAGAAAGCATGCTAAATACTGATGGGTTCAACCCTTGGGACAGAGTTGTGAAAGTAACCTCTAATGGCTATATAACGAAAGGCGAAGTGCTCAAAAAAATTGCCGAATTTCTTGAAGATACCCTCCCCACTATGGCCGAAAAAGTCCAAAAAAGAGAACTAAAAAAAATACAAGATTTTTTCGATAACCCTAACGTTCGTCGCTTGCAGAACATACTTTTCGATACAATAACACCTCCGCTTAAGCCTCCCAGCGGTTTAAATTGGGACACACCTGACACTTTCATGACTTACTAACTCGGCTTTAGGAAATATGTTCGCGCTTTAAATACTCAATGCATCGCTTGCCATACAGTTCTCTGATTCAGTAGCTTTCGGTTTCTCCCAAGCATTGAAACCTGCCTTGTTAGCAACCATACGTTATACATCCAGCGATGATTCTGTTATTAGTTCCGCTGCTAGAAGCACAGCGACTACTTCTGATTTGTTCCAGCCTCTGGCTTCGCCTAGGCGGGTAATCTGGTCAAATTCTTTATCAGAGATGGATAGTCTCAAGCGTTTTCTGCCTCGTGAAACCATACGGCCTTTGTTCCCTGCATATATGTCGTCACTGTGTTTACGATAGGCTGCCATAACTATATCTGCTGGGTTGATGCGTGTGGCTTCAAGTGCATCAGCTACAGGAATTGGTACTGACAATTCACGCCGAATACGTTTCGTTCCTGGGACAACAGCTCGATGTGGGCGTGCCGCTGGAACTGGTTCAGCAACAGCTAAATGGTTGCGTTCTGGTTTTTCTTGTTTAGGTTCTAGAGGTGTGACGTCTGCTGGTTGTTGCTCGACCGTGCTATTTGCACTAACTGGTGTCTGATGAGATTCCTTTTTGAGAGGAATCACTTCTGGTTCAGGTTTCACCTTAGGCTCAGGCTTATTCCGACCCTTACCTCGAAAATCTGCAGGGTTAGCGATGGAATTAAGACCTCTGGCTTGTTTTAGTGTTTTATCGCTCATGCTGCCGTTTCTCCTGTAAGTAGCTGCTCGGCTAAGGCAATGCGGTCATCGACTTCGTCGGCCAGTTCATAAAACTCTCGCGCAAGGTCTTTTAAGTTGCCAGGGATTTTGATCCTTCCACGTATCTGGTTCGAGATCGAAACCGTACTTGCCCACTCAGCATATTCATGGAGAAACAGGTTTGCTTTGCGACTATCGTCATACGCTGCGCCTGCTTCTCGTATAACTGTTTGGAACGGGTCGGCAACCCCCGCTAAAATTTCGGTGACTTGTTGTTGTGTTTCTAAACGTTTCCGGGAAGCACCTGCTCCAATTTTCATCATCACAACACCAAGAAGAAGAATATCTGAGTTTAGCTGTTCGAGTTCTCCCGCAAGAACTCGCAGACCTTCGATATTGTCAACACCGCTGCTCGTTGGAACAAGTAAGTATTGACCTGTTTGCATCGCCATATCCGCGAGTCTTGACGAACCAGATGGAGGAAGGTCAAAAATTATTCGATCGTAGCGAGCTATCGCATTTAGTTTTTCAAAAGGGACAGCAAATGCTTCAGCTGGGCTTTGTGCGGTGACAAGGTGATTCGATAATGTTTTTGTATGGCGACCTGCGACAATTATGTCTAGATTATCTCTTGCCTTGACGGTGGCTATATCGTCACCATACATTATGGCATCCATAAGATGGCGACCGTCACCATGTTGATTTGGATCAAGACCCACAACTTTTGTTGCTGACGCTTGCATGTCTAAATCGGCAAGCAAGATCTTTTTACCTTCGCTTGACCAGATCCCTGCGAGTTGCGTGGCGAGCGTTGTTTTGCAACTACCACCTTTACCTATCCCGACAACTACTGAATTTTTAATACTCATTTGTCTACCTGCTCTACAATAATTGGACGACGAGGGCCTTGCACCCAACAACCCCTAAATTATACCCATAAAACCCCACAACACCACCAAACTAAACAGAAGGTCACCAAGTACCCCCAGACACACAAGAAAAACCCCTTTCCAATCCCAAAGAAACAGATTTACACCTATACATACCCAACTAAACCCAAATAACTCCAAAAGACAACCAAACATACCACTATATACCCAAGAAAGAGACTGACTTACCAAATCAAGAAGCTGTCTAGTCTCGATTTTCTACTCTTGCCCCCCAAACAAACCAATACACACCCATAACATACCCAAAAAATAAACCCTTACCCCCCAAACAACCCTTTTAACACCCTTACAAGCCCCAAACCACCACTTCCATACCCCAACACAGAACCCCACCCCATACAAATCTCTCCCCAGACCCATGTTTAGTGGGTTTTTAAACTCCTCAAAATTTGCCCTCTCAATTTAAAACCTAAAGCACCGCAGGCTCAAGCCCGTGATGTAAGCCAACGTCAAAAATCAACACACTCACAGTAGCTTGACGCGCTTCTCAGAGCAAGTTTCATTCTTTCGCTTACGGTTTCTACCCAATAAACAAACCTCAATCAAATAATCCCCATTTATACCCAGACATACCTTTTCACCCCACATTTATTCATGAAATTACCCTTTCTATACACACATAGGTTCTATTTACCACCCAAACAAACCCTTACATGGGTTAACAAGGGTGAAAATAGGTTATATTCTGACACTTCAAGGGTCAACCTAGGGGTTTCACGTGAAACATCCAACCAAGTGGATCTCTATCGCTTGAGACTGACAAGCGTTCCCAATAGTCCATGCAGGATTCAAGACTCGAAGGGTCGATACGTGACACTCGCATAGTCTTTGTCTGCGTCTCGAATAATTGTAGACACCTACTACATTTCCGCCCCACTCGGACCATCCCATGGAGGTTTTCACATGTGCTCGTACAGGCAAGGAACAAACAAAAGGCAGTCTCGATAGATAGCCTCTATTTAGGAAAGGCTCACACTCTAGAATCAACCTGATTGACTAGGTAAGGATCAGAGTTCACAACAAGCAATAGGGGGGAAGAGTCCACCAACTAGACCAGAATAACTGATTTGTTTCTAGCTAACGATACGTATAGAGCAGCTCGAATATGCGTGTTAAGTCTTGCGAGTCGGCAAAATCTATGATTAGCTTTCCTCGCTTCTGCGCGTTTACCACTTCTACTTTAGTGCTCAAATAGTCAGCCAATAGCCGTTCAACCTCAAGATAACCAGTTGATTTGTAAGCGTTCGACTGTGTTTCCTTAGAAACCTTAGGGGTAGTCGAGAACGTGGTCGCCAACTTTTCAGTTTCTCTTACACGCAAACCTTCAGCACGCACCTTCATCGCTAACGCCTCTTGCTCCAAAGGAGAATCCAACATTAAAATAGCTTTTGCGTGTCCAGCCGTAAGTTCATTATTTAAAACCATTTTTTGCACTTTAAGAGGCAATTGAAGCAAACGTATGGTGTTAGTTACGGCAGAGCGACTCTTGCCCACACGAGTCGCAACATCTGCTTGCGTCAGTTCAAATTCGTCAATCAATTGCTGATACGCCGTCGCTTCTTCTAAACAATTTAAATCTTCACGGTGCAAGTTCTCAACAATGGCGTGCTCCAACGATGTCTGATCGTCTATTTCACGTATAACCGCTGGGATAGTTTCTAGATCTGCTCGTCTGGCGGCTCGCCAACGACGCTCGCCTGCAATTAGTTCAAACAGACCATCTTCGTAAGGACGCACAAGAATTGGCTGCAAAACACCAACTTCGCGAATTGATTCAGACAGGTCGACAAGCTCGGCCTCAGCGAAACGTTTACGCGGCTGATATTCATTTTGAATAATCTGGTCGATACGGATCTCGACCAATTGAGGAGTTATGGCAGAAGCATTTTCTGTTGTTTGATCAACAGAATCATTCACTCTGGCCACTTTCTTCTTTCACCGGGCCCGAGATTTCTGCCGCCAAATCTCGATATGATAAGGCACCACGAGAAGCGGTGTCGAAAACCGTTATCGGCTGACCGAAACTTGGCGCTTCGCTTAGGCGAACGCTGCGAGGAATAACTGTTTTGCAAACAATGTCGCCGAAATGTTCACGGACTTCATCGGCGACTTGTGCCGCCAAGTTCGTTCGGGCGTCAAACATCACAAGCACAATATTTGATAGATACAGCTCGGTGTTTAAGTTACGCTGCACCAAATCGACGTTGCGTAATAGCTGGCCTAAACCTTCCAACGCATAATATTCACATTGGATAGGAACAAGCACTTCTTTCGCAGCTGCTAGCGCATTGACAGTAAGCAGACCTAATGAAGGAGGACAGTCGATCAGAATAATGTCATAGTCGTCTTGCACTTTTGCTAACGCATTTTTGAGCTTCATTTCGCGACTAAATGCAGGAACAAGCTCAATCTCGGCGCCTGCTAAATCCAGATTCGCGGGAGCAATAAATAAGTTGCGTACCGATGCTGCAACAATGGCATCATCAAGCGGTACTTCGTTTAGCAAAACGTCATACATAGACGATTCGATTTTCTGCGGGTTTAGGCCGAGCCCCGTGCTTGCATTTGCCTGCGGATCTAGGTCAACAAGCAAAATACGGTGACCCATTTCTGCTGCAGCGGCGGCGAAGTTCACCGCCGTTGTTGTTTTCCCAACGCCGCCTTTTTGATTGGCGACAGCCATAATACGCGGAGCGCTCGGAAGCGTTGATTTTTCTGATTCACTAGTAGCCACACTTCAGCCTACAACTATTAGAGCAGCAGCACCACATCACCAGCACAGTGCTTCTGAACAGGTCTTATATTAATACTGCGCTTATCGATTCCCAAGAGCCTTTAGACAATTGTCCAGACTTGCAGATTTGGCTTGATGCTCATTCGTTGGAAGTAGAGATCTATATGTGCTCTAGATTCTGTGACACCAAGTTACGCCTTGTACTTTACTGGACGTAGCTATACTTTTCATATGTATGAAATAGCAGTTCTTGACTATCGCCATGATCTTGAAGTTCAAAAACAAATCCAAGCATTCGCCAGTAATACAATTGATTTTCCTACGGAACGTTGTCCAGAAAATGAAAGGATCGATCGAACAGGAACCGCCGAAATTGTGCTTGCAACAACGTGGGAAAAAATTGATGCAGACTATCTGAACAGTTGCCCAAACCTAAAATATGTAGGCCTCTGCGGAACTTCCACAGCTAATGTTGATCTAGAAGAACTAGAACGACGCGGCATTGCGTTTAGCAATATTGTTTCCGACGACAAAGAATCTGTGGCTGAATACTTTTTTATGATGCTCGTACAACTTACACGGGGCGCAGGTGACTATCAATGGCGTTCTGGCAATGAGCATGAGCTTCTTGGTAGAACCATGGGGATTATCGGGCTTGGCAAGGTAGGGCAAGCAATGGCTCATATGGCATTGGCATATAAGATGAACGTGATTTATTTCAGTCCTAATCGTAAGCAAACGTGGGAAGACAAAGGTCTTCGCCACGTTAAGGTTAATGAGCTTGTCGCTTCGTCAGATATCACTGTTATCTGTAGCACAACAGATGTTGTTGTTCTAGACGCAAAAGCGTTTACTGCTATGAAACCTAAAAGCATTCTTGTGCAAGCGAGCGGGGGAAGCCCATTTGACATCCCTGCCTTCTTCGAATGGATTGATCAAGACGGAAACTTTGCGCTGTTCGATATGTCAGCTGGTGTTCAGAACTACGAGCGTTATAAAGACTTACCACGAGTGATTTTTTCTACGGCTGTTGCAGGCGACACCTATGAAACAGATGCAAGACGAGGTCGAAGTGCTGTAAAGAATCTCAAAAAATTTATCCAGAACGATAGCTCCAACTAACGTGTGATTTGGCTATTTCAGAAGCAATACCTAAACGTATGTCATGGAAGAAAAACTTCGTAGTTTAATCAGTGACTATCTTGAAGAGGCTCAACTTATGCAAGTTTGCACTGTGGCTGGTGGAAATCCTTGGGCATGTAGCGTTTGGCAAGCAGCAGATGAAGACCTAAACACCTACTTTTTTAGTTCTATAACTCGAAGGCACTCGAAAGAGTTAGAGAGTGATTCTCGTGTTGCTGGCGCGTTAGCTTTGCCGCAAACGCCAGCTGATCCACCCAGAGGTCTTCAATTTGAAGGCACCGCCCAAATGCTGACTGAGGCTTCCGAAATTGAAAAAGCAAGAAACCTGTATGAAAACAGGATTTTCGACGGTGAAACAATCGATACTTTCATTAATCACTCAGAAAGACCGCACCGTTTCTACCGAATCACACCAAAAAGATTTGTGCTTTTCGACGTCGTCAACTTCCCTGAGGACCCCAGGAAAGAATATCTTCCTTAAGCTACGGAACGACCACCGTCGATGCTGAGTATTGCGCCAGTTATCCAACCTGATTTCTCTGGGTCTAACAAAAACTTTATAGCTTCACAAATATCTTGAGGCGTGCCTACTCTGCCTAAAGGGTGAGCAGGCGCAACTTCTTCTAGCCACTGTTGATAGTCTGTTTCCTGGAATAGCCCAGCGCTTTTCTGCAAATTAGTTTCCACGACACTTGGGTTAACGCTGTTCACTCGGATGTTATCTGAAGCAAGGGTTTTAGCTAAAGATTTAGTGAACATATCCATGCCTGCCTTGCTTACTGAATACGATAACGAGGTGCAAGGCACCAATGAACAAACCGATGAGATATTGACTATTGAAGCCCCTGACATCGAAAGATTCAATAGTGCACTTTGTGTTAGGTTAAACGCAGAAACTAAATTTTGACTCAAAACATATTCAAAGGTTTCTGGTTTTTCTTCGTAGATTCCTTCTCCTGAGATAGTTCCTGCGGCGTTCACAAGGCCCTCAATACTTTGACTTTTTAGCGTAGAAACAACCGAGTCAACGTATTGTCTGTCGACTAAATCGCCGCAATATACCACACATTTAGTCTTATAATGATCAGCAACTTCTTTTTGAAAGCTATCTACATGGGTCTTACCTTTCCCAAACACCACGACTGCGTTTCCCTGTTCAAGAAGATCTAGGGCAACTGTCTTTCCGATTCCAGATGTGCCGCCTCCGATGATGTATGTACTCATATGAATAGTTTAACCAGACAACTAACAAAGGTTCACTTCTCATACGCTTCTTCTTTGTCCAAGACTTTCTGTTCTAGCTCAGAAAAGTCCATCTCTATCTTAGGTTTATGCTTATTAAAAATTACTACGCCTGAGAGAATACATAAAGCGCCGCAAAGCTTAACCAGAGTAAGCGATTCATCAAGGAAAATTACTGACCAAAGAGTTGCTGCAAAAAATACCAAATATAGGATGACTGTGGCGTAGGAAGGTCCTGTCTTTTTGATGATGGTCTGCATAAAGGTATAGAGAAAAATAGTCGCCAGAACAACAATACTGATATGAATAACAGAAATGACTTCTATTTTTGTAAACCACTTTTGAGACCATGTCTCATATAAGGCAACTGGCGTAAAAAGAATAGCTCCTAGAAACGCCGCAACAAAAACAACTTGCAAGGGGTCATAGAGTTTATATTGCTCTCGTTTCGACACTACTGCGAAAAGAGAAAACGAGAAAGCTGATGCGCACACTAAAAGATTCCCCGCAACCTCGCCGAAGCTCAAAACAAACGAATCATTGAAAATAATAATAAGTGATACACCACTCAGGGCTAAAAAAGATCCACTCCATTGAAGGCCTGTAAGTTTTTCTCCAATGATTAAAAAGGCTAGAACTGCCGTGACAACTGGGATAGCAACGTGGATCAGTTGCGCAGTCGATGCATCTGTCCGTTGCACACCAAATGCAAATAACAAAATGTTGATATCCCAAAAGATAGCCACGGAAAATAGTTTTCTGATATCAACCAACCCTATTGACAAACCTCGCCATTTCATAAAAAAGAAAATGAAAAGAGCACTGAGACCCAAACGCAGAAAGACAAAAGAGAATGAGGGAACCGCTTCGAGTGCTAACTTACTCATTGGAGAGATCAAACCGGCCAGCGCTGCTACAAAAGCAATGGTGAGCAAAGGACTATTTAGTAGCTGTAATTTCTGATTGAAATTTTTATTGCCCATTAATAGCTCCAACGGTTCTTCGCAGCGTTAGTACGACTCGGCCTACTCTTGTGGGTCCAAAATTCTCTTTGGGTTTGGGGGGATTTATTTTAGCTAGAAGTTCCTTCAAAATACTTGGTGGGCTCTTCTGTATTTTTCCTTGAAATTCTATTCTCCCTACACAAATTCCTTTGAAACCTAGTCCTACCGCCTTTTCTAATGTTTGTTTAAAGGTCTTTTCAACCTTACCAGCATCTTCAGGTAGTGCTCCTCCAGCGAGCAACACAGGTGGAAAAGCTGGGTCATTTAGTCTAGTTTCGATATTCATTTTCAACTCTTCGCTAGGTCCATCTTCAGGTTTCTCGGGATACGAGATTTTAATAAGATCGAAACCGTTAGTTGCTGTAGACGAAAGCACCTTTAAAAAATTTTCCCAGTTTTTATCATAGTTAATCATCAATAAGACAGGGAGCCCTTTATTATGGGCTTCACTTTTTAAGCTGTTAATGGTTTTGAATGCGTCAGGAAAGTTACTACTCGAAAAGTCAAGCTGTACGGAAACTGCAGTTGCTCCTAGTGATAGAGCATCTTCTACCGAACCAAGCGCAACTTTATTTAGGTTTGATTCATTATTTGGCAAACCCACAAGTTGAACTACTAAGTTCTGAGCTGTTCTTTGAAATGCTCTCCTAACTTCTGGTTGCTCAGCTATTCCCACTGGAACGACCATGCCGCTATAACTTCGCTCAACAGAATCTGCAACTAAGCGAGCATACTTTGAACCTCCCAAACCGTTAACAGGACCTTCTGTTGTTTCATGATCTGCTGCGAGCAAACAAAACCCACCACTTGCTGCTAAAGAGTTAAGCCTTTCCCTCCGCGCCCCATCAGCGAGACTTCGCTTAAATACTTTAACTCGTTGAGCGAGATTGAAAAGACGATACATTTTGCCACCTACTGCATAGTGTACCTCTTACTAGCAAGCATTTATTTGCCACCATTTAACCCAGCTGCACAAGTATCAAGCTATTTTTGATTTAAACTTTATCGATTCAATCTCCATCGCTTTGGGTAGTTCTAGGAGATATACAATAAGTTCTGCGACTTCCGCTGGCACTCGTTTCGACTGACTTCTATAAATTTTAGTACCAATCATCTTTTCATATGTTTCTGAAGTAAATATGCCTGGGGCAGAATTCACACACACTCTGGCTTAAGTTTCAGAAAGTTATTGTCTTACGTCTTCAGTAAATTTACGCAACATTGCTTTCGAAGCAGTACGCAACCATTTCAGGATAGAAACCATCAATGTCTTAGAATCATGCATGTCTTGTGTGTGTCTCAGTTTTAACTTGAATCAATCACCTGCTCATAAATTGGCAATACATTGATTTTAGTGTGGCGATAGCCGTTTTGGTATCGACACACGAAAGATCATGCGCACGATACACGGCCGTGCAAAAATCGCTATCCGCGTTTGAGTCGGCCTTTTAAAGCGAGGAATGCTAGTGTCTGCGAAATAACTGCAACGGCGAGAATTGCGGCGATTCCTTTCCCTAGTGCAACGAAATCCCAACCTTCGCTAAGTAAAGAACGCATCGCATCTAGAATATAGGTCAACGGATTGTAGGTAGCGATTGCTTGCATCCATCCCGTTAAACCTTGCAACGGCACCGTTGATGAAGTCAGAAAAGCGAACGGGAAAAACAGCAAAAAACTTGATGCTACCGCCGCAGCATTACCTGTTTTCAGAGCGATAGCATACGGAAACCCTGTGAACGCTAACCCCCAAATACCGCCTATCAGAATAAATAGCAACATCCCTAAAATGCCTGTACCGAATGAAACACCAGTGATGAAACCTAAAATAATCACCGGCACACACAACACCGACACTAAGGCCCAGTCGGCAACCATCAGACCAAGCAACAACGGCACTCGTCGTGTTGGTGTCAGCAAAAGCCTGTCAAAATAGCCTGAAGTAATATCTGTTACTAAACTCGCTGCACGAGATACTCCTGTCACCGCAAAAATAATGGCAGTCGGCAACTGAAACGCTCGATAATCAAAATCTTCAGGGATTGCTTGTTCAGCACCTGGCAAAACCGTTTCGGTTAAATCTTGCAACGCCCCGATGTTGACAATAAAAAAGAATGCGGGGATAAACAAGGCGGGGATAAAAACCTCTGGCTCACGAGGAACAGAACGTAAAGCTCGGCCTGCAATTGTGACCAAATCTTTCAAAAAACCCGACGGTTTCGCTGTTATAGCAGGGCTATAATTCATGCGCTGACCTCCATACGATCACCAGTTACTTCAAGAAAAACATCGTCAAGCGTCGGCGTGCGCAATGTTAACGCTTCAACAACAATATCGTTAGCGTCTAACGCAATAGCTATTGGGCTGACCGCCACAGAACCTTGCTCGACAGAAACAAGCAGACCGTTAGGGCCGACTTCAACCTTTGACACTTCTTTCAAATCACTAAGAACACGTTGCGCTTCTTCAATTCGTGACGCTAAACGTAATTGAATCACGTCTGTTCCAACCGATCGTTTCAGCTCAGCAGGTGTTCCTTGTGCAACTATTTTTCCTTTATTAATAATCGCCACTCGATCAGCTAACACGTCAGCTTCTTCAAGATATTGTGTCGTCAAAAAAATTGTCGTGCCATATTCTTTGTTGATTCGACGGATTTCTTCCCACACATTCGCGCGCGATGTAGGATCTAACCCTGTCGTTGGCTCGTCAAGAAAAAGCAGTTGCGGATTATGCATCAACGATGCCGCTAAATCCAAGCGGCGTTCCATACCACCAGAATAGGTGCCGACCCATTTATCGAGGGCATCAACTTCGATTAATGTAGAAAGTTCGTCAATACGAGTATCGGCTTCTTTTTTAGATAAACCATATAGCCGACCTTGCAACCGTAGTATCTCACGGCCAGACTGTTTTTCATCCAATGATGCATCTTGTAACGCCACCCCGATTTTGAGCCGCAGGTCGCCAACTTCGGAAACAATATCGTGACCAAGCACTGTAGCTGAGCCGCCACTTGGCACACTCAACGTTGTAAGCATCTTCACTAACGTAGACTTACCCGCGCCGTTAGGCCCAAGAAACCCATAAATTTCACCAGCTTCTACGCTTAGGCTTACGCCTGCGACCGCTTCAAAATCGTCGAACTTTTTTGAAAGATCGTTTACCTCAATTGCCAAACTCATGCATGTGATCCTATAAGTTTCAACCTACAAACACACGTACGTTATCAGATTTGTTCAATGTGATGTTTTTCTGGATCAAACACTGGAGAACACGGAACATGCACAGCCTACTTTACCCTATGCATGCTGCACATGGTATACTTTCTATATATGTCCATTGAAAAGGTCGTTCAGAAGAAAAAATTAGGCGACCTAGATAACAGCCACCAAAAGTGGTGGGCATCACAAACAGCCGTCGATCGCTTAGCTCACGTAGAGGAACTTCGATCATATTTACGAGATGAACCTGATGAAACTGGATCAAGACTTCAAAGAGTTTATACAATATTGCCTCGCAAATAGTGTTCGGTTCTTAGTTGTCGGAGGGTATGCAGTTGCCGCTCACGGATACCCTCGTTACACAAAAAACCTTGATGTTTGGGTGATGACAGACGATGAAAATGCGGACAGGATAAGGTTTGTTCTCGACCAGTTTGGATTCGGGTCGCTCGGTTTAGAAGCGCAAGATTTTTTAGAACCTGATCAAGTTATACAACTTGGTTACCCTCCTCATCGCATTGACATCTTAACTTCTGTATCAGGTATTTCTTTCAAAGACGCTTGGAATAAACGGATCACTATTCCTATTGAAGAATTGGAAGTGCCTTTCATAGGTTTAGAGGATCTATTGATAAATAAAAAAGCTTCTGGGAGACTTCAAGATTTAGCTGATATTGAGAATCTACGCGACCAATAAGAACTGACACCTCTAGCCTTCTTCAATTACTGGCCACGTTCTGACACCTGCCTCAGGTCCTGGAGGTGAGAAAATATAAACCTGTTTCAAAGTCGATTCGGACGGGTTTGTGTACTGATGTTCGGTGCCAGCTGGAATGAAAATAGCGTCTCCAGGCTCCAGAACATACTCTTTTCCGCAAGAAACAATTGTCGTTGAGCCTTCAATGACATAAATAAATTCTTGGCACGGACGAGTATGTGGAGGCACTTCTTTGCCAGCTCCAAATGTAATCTCTCCTAAAGAAAGGTTCGTCTCGCCACAGGCCTCATGGTCAATTAAACTTTAGCCAGCACCCCATCAGCTCCTTTATACAAAGGCTGTGCACCATCACGCACCACTGTAGGTTCAACTTCTTTTTGATTTTGCATAAACAAAGCCTATATGAAAAGCTCTTTGTTTTCGTTACGAACGAACGCGAGCTGCTTTTCGATCATCCCTATCGTGCTTTGAGAAACACCGTTTGCGCTAGCGATACTGGGCCACTGTGCTAGAACTTCGACAACTTCTTGCACAAGGCTGCGAACACTTCGCCATGTAGAGAATCCAGCAATAGTACCCAAGGATTCGATCGCTTTTTTGGGTGGACATTTACCGTAGCCAGCATATGACATGCTGTGTTCGCCAAATGGAGTCGGGGCAAACGTTACATCATAAAAAGGCGCTGGCGACCAACTTCCCTGATCATCTTGAAGAAAAGACCAATTTTTTGTATGGTCATCCTGGTTCACTGCAAACAGGTTAAAAATCGCGCGACGAAACTGTTGTTGTACAGCTCGATTGTCGTTGCATAGCAGCGAGGTCACCCGCAACAAACTTTCATAGTCTGTTGAAGGTAAACGAAAATCAGCATCAAGCAAACCGCAGAGACTATGTACGTGATATCGACCCACCGAGGTGCAATCAAAACGCTTCAACGCTAACCACTGCGTCCCGCTTGGTTGACCATTTGCATTCAGAAGTCGCCATTCAACCGACTGAATACCTACCTGACGTGCCATTTGAAGATATGACGCTTCACACAAACCTTCTTCATGCCCAAGCGAAAGCTGCGTCGATGTGAACTTAACTAGCCAAGGGTCAAAGCCATCTTGAGCCTGCGTACTTACCCGTTTCATATTGTCACCATCGAAAAAAACTAGCGCTTTCGGACGAGCACCGCCAGAACTTCCTGTGGTTGTTAAAATATCGAGTATGTCTGCGGCTCCGCCTTCAAAAACAGTTTGCGCTTGTGAACCTAATTCAAAAAGTGATGGCATCTCAGCCTCATCTATGCCATGAGGTGAAACTGGCTCATAACGCAAAGCACCGATAGCTCGATCATGTATAAAAGCTAAGCGGTCGAGTTGCGAAACTTTCTTAAGGGAAATACCAGCTCGACGAAATACTCGGCCCATTAATAACATGCCCCACCCATCAGGCAACGAGTCTGCAAACAATCCGTGCAAACCTTCATGCGGCTGTTGTGGTGCTCGTTGTAAACGGGTATCAAAGTCAAGTTTGAATGGTGAAAGCGAAGTATACATTCGAACATAGTCTTCGTCATATTGAAAGTAAGCACCGTTGCTGTTCTGCGCCAAATAACCTACCAGAACATTTTCACCTGTCTCTAGCACACGAGACACTTGCAACTTTTTACTTGGTTCCATCATCAATCTACAACGTCTTCAATCGATACAGGTGTAGTTCTTACTGGTTTGGTTAAGCTTCTCACGCGTTCAAGCTCATCAAGGGTGTGCCACAGCAACAAAAACTGTTGCAAAGAAATCTTGCCTGTTGTTTCAAATCGTTTGATAGTAGACGCTGGAACTGTGCTGTATTCAGATAACGCGGCACGCGACCACTTTCGACCCCGACGTTTTTCTTTACAAGAGACAGCCAATTCTTTCTGTACATCAAATGGAGAATAAAGTTCAAGCCGTGCCATACACCCATCATATCGACATAGTACTGTCTAAATCAATACAATATAGACAATATAGTGTCTATTCATGCTACGTTGATTCGCAATAGTCATCTATCACTTCAGTAACCTCAGCCTCTTGGATATAGCTTTTCCACTCTTCACTGTCGGCTTCTTGACCGAACCGTATTCGCTTCTGTGGTTCATTTGCGTTACTCATATTCAAAAAGAGGATTCTTCGTGCGTTCTTTGTTTGGACGAGGGTACTGCTCAGGCGTTTCTGTTTCTTTGCGAAAAACCACGACCTTGCCCTCTATTTTCTCGGCAACAAGCCCTAATCGGCTTAGTGGTTCTGTCGGCCATTGCCTTCTTTGCGGAGGTTCACTAATAACGCACACTCCTCCGATTTCTAAAAACGCAGCAGCACATTCCAGCGTTGACGCTGGTGGACCAAAACTTCTTGCAGTTACCGCAGCAAACACACCACGATTTTCTTGTTTGTGAGCGAAGTATTCGACTCGTTCACAAACAACACTGGATCGATCCTGTAATCCGAGCTCGACCAAAGCCCATTGGAGAAACGAGCAGCGTTTTTGCATGCTGTCAAGCAACGTCATCGATAACTGTTGGTTTGCCACAAGCAAAGGTAACGCTGGCACACCACCGCCAGAACCTATATCTAACACACGACCCGCTACGTTTTGCAGCGGGTCGGCATAATACATCGCATGAAGACGATGGTCTTCTACTGGTCCTGGACCCAAGAAACCTACATGCTTAGATTTTTCCAGGACTTGGATAAGGGCATCTACTGTCATTCACTAGCAACAATAGCGGCTGGAACAACAACTACTTTTCGTTTCGGATCATACCCGGCAGAACGTGTCTCAACGCCTTCGGTTTCGCTTAACACATCATGCACGATTTTACGATCAGCCGACGGCATAGGATCTAGGAAAACTTCAACGCCTTCGGTTTTTGCTTTTTCAGCGGCTTGCAAAGCAAACGCTTTTAACGCTTCTTCACGTTTTTTACGATAGCCACCCACGTCAACATAGATTCTATGATTGCTAGGTTTTGTTCTTTGCGTTGAAACTCGCGCGATTTCTTGAATAGCGTCTAATGTTCGGCCTTTCGGACCAACCATATAACCGTATTGACCTGCAACAGTTGCGGTCACACCTGTCTCTTCTGATTCTTCAATTTTGACTTCGTCTTCGTAGCCAAACGCTTTTGTCAAACCTGACAAAAAGGTTGTTAGGTGTGCTGAAACTTCACCGATTGGCGTGTCAGGAATTTCACGTTTCACTGGTCTAGATGCAGCTTGTTTCTTTGGCGCATCTTCTTGTACTGGTTGATCCATTTTCTGGTTCTCTTGTTTCTTCGGCTTATTTTTCGACTGGCTTTTTGCCTGTGTGTTCTTTCTAGCACGAGAAGCAGCCGCTGGCTTCTTTTGTCGAGAAGGTTTGCTGCTTCTGCGGTTTCTCTTCTCTTCTTTTGCTCGAACTGGTTTCGGCCGTACTCTCGCTTCGACTCGCGCGACGCCTTTAACTCGACCAAAAAACCCTTGCTTTGGTTCTTCGATTACTACGATTTCTGCTTCTGACTCGTCGACACCTAAGTTATCTAATGCTAGATCTATTGCTTCTGGTAACGATTTTGCTGTTGTTTTAATCCATTCCACTGGAATCACCTCTTACGTTTTGATTGGGAAGGCTTCGTGCCTTTCGGGGTTATTCTTTTTGATGAAGAGTTTTTCTTTTTCGATGCTTGCGCAGCTTTTTGTTCTCGGCGTTTCTGCCATTCTTGCTCACGCTTAGAAACTTTCTTTTTCGCTTTTGTTTCTACTTCGATTTCTTCTTCATCGTCATCATCGAGCACTTCTTCAACATCAATAATTGATGTGTCTTGATTGTCCGAATAATACTTCTTTGTTATAAAGGCCTGCTGTGCAACTCGAAACGAGTTAGACGTAGACCAATAGAGAACGAGACCTGCAGGAAACCCGAACCCGAAGATACCTGACATGAACGGCAGGAATTTCATAATAGATTTTTGCAGCGGGTTAATTGCAGCTGGGTTTGCGCCACGGCGAGCTTGTATCTGTTTTTGTTGATAGAACGCTGTAGCGACAACAAAAGCAAGGAGAAGAATATAGGGCATACCTGTTAACAAGTTGTTTTGGATAGCTTCTAGCGGAGTCACACCAAGGTCAAAAGGACCGAACCCCATTTTCGTGTCTTGGCGAAGATCTTCATAGAGCACCGTTGATTCGCTTACAAAGTCAGGGAAAAAAGACTCGCCTTTAATTGTTGTGTCGCCTTGCTTTTCCCAGATAGAGGAGGCAAATCCATAGAATCGTTGATCTTCTATTCGTTCAGCTAAACCACGCAAAATCCGAAACAGAATAAAAAACACTGGCATCTGTGCGATCATCGGCAAACAGCCGCCTACAGGGTTTATTTTGTGCTCTTTATAGACTTTCATCAACTCGGCATTAAGCGCTGGCCGATCGTCTTTATATTTTTTCTGCAACGACCTGATCTTTGGCTGCATCTCGGCCATCGCAATAGCTGATCTGGTTGCTCGCAGTGTGAGTGGCATCATAACGACCATCACTGCGAGCGTTAGCATGATGATGGCTCGACCATAGGAGCCACCCACAACAGGTAGTGAATAGAAGAATGCTAAGGCGTTAGCGATGGCTTCGGTAAAATAATCAAAAATAAACATATTCTATTTCTCTGGTACGAGGTCAACACCATGTGACCCGAGGGGATTACAACGACACACTCGTTTGAAAGCCAGCCATGTTCCACGACCAGCGCCGTGCTGTTCAATTGCTTCACATGCATACTGTGAACACGTTGGGATATAACGACAGCGCTGCGGTCTTGATGAACTCCACGATTGGTAAAGCTTTAACATTTTCAGAAGTGCCGATTTCACGTAGCGTTCTCGACTTTCTGCAAACAAATCGAAAGCTGCTGAATCAGTTCTTTAAAAGGGGCTTGCAGAACCTTTGGACTTGCAGAAATAAGGTAGGCCCCAGTTTTAACGCTGTTTTGGCTGTCAAGAAGTGTAAATGCTTCTTTTAAACGACGGCGAGCCCGGTTGCGTTTCACCGCGTTACCAAAACGCCTATGTAAAGCAAACGCTAACTGCGGATGCTGCGTTTCTGATGGAGCAAATACCATAGTTACAAGGCCCGATCTGACTTTGATTCCTTCTTTGCGTAATGCTAGGAAGGTTTCACGACGTGTGACACGCCAAATCATGCGCTTAAGCGCTTACGTCCTTTTGCTCGACGACGTGCTAAAACTGCGCGGCCTGCTTTGGTTGACATGCGTTCACGAAAACCGTGCTTCTTTTTTCGTTTACGGTTATTAGGTTGAAATGTGCGTTTCACTTGGGGCTCCTTAACTGCTTCTCTAAGCAGTTACGTACAAAATAGTTGAAGCAAATATTTTTTGCGTTATGCATCTCACTTGCTTCTATCCAAAGATCCAGCTTAAAGGCAATATAGGTAAGCAGCAACGTATGGGGTCTGCTATTCACATCGCACACAACAAGAGTAAAACTTTTCCACAGGTTTGAGAGGTTCAACTTCGATCCTGTGCTACCGTCATTTTCTGGTAAACAAAGCCTGGGACCACACAAACACCACACATTCTGTGGATAACTCTGTGGAATGTGGGGAGAACTGCTATGGATGACACAAAAACACTAACCGAATCAAAAAATCTTTGGAATAAAGCCTCTGAGTTGTTGAAGAGTCAATATTCAGAGGGAGTTTGGCAAAGTACTTTTGCACAGGTTTCTCCGCTGGAGTTAACAGACACTAAATTTGTGCTTGGAATCCCTAACGGTATCACCCGCGAAAAACTCGATACGCTCTATCGACCATTCGTTGAAAATGCTGTAGAGGAAGCAAACGGTGCTTCGTTGCAGGTCCACTTTGAACTTGTACTGCCAACATTGTTTGATCCTGATATTGTCAACGAGCCGGCAAAAGATGACATCATCGATCTGACTGGTTCTTCAGCTAATGTCAAACCACAGCCATCTTCATCTACTTCCCTTCCTGTAGAACAAAGTGACCCTAATCAAACAGGTCTCGAACTTGCGCAAAAATTTACGTTCGACTCTTTTGTCACTGGCTCATCTAACCGTTTCGCTCATGCCGCTGCATTATCGGTCGCTGAACGTCCTGGTGGCTCATACAATCCGCTTTTCATTTATGGTTCCGCTGGTCTCGGCAAAACACATATGCTGCAAGCCATAGGCAACTACGTGCAAAGCGTCTATCCCAAGTTAAAAGTTAAATACGTTTCAACTGAAACGTTTCTAAACGAGTTTGTCGAATCTATTAAAGAAGCATCTGGTAAAGAGTTTAAACGTCGCTATCGAACGATCGATGTGCTTTTGATTGACGATATTCAATTTATTGAAGGCAAAGATCGTCTTCAAGAAGAGCTTTTCCATACCTTCAATGACCTGCACGGGGCGAACCGCCAAATTGTGCTTTCGTCTGATCGCCCACCTGATGCGATCCCGACGTTGGAGGATCGTCTTCGTAGCCGTTTTATGATGGGCCTTCTCACTGATGTGCAGCCTCCAGATATTGAAACTCGAATGGCTATTTTGGGTAAAAAAGCTGAGCGTGAAGGTGGCTCTATCCCCAATGATGTTAGCGAATTTATCGCTTCTAATATAAAGAGCAATATTCGCGAGCTTGAAGGTGCTCTAAATAAAGTAACGGCGTATGCCAATTTAACAAAGCAGCCACTCACTAAAGAAGTAGCCGACACAGTGCTGCGTGATTTCATCGCCGATCGTCAGCCCCTGCCGATTACGGTCGAAATGATTTTGGACGCTACAGTCGAACAGTTCGGTTTCAGCAAAGAAGATTTAGCAGGCAAATCACGACGTCGTCCGCTTGTTATCGCCCGTCAAATGGCTATGTATCTCACAAGACAGATGACTGATTTAAGTTTCCCTCTTATTGCGAAAGAGTTCGGCGGACGCGATCACACCACTGTTATGCATGCTTGTGACAAGATTGATGCCTTGATGAAAGAGCGATCTCAAATTTTTAACCACGTGATGTCTCTGGAAAAAGCTGTGCGTAACCTCAGCAGATCTGGGGATTTATAGTGGATGAGTGTGTGTAAAGCTTATTCGTTTCTGGTGATAACTTTTTTCTTATACACAACTGTTTCTAATCACAACAATGTAGTTGGGGAAAGTTGACAGGGGGTATGGAAAACATGGTTATCGCTCACCAGCGATTACGCAAGTTATTCACAATCCACAGGCCCTACTATTAGACCTACCATTTATAAATCATTTGGCTATCAGTATTGAGGACAACTTCTTACCGCGCTGCATCTGAGATTTTTTGAAATATTTTTTCATGAACGTCGAAGCAGCAATTAAACCAACTAGTCTTCTTACGAGGAGCGTATGATGAAACTTCGGTGTGAAAGAGATGTTCTTGTAGAGTCACTTGGTATTGCGGGCCGTGCAGTTAGCAAAAGCTTACCTGCGTTGTCTGGCATTAAAGCTAAGCTTGAAGGCAACAATTTGACGTTGACTGGTTCGGATCGTGATTTAACGATTTCTGTAACTGTTGTTGTTTCTGGCGAACAAGACGGTGAAGCGGTTATTCCTGCTCGCCTTGCTGCCGATATTGTCAAAGCAGTTAAACCTGGAGCGGTTTCGTTTGCTGCCGAAGATGAAGCGTTGAAGATTACTGCTGGTCGTAGTGAATTCAGCATTAGGCTTTTATCTAGCGATGAATATCCAAACACTGATCGTTGGGAAGGCGAAAGTGTTTCTCTTTCTAGCGAGTCGTTGACCTTAGCGTTGAAACAAGTTGTGTTGGCTGCTAGTTCTGATGATTCTCGACCAATCTTAACGGGTGTGCATTTAGCTGCCGAAGACGATGGGCTTCGCCTTGTCGCAACAGACTCATATCGTTTGTCTATGCGAGATGTCGCTGGTGTGTCTTTTCTTAAAGATGATCAAAGTGTGTTGATTCCTTCTCGTGCCTTGGCCGAGTTAAATCGAGTGCTTAACCAAGGTGATAAAGCTGATTTGCAATTAGGTGATAAACAAGCAGCGTTTGAAGTTGGCAATGTTCGTCTGATCACTCGTCTGATCGAAGGTGATTTCCCTAACTATCGTGGGCTTATTCCAGATGAACACCCAAATACGTTGACGGTTAATCGTGCTGACTTTCTTGAGGCACTACGTCGCGTCAAGTTACTTGCACAAGAGTCAACGCCGATTCGTATCGAAATGTCTGCTTCTAAAACAGAGCTTGTCGCGGTGACACAAGATGTCGGTACTGCTCGTGAAGCTGTCGAAGGGACCTATGAGGGGTCTGATTTAACTGTTGCGTTTAATCCGCAATATCTGCTTGAAGGTGTTGAAGTTACGCCAGGTGAAGAGATTACATTATCGACGATTGATCAGCTTAAACCTGCGCTTGTTCGCAGTGATGAACTTGAAGGCTATCTCTATTTGCTAATGCCTGTTCGAGTTTCCTAAGAGGATCAGTATTTCCGCTCAGGGCGTATTCACACAGGTTGTCTGACTCACAACATTGATTAAACCACGGGGGTGGGTTCATGCTTCTGCAGCGTTTATGGCTACAAGATTTCAGAAGCTACGAAACGTTAGATATCTCATTTGAGTCTGGTTTAACGGCGTTGCTTGGTAAAAACGGTTTCGGCAAGACAAACATTTTAGAAGCGTTAGCCTATGTGTCAAACTTGAAATCGTTTCGAAGGTCTCCAACTGAGAGTTTAATCCGTCATGGATGCGATGCGGCCTTTATCAGGGCAGTCGGTATTCGTGAAGATCGTGAAGTGCTTGTTGAGCTGGAAATTCGCAAAGGCCGCTCGAAAGTGCAAGTGAATCGTCAGAAACTGAAGCGTTCGAGAGATATTTTAGGTGCGTTGCGAGTAACAGTTTTCACGCCAGACGATTTAGCACTGCTGAAAGAAGGTCCATCGATTCGTCGTGATTATATCGACGATATTGCGGTGTCATTAGAGCCAACGTTTGATCTTGTGCTTTCAAAGTTTGGAAAGATTCTCAAGCAACGTAACGCGTTGTTGAAGCAGTGTAGAGGCCGCCTTGATTCGTCTGCTGCGGTGACGTTAGATGTGTGGGATGAAAAGTTATGCACTATAGGGTCACAAGTTGTGGAAAAACGCAGACAGGTTTTGGCTGCTATTTTGCCTGTGTTGAGTGATCGTTACCAAGAGCTCAGCGTTGATTCTGCTGCGATTAGCGCAACATATGTGTGTAGTTGGGAGGGCGAGTTCGCTGCCGCGATTAACGCTAGTCGAAATAATGATGTTCGTCGCGGTGTAACGACCTGTGGCCCACATCGCGACGATATAGATTTGCAGATTAATGGTTTCGCTACTCGGACGCAGTGTTCACAAGGAGAGCAGCGGACGATGGCATTGGCGCTGCGTCTTGCGGGACATCTCTTGGTGACAGATCGTTTGGGTGAACCGCCGATGCTGCTTCTTGACGATGTTTTGTCCGAGCTTGATGAAGATAGGGCGGCGTCGCTGCTACAAACATTGCCAGAAGGACAAACAGTTATTTCAAGCGCGACGGCATTACCGCCGCTCGTGAAAGCAGATCGTGAGTTAACCTTTAGCGATAAAGGTGTTCTTGTGGAAAAAACATGAGAGATTTTTCAAAAAAAGATCCTGTGCCATTGGCACAAACGCTTGAGCTATATTTCAAAAACCTTGGCGCTCCCCCTGTCAATGTTTTAACGCAGTTGCGAAATGAGTGGGATCACATTGTTGGCCCTGGCTTGTCTGCCTATACCAGACCTATAGAGTTGGTCAATGCAGTACTTGTGATTGGTTGCGACGACTCAACGTGGGCAAGTCAAGTGCAATGGTCTCAAACACAGATTATAGAACGCTTCGAGCAGCGATTCAGCCCTTCCAAAGTCAAAAAAATCGTCACCAAGATTGGCTAAAGATAGAAATCACCAAACCTGTATTGCGTCAGGAATTGAGTCAACTAAAGAAAAATTAAGCAAGAATTTCGATACAACATAATCTTAAATATAGCTATGTTTAAGATATTTTAGGAACAAATGTAGCTATGTTTAACTAAACCTAAAGCTGTGAAAGAACACCAGCTAATGAAAAATGGTCAGCTGGCAAGACAGACAGGTATGAAACAAGCACGATTCGTTTCTGGATAAATGAAGGGCTGTTGCCAGTGGCGAACACATCTCAAAGCCGATATCGGTGGTATGCACAAGACGCTGTGGAACGTGTGGAAAAGATACAGGCACTGAAAAAACAGAGATTCACAGTACGAGAATAAAACTAGAGCTTTCGTAATTGATAGACGAATCTATCATAGCAACGTGTAGTGCCACGTTATAGAACTGGAGTGGTAGTTGCCTATCCCCCTAGAAGTGTTGAAACGTTTCTCTTAGATGGCCTGATGTGGCGGTATTGATGATAGGATTGATTGGCCGCAAGTCAATGATGTAAGGTTTCATGAGTACTTCTTCTGAAAATAAGTCCGCCGCTGATCCGTCCTATGGTGCGGAAGATATTCAAGTTCTTGAAGGTCTGGAAGCTGTTCGTAAACGCCCTGGAATGTATATTGGTTCTACAGGTCCTACGGGTCTTCACCATCTTGTATGGGAAGTTGTGGATAACGCTGTGGACGAGGCTATGGCTGGTTATTGTTCTTTCATTCAAGTGACAGTCAAGACTGATGGCAGCGTTGAAGTTCGCGACGATGGTCGTGGTATTCCCGTCGGTTTGCACCCTAAATTTGAGGATTTAACAGCTGCGGAAGTGGTTTTAACCGTGTTGCATGCCGGTGGTAAGTTTGATGGCAGTGGTTACAAAGTTTCTGGTGGTCTTCATGGTGTGGGTGTGAGCGTTGTGAACGCGTTATCCACAAGGGTCGAGGTCGAAATTGATCGAGATGGCTCTCGTCACTACATGTCATTTAAAGATGGTGGTAACCCCGATGAGAAGCTCCGTAAGATAGGTGACTCGCCATTAGACGATGATGGAAAACCTGTAACAGGCACCATGGTTCGTTTCTGGCCGGATGCCACAATTTTTAAAGAAGGCATCGACTATCGAACACAAACCCTTGTTGATCGTTTCCAGATGATGGCTTTCTTAAACGCTGGTCTTGAGTTTTCTGTTGATGACGAGCGCAAAGAAAAATTTGAACAAGTACGTTTACGTTACGACGGCGGCATCAAAGATTTTGTGAATCATCTCAACGCTTCCAAAGAAGCGTTGTTTGAAGATGTCGGTTGGTTTGAAGAAGAAACAGATAACGAAGAAGTCGAAATTGCTTTCAGCTGGAACAGCGGTTATCAAACCGATGGTATTCATTCGTTCGCTAACGGCATCAGCACTACCGAGGGTGGTATGCATGAGCAAGGTTTTAGGACGGCGCTTACTCGTACCATTAACTCGTACGCTCGCGACAAAAACATTCTGAAAGAAAAAGAAGACAACCTGCAAGGCGAAGACATTCGTGAAGGTCTCACCGCGATTATTTCCGTACGTGTAGCAGAGCCGCAGTTTGAAGGGCAGACAAAATCGAAACTCGGAAACGTGTCGGTTCGTTCACTCGTTGAAAAAGCGACAAATGATAAGTTGCGTGAATGGCTAGAAGAACATCCTCGTGAGGCTAAATTTATTCTTAACAAAGCGTTGCAGGCTGCAAAAGCGAGAATCGCTGCAACAAATGCTCGTCAAACTATCAGGCGTAAATCTGCCTTAGATGGTGCAGGTCTGCCAGGTAAACTCGCTGACTGCCAAAGTAAAGACCCTGATGAATCTGAGCTCTATATCGTAGAGGGTAACTCGGCTGGCGGTTCAGCCAAGGAGGCGCGAGACCCTCGGACCATGGCTATTTTGCCGATTCGAGGCAAAATCTTGAATGTCGAGCGTGCACGAATTGAACGCATGTTCAAAAACACTGAAGTGATTTCTCTTATCCAAGCTATTGGCGCAGGCATTGGCGAAGAAGAGTTTGATTTAGAAAAATCTCGCTACAAAAAAATAATTCTGCTTGCCGACGCTGATGTCGATGGTAGCCACATTCGAACCTTGCTACTTACCTTCTTTTTCAGGCAGATGCGCCCAATTGTGGAAGCCGGCTATATCTATATAGCGCAGCCGCCGCTGTTCTCGACTGAAGTTGGGAAGTCAAAGGTCTACCTCAAAGACGCGATCGCACGAGATGAGTACCTCAAAACGAAGCCCAACGCTGAGTTTCAACGGTTGAAAGGTCTCGGTGAGATGGACGCAGAAGAGCTTTGGGACACAACAATGGACCCAGAGCGTCGAACACTGTTGCAAGTAACTGTTGATCAAGCAGCGATAGCAGATGAAACATTTTCGGTTCTTATGGGTGACGATGTTGAATCCCGTAAGAAGTTTATTCAGACCAACGCTGACGACGTACGATTTTTAGATATTTAAGGGACGCCACCACCTATGAGTGATACACCAATAGAACCACCTTCGGACAATATCGAACCTATTGAGATTCAAAACGAGATGGAGCAATCCTTTCTCGAATATGCCATGTCGGTTATTGTTGCACGCGCGTTACCTGACGCACGTGACGGTTTAAAACCTGTGCATCGCCGCATTCTGTGGTCAATGTTTGACGCAGGTCACCGGCCAGATCGCAGTCATGTGAAATGTGCGACCGTTGTCGGCGATGTTATTGGTAAATATCACCCGCATGGTGATCAAGCTATCTATGATTCGCTTGTGCGTATGGGGCAAACGTTTTCTTTGCGTCACACGTTGATTGACCCACACGGCAACTTCGGTTCACCTGATGACCCTCCTGCTGCCTATCGTTATACTGAGTGTCGTTTGCAGAAGCTAGCGATGGAGCTACTCGCCGATATTGACCAAGACACTGTTGATTTTATCGACAATTTTGATGGCAAACATCAAGAACCAACCGTGTTGCCAAGCCGTTTTCCTAACCTTCTAGTCAACGGCAGTCAAGGTATTGCTGTTGGTATGGCCACAAATATTCCGCCACATAACTTGGCAGAAGTTATCGATGCGTCGGTTCATTTGCTTGAAAACCCTGAAGCAAGCGTTGAAGATTTGATGCAGTTTGTTAAAGGGCCAGATTTTCCAACCAAAGCAGAGATCTTAGGCAAAGTTGGCATTCGTGATGCTTATATGACAGGTCGTGGGTCGGTTCGTTTGCGTGCCGTCGCCGACATTGTTGAAGGCAAAAATAAAGACCAAATTGTTGTTACCGAAGTGCCATATCAAACATCTGTCGACCAGATTGCTAGAAAAGCTGCTGAGTTCGTAGAAAAAGGTGTTATTGACGGCATTAGAGAGATCCGTAACGAGTCAGCAAAAGGCAAGCTACGGCTTGTGTTTGATTTGAAGCGTGACGCCACAGCGCTTGTTGTGCTCAATAACCTGTATAAACACACGCCGATGCAAACAAGTTTCGGTGTTAACATGGTTGCGCTTGTCGACGGTATCCCTCGGACTCTTAACCTGCGTCAAGCGCTTGTAGCCTATAACGAGCACCAGGTCGAGGTTGTCCGTCGCCGTACTGAATATTTGCTGCGGAAAAAGAAAGATCGTGCACACATCGTTGAAGGTTTGCTGAAAGCATTAGATCTGATTGATGAGATCATTGCTGCGATTCGTGCAAGTGAAAACCGTGCCGAAGCGAAAAGCCGTCTGATAGGCGATGGATTTGAATTCTCAGAACGTCAAGCAGACCATATTCTAGACATGCAGTTGCACCGTCTTACTCGTCTGGGTAAAGCAAATCTAGAGGCTGAGCTTGCTGATTTGCGTGCGGCTATTGCTGAGCTCGAAGCTATTCTTGCCGATCCAGTAAAGTTACGCCAAGTTATCATTGATGAAATCACAGAATTAAAAGAAAAATACGCAAATGATCGTCAAACAAAGCTTGTTGACGATCCAGGCGAGCTCAACATCGAAGATTTAATTGATGACGATGATCTTGTTATTACGCTTTCAACTAGTGGCTATATAAAGTCGGTTCCTGCTGAAGAGTTCCGTAGCCAAGGTCGTGGCGGTCGTGGTGTTACTGCTGCGAAACTGAAAGAGGGCGAAGAAGATCTTGTTTCGCATCTGCTGCACACAACTGCGTATGCGTATCTGCTGTTTTTTAGCACTCGTGGCCGTGTGTATCGTATTAAGGCGCATTCTATTCCTGTGTCTAGTCGAACGTCTCGTGGTATGGCGCTGGTTAACCTGCTGCCGCTTCAGGCTGATGAAAAAATTCAGGCCATTATTGATACCCGAGATTATGAAACAAACAGGTTTTTGTTTTTTGCAACAAAGAGCGGTCGAGTGAAAAAGACTTTGTTTACAGCCTATGACTCGTCGTTGAAAGCTGGTTTAATAGCAATCAAACTGAACGATGATGATGAGCTTGTTTCGGTCGTTGCAACAAATGGTGAAGACGATATCTTCATGGCATCAAAGGCTGGCCAAGCAATTAGGTTCTCTGAAAAAGATGTTCGTCCGATGGGTCGTACTGCTGCTGGTGTCCGTGGTATGAAATTTAGAGAAGGCGATGAACTTGTCAGCTGTGATGTGTTCGCCGAAGAAACACAATTTCTTGTTATCACAAGCGAAGGCTATGGTAAGCGAACAAAACCTTCGCTGTTTAGTCGCAAAAACCGTGCTGGTCTAGGTGTTCGTTGCGTCAAGGTGAATGAACGCAAAGGTCATGTCGCCGGTGCTATGTTCGTAGGTAGCGATGACGAGATACTTCTCGTATCTTCTGGTGGCGTGATGATCCGCATGAACGTGAGCGATATTTCTGAACAGGGCCGTGACGCTTCAGGCGTTACTGTCATGAGTCTGCCAGAGGGCGACCAAGTATCGGCAGTTGCTCGTCTTTTAACAGTTGAAGATGAAGTTGCCGAAGAAACTTCTGAAGAAAGTTCGTCTGAAGAGTAGCTGTTCCAGCAATTTTTTAAAAAAGTTTCTTCTATTCGTTTCAATACGTCTCAATGTATGGGATAATTGCCTATAGTGCTTGGTTAGTTTGGTTTACCTCTCTGATAAGGTTCTGGCTTAGTAATAACGTACACTAAGTCTTGTATGAGTTCCAAAGAAGACAAAAAAGTTGCCGAAGACTTAGGGGAAGCTTTCGTGACAGCTTTTGGGTTTGAAGCAAATCAAGAAGCAGCTGATGAAGATCAGGCCGATTCACGAAACGAAAAAGATACAGATTCTATGGCTGAAGCGTTTACCGATAAAGAAGAAGATTTGTTTGACGACGTAGCGGTAGTTAAAAATCCGCCACCATCTACAGCTCCTCCTAAAAAAACAGTTAAAGTTGCTAAAAACGGTAGTGGGCCCGAAAAAATCTCTGGTGTAAAATCTTCTGAACTGAAAAAGAAAAGTAAGAAAGTGACACAAAAATTTGGGCAAGATCTTCCGCCTCCAAAAAAGAAAGACAGAAGGCCTGATTTAACGGTTTCGAGCTCGACGAAAGCAACAGAAATAAAGAAAAAAACAATCGAAAAAACCCGAGAAGGTTCCAGGCTTATTTTGGGCGATATGAAAGAGAACCGTGCATTGCGTATGAAAGCGCGCAAGGTTCGTCGTGTCGTTCGTCATATTGATCCGTGGTCTGTTCTAACATTTTCTGTTCTTTTCCATTTAGTTATTTTTGCGACGCTTATGTTAGCCACATCAATTATTTTTGTTGTCGGCGATGCCTTGGGCATAATTGATGGGATTGAAAGCGCTATCAAAGAACAAGGAAGTTTCGATACGTTTGAGCTTAAAGTTGGCTCTTTGTTGTGGTCGCTGATGCTTCTTGGCGGTGTTTTAACTATCTTTGCATCTATCGCTTTAGTTATATTGACGGTTTTATTTAATCTTATCTCAGACCTTGTAGGCGGCATTCGAGTGACTGTTGTTGAAGAAGACTTATTTGCTTCGCAACAGAAAACTAAATCGGTAGCTTCTGACACAAATATCGGATAGTTTTAAAGTTCTGCAAAATTTGGGACTATAGCTCAGTTGGTTAGAGCGCACCCCTGATAAGGGTGAGGTCGCTGGT
>JAHDDW010000015.1:47629-48009 GCA_020629155.1 Acidimicrobiales bacterium | reverse complement strand
AAACCGCGCAAGCGGCCTAACAATAAACCAGTCAACCAAACCCAGGGCAACGCCCTCAATGCCACCAGGACCTGAAAGACGGCACAAGAAAGCTTCTACCTTTCCGTAACCCGTCATTCATAGAAAAAGGGAAATTCTTCGTCCAATCAGGCGTGCTAGTTTATGTAGCCGAAGTCGGCGAACTACAACAACGAGGATCAGGTCAGGACGGTCGAACCCGTTGCATCTATGAGAACGGCACAGAAGCAGACTTGCTGCTCCGCTCTCTAGCTAGGTTGCTGTATGAAGAAGGTCGGATCGTAACAGTACCAGATGATGTGATCGCCGAACGGATGGGCCTTAGCCCTGAAACTGAGATGGGGTCGATTTATGTATTGAAA
>JAHDDW010000015.1:0-47619 GCA_020629155.1 Acidimicrobiales bacterium | reverse complement strand
CAAGTGGGAAACGTTGAATCTCTACACAAGATCGGGGCGACAACACAAACTGTTAAGCAGCGGCTGGCGAATGCCCACAGGCATCCGACTTTCCTTAGTGCTCCAGTCGAGGTTTTGGCTGAGTACGAAGTGCCAGCTGCCGTTGCTTTAGCTGTTGAGAAGATGCTTCACGATTTCTTTGCTCAAGCACGGTTAGATGTCTGGTTTGAACGCAACGGGGAAGATGTCGTTGCAGCACACGAATGGTTCGATGTACCTCTTGGAGTAATCGATGAAGCTGTTCGACTGATTGAAGCTGAGACGATAATGGATTTTCGATACGATGTTTCCAGTCAACGGATCACACTCAAGTGACCTCAAAGATGGTTATCTGATAGGAAGTTAGGCGGAACACATCGGCTGACTACTAGCGAATCGTCGACGTGCCCGAACCATGTGCTCCCATCAGCTTCACCTCCGACCTGTTAACGGAGCCATCGCGGTTTTGTCGCTGGTAAATGTGCCGCTCTTTTAGCGGCATTTTGCGAGGAAGAACCTGACGGCTAGAAGGACACGAATTCATGTCCTTCTAGCCGTCGTTGTTATTCTGAGAAGTGTTCGATGAGTGTCACCCATTCGATCGGCCATAGGTCGCCGATTTCTGTGAGTATCGTCTGTCAGCTGTTTGAGACTGTTTGCGGTTCAAGTTGTAGCCTGTTGCGGTAAACACAGACGACTTCGTTGAGGGTGTGTGCTGCGGTGTCAACCTCATCGGTTTCTGTCAGAACTGTGAGCGTTCGCTGATAGAGATCTTGGCTGCCCGATAGGTGCAAGGCGGCGAGGTAGGTTTCTCGGTTCGGCCAATCCCCGATATCGGTCGTGGTGACCGCTGAGGTAGCTTTCTCCAGGGCGTCGCTGCTGTTGGTTTTAAATTGGTTGAGGCGGCGTGGGCAACTGTTGTTTCTCGTGATCGGTGTACATAGAGAGATTCCTTTCAAAAATTGGGTTCGGTTCATAGAGGCCAGGCAACGAGAACCAAGAAACCATACGGCCGCTATAGGGTTTCGCTGCCTGACCAAGAGTTGCTGCTAGTCGACGAAATGGGCTGCGACTTGCTGCCAGTCGACACGCCACAAGCTGCCTGCGTCAGCGAGCAGGTTGAGCCAGGGCTGGGCGATCCGGTTCGGTGGTTCGTGATGTAAAATGCTGTGTTTTTCTTTCACCCACCGCTCGATAGTCATCGCCGCTTGGCCGACGGTTTCCGTGTCGTCGATTCGGGCGAGTGTTTGACGGTACAAATCCTCATCAGACGACAAATGCAGAGCAACGACGCATGTTTCTCGGTTGAACCACCCGTTGTAGGATTCCTGATCGATAATTTCTCTAGCTAACGCTACGGCGTAGGGTTCTTTATCTTCCAGCAGGTCGAGCTGGCGTTGGTAGGATTGTTTGCCTTTTTCGTTGTACATGGCTTTGATCCTTCGGTTCAGGACCCCTCGTATTTTTGGGGGTCGAGGCTGCGCCTCGATTTCCATGCCCCGCTTAAGTTGCGGCGGTGTAGACCTGTCAACGTACCAACCACCTCAGCAGCCCTAATTGGGCTGTGGTTGGGTTTTTCCGGACCTCACGAAACCCCTCTGCCGCCATGTCAACCACTTACGACTTAGATGTTCCGCAACCGCTATTTTCTGGTTTCGGGGTTTTGTGAATGCTGGAGGAAAAACCGATCCCGTAGGGGTCGTTCTTGACCGGTTGAAGCCGCCGTGACACACCACCTCAGTCAAATTCCCGCCGCATTCCCGTGACCCGCTGCAACTGTCAGGCCGTCGTTGAGTTGTATTCTTTGTTAGTTGATTTGCGTGAGCGCCCAGAGAACCAGCACAACGAACCCGATAGTGACAGTAAACATAACAACCCAAGCAGTGAAACACTGGTTTGGGAACTCGACACCGCAGGACCTGACACGTTCACCGTGTGGACTGGCAGCGCCGACGTATTGGTACATAACCTTGAACGCGAGCTTGACGCCGACGGGAATTGTAGAATCACCAACGACGACCAATCAATCGTCATCATCCGCCCCGACCGCACTGCGGACTACATCGATCCAGACGAAATCGAGTACAAAAACGTGCGAATTGACAATGAAGGTGAAGTCCAGTTCAGCGACGACGAACAGAAAAACCCGATATTTGAACACAGCGGCGGAGCCAAACGAAGCCCATCCCTAACCGAACGCCCCGATAAGTTAGGCTACGACAGCGACGGAGGACTATTCTATCGAAATTTCGATGATATCTACACCGATCGTGTTGAGCATGTTTTGCAACACAAAACGGAAATAACCTGCCAAACAAAAACAATCCTTCTCACACAACATTCACAGAAGGAGTCGACCCGATACAAGCTATCGACGAAGCATGGAATAACCAAATAGGTACTCCGAGACAGCAGCAACCCAGCGGACGATGGCTGGTAAAGGGTCGGAGTGCCGATGGGACCGAAATAAGTATTGTTGTCGAAGACGGACCCAACGGCCCAACTAACCGAATAGTGACTGGTTTCCCAACCTAATAACATCTATAATTCTAAGAATTGTATGATAGATCCTGAACTCGAAAAGCGACTAATCAAACTCGATACCTGCAAGAGAAACTATAGAGATGCCGATGATTGGGCAGAGGTATATTCTCGCGCCTACCATATAGCTGTAGCCGTCCAACTCGGTTTTCATGGCGTGTCTAACTGATTCACAAGCTTTTTGGGCGCAACAAGACGGTAGGCATCACGCAAAATCGCGTCGATCTCGCTCCAGTCAATGTCTTGATCTAGCCTGACGCCGATCCACCCTCGATGACCAACATATGGAGGCACAAAGAAACGATCTGGCTCTCGTTCAGTCACTTCGGTTTGGACACCAGCGGGCGCTGCACACCAGATAGCGATCATTGGCAACTCATTAGCGTCAGACTTTTTGTGTGAGCCTTCCCACAGATGGCACAACACTTTTTTATCTCTAACAAAGAACGTCGGCGTGTGATGAGATAGTCGTTCGTTGACTTCAGGATAGGTTTCACAAAGCTCGCGCAGCTTCTCTAAAATTTGGTGTGCTTTCGCAGAGTCAATAGCCATCGTATGATCGTTCAGCGTAGCCTCAAAATAGCGTTCGCATCATACGGTTCGGGTTCAACAAGTTGTTCAACTGTGCATTGCTGCGTGGTTTTGTCTGGCCGCCAGCGAAGCATTTTTGTGACGTCACGAAAACGGCCACCAAGCGTTGTTGAATATTTCACTTCGGCCACATGCTCAATTTGAACAGGCACCCACGCGTTGCTTTTTTTTGCATTCCAACGATTGGGTGCACCTTGCATCGCGATATTGCAGCGGTCGTCACCTATAGCATTGCCCCAATCAGCCCACGGATGAGTGCCTACTGTTTCTGACGTCAATGGCGTTAACTCATCGATAAGTTCGGCTCTTCTTTTTGCTGTGAAACTAGCGGCCACGCCAACATGGCGCAGCTCGTCTTGTTCGTTATAGAGCCCTAGAAGCAGTGAGCCGACGCCTTTGCCGTCTTTATGCCAACGGAAACCTGCGACAACGCAATCAGCGCTGCGCACATGTTTCAGTTTCAGCTGGGTGCGTTTATTCTCGACATATGGCTCTGTGAGCGGTTTCATGATCAAGCCATCAAGCCCAGCGCCTTCAAAATCGGTGAACCAGCGTTGCGCCTGCTCATTCGACTGGGTTGCTGGTGTTACATACAGCGGCGCGGCAATGTCAGCGAAGACAGTTTCTAGCTGTTGGCGTCGTTTCTCAAACGGTTGGCTGCGCAGATCATGATCGCCTAGCGCCAGAATGTCAAAGGCAACAAAAACCGCTGGCGTTTCGGCTGCTAGCATGTCGACCCGAGATTTTGCTGGATGTATCCGTTGTTGCAGCGCCGCAAAGTCAAGCTTGTTATCGACAACAACAATCAGTTCACCATCAAGCACACAGTGGTCAGGAAGTTGTGTACGAAGTGGTTCTAGAAGCTCAGGAAAGTAACGTGTCAACGGCTTTTCATTACGCGAACCCAAAACAATATCGTCACCGTTCTTAAAAAGTATGCAGCGAAAACCATCCCACTTCGGTTCAAAAAAATGACCGTCAGTTGGCATAGTCGTCACAGCTTTAGCGAGCATCGGTTTTATCGGCGCAGTTACAGGCGGTTGCATACCCAAAGTATAGGCGAATTAGCGCCTCTGCTAATGGTGCCACTGTTTACGCTCCACTCGCACACAGTTCTATGTATATAAACTCAGCTTTCAACAACAGCTGGTTGTGCTTGAGAGCGTTTACGCTCAAGCATCCAGCGGACTGCCTCGATAACAACGGTGATACTCAACGCCAACCCGAAAGCTAGCAAGAGCGCCGTGGCCTGGTTTTCAATGACCGACGAGACGAAATAGCCAATCAACGCAGCATATGACGCCCAAATTGTGGTTGCTGCTATATCCCAGCGTGTGAACCATTTAAGAAAAGGTTGACCTGTTAGGCCACAGGTAAACGTCATCGCTGTTCGACCACCTGGGATGAATCGTGCTGTTATTAAAAGCAGACCGCCTCGTTTGCGGATCTGTTTACTCGTTGCCAACAAACGCTGTTCGCCTTTTTCGCCTTTGAAAAACCAGTTTCGCAGTAGCTTATCAGAGCGATTCCCTATCCAATAGGCAATTGTGTCACCAAAATATGCGCCCACAGCTCCCAAAATAATCACGCAAACTAACGCAAAAACAGGGCGATCATCTATCAACACAGCGTCTGCGGCTGCGACACCGCCCGCAATAACACTGAACTCTGATGGGACGATCGGGATGATCGAGTCAAGAAGTGCTACAGCAAAGATGAAAAGCAGAAACCAAGGGTTTGAAGATATTGTCTCGATCCACTTTTCAGCGTCATGAAAAATATCTGTCAAAGAGTCAAACATCGTAGGCACTTTCAGCGAGTATCGGCCTTATCTAGAATATAGGTTTTTCTGGCATGTTCCTTGAACGCTATTTTCTTGCGAATGTCACCTATCGCACATCCGCTTCTCGTCGTTAATCGCAGATACACTACGCCATAGAGATGGCGACTAATTGGCAAAACGTTAACAAAAACTATTACCTCGGCGCTGCATGTTGTGCCTTGCTTCTAGGAATGATTTTTGCCTATATTTTTCTTCGAGACGAAACAGGTTCACCAGTTCCAGATAAGGCAAATGCAACAGAGATTCAAGAAGCGTTGAATGAACTAGCCGCTCAAGAAAATAGTATCGCCTCGTTAGAACGTCTCGGTCCTTTTCCTCAGCTACAAACACCAACTGGCTCACAGGTCACAAGTTTTGATGCACTGATTGAACCTAGAGAGCGAACATTTTGGTCTCTAACCAAAGCTACCTACGAGGTCGAAAGCAACGTCGCAGAAGTGTTCTCGTTCTATGCAACGTTTGCGCAGCAAGATAACTGGGTTATCGCGTCGCAAGACCAGACGCAACTTGGTTCGCAGACACAAGCAACGTTGACTTTAGAACCGCCTGTTGATAGGTACCCTGTCGGATCGCTACTCAAGATTGAGGTGACGCAGTATGCACAATCGCCAGCGGTTCGTCTTAGCATTTCTTTCCAACGGCCAGGGTCAGCTGAAGAACTTGGTTTAGCGAAATGGTCTGATTGGCATAAAGACCAGGTGCCAATTCCTTCTGGCGGTCAACAAATCGGTGGCGGTGCAAGCAAATTCGGGCGTAATACTATTTCTGCATTGCATACCTACGAAAACACCGATGCGCAGCAGCTTAAAGCCACGATCGTTTCTAGCAGTGAACAGTTTGGGTTTTCTCTGAACCCGCAAACTGAAGAAGCTGCAGCACTTACGCTCGTCAATACTGCTGGCGTACACGTGCGTTATACAATCGAGGTACGAAACAACATAGCCTTCTTGCAGACAACAGCAGAATATCTCTCTTAAGAACATCTCGCCTATAGTGAGGCTATGATCAGAAACGTTTTTAGTAGTACGTTGCTTGCTTTACTCGTAACAGTTTCAGCTTGTTCCTATGATGCTGAGCCAAAAAGCGCCAGTTCAACATCTGAAGCAACAAACAATACGAATTCTACTGACCAAACTGTAGCTGGACCTGACAACTGTTCTGATAGCCGCATGTCTTCTAGAACTGATGTAGTGAGCAGCGGCAACCGTCTAAGCAGTGGCAGCCTTGACTTGGAGGCAGCAACGTCAGTTGATGTTGTGCTGCCAAGTGAACCTGTTTGGGTTGTGCCTTACGGCAATTCACAATCTTGGTACGTCGCCCTTGCTTCTGGCGAAGCTGTCGTGGTTGACGATGAAGGCATCGTAGGCCCAGCTCAAGCAGTTGTCGGCCCACCAGAAATATTCTTTGACGAAGCAGGGCAAGTTGAGGTGAGAAGCGTCTTTGATCAGCACAATCTGTTTGACAATCCCCTGCCAGATACAACTGTTGTGCAAGAAGGCCCGCTGCTGGCTGCTCTCGTTGACCCAACAGACCGCTACGACCATGACGTGTTAGGCGATCCTCTTGAAGCAGCAGCAATGCAAGTTATCGATACCTGCTCGGGAGAGAAAACAAAAATTGAGATCGCAGCGCCAGATGTTATCGAAGGTGTTTCGCCTATGTTTGCCGATGTTGATAGTGACGGCGTTGTTGACGTGCTCGTAACAGTAAGCAACGCTTCAGTCGGCGCGAAACTTGTCGCCTACCGTCTCGACGGATCTGTGCTGGCTGAATCTGAGCCGATAGGGCAAGGCAATCGTTGGCGCAACCAGCTAGCTGTCGCCCCAGTCGGCCCTGCTGGCGAGCTTGAAATTATAGATGTTCGGGTGCCTCACATCGGCGGCGTTGTGGAATTTTTTCGCTTTGACAACTCGACGTTAACACTCGAAGCATCCACGCAAGAATATACAAGCCATGTGATAGGTACCAGAAATCTTGATATGGCGCTCGTTGCCGATGTCGCAGGCGGCGATGAGCTTGAAGTTGTTGTCTTATCACAAAACCGTCAGCATTTAGTAGCGCTACGTCGAACCGACGAAGATATAGAGATAGCCGCAGAAGTTGAAGCAGACGGCACTAGTGTCACTAACATAGCGATCCAAAACAACAGCAACAAAGCAGCACTAGCTGTTGGCACCGACAAAAACACTCTCAGAATATGGCAATAAACTTCTTGATAGCTGCTGCAAGGTCAGTTTCGCAGCCCGCGAAACTGTGCTGCGCGCCAAGCCAGCAGAAACATGGCACTGGCCAACAACAAGGCAATAAACCAAGCCTGAATCTTTGAATATCAGCCAAGGGCAAATTCTAGAAAACTTTGATGTATCTTGATCATCATGTATTTAGCTTTTTTAGATGAAAGTGGCAACACAGGCCACAACCTTCATGATCTTACACAACCTCGCCATTACATCGCAGCCGTTTTAGTTGCTGAAAACCAAGTCAATGAAATGGAAAAACAGATCTTTGACTACCGCGACGAGTTGTGCAAGGAACTATCTATGGACACTCTCGACGAGTTTCACGCAGGTGAGATAATCCATGGCAAGAAAAAATGGCGTAAGGTTCCAATGGAAAAACGTATAGAAATTTTTGAAAAGGTTTTTGCAGTACTCGCTTCTTGTGATGCAAAAGTTTTCCATGTCACTATCAACAAAAAATTTATGTCAAAAACTTCTGATCGACCTCAACAATTCGCATTTCAATATATATTTGAAGATATAGATGCATGGATCGGTAGACAGAAAACCGATGACCCTTTAAGACAAAGAGTTCTTTTAGTTGCAGATGAAAATAAACCTGAAGAAGCTGACACATATAACTTAGTTGTTGCGATGAAAAAAGGAGGCGGACCTGTCGGCTCAAGCCATGGTTTAAACAGACGAACAAGCAATATTGTTAGCAACGTCTTTTTTCTTGACTCACAACTAAGTGCAGGCATTCAGTTAGCGGACATGGTCGCATATGTCAAAAATAAATATGACCGAGCTATTGATAAAGAAAAGGCCGACAGAACTAAATTGGAAAGCATCTTCAAACGACTATGGGATGATTACATAATCAGACATGAAACAGGCAACAGAAAAACATGGCCTAATAGGTCGACATAAAAAGAAAAGGAGGACCGATGAGCCTCCCAAAGGGGGAAACTACGAACAGCCCTCTACAACATTATATCGCACCGGTTAAGCAAAAGCTTAACAATTAATTTTGAAACGCAACTAAATACTAGCATTCTCGATGAGAACGGAAACGAGAACTTCTAGATTTCTTGTAGTAGAACAAGTCTGATCTACTACATCTTTATACGGCAATAAATTTCTTGATAGCTGCTGCAAGGTCAGTTTCGCAGCCCGCGAAACTGTGCTGCGCGCCATCAATAATTGAAATGGTTGTATTCTGGTTCTTTATCGGGTTGACCCGAGCAAGCCAACTGTCCACTGCGCCATCAATACGTTGTATCCCTATATCTGCATCGCCATACACGATATGCATAGGAAGTGACACTTGACCGAGCAGTGGACCTCCATCACGGTTGTTATAAATATCGGCCGAACTGCCACGTTCGCAAATAGTTGGATATGTTTGTGCCGAAATTGGAACCTTATCCAAAGGCCAGCACTGTGCATCGACAAGTTCTTCGCCTTCACCTGCTGCGATATGATGCTTCGCTTTCACTAGGTAGGTTTCATGCTGCGGGTCGCTTTCAGCCCACCCAACCATGTCTGTCGGCGCGATTAAAACCACGCTACTGATATCTGAACACATTTGAGCAACAATGTAGTTCACAACCTTTGTGCAACCCAATGAATGCCCTTGCAAAAGGAATGTTTTCTTCCCAATAGATCGAAGATATGTAAGCGCACCTTCAATGTCATGTACGCTTTCGTCGAATAGCTCGAAGCAACTGCCTGCGTGTTTAAAACCAGAACCCATCGCAAAGTCGCTGATGACACCTCGCCCTCGTGTATCAATACTAAAAAATGATACGCCCTGTTGAACATACATTTCGCTCAAGTAATCTAGAAAATTATTTTCATACCCGTTACCTGAATGTCCATGAATATGTATCACGGCGCTATCGCCATCGGCGAGATGTAACCAACCTTGCAGCTCAACCTCGTCAGCGGCTTTGAAACGAACGAACTCCACTTTCGTCATTATCCATTAACCATTTCGACAAGTTTTATAACCGTGTTCCAGTTACGTCTTGTTCCGTCGCTGCCTGCCTGTTTTTCTACCCAGTTGTTCGTCAGTTTCGTATCTCTAAAACCTGTTGGACAATGCACAAAAACTTCGCCGCCGTGCACAACACACTCGTCTGGAGCGAATGCGGAAGCATCGATAGCGCCGTCAACAGGTGCAGCTAGAAAGACAATGCCTGACTGCTTCGGATTGGCTTCGCCATAGGGGTAGGCAGCACAGGCTGCTGCAAGCTGTTCAGCACTGCGAACAATAATAGGCACATCACAAGTGAAATGTTTTTTCACAAGCGCGCGAATATCTTGCGCTATTTCTTGCGACTCTTTCTCAGATGCGACAACTGCGTTACCGCTTTGCAGATAGGTGTCGACATCGCTATAGCCATTTTTTTCGAGCATTTCACGAAGCGGCGCCATCGCTACTTTATTGCGTCCACCAAGGTTGATGGCTCGCAGAAGAACAATATGTTTAGTCATAAGACATACCTTATCTGGCTTGCGAATCGTTTTTTTAAATATAAATCAAGCCTATGCCGTAGCGTGGGTTGCACCTTTGGCTGCACGTTTAAGAAGCATCGCATAAAACAGCACACCAAGCAATCCGAAAATAATCCACTGCACGGCGTAAGAGAAATGTGAACCTTCACTTAACGTCGGCAGGGGGACAACATCTGGAAGGCCTTGAGGCTGCATGCCATTTAGTGTCTCTAGCTGTAGCCATTGAGGCGCCACTACCTCTGCTTGTGCGGCAGGTAACCTTTTTTTGAGGGCATCAACATCCAAACGCGGAACTTCTTTGCTCACCCCGTTATCTTGCGCTCCGAATGTTTCTTTCGTCACTGTTGCGCGCAGCCACCCTGTCAAGGTTACCTCACCACCAGGCACAGCTTCAAGAGCCTGATCGGCCGTGTTGAGCGGAATAAAACCACGGCTCACCAGCACTATCGTCCCATCAGAAATTTCTGCAGTTGCAACAACATGCTCTCCAGCTACACCATTTTGCGAACGGTTAACAACCCGCGCAAAATCTTCATCAAGAAATACTGCATCCAGAGCCACGTATTGATAGTTGCTATCAGCTTCTTTCAACGCTTGAGCAAACGTTTTAGGTTCTCCCAAAGCTCGTTGCTGAATAACAGCGTTCTGCTCTTGACGCTCGTCGAGCCGATCAAACTGCCAAAGGCTAAGAAAACCGCAAGAAATAATGACTGTGGCGGCAAAAACGTGAGAAAATAGCCAAAAAGGTTTTGTAAGAAATTTCCAATCACCTTGCACTGTTAAAACAGTAGCGGCTATCGAAACAATCGCCACGAAAGAGATGCTATGAAATCGTTTATCATCGACATGCTTCTCCCCACAAGCGACAGCGTCGTTAAAATTCAGATACTTATCGCATCACTTTTTTGGGCAGTTGTGCTATTTCGCACACGCAACAAACAAAAAGAAGCGAAACTTTTTCTCTGGGGCCTCGCTGTTATCACCTTTGCGTGGTTCGCCTTACGGGCTATGCATTAAGGTTTCCTGGCCGAAACTTACTCAACCAATCGCCTGCTGTTTATATATCTCTAGCGCTGGTTTTTCGGTACCGTCAGATTGGATGAGGCCATAGTTTTTCTGTGGCCCGCTACGCCATGGTAAGCGGCCTGCATCAGGCGGCGCTTCGGCAAAATCCCACAACGTCCAAGCGACTGTTCCATCAAGACGAGGGGCGATTTGCTCGTATATTTGTTCGTAATAGTTAGCTTGTGCTTTTGCGTCATCGCCAACGACTAGCGATTTCCATGTCGCTAAACCAAACTCGGAAAGCACGATAGGTCTTCCATCAGCTTTCTTTTCGATCTCGTCGAGCATTGCAGCCAACTTGTCAGGCGACTCATAAAAGTGGAAAGATACCACATCGCCAATCGCAGGCGCAGCAAGCATCGCCTCAGGCGTCGTCCAACCAATAGTGATAGGTGTTTGAGGGTCTTGCTCTCTGACCTCATCGGCAACAAACCGCAGCCAAGCATAAAGCTGCTCGACCGTCACCCCATGTATGCCCACATCTCGATCAGGTTCGTTTTTGATATCCCACATGGCTAGCGCCTCGTGGTTGCCAAGAGTAGCAACTATCTGGCGTATATGTTGCGCATCGCCGTGCCATGATGTTGCCCTGTGGTCGGTGCGTCCGTCAAAAAGGGTGACAATAACCGCTATATCTACATCAGCTGCAGTGTCCATAAAATGTTCGATTTTGGCGAGCTCAGCACGGTCTACATATTGCCCGCCCAAAATAGCAAAGTCGAGAAAAATACGTACCGTGTCAGTGCCTGATGCCTGCATTTGAGCCATATCTTGCTCGATAATTTGTTCGTTATAGCCTGGCAAAAAATCTATGAACGGTGTTTGTGCTGGGTAATAGTTCAACCCATGAAGAGGGGTTTCAAACGTTATTTCTTTCGTCTCCCACGGTTCGAAAAACCATGACTGCTTCGTGTCTCGGCGAACCCAATGCTGTATACGCCAGTTGCCGTCTTCAAGCAAAAGCACCGCTTCAAAACTTTCTTCGCTATGGAACGGCAACTGCTTGCTGCCAACAGTTTGTGTATAGAGAAAGTCGCTGCGATGCGACGTAAGGCCTACAACTTGTCCATCTTCTGAATAAAACGTTAGTTCTAACTCGTGACCTATTTGCTCGATGCTTTGACTACGCCACCGCTGTACGTCGCTGCCCATAGCGTCAAGGGCGCTCGCCGAAAAATAAGCTTCTAAGCCAGAAATATCGTCGGTCTGTGCGATAACGTCTGGCTGGCTCCATGCGCGAATCCATGCTTGTGCGATGTCGTCGCGTGTTAGAGGCTCCATCTGACGTGGAAGATCAGGCGAGTCATCTCGCCATCTCACTGAATCAAGTAGAGCGTCAGGCAATTCTGCGGCGTCAGTAAAAACGTCAGCTTTCTCGCCGCCTTGTGTCACTTCTCGCATAACAGCGCCAGAAACAGTAAGCACCACAAATCCAACAAGGGCGACTGCTGCGGCTAAACCGAAACGAAACGTCCACCGATTTTTTATACGTGCACGCAATATTCGGGAAAGTTTACGCATCACTTGCGTTCCCCTTTGCGTTCTAACAAAGCGGCGAAACGACTGCGAGGTTCTGGCTTTTCAGTTTTCGCTGCGGTGACTATTGCCGAAGCGTCAAGAACGGCAACGTTTTTACCTACAGGATCAAATGGTGTTTCGATCAGCGCTAACCCTTCTAAAAAAGCGCCTTCATAGGTTCGGTCTTCGTGCGTGATCGTTGCCACTGCGCCATCAGGAATATAGCTGCCTTTAGCGGTCACAACTTCACCGATGCCTGTAACCCACTCACCGTCTTGTAACTGCCAGCTTGTCGCTGAGAAGTTATTGTTCACAGCAGTTTCGAAACTGAGGATAAGCGGCTCGCTTTGCACACCATTGATAGCAACTATAAAGGTCAGTTCACTTGCTTCGTCTGGTGCTTCGACGGTGAACTCAACGGTACCTTTTTGTACGGTTTTTTGCAGACGACGCACGATCGTGTCTTGCTTATTGACAAGAAGGTCAGCGATGATGCCGTCTGGCAGTTCGTTGTCGAACTGGTCAAAGAGTTGCTCGGTCCTCAACCGAAGCAATGTCCGACCGTCAGCTAACGGCAGCTCATCTTGCGGTGTGAGTGTGATTGTTGCAGGTGGGCCAGCGACTTCAAGAAAACTTTCCTCCGTGCCGTTAGCGTCGCCAGATGTTATTGCAATAGTACTGCGACCAGAGGTAGTTGTTGAAAAAGCGGTGATGTATGAAAGAAGGCCTCGCGTTTTTGAAGTGAATTTTTGGCTTTGCCCGTTTGCCCGTGTCACGTCATAGGCGACGGCAGTATCGTCAGCGACTGGATTGCCAAACGTGTCTTTAGGAACCGTCACCGCCATCGTAAAATCTTGCGAGTCTGCCCACACAGTGCGTGGGCCTACGTAGGTATCGACAGGGTCAACAGCTACATCGGGCAGAATTTCTAGTTGATTTACGCCGACTTGTTCATCTGCAAAAGCAAGTAACGTGAGTGTGCCTGATTCTGCCCAGTCAGCTGCTGGGATGTCAAAACGAGCTTGCCCATTAGCGACTGTTGTGAAGGTTCGCGGGCCATAGTTGCCTTGAACCTGTAGCGTGACTGTACTTTGCGGAGCGGCTCCTTTAACCAGGACTGAGAAAGGCGACCCAGCGGCGACCTGCGCTGGCGCTTCTATGGCGAGAGTAGCATTCCATTGTGACGCAACGGGAAGTTCTGTTGTTGCGGCAGGTTTTTGAGACAACACAAAAATTGCTGGGAAAAGCAGCACGTATGCAAGTGCTGCTCGCCAACGCCACCGTCGCAACCATTGAAAATGTGGTGTTGGAAGAAACCGAAACCTCACACCTACATTTCGGCTAAAACACTAGTGAAATGAGCTAGCTGACGCTGCAATCGTCAGGTAAAAATTTATCGGAAATTTATCGGAAATCGAGGTACGATGTCTTCTAGACTATTCCAGTGGTAGCGGCCATCACGCATTATCAATTCGCGGCGATTCATCCATAGCAGTAGAGAAGCTAACAAGTCCCGCAAATACGGGCTAGCAGAACGCTACCAAGTTGCGGTTTCCACCTACTAACCTGTATAGGTAGGTTTTGCGACAATAGCTTCAGCTTTAGGAACATTTGGCAACTCAACAAGCACCTCGTCTATGGTCGGCACCCCAACAGCTTTATCGGTTGTTATCCCAGCCACCGTCACATCTGGCGCAGCAACGGTTATTGTCGTTTCAGCTTCGACATTCCCAGTATCTATCTTGGTTACTTCAGTAAGATCAAGTTCTGTTTCAACAGTCGTTGAGACAGCAGGCACTGACACCGTCGCTGCAGACTCAACAACTGGTTCAGCTTCACAATCGAACGTACTTACAAAACCCATACTTGACTTGCCGTCTTCGCCCAAACGAAGTTCTAACAAAATAGGGCCAGCCAAGGTGATCTCGGCGGTAAGTGGCTCTACCTGCTGCGCCTCGTCTTCTATCCCAGCAAAAACAATCTGACTGTCTCCACTAGTAACCAAAAGGTCGTTACCTTCATGAATCGACAAACTATTTCTTGCAAGCAACTCAATGTCACAAACATGGCCATAGTCAGATTCATCGACTTCGACCGATTCTATGTACTGCGTGCTGCCAGGCTCGCCAGAAATGAACTTGTCGACAGGCACTTCGATTGTCAAACTTTGCGCACCAGCTGAAGGCACAACAATCGCTGAACCGATCAGAACTACACAAACCGCTAGAGGGCCGAAAGATACTAAAGGACTTTTCATTGTTCAATCTCTTTACTGGTAGATATAACGCTGAATCTACTCAGTCTTGCACCCAAAGTCGAGGATTTCCTTAAACAAGAGAGACAACAATATTCGACAAACAGCGGCTAATCACTGTTATAAAGCTGGGTTGTCACCTAAATGGCCAATATTACAATTTGTTGAACACTCAATGGTTCAGCCGTTCGCTGCAAGGTACGAGTCATCAGGAGGAAACGCTTCTTCTTTGTCACGACGGTCAGCATATTCCACCCAAACGATGTACATCCCAACGGTAAACCCAACGATACCTATGATGGATAAAGCCCACATCCACTGCCTTGCTTCGTTAAGGCTATCGAGCAGATAGATATTGATCAACTGAATACCGCCCAACAACGCAATGTCGAGCCAGCCAAACATTCGCCCTGCCTGCACTTGCAACCTTCTTTTGGTGACAAAACTAGCGAAACTAAAGATAGCAAGACATGTCGCTGTTATCAGAGCAGACCACATCACAATCCTTTGGAATGTTTCGAAGTCTGTCCTCAAAGCAAAGTATGGCAGGATCCTTTTCCAGAGACGAAGCTCCGATGGGATACCCATTTGCAGTGACAAGAAAATAGGGGCACAGAATTGAACAACTAACGTCAGAATCGCTGCTTGGGCAGATGACCAGAACATCGGATAATAATTCTCGACGTTGACATCTGCTTCTTCATCGATGTGAGACTGCGACACGTCGTTCGCAGGAACCTCTCGGTGTGTTTGCGATACTCTTGTTCTTCTTCTACCCTTAGCTTTCTTCTTTACTTGCAAGACCATATGTACATCGTTTCTAGATATCAGACAAGGGCGGCCGAAGCCGCCCTTGTCCTACGTACTGCTACTGTCTATTCATATCAGAGTTTATGGCCACTCTGCTTGAACAGTCCATATAGCGTCTCCCGTTCCTGTAACAACAGCTCCGTCACCCGTCGAGACAACCATGCCAACTGGCACGCTTCCACCATTAGCGGCTAGCGTTACGGTGCCCGTCTCATAGTTTGTTGTAAGCGCTGGCACCACTGTTGTATCTTCGAACAATAGCGGATCATCATCCCAACCTGTAGTTATGTTAGGGTAGTTACCAGGTGCTGCCGTATTACCTAGCCATACCTCAAGGTGTTTCTGTGTCCAATCACCTGTTTGTGCACCAGCTGTTAGTTTAACCTCCAAGTCTACGTCACAATTGTTTGTGATGACATAGACATCATTAGCTGTTACACGGTCACCCGTCACACCATTAATCGTGATGTGCTCTTCGGTCAAATTGACGTTATCAATTGGTGTTGCCGCTGGACCTGTCGCAAATTCGAAGCCATCGAATGCTACATCGGTGCCAGCTGTTTTAATAAGACAGGGGGCTGCTGTGGCTGTAAATTCAGCCGACATGAAGTTCTGCACAATAACAGACGCTCCGGCCACCCCAGCAATAGACATAAGGCCTGCCGCAACCGCCGCCACCTTACGTTTCATTTTTCGCTTAGAACGAACCTTTACAGAACTCATTATCACTTCTCCTCATTGATTGTCTTAAGTAGTTAACATTTCAACTATCGGAGCTGGCGATCAGGCAATTAAACGATTTGCCAGTAAATAAGAAATTTATATTATTTCTGCAACTTTTTTTTCCTAGCCCTTCGGGGACCAGAAGAACTAGGGCTTGAGTTAGCTTGCTTAGCACGACCATTCTTTGGCTTGCTGCGTTTACGCCCTGACCTTTTAGAACCAGACTTTTTCTCTTTTTTACTCTTCTGAAGAGGGTTCTGAGCTGTCGATTCAGACTTCTTTTTCTTCTTTTTCGTAGCAGATTTTCCGTTTTTGGCAGGTTTAGCAGGACTATTTTTTGTGTCCTTCGGCACTATTTCAAACGGAACAGCGAGTTTCAATTTCTTTTTTAAAACCTTTGTCGCTTTTTCTTGATCATCCATGATAAATGACACAACAACGCCAGAAGCACCCGCTCTTGCCGTTCGCCCAGATCGATGCACATAGGTTTTATCATCTTGCGGCGGATCATAATGAATCACACAGTTAACGCCGTCAACATGGATGCCTCGCGCTGCGACATCAGTCGCCACAAGCGCTTGAATTTCTCCTTCGGTGAACACTTTCAACGCGCGCGTCCGTTGATTTTGACTGCGCCCTCCGTGAATCGCACCAGCAGTAATGCCTTGCCGTTGTAACTGTTTTGCGATTCGATCTGCGCCATAACGAGTACGAGAAAATACAATCGTTGAGCCATGTTTTTCGATTAGCTCAGCGGCTAAGCCCACACGCTGAGGTTTTTCTAGTTTAAGAAACCGGTGCGACATTGCTTTCATATCAGGTTCGGCTGGACCTATTTCATGCTGCTTTGGTTTGCGTTGATACTTTTTCACCAACGTTTGCACTTCTTTATCTAGCGTTGCAGAAAACAAAACTGTTTGCCGCTCCAATTTTGTAGCATCTAGGATACGGCGGACATCTGGAAGAAAACCCATATCAGCCATGCGGTCAGCTTCATCAATGATCGCAAGCGACACATCACCGAGGAAAAGGTCTTTGCGTTGCAATAAATCCAACAACCGACCTGGGCAGGCAATAAGAACATCGACCCCTTTACGCAACGCAGCAGTCTGTTTTTTAATATCCGAACCGCCATAGACCGCCAGAACTTTACGGTCAACAGCTGCTGCTAATGGCCCCAATTCGTCTTTGATCTGTTGGCTGAGCTCGCGCGTCGGTGAAAGAATCAACGCTTTCGGGTGTTTTGGTTCCGCTTTGCCAACACGTGCTATCGCTGGGATACCGAACGCTAATGTCTTTCCCGAGCCTGTGGGCGCTCGCCCTAAAATGTCGTTACCAGCAAGACAATCAGCAATCGTCGCTGCTTGAATCGGGAACGGCTCAACAATCCCTTTTTTTTCTAACGCTTTAGCAATCGGAGACGGCACCCCTAAATCAGCAAATGTTTGTACCACGAAGCCTCCAAGCCACACAGATAAACAGCTAGTGTACCACCTTGTGGCATAAGCAATCCCCGTTTTACCTATGACCTCACCTATTTTCTTACCTGATACGTAGAAGAAGACCACTAAACGGCAGCGCAATAAGCACAAAGATGCATGCTTCGAACGCGAAGCAAAGAAAAGAGTAGAAGCCGACCGAAGACGCCTAAACGTCTTTCAATGCATGTGGAGGAATACGACTTCTACCCTATTTCTTTGGTGCGTTATCGTTAAACAACGCACCATTCGCTCCGGCGAAAGGGTGGTCACCGGCACTTATAGAATCGACCTCTAGACTGATAAACTTAAGAATGCGATCAATGATTTTGACCGAAAACTCATTCCCATTAGGCGAAAACTTCTTTCCGCTCCTTCTGCTTGCCTTAGGAGGAGCTCTTGTCGTCGGGACAACTCTTGCGTTGGTGCGGCCTCCCGCAAACCCCAAAGAGGGCGCTTTAGAGAAACCACCTATGCTACGATCTATCGTTCAAATTGTGTTAGGTCTGGCAATGGTTATCTGGGCGATCGCAACAATGCTTATCTAGAGCCTTTCTCAGAGAAAAACTTTCACTTTATGCAAAAAAAAGTCGATTAGAAAGAGTGTCGGAATTTATCGCTACGAAAAAGCAGAAGAAACATTCGACATATAGACCGTCGGTTGTGAAAGAGGGACAAATCATCGGGCAGCTCCCCAAAGAGCTTACCCGCCCTGCTATACAGCAAGCTTCAAGGCGTACAACTATACTATTTCAGACGCTTGTAACCGCAGCAATTTGCCTTACCTTAATCGCAATAATTCAGCAAAGCAGAACATCGTCGCCTAGCTTTATCGAAACTCCTGCACCGACGACAACAACTTTTACACAAATGCAATTGCCAGATACACCGCCGCCAGACGTTTTTATCTTTCCCGATAACGAAATAGAGCTATAACTGCTTTAGAAACCGCCGCTTGCAGAATCGGTAGGGGCAGGACGTGCCATATTATCAAAACGGGTATATTGACCTCGAAACGCTAAACGCACTTTGCCAGTTGGGCCGTTACGATGTTTTGCGATGATGACCTCTGCGATGCCTTTGTCTGGCGACTCTTCATCATAAATTTCGTCTCGATACAAGAACATAACAACGTCGGCGTCCTGCTCAAGCGAACCTGATTCACGAAGATCTGAGAGCATCGGGCGTTTATCGACACGCTGCTCAAGCGACCTGTTAAGCTGCGCCAGCGCAATAACAGGGGCTTCAAGTTCACGAGCTAAAATTTTGAGGTTACGGCTAATTTCTGACACTTCAACTTGACGACTTTCGGCGTTGCTGCGCCCTGTCATCAGCTGGATATAGTCAACAAAAACAGCGCCAAGATCACCCACGCGACTTTTCAACCGACGAGCCTTCGCACGAATTTCCATCACAGAAGTATGGGGATTATCGTCAATATAAATAGGAGCTTCAGCTAGACGACCAACGGCGTTGCTGATGCGACTCCAATCGTCTTCTTGAATTTTTCCTGTTTTAATTCGTGACGAGTCGACAAGGGCTTCAGAGCAGATGATACGCTGCGAAAGTTCAAGCTGGCTCATTTCTAGCGAGAACACAAGAACAGGTTTCTGATCTTTCATCGCAGCGTTCGCCGCCATACCCAACGCAAACGCTGTTTTACCCATCGCAGGGCGAGCACCCAAAACATACAGCGCGTTTGGCTGCAAGCCAGCCATCATCTCATCTAAATCGATGAACCCTGTCTGAAGGCCGGTGATCTCGTCGCCGCGTTCATAGAGCATTTCTAGACGGTCAAGGTTCGCCGAAAGCAAATCTTTGATCACCGCAGTAGTGTTTGTTACACGGCGCTGTGCTACGTCGAACACTTTCGCTTCGGCTTCATCAACCGCTTTAATAACATCGTCGGGAACGCCGTAGGCCGTTTCGGCAATCTCGCTACTTACAGCTATTAGACGTCGAAGCAATGCGTGTTCTTCAACTATTTTTGCATAATGCGAAGCGTTACTAATCGCAGGAGTCGAAGCCTGAAGCGAAAGCAACAAATCTGGGCCGCCTATTTCATCAAGCAAATCTGATCGATTAAGTTCTTCTGCAACAGTCACCGCATCAACTGGCTTACCCGTGCCATAAAGCCCAACTATTGCGTCATACACATGGCCATGGGCAGGCTTATAGAAATGCTCTGCATCAAGCGATTCAAGGACATCTGCTATCGCTTCACGAGAAAGCAGCATGGCTCCCAGCACAGACTCTTCAGCACGTAAATTATGTGGAGGTACCCGGGAAGAAAGTTTTGCCATGATGAAAGTATCCTCCCAAACGCTTGTGGATTACTAGTGGTTACAGCCTGTGAATTTCTCTATCCAGTTTGTGGATAACGTATTTATTCTGTGGAAAACTGCTCGATATGGCTGCTTTAGTGAGGATAACGTCTGAGATTCTCTTGATAAGAAACCCCAAACGTTATCCACAGTTTCCACAAGTTTACTCTGAAAGTACTTCAACGCTGACAGGAAACTGCACCTCTGGGTGAGGTTTCACTGCCACAGAATAACTACCTAGGGTACGAATTGGATCAGAAAGAGTAATCATCTTTCGATCAACTTCTACACCAGATTGTTCTGCTATCGACGAAGCAATATCGCTTGTTGTTACCGAGCCGAAAAGTTTACCTTCGCCACCAGCTTTAACATAGATAATGATTGGTTTTGCTACCAACGACTTTGCGAGCTCTTCAGCTGCTTCTCTGTTTTTAGCGTTACGTTGTTCCCACGCTTTTTTCATCAAATCAGCTTGTGCTTTTGTTCCTTCAGTAGCTTTTTGAGCCAAACCTTTAGGAATTAATGAGTTGCGGCCATAGCCATCAGAAACATCGACGACGTCTCCTCGATTGCCAAGACCTGAAACAGATTCAAACAAAACAACTTTCATTTAGCTCTCCTTCGTTTCAGCAGCCTCAGTTGTTGTTTCAACAACTTCTGTTTTAGCTGCACTCTCGTCCTTAGGCGACTCAGCCGACTTGTTACGATCTCCGCGATCACCACGGTCACGTCCACGATCTCCGCGATCATTGCGATCACCACGACCACGACGTTGTGTCGTCACACGGCTGGTATAAGAAATCAGACCCATTTCACGAGCGTTTTTAATAGCTTTTGCTACTTCACGCTGCTGCTGAACAGTATTGCCTGTTACTCGACAAGATTTGATCTTCGCCCGGTCAGACATGAACTTCTTCAAAAGATCAACGTCTTTATAGTCGATGTAGGTGATTTTTTCGCTATTGATTGGACTGATGCGTTTCTTCATCTTGCGATCGCTATCAGCGAACTTTGCACGTTTTCTTGTGTTGCTACTTTTACTCATTAGAAGGGCTCCTCATCTGGGTTATACGCTGGCACTGATTGCTGTGGAGAACTATTCCCAGCTGGTCGGCCACCTTCGGCTCTTTCATTACGATTAATTTCTGCTGTTGCCCAACGTAGGCTTACCGCCACATCGTCGGCAACGATTTCCACCTTTGACCGCTTGTCGCCGTCTTGGGTTTCCCAACTTCTCTGGTCAAGGCGACCAGTTACTGTTACTCGAGTTCCTTTTGCGACAGTCTCAGCAGCATTTTCTGCCAGCTGTGACCATACGGTAACGTCGAAGAACGAAACAGCTTCTTCCCACTCTTGCGTTTTACGGTTTTGCCAACGGCGATTCACCGCTAAACCGAAATTAGCAACAGCTTGACCTGAAGGTGTGAAGCGAAGTTCGGGCTCTCTGGTTGCGTTACCTGTAACAGTAACGGTGTTATCCATAGCCATAGTGACTCCTAATCTGTTACAGCAGACAAGCCACGCTTATGTGCTTCGTCCAACGGTAGTCGAATAATTTTGTGCCGAATAACCTGATCGGCAAGACGCAATGTTCGATCTATTTCAGATAAGGCATTTGGCGCAACAAATTCAAGAACGACGTAGAAACCTTCACGAGCTTTCTTCATTTCGAATGCAAATCTTTTTACGCCCCATTTATCGATTTTTTCCAACGACCCACTTGCCTCTTTGGCAAGGTCGCCTAATCTGTTAATGAAGGTTTGCACATCAGATTCTTCTGAATCAGATGTAAAAATAACCATGAGCTCATACGCTCGCATATATGTCCTCCCTATGGACCCATAAACTGGAGCTCTCGACTGTCGAGAGCAGGGGTTGACCTAGCACGCTAGGACCTTTTAAGGCTAGCGGCAAATTTGACACACACAACTACGCATCGTTATTTAGGTATTTCTATTTATTGTTTTTCTACCAGAACGTTCTAACGGAAATCCGCTACAAGCTGCGTACTAGTGCGCCAAGCGCAGCGGAAATACGTATGACATCTACAATTTTTAGAGATGCTCTTTATTATGCTTAAGAATCTGTAGGTCGAAGTTGGGCGACTAGTTGCCGTTAGGCTTTCTTGGAGAAGTTGGTCGACCTGGCTCTTCTTCCTTTTTAGTCGTCGAACTCTCATCGACCGTTGGTTCAACGCCTTCTTCAGTTGTAGACGACTGAAGAGTCGTTGGCGGCTGATCTCTTGTCGTTGGAACCTTTTGTGTCGTTTCAGGAAGCGTTGTCTCAGACATGGTAGTTTCAGGCATCGTCGTTTCAGGAACCGTCGTCTCAGGCATCGAAGTAGCTGGACCAGCTGGGTTAGCAGCCGAGTTAGAACTCACCCATCTGCCGTTACCTTCATAAACTAGGCAAGGCTGTGCGGGCTGTTGCGCCACTTGTTCTTGAAAAGCCAACGACCCGCTGAAAGAAACATTTTGCACCTGCCCATTTCGCAGCCCATTTCTCAGTTGTCCACCATTTTTCAGCTGTTCAATCTGTTCTTCGCTCAAGAATCGAAGTTGGTCAGCTGAAATCACACGACCGTCAGGCAGAACAAGATCTTCTAGTTTCTGTTGAGGTTGGCCAGGTTGCTGCTGACCGTTACCTGGCTGCGTAGGGTCAACAGGCAGTTGTTGATTAGGGTTTCCTGGTTGATTTGGGTCAGGCTGCGGTTGTGGAACAGGAACCGCACCACACACGTCAAGGTTTGTGACTAACTCTTGCCCCAGCACGTTACCTGTATAGTTTGTTGAAACGTTAATACCGTTACACGCAGGCTTATCAATAGCCTTCATATAGTCGCCCCACATTTTTGCAGGCAAACCACTTGTTATATTACCTTTAGAGCTAGCGTTATCGCCAAACAACTCGCGCATAGGCAGCACGTCATTGCCCTTGGCTTGATTCACAGCGTCGCTCATACGAAGCTCGCCCTCATACCCCATCATCACGGTGGTCGTTAAATCACAAGAGAACCCTGCAAACCAGGCAGCTTGATAGTCCTGCGTCGTACCTGTTTTTCCAGCAGCATGAGGGATCTGATTTGCGTTTTTACCTGTTCCACTTTTTACGACATCAACTAGCGCACCGTTTATCTGACGCGCGATTTCTGCGTCAATAATTTGAGTCGCTTTACGTTGTGGACGTTCGGCGCTTTTTGATTCACATTTGCCGTTTGACGGATACCAACAAATAACTTCACCCCTGCTATTTTCAATCTTTTCGATAATCACAGGATCGACTTTGACGCCTTCGCGTTCAAACGTTGAATACGCAGAAGCCATTTCCATCGGAGTAGCTCCGTTAACACCAAGGATTAGCGAAGGCACTTGCTGCGATTCTGGAACTGCACGAATACCAAACTCTTCGATCTTAGCCGCAACCCTAGGTGGGCCAACTTGCTCTAGCTGAATGAGCTGAGCATACGCAGTGTTCCACGAACGCTCCGTCGCCTCTCTCAGATTGCCGTATTTTGGCTGTTGCTCGTCTGGGAAGTCACTTATTCCACCGCCGACAACCCAATCTTCGCCACCGTTTGCTTTAGGGAAAACCATCTCGCTTGGCGCCACAAGAAGCGAGTTCATGGAAAGCCCTTGCTCAAGAGCAACCGCCAAACCGAATGTTTTATTCAACGAGCCGACCTGTGTATAGCCATCACGAGCATAGTTAAATTGACGTTCTTGGTAGTTCGTACCTCCAACCATCGCACGCACTAACCCGTTACTATCAACGCTAACAAGCGCAGCATTAGGCATCTGCGGATTATCTGCCTTTACATAGTTGGTTACTGTTTTATGTGCTTGTTCTTGTTTTGCTAAATCAAGTGTTGTGTAGACCTTCAAACCGCCTTGGCGAACATCGCCGCTTTCAGCAAGTTCTGCCAATTCTTGGTTTGTGGCATCAACAAAGTACCTAGAACCAAAATCGCTGCCCTTTGTTTTAGTATCTGTTGTTCTAGCTTCAACGAATGTAGGGAGACCAACGCCATCATATTTATCAGGAGATGCGTTTGCGTCCATGTCGGCTTGCGCCTTAGCAATGTCAGCTTCGGTTATGTAGCCTTCTTTGAGCATCAAACCAAGGGTTGCGTCAATACGAAATCTCAACTGCTTAGGATCACCGATAAATGAACCATCAGTGCCTAGAGAAGCACTTTCTGGAGCGCGAAGCGTCACCACAAGGTAAGCAGCTTCCTCTAATGTTAGCTCCTGCATATTTTCTTTTCCGAAGTACGTCTTTGACGCCACTTTCAACCCATAGGCAAGATTTGATCCGTTTCTTCCAAAGTAAACCGTATTTAGATACCTTCTAAGGATCTCATTTTTGACGCAACGTTTCTTATCACCGCTTGAACACTCAGGGATCTCGTCTGCCAACCTTTGCTCTAGCTTAAGCGCCAAAACAGGGTCCATAGTTTTTCGTTTCCACGTAGATGTATTTTTCTCGTCAATATAGGCTTTTTTGACATACTGCTGCGTAATAGTCGAACCACCTTGCACCACACCGCCGCGACCAGCAAGCGCCATCGCCGAACGGCCAGCAGCACGCACCAAACTTGAAGCTTCAACACCTGAATGGGTATAAAACGTTTTATCTTCAGCAGATAGCAACGCATCTATAAAAATTTGAGGCACCTCATCAAAGTCTTCAGGCTCGATAAGTTCACGATCCTCGTCCACTGTCGCACCAGCAGCCATTGCATTGTCAACCGTACAATTTTCGGTTACATCGCTGGCACAGATAACGTTCTCTTCTTGCAAACTTTCACTAATGTCGTCTGGCAAATCTACAAAATTGAAATTGTAAGCCAACAGCGCGATGACACCCAACAAGCCAAGCAAGAACCCGCCAAACACAAAACGGCGGATCTTCCACAGAGGGTTACGAGAACGATCACGCTCTTGCACTGGCCCAGAGACAAGCCCTGGAAATCTTTTGTTACTCATATGATGCCCATCAAATAGCCAACAGTTCCATTCAATCTTAAAAACCAGTATATATCTAGAGGTTATATAACCTTGGTCACATAGATCGATCGTTTTACCTACTAATCAGCTACTTCTCTAAAAATAGCCTTTTTGCCGACTTGCCCCCGTCGCTCAGGGTCAGCAGCGATCGGGTTTTGGAGGAGTTTCTATGATTTAGCGAGGCTTGTGCAGCAAGACCAAGAAACGCGTGAGCCACCTCAAAGCTGGCAGATTATTGGGCTTTGAGATGTCCATCTAGGTCTAGCTATATTTCTTGTTCGTATGGGATGACTGTTTTTAGGAATCCTTCGCCGCCAATTTCTTCAGAAGGTTCGATTTCTGGGGTCCAATATTTATTGACTTGCTGCATGGGAATGTTTTCGAGGGCGACTTTGGATTCCATACCTATGCACCCATCAGTAGCGGTTTGATCGAGCGCTGCTTGTTTTAGGGCGGTTGCTATGCCTTCTCGTCGCCGTTCGTGGGTGACTGCGAGTAGATGAACGTACCCGAAGACGTTTCCGTCTATGAATGCCTCGAAAGCGATCAGACCAATAATTTTTTTGGGCTTGTTCTGCTTGGCTACCAAGACACGAATCCTTTCGGTCTTCTTCCTCCACATTTTGTATACTTCGCTGCGGATCATTTCTTCGACTCTTTGAGAGTGCTCGTTGTCGTCGGCGCAGGAGAAACGAAAAAGTGAGATGCGGTCGAACCTGGTCAGCGCTCTTAGCGTGACATCATAGGGGTATGGGGGTAATTGATCCCTATCGGGCACTTCCTGAGATCAGAGTTCGAAAGAACGATTAACAGGAACAGGCTTACCTTTGGCTAGCATCCGCAGAGTTTGAGCCACAGACGCGTCCGAAGAGGAACGCTTGAACCCCCTTTTTTTCGGGGTGTTTGGTTTTGCTTTGGTGTCGCTCATTTTTCTGCCCGTTCCACAGCAACCTTATCGGTTGTCGTATCACCATTGTAAAGCAAAAACCACTAAAAGTAACGGCATTTATTTCGCTGCTCGGGGCAGAGGGGCTTGAGAGCCAAACGCCTGCAAACTTTTGTTCGCCAACTCGGAGGAGGTAGACCTAAGATTTCTCAAAATTTAAATCTTGACCTTCCAACGGGCGTTCGTCGTTTGGTCGACGCTGGAGACTCTTTTGCAACCTGGGTAAGATTCCCAGTTAGACCCAGGGATAAACAGAACTAAGCAACTGCTGTGCCTTGCAAAAGTGCCGTTGCTTCTTCAGCGGTGAGGGGGCCGCTGCGCAAACGATGCTCTTGCAATATGGCAACTGCCTTTCCGACTTCAGGGCCACTTTCTATGCCCAGCAGCGTCATTATTTCTTGACCAGAAAGCGGAAGAGAGAAATCTCCCATGTCTTCTGACTGAGCAAGCTCTTCATAAAGAGCAAAAAACTCTGCGCTCGCGACGCCACAAACTTCACTCAGGTTTCTCGCAAGATGTTGCAGATCAGCCACAAGGTTGACCCCCAGCTCGCTGATTGTTTTTCGCACATGGTACGCATCACAACCTGTACGTGTCGTGTGGTTCATTGCTGCGAGCAACGCACGCGTTTGTTTGATGTCACGGTTTGAATATTTGAAACGTTTCAGAATTGAAGCTGCATCATTTCGCATCAACCACAAAAACCCACTACGGCGCACAAGCGCTGCGTCAGAAGCTGAAATAGGCGCAGTTGCAAGTTGTCTGGCCTGCTGTTTTTGCGGTTCTGTCAATGCTTTATAAGGAGTAAACAGTTCGTCTAGCAAGCCAGCCGACGACAGAAACGCAAAACCCTCTGCCGCTTCTGGTTGTGCCCAGAGCCGCTCGAATTCTTGCCTCACTCGTTCGGCTGAAACAATCTCGATACGAGAAGCAAACTCTTTCGCCGCAGACAATAGCTGCGGGTCGACAGTAAGATCAAATCGAGAAATAAAACGCGCCGCACGAAGCAAACGCAATGGATCATCAACGAAAGAAACACTAGGAGAAAGCGGCGTGCGCAATACCTTCGCTTCTAAATCTTTCTGGCCGCCATAAGGGTCAAACAGCGTTCGATCTGGCAGTGACAGCGCCATAGCGTTAATAGTGAAATCTCGCCTCGCTACGTCATCTTGTATGTTGTCGCCAAATTGCACTAGTGGTTTACGCGAATGCTTGTCATAGGCATCGGCGCGATGTGTCGTAATTTCAATATCATAGCCTTCAACATGAGCGCCAATGGTACCGAAACGCTCGCCTTGGGTCCAAAGATTCGCAGCGAAAGGGGCCAGCAACGCCTTGATTTGAGCAGGGAGCGCATCGGTTGTTACATCAACGTCACAACTATCGCTTTCGAGAAAAAGGTCACGAACCACACCACCAACCAGGTAAAAAGAATAGCCAGCGTCAACAAAAGCTGCGCTCACAGGCGCCAACGCTGACTCCATTTGCTGCAAAGTGTCTCCTGTAAACATAGTCCTTCTTCCTTACCGCTAGTCCCACCCCCATAAACCATATGCAACTACAGTAAGAAACGGCAAACTATTTTCTGGCGTACCATGCACCCGTTTCTCTCAACCAAAGTAGCATTTTTCTTCATCATCATAGTAAGCGGTTTGCTATTGTCTGCGCCGTTCAAAGCAGCTGCGCAAGAAACTAGCATCGACGCTACTGTTGAAACACTCGAAATCGAAACACAAGATTTCACACTCCCAGAAGACGGGCAGTTCACGATTGTACTGAAAGAACCAGCAGCCGACACTTCAAACGCTGTGATAGACGTCACTATCTATTCAACTGCTGAAACTAACGGCGACACCGAAAAACCTATTCACCGAGTCCGCCAAACAATTAAAGAAGCTGAAACACAAAGCGGTGACCTTGCTATAACACTGCCTATCAAAACAGCATCGAGCACACAAGACGGGTTGCTTTTACCGGCTCCTGGCCCGTACCGGCTGGCCATTGCCCTACTCTCAGCTGAGACAGTGCTGGCTTCAACACAAACCCACCTCATCAAACCTGATGAAGAGGCAGCGAAAGAGCTGCTTGTGTACCTGCTACTTGACGCCGATACAAAGATAACTAGTGAGCTCCTAGCTCGTCACCCAAATTTGACTGCCACCTTTGGCATAACAGAAACCTACGCCGAAGAGTTGCGCGCAAACCCAAACGACGCTAAAAACCTTTTCGCCGCCATAGGCGACCGACCTGTTTTTGCGGCACAAACAAATCCGCTAGATATCGAAGCGCTCGCACATGTCGGCCAGGAAAGCTTCTATCCTACACTGCTTCAAACATACCGCAATAACCTAGACACTTTAGGAGCTAAAGAAATCTCGCCGACAGCTGTAATCGCAACACCTTTTAGCAATGAAACAATAAACAAAACAACACAGATAAGCAAACTCGAACATATTTTAGTTAGCCACGCCGACTTCGAAAGCCAAAACATAGCAGGCGTTGCAGCACTCGCGGCAAACACCGAACCCGTCGAGCTTTTTACCAGCACGCCAAACCCTTACCAAGCTACTAGTGAACTCCTAGCATATGTAGCGGAACAACCCAAAGACGAACCAACAGCACTACTGTTGACTCAAGAAACACCAACTCGACACATAGAAACCTTTTTCGAAGCAATCAGCACAAACAATTGGGTTCTTTCAGACCGCCTAACAGCGATGGACTTGAGGCAAGAGGTCAACGAGGTCGCTGTCAGCAACGATCGACTTGAACCAGTCGCGGGCGAACTCAAAGATGTGATTCAACAAATTCAAGAGTTCGAGACTTTTTATAGCAGCGAAGGGACCAGCCCTCTCGACTACAAAAACCAACTAACAGAGGCGTTAACACAACCGTCGATTGAGAAAACGGCAACTGCTTTGACCAAACTCAACCAGGAAATCGACGCAGAATGGGGCAACGTCACGCTACCCATAAACCAGTCACTAACAATAACTTCACCCCAAGCGACGATCCCGATAACGCTAACGAACAACTCACAAGGCACCAAAAAAGTAGATTTAACCTTTAAAAGCGACAAAGTTGCTCTTAAAGAACAAACTAAATCGATAGCAATACCTCCAGGTGTTAGCCTGGTTGATGTTGATGTTGACATGAAATCGCTCGGGGTTTCTTTTGTCGAAGTGCAAGCACAAACGCCAAGCGGCAAAATACTTGCGACAAGCAACTTTCGGTTGCGTTCAACAGCAATTCCTGGTCTAGGTTTAGGGCTTTCGGTCGCTGCGATGTTTCTGCTTGCCTTATGGTGGCGTTTACATCACAAAAAACATGCTGCTATCAACAAACCAAGCTAGAAAGTCGCCTGACACATCATTTGCCGAGTACACTGTTCTGCGTTCACACACAGATGAGGAAACGATGAATACAAACAGCCAACCACCAGGGTGGTATAACGCAGCAGGCGACCCGCAAGGAACTGTACGCTATTGGGACGGAGCACAATGGCAAGGTGGACCGCAATCAGCAGATGCCCCACGACCTTATGACAACAGCGGTCAATCCTCTGGCGATATTAAAAACCGACTAGCAGACCCATGGTTGCGTTTAGGCGCACGCATTATCGATGGCTTGATTCTTCTGATTCCTGCACTAATCATCTTCGCGATTCCTCTTGGCTTCCTGCTTAGAAGTTCTGAAACAGTCAGCTCAGGAGTTATCGAAGTTACAGTCACGAGCGGACCTAACTATTTCACACTTGCCATTATTGGCGTCAACATTTTGGTGCTTGGGTATGAATACTTTTTCCTCGAAAAAGAAGGCGCCACACCTGGGAAAAAAATTCTCGGCCTCCAAGTTATCCGAGAAACAGGCGAAGAAAAGCTTACTTCAGAAATAGTTATACAACGGTTACTGATCTCAGCTGCAATCGCATTTATCAGTTTCGTAGGTGCTTTCATAGGGTTTATTTCTGTGCTCGGTAGCTTACTTAGCTTTGGTGTCGGCATAGCTACAGTCGTCATGATCTTTAGCGATGATCTACGCCAAGTGCCAAATGACAAAATCGCTAAAACGGTTGTTATAAAAACTTGAGAAGAGTTGATCGTCCTCTCATAATGGGGATCGTTAATGCAACCCCAGATTCTTTTAGCGACGGCGGCCTTTATCAAAGGGCCGCCGCTGCCATTTCCAAAGGCAAAGCGCTGTTTGCTGAAGGAGCTGACATTGTCGATGTGGGCGGCGAATCAACTAGGCCTGGGGCCAATATGGTCGACATTGAAACCGAGCTTTTTCGGGTGCTGCCTGTTATTGAAGAACTCAGCGAATATGGTGTTGTTTCTATCGACACCTATAAACCTGAAGTTGCACGCCGAGCTGTGGCCACTGGGGCTACGATCATTAACGATGTTAGCGCTTCGTTATGGCCAGTTGCAGCCGAAACAGGCGCGGGTTGGGTAGCAATGCACAAGCAAGGCACACCGCAGAGCATGCAGCAATCGCCACACTATGACGATGTGGTGTCGCACGTAGCTAACTATCTTTTTGCTAAAGCTACACAAGCCAACGACGCTGGCGTTACCAATGTTTGGATAGATCCAGGTTTCGGGTTTGGCAAAACACTAGAACATAACCTTGCACTGCTTGCAAATCTCGACGTGTTAACCAAATCGCCATGGCCCGTTGCTGTTGGCATAAGCAAAAAGACTATGCTCGGGCAGCTTCTCGCAGACGCAGACCAGCTTCTAGAGCCGCTGGCGACCGATCAACGCTTTGTTGGGTCGATAGCTACAGCATCATATGCATTGATTAACGGAGCGAAGCTTGTTAGAGTGCATGATGTTCAGGCAACAGGCGAGGCGCGCGCAGTGTTTGCTGAGGAAAGGCATAATGGCTAAAGGAAAATGGGCTCAAGGAATTGAGCCGCGAAATATGCGCTGGTTTATCAAAAACCGTCTCGCTATTTGTGAACGACCAGGAGGCTACGGCCCTGATCATCGCAAAGTCAGGCGACAGGAAGAGGTTATCTGGCTGCGAGAAAGCGACTATGCTTTTGTTGTTTCGCTAATCCCTTCCGACCACAACCTGCATACCTATGATGAATACGGCATGCCTTGGAAGCACTGGCCTTTTTCGCCATCTGTTGATTTAGAGATCTCGCTGCCAGTTATCTATTCTGAGCTACAACGACTACTCGCCGACGATAAAAAACTGCTGCTCCATTTAGAAGAAGTTGGCGACCGTCTTGCTGGCTTTCTCGGCGGCTACTTGCGTTGGACGCAAATTGTTCCCAATACCTGTCAGGCAATTATTGTGGCAGAAAATATTTTAGAGCGACAACTTGGCCCTGAAGCGAGAACTATTATTACTGCTGCTGGTGAAATTGCCGACGCAGCCAATGCAGAAACCAATGAACGCAAACCTGTTCTCGCAGGTAGCGGCGTGTAAGTAGCGCTATCGTTTTTGCTCTATCTTGATTCTGGGATCGTCATCCCCGAGAAATCGGGGATCTGGTTCTGCAGTGATTCCCACTTTCGTGGGAATCACGATCTGAATAGGCTAGGAATCAACCATCTAGAGAAATATTTTCTGACTTTAGGCATGTGGAAAGACAATCTCAGACAGCTATTGTGGCCTTATGGATGAGCAGAAAAAAGCCCCAAGTTTTAGAAAAACCAAATCAGGCAGCTGGGCTGTCATGGCCCCTGTCGAAGATCTACAGAAAGCGCTTGAAGGCGACGGCAAGATAGACGTTCTTAAGAAGTCGGGCGACTGGTCTTCATATACCGTCGTTTCGCTTGGCAGCCCGTTCGACGTTGACGGCGTCAAAATGTGTTACGGCTACGACAAAGAACAAGATGGCGACACGCAAAACCAAACTGTAAAGCCAGCACAACAGGCGACGAACCCTGCCGAGGCACCTTCCAGCCTTAGCGTTATCGCCGACGTTCCACCGCCAGACCCGTCCGAGCCTCTACCGCAATATCAAGGCGGAGCCGAAGACGAATGGGACGGCTTCTAGCTACCAGGACTTATTTTTGCGAAAAAACAACATTATATTCGCAAATGACGTGTCAGCGAGTTCTTATTTGGAATCGGCCAGCATTTTTCCCTTTCATCAGCGGAGCAAACAAAATAATATTAACAATTGTTAGAAATGCTGGGTAAAAATTTCCTGGATATTCCTTAGAGTACTCGCAGCGAAAATACTGAAAAAGGAAACTATAGCATCACCTAATCGGCTTAGTCTTTCGTTGTGCTATTTCTAGCCAAGAGACAAAGAACTTTTTATTCCGTGGTAATTAGTAGCTGGAGGATTCTTAGAAATCGGCATTCTCCCATACAGATGTTCATTCAAATCAGCAGGTCGCTGTTTCTCTGAACATGAAGGCGTGTAAAAATTCATTGCTGCTGCAATACGCCACTGGTTTTTATCTTGCAAGGGTCGTACATAGTGAGGGAATTTTCTTGCATCGAAGAGAACAAATTGACCAGCTTGTGGATAGAACACTTGGCAATCGGCATCTACTTCTTCTTTAGAACTTGCGTTAGGGTTATTTGCCACTACAAGCTCGCCGCCATCGCCGTTGTTGTGTGTAGTAAAGTACAACATTCCTTGTATCGGGTTAGAATCTGTATGAGATTCATAACGCATGCTTCCAGTTTGAATATTTAAATTTACGGCTTTAGTTCCACCAGCCAAATAAACCGACTCACGCGATACCGCTTTAGCCAGTTCAAAAAAAAGGCCTCGATATAAACAAGTTAGCCACGACAACCCTCTAGCTATCTCTTCTGAAGGTACTGTTCCTACTTTCACATAGCTCACTTTTGTTTGATCTTCACGAGAAGTTACAGAAGTTGGCTTTAGGCTTCGAAAAATTGTTTTATCACATACAATCTGCGCTACTTGATGTTCCCAACCTACGGGAAGTACGCTCTTGACATCGAAAGAATGCAGCACGAAAGGTTCGCTACCTTCGAGGGGTAAACACCTAGCCAAAACACTGTTCATCTACGCAAGGGTAGAAAGGATTCCGCACACTAGATAAATGTTGTCTGAAACGACAGACATTTATTGCTACAGTAATACAGCATGAAACAAACTCAAATGCTCAAGATACGAAGCTATTTAGCTGAACTAGGCTTAGAAAAAGATGAGATTTCTGTCTTTCTTTATCTAAATAGCCATGGCAGAAGTAGTGTTTTGGGAATCTCACGAGGCTTAGACACAGGACGAACAAAACTTTACACGCTATTAGAGCAACTACTAGACAAGCAAATAGTTGTTGCACATAAACGACACTATGGAACAAACTACGAAGCAGCTTCATTGCGGTCCTTGGAGTTTCTGGTTGCAGAAATTGAAGCACAAGCAGAAAAAATGAAACGTTCACTGCCTTCCGTTATCAACACGTTAACTGAAATGAGACACAAATCACCTTTAGGGTCTCGAACCATTGAATATCGTGGCATTGATGGACTAAATCAAATGAATTTCCATTTAAATCAGGCCAATGGCCTCATCCAAGTTTTCGAGCTTGCACAGCTAGGTCAGCACCCAGGTATAGACCCAAACTTCGCCGAAAAATTACGAGAGCAGCGAGTAGCATCACGATACAAGATCTAACCAATAATAAAGAATGGGAACAAGACTCAAAAGTAGCTGGATATTCAAAATTTAACGAAGTAAGATATATTGACCCGAAAATTTTTACTATCGAGTTCGAGACGTACGTCTATAACGATTGCGTCGCTCTACTGAGCTACGATAATCATGATGTTTTCGGAGTAGAAATTCACAATAAAGCTCTTGCAAGCCAACAAAAACAGATATTTCAAATGTTATGGCAAGCAGGCACCAAGATAGAAAGCTGAACTCAAGAAGACACAAACTTCTTTCTTAGCGGCTCGCTAATTAAAGGAAGCAAGGGGAAAAGATTAATAACCGCTATGTATCCAGGCACTAAAATCTCGTTAATATCAGTCAAATCGTCGGCAGCAAGAACCGAGAATACCCCGCCAACAACTCCCATAAAGAAAAATAAAGGTGTATCAGATTTGGGATCTTTAAAGTTTTTTACAATAGTGGGCACAAAAGCAACAAGATCAGTAAGACAAAGAAGGGCTAAGCCTACTAAAGTTTCTCCAGTAACAAGATACCCCGTCAAAGCGATCGTAAAGAGGACGTAGCTTATAACATCTAACCGCTGCAAACCACCCAGTCCATATTTAAAGGAAAGTCCCAACAAAAGAATCTGGCTTGCTACTTCTGCGACAGTCAAAGCCAGCACCCAAGACGTGAAATCTCTGCTTTGAATGACAAGAGTTGTCGACATTAATACAAAAAATAAAAGCCTCGTACTTCTAGATGGCTTGGCTTTAAGATTTAAAATATCTCGAATATACGGAAACGTGACCCCAAAAATAACTATAAAAGATAGAACGCCGAAAAAACTTTGCATTTATTCTACTCTAAAGCCGTTTTCTACACATCCTCTAGCGTGTCGGTCAAAATCGAATTTGAGAAGCAGTAAATCCCCAGCCAAACAGTGAGCTGACTACTCAGCCCATAGCAATGATATTGGCATGGCAGTTATCCTGTCCCCTAACGATGCGACATGCTTCCCTGCATAAAATATGATCTACTACATATAAACCGTGCCGACTTCTGTCCCCTGCGTTAGATATAAAGCCTTCGGCACAGCAGTATGTTCATCTTCATAGGTTTCATATGCCCGATCTGCAAGCTCAGGCGTTAATTTTCCATTTATCCCTGGTTGACTCACTATTTTGTGGCCAGCTGCTTCCAAAGCGCCAGCTTCGTGAGTGTTGATATGTCCGCTGTCTGCTGAAATAACCGATTCAAAAGACCGCAGCATAGCTTTGAGGCCAACAATGTTACAAATAGTGCCGTTCGGGAAGTAGAAGACCTGGGCGTTAGGCAATCCAAAGAAGGACCGGATGCGCTCGGTAGCCAACGCACAGAAATCATCGTTGCAATAACCTTTTTGTGTTATCTGATTATTCTCTGAAATATAGCTCAGAATTTCTGGGTGCACTGCTTCTGAATAGTCATCATAGAAGTTTAGGAAAGAATCTACAGACGCCATGAGTCTAGCTTACAAGGTCTCACCTTTTAATTACTCGCAGCTGACAGCTGAAAAAAGTACATCAGATGTACTTTTTTCAGAACCCTAATGTACCTTTTTCAAGACGCTCAATGTACTTTTTACATCTTGAACTCATAGAGAACCGTCGAATATTTCTGCTATGCCTTCTTGCCAATGCAAACACGTTGTTTCGCCAATAGTACGGGCGGTTTTATCCTGAGAAAGCAAATATGGCTTCACATTTTCAAAGGTGCCATGAAGCTTATTTAGGCCACGAACATGTTTTGGGCCTATCTGGTTAGTCGATTTAATCTCTATCAAAATTGTTTCTTTACCAGGTTTTTCTAGTATCAAATCAACTTCATCCTGATGTCGAACTCGCAAATGCGAGAACTGAAAACGAGAGCGTGTATATTCATTCATTTTTACAAATTCATTAACAACAAACGCTTCAAATAGTTTTCCAAATTCAGAGGTCCCTGGCCTTGGTTGTTCATGCAAAGAATTAGTCAACGCCCTCACTAAGCCCACATCATAAAAAAAGAACTTTGGAGCTTTCCTATGCTGTTTCCGCAAAGACTTGTGATAGCTAGGCAAAATAACGTTGCTCAAAAATGCACAAATGTGAACCCACAATCCCGATTTTGTGCACAAATGCGAATTTGCTATTTCGATTTGTGCATTTTATCTTCCGTTCAAAATGGCTCATTACACCTAATCCAGAGGTCTAATGTACTTTTTTCAGCTATCCATGCCATGCAAGACCAGTTGACATCATCCAACAGAGTTCTGGTGCTGTCGCTGTGACACATAACTAATGACGCTGCGCCAACGTCGCGCCACCTTCATCGTTAACTATTTACGATGACGGCTTAACTGGCAAACAAGTTCATCAAATTGCTAAAACGCAGAAGCTTTCAGCCTGATACTTCTTTCGATCAGCCGCTTCAGGAAACGACGTCTATGAATCCCACAACTGAGGTTCTCGCCTTACAGAACTACATTCCAGCTTGGCTAAAAGTCTATGAGGTCAAGTAGTCGATACGTTAGATAATGCGGGATATTCAAAAGCGTAAAGCTTGTTCCTTGCAACGATTTGACCTGTTCTATATGTAAAGGCTGAGAAGATATTTTCACAGCAAAACGGAACTCAGACACATCAATGAACTGGTGCAAAGATCGCAATCTGCCTACTGAACCGCTTTTCACTTCGATAGGCACCAACCGACCCTTGTGCGTTAGCAAAAAATCGATTTCGGCGCTAGCACCTGCTTTAAACTTCGTCCAAAAATTTAAAGCATTCTGCACACCTTCTGTTTGTTGCCACAAAGAAAGGCCCGCTACCTGCTCAGCTATTGCACCTCTATGAATGGCACTCAGATCGCTTGTTTCTATATAGCTGCTCACAAGCCCAGCAGCATAGTTCACCAAACCAGTATCAAAAAAGAGAAGCTTAGGTTTTGCTTTCAAGTTTTCTGCTACAGGCAATTCTATTGAGTTGCTTGGCCGCACCAATGTAGTTAAACGTGCAAGTTGCAGGGTCGTAAAAGCAGCGCTGACTTGTTTTGAGTTAAGGTCAGAGTTATCAAACTTATTGAACGTCACGGTAGTTCCAGCATATTTTGGACAGGCATTTAGCAAGTACGTCAGATGGTCAGACTTCGCTCCTTTGGAATATTTTCTGATATCGTCCGAGAAACTTGTAAGTATTGAATCATAAATTTCGTGGAGTGATTCATAACTGTGATTTGAGACATAGTTTGCGACGATTTCTGGCATACCTCCGATAAGTGCATAGTCCCGAAAAGTATTTAGCATTGTTTCATGTATAGATTCTGAGATTGTGTCAAACATAGTGAGTTCCGCTAGATAATCATGCGCTTGCTCATTGCCTATCGCTCGTAAATATTCGTCGAAAGTTACACCTGACATATACCCGTATTGGATTCTGCCAACAGGCACTTCGATCGAACTTTCTTTGAGTTTAAGTTCAAGGAGCGAACCAGCAGCAACGACATGCAGATCTGGCTGTTCCTCATAATAGAATCTGAGCTGGCTCATAGCTAGTTGAGATTCTTGGATTTCATCAATAAAGAGAACCGTCTTACCAGGAGTAATTTTATGCTTTGTAGCTATTTCAATATCTCTGATAGATTCCTGCGCTGATGTGACGCTTCTGAATATGTTTCTGTCGGCTGCGCGTTCAAGGTTAAGGTACACCATGCCATATTTTTCTGCGAAAGACTTTATGGTGGTAGTCTTTCCGACTTGCCGAGCACCTCGCACAATGAGGGGTTTTCTTGCCTCATTGTGATACCAATTAACTAGATGTGAAGTAAACACACGATCAAACATGACTTAAATATAGCTATATATGAGCACTATTCAACCTTATATATAGCTATATATAAGGTTGAATATTTTCCGATGGCTGGACATTAAGCTACCTAATACATGTTTTTCAGGCATCGCAATGTACGTTTTCAGATGTCCCACTGTGCGTTTTTTCAGTTGTCTGGAGGTCTGCTCATCTACACGGTAAAGAACTTGGAGAAATCGATAATTTTTTCAAATAATCCTGCATATTTTATTTTGTCAGTGATCGGGCCGAAATGAATTAAAATCAGTCCAACTGTATAGCGTTTGGGAGTTCCGATAGCTTGTAACGTTTTATCGAGTTGATTTAAAACCGAATTAGAAATCTGTTGAGAAGAATATTTTATTTCACACAAAAATATATTTCTGCTTTGAGTTTCAATCAGATAGTTGACGTGTGAACTTTTTTGAGATTTTTGCGTGACACCTGCGGCCCTACCGCCACTTTTTTGTATCAATATTTTTTGAATTGTTTTTCTATGCAGCAGCGATTTGACGCACTGCGGTTTTCAATCGCCAAAGCTTTGTTGCTGTCGCTGTAGCGCTCAGCTGATGGCGCTGCGCTAGCGTGGCAATATCTTCACCCATCACCCATTTACCGAAGGCAAGCAATGCTGTCGTTTGACGCTGTTTAGATGACTGACTATCAATCGCTTTTTTGAAATCATTGTGCAAGCAAATCCTCTCCACAACGCTGTTTTCAAAACTGTCAGCCGCAAAGCCTTGCTCCGACTTGTCTTGTTCTTTCTCTACACGAAGATTTTGGCGATATAACTTATTTTTTGTGTCTAACAGTAGGTTTGCAGCAATTTTTCTAGGTCTTTTTTCTAGCTTATGCCGCACCAGCGTTTCATAGAAGAACGAAAGCACTTCTTGACTGGTTTGACCGCGTGGACCATAGGTCCGCACCAGCTTGCGCAAACCAGGAAGCAGTTGCACCGTCAATGTCGAAATAGCATCTTGATCTCCGTGTTGACTAAGAGAAACCAGCGCTGCCTGCATTCTGTCAGTGCGATAGGAGCCTTGCGGTTCCCGAAGACTCTCCACATCCCAACCAGCAAAAACATCGGGATGTGCATCATCCCACACAGCAAACACTTTACGTGCCGTTAGCGATTGCGACCAAAGAAACCATTGATTTTCTAACTGTGTAAACATAACTCGATAGTGAGCTATAGCACTACTGTTTGAGCTACCGAATCAGTTACCGAATCAAAATTTCCCTCTATTTAAGCAAAAAAACATAGTTCTTCTAAAAATTGAGCGAGAGGGTGCCCCCGCCAAGGCGTCCCTCTCGTTCAAAATTTAACTATATACTAGTTGGGGGCTCAGGCCAAGGCAGCACACACCGTATTTGTCATAAGCGCTGCAACCATGTACGGATCGGCATTGGCGTTAGGGCGGCGATCTTCGATATAGCCTTTGCCCTCTTTCGCTACCTGCCATGGGATACGAATCGATGCACCACGATCAGACACACCATAACTGAATTGATCATAACGCTGCGTCTCATGGGCACCTGTCAAACGCTGCTCGATACCTTGACCATAGCCAGCCAAGTGCTCTTCAGGTTTACCAGGTTCACCCAACGATTTTGCAGCCAATTCAATACTTTCATAGGTTTCACGCATCGCTTTGGTCGAAAAGTTTGTGTGCATCCCAGCCCCATTCCAGTCGCCTGGCATAGGTTTAGCATCCAACGAAATTTCAACGCCATGCTTCTCACCCAAACGATAAAGCAAATAACGAGCCACCCAGATATGATCGCCTACAGTTACCGTGTCAACAGGGCCGATCTGAAACTCCCACTGACCAGGCATAACTTCGGCATTTGTGCCAGCAATCGCCAAGCCAGCTTCAATGCATAACGTGGTGTGCTCTTCAACAAGTTCACGACCACGTATTTTCACCGCACCGACACCGCAATAATATGGCCCCTGCGGACGAGGGAAACCATTCGCAGGGAAACCTGCTGGCCATGCTGTCACAGGGTCAAGCAACGTATATTCTTGCTCCAACCCAAACCACGGCTCTTGACTTCCATAGGCATCGAATGCTTCACGGGCTTTGATGCGATTGTTGGAAGGGTGCGGGCTCATATCGCCAGGCAAAAACGTTTCACACATCACCAAAATGTTGTCACCACCTCGAAGAGGATCTGGAAAACTTTTAACCGGTTTCAACACAATATCAGAGTCGTCACCAGCAGCTTGATTGGTGCTCGAACCATCAAACCCCCAGATTCCAGGCTCATCACCATCGGCTAGTATCTTTGTTTTTGAACGTATTTCGGCAGTTGGCTCTGTGCCATCTATCCACAAATATTCTGCTCTGTACACCATTTGTCCTCCATAGTGGGTTCAATGCTTACTAAGTAGTAAAGCGCAAAAACTACCACAATGGAGGCTACAAAAGTTAACTCTGTGTTAAGTTGATTTCTATGTCCTGGATCAGAAAGCACCCGCCATACACGTTTTTTAGTGGTTCGTTGTTTACACAGGCTCACAATTTCTTCATCAGACTACACATCACGAAAAGTCTTTTGCCACTGTTCCTACGACAACACAAGTTCAAAATAGCCCTGAATTCAAACCAACCAAGCACAACAATCAACAAGAACCATCCAAAACGGTGATCCTTACGGGAAAATACCGCGACGTTCATAGACACTTGTGAGACGACGAAGCGCAACAACATAGGCTGCGTCACGACGGCTACAGTCAAGGTTTTTGCGAACATCTACAACATTATCGTGCGCTTTCCACACAAGGTCTTTGAAACGACGATCGATATCTTCCGCCGACCATGCACGAGACGACTTATTTTGCAACCATTCGAAATAGGACACAATCACACCACCAGCGTTAGCTAAAATGTCAGGCGCAATTTCAATGCCTTTCTCAGCCAAAACTTTCTCGCCTTCAGGCGTTGTTGGGCCGTTAGCAGCTTCGATAACAAGACGGCACGACATTTTCTCGGCACGTTCTTTTGTAATTTGATTCTCTAACGCAGCAGGCACAAAAACATCCACTGGCAGGCTAAAAAGCTCTTCCGTGTCGGCTTCTGTCGCACCGCCGAAACCAATGATGCCAGGGTTTTGCGCTGTCCAGTCACGCAATTTCTCGATATCAATACCATCTTCATTGATCAATGTTGCGGTGTGGTCGGCAACAGCGACGATTTTACAACCAGCTTCAACAGCCAAACGAGCAAAATGGCTACCCACGTTACCAAAACCTTGAATCGACACGCTCAGTTCGTCAAGACGGCCGCCTGTCTCACCTAACCAGTGACGCAAGCTATAAAGCACGCCGCGACCCGTCGCCTCTTCACGACCACTCGAACCGCCACATTCTATAGATTTACCTGTTACAACACCTTTAACGCTTTGACGCTGCCCAGGCGAAGTAATATTTGCATAGGTATCCATAATCCAGTCCATTGTTTGGCTGTTTGTGCCGACGTCAGGGGCTGGAATATCATGATTCGGACCAATATTAGAGCCCAATGCATGAGTGAATTTACGAACAATCTTGCGCATATCATCTTTGGAGTATTCTCGCGGGTCGATTGTCACGCCACCCTTAGCGCCACCGAACGGTATGCCGACAAGCGCTGTTTTAAAGGTCATCCACGCAGCGAGCGCTTTAACCTCGTCCAAATCAACATCAGGGTGAAAACGCAGACCGCCTTTAAAAGGCCCCAATACATTACTATGTTGAATTCTGTATCCAGTAAAAATCTTTAACTCGCCGCTACCGACCCATACAGGAAAGTTAACTATGATCTCATTTTTCGGATGAGAGAGAATATTCCTATAGGTATCACTTATTTCAATCAAATCCGCTGCCCGTTGAAACTGGTCAACAGATGCTTGATGAAGGCTTCTTTGCCCCATGATCTTGTCCTTAAATAGTAATGTATATAACTCGGCGTCGAATCAGCGGCGACTCGACACACACCATAGTATAAGCCTCACAGAGAAACTATCACCCGAGGAAACATACCATTAACATAGGCGATGTCTTTTAAGGCTTTCTGCCCTTACTTTACATCTCCACAGTGTTTCCGCTGCGCTCGGCATGTTGCACGCAGTTTCTAGCAAATTTTTGCCAAGAGCTATCCTTTATGGGCAATAGCTTCTATCTCGATAAGCGCACCTAGCGGCAATGCCGCAGCTTCCACTGTTGACCGCGCTGGTCGATGATCACCAAAAAAGTCGGCGTATATTTCGTTAACCTGCGCGAAATCAGCCATGTTCGTTACAAATATGGTTGTCTTCACCACATCTGAAACGTTAGCTTCAAGACTTTCAAGCACAGAACGAAGGTTCACAAGCGCTTGCTTAAACTGATCTGTCACGTCACCATCGACAAGAGCTCCATCTTGTAAACCGATTTGACCTGAAGTGAACAAAAACGGCCCTGCGGCGACAATCGGAGAATACGGGCCAACTGGTTTACTCATATTTTTTCCTTACCATCAAACAACGAACACGATTCTAGAAGCTGCCGATCAAAAACAGACACTAGTAATCCTTTCCAAGGTAGCTACCTGCTTAAAATAGTGCCATAGACAATAGATAATCAGATAGCGTTACATGTTGTGGCGACCCCCTTTACTCGGAGATCATTTTTAGCTGGCGCGGCCTCTGTTGCGACCGTTAGCTTACTTGGATGCAGTAAAGTGAGCACCATCCCCGAGCTGGTCTCGCTTTATAGCCCAGATTTTGTTATAGCAGCTGGGGTCGAACAGCGGATCCCTATCGCCGTGGTCGAAGATGAAGCAAGTGCCACATTAGACGACCAAGCTGAACTACCTGTTCGGGTCACCATTGGCGGCGATGTGATTACCGAGCTGACCGCAGTACCCTATGTCGTCACTCATGAACATTTCGGCGAAAAAGAGCAAAAAGCCCATCAACACAGCACACTGTATCGCTATTACCCGCTGCGCATAACGCTACCCAAACCAGGTGTTTATGACGTTATCGTTTCTTTCCCCACAGGAACAGCGTCGCTACAAGTGCAAGCATTTAATCAGCAAGATATTCGCATTCCTTTGCAGGGCAGCAAATTTCCCTCTGTCCAAACTCCAACAATAGACAATCAACTAGACATGGACACGCTTTGCACACGTTCACCACAATGCCCATTTCATAACCACAATGTGGCTGATCTGTTGCAGCGCAACAAACCTTTTGCGTTGCTTATTGCAACTCCAGCTTTTTGCGCAACGGCCTATTGCGGCCCTGTCGTTGAGACACTTATCGAAGCGAGCAAAAACTACCCTGAAATAGCAATGATTCATAGCGAAGTGTACGCCAACACAAAAGAAGTTTCAGGCAACTACCAAGATGAAAGGTTGATTAAAGCGTCACTAGTTGATGAACTCAACCTCAACTTTGAACCAGCTCTTTTTCTTGTTAACAATAAAGGTTTTGTGGCTGATCGACTAGACAACCTTTTCGACGCGCAAGAACTCGACGAGGTTTTAGCTGCCTTATAGACATACTAAAAAAACAGAAACGAGATCCGAAAGTTACTTCGAATCTCGCTCCCTAGTTTCTGAGCGGGATGAGGGTTCCCTCCCAGAAAATCATTTACTTTTTTTGGTTCCAAGGCTATTGACGCTCAAGTGGCAGGAAAGTTGCAAGAAATAAAAAGAAATTTCTGCACAATGCAATTGGGCCATATTGCCCGTAGGATCTCTATGGAGCGTCCTATGATACGACAGGCAAATAATCAAGGCGGTGTTTGATGTGAATACTACAGCTGAACACTCCATAGCACACACAAACAAAAGCTGCGATTCTGAACCTCCAACGCAACCAGATTCGGTCAAGTCAAATAACAACGACCCTGATGAGCTTCACCATCTTGTTTCTAATTACAGCGAAGCGGTCTATCGGCTCGCTTATTCGATGACCAAAGATCGTTCACTAGCTGAAGACATTTCACAAGAAACCATGGTAAAAGCGTGGCTTGCGCTGCCAACATTTCGAGGCGACGCTTCACTGAAAAACTGGGTCTTACGCATTGCGCACAATACAACAATTTCGGTGCTTCGTTCACGCAAAGCAGTTCTCGTCGACCCAGCAGACATTATTGATACGAACCCAACAGCAACAGGCTCTGTCGAGCAGAAAGTGCAACATGGCGTTGCTGTTGAAGAGTTTTTAGATGCACTGAACCTGCTTGATGATCTTTCTCGCAGTATCATAGTTCTTCGAGAGTTAGAGGGGCTTTCGTATGAAGAAATCACAGACGTTTTGCAGGTGCCTATGCCTACGGTAAAAACACGACTGCTGCGCGCTCGGCGACGTTTAAGCGTTGCGCTTAAGGAGTGGGCATAATGTTTAGAAGACACCCAAGCAAAAAAGCGTTGCGTAGATGGTTTGAGGGTGAAGAGAACGCTGCTATTGATAAACACCTCCTGACATGTAAAAGGTGTGCGGCTATCATCGAATCATTTGCCGAAGAAGAAGAATTTGTGCTACCACTTGCCATGTCAGAGGCATTTGACCCTCCAATAGATCTGGCTGAACGTCTTGAGAAAGATGTTGCGGTAAGGTTGCAATCAAAATATATATTTACCGCAGCGACTGACCTTTTTGGCGCAGCGATTGAAACAACTAAAATTTTAACTTCGGAGGAAAGCGCATGACACTGTCAGATTGGATATTTGTAGGAGGTGCACTGTTAGCTGGTTTATTTATAGGCTACGCGCTCTCAACCTTAGTCAAATCCCTACTAGGAAAAGAAACACGACCTGAACCGCTACAACAAGCGGCGAAACCTATCGCTAGTTTCGTTTTTGCCTTGTTCACCGTGCTTGGTTTGATAACAGCGTTAAGCAAACTACAACCTGAAGCGGTAGAAGAGCTGTCAAGCGACGCAATAGCATTTATCCCTAAAGCGTTAGTGGCTGGCATCATTTTGATTGCTTCTAATGTTCTCTCAACTTTTGCAGAGACGGCCCTGAATACGGCAACCGCGCGCATGTCGATCAACATGCAACAAAAAGCGCGTCTTATTCTCAAAGGCACAATCACAACAGTGGCAGCTCTACTTGCCGTGCAGCAGTTAGGTATCAACACCGACATTATCAACATGGGCGTTGCTGCTATCTTCTTTTCGCTGGCTGGCGCGTTTGTCCTACTTGTCGGCGTCGGCGGTTTAACTGTTGCAAAGCATGTCGCTTCTGGACGTGCGGTTAAACGGCTTGTGTCAGTCGGAGACCGAGTTACTATTGATTCAACATATGGGTCTGTTGCAGCAATCCACCCGACCTACATCGAAGTAACAGGTATTGATGGCAAGGCTGTGCTGATCCCCTCTTCACAATTTTTGGAGCAGCCGATAAAGATAGAGCGTCAGAAATAGGAGTTTCTTAAGAGTTTTTACTCTTGGGCAGCTAGCGCGTCTTCCATAGCTTCAAAAAGTCGAGCGGAGCATCCTGCCATTTCGACAGGCGGGCAGATTTCTTCGACGATTTGTTTTGCTATAGCGTGAAACACCTGTGCGGTTTCATGATTACTCGCTGCTATGGGTTGCCCGGCATCGCCGCCTGCTGCCAACTCTGGCGTGATCGGAATTTGTCCAAGCAACGCAACGCCTGCTTCATCGGCGAGAGCTTGACCGCCACCGCTGCCAAAAAGAGCGTGCACTTGTCCACTAGGATCTGCGAAACTACTCATATTTTCGATCACGCCTGCCACGCGCAAGTAACATTTACGGGCCATCGAAACAGCTCGCGAAGCAACTTTTTGTGCTGCTAACGCTGGTGTTGTCACAACGATCATTTCAGTTCGTGAAAGCATACGAGCGAGCCCCATCGACACGTCGCCTGTGCCAGGAGGCAAATCAATTAAGATGTAATCAAGTTTTGCATCCCACACAACATCTTGCAAGAAATGCTGGACAGCACGGTTAAGCATTAACCCTCGCCACAGCAACGCGTCTTCTTCATTTTCGGCAAGAAACCCCATAGACACAGCATCGACCCAACCTGTACCCATTTCTACCCTGTGAGGTTTCATTTTCGCCTTGCCGTCAACTTTAATCGCTTCGATTCGTTTATCTAGACCCAGTAAACGAGGGATAGAAAAACCCCAAATATCGGCATCTAGCAAGCCGACTCGCATGCCTTGCTGAGCTAACGCAACAGCCAAATTCACTGTCACACTCGATTTTCCTACGCCGCCTTTACCAGAGGCTATGGCTAACACTTTTGTTGCCGCAGGTATAGATGTATAGGTTTCTTTATCAGCAGCATTTTTGCGGGCCACTGCCATTGCGTCAGCGCGTTCTTTGTCGTCCATCTCAGTCCACGTTATTTTTACTTCTATTACACCAGGAATCGACGAGACACGCGCTTTTACATCTTTTTGGATTTGAGCGCGAAGCGGACAGCCACCAGTGGTTAAAGCAATCGTTACATTGACAGAGCCTGCAGCGTCAACAGTCGCTTTTTGAGCTATGCCCAGCTCAACAATATTGCTGCCAAGCTCAGGATCAATCACGCCCTTTAACGTAGCCATAACAACTTTTTCAGACAGTGCTTGGGTCATACCAAAAATGCTAGCAGCGGAAATGCTAAGGTGATGTATACTGAAGGATATCCCCTTACAATACGTGGAGTCCCCGATGATCACAGTTACAGACGCAGCAGCAGGAAAAGTCAAAGATCTACTTGAGCAAGAAGATGATACGGCACTTGCTTTACGCGTTGCAGTTCGACCAGGCGGCTGTTCAGGCTTTAGTTATGAAATGTTTTTCGACAGCGAATTTACTGACGAGGACAAAACCACAGAACACGGCGGCGTCAAAGTTGTTGTCGACCAAGCGAGCGCTGACATGCTAAAAGGTGCAACGCTCGACTATAAAGACGGTCTGCAGAAAACAGGTTTTTCAATCGATAATCCTAGCGCACAACGCACCTGTGGTTGCGGCGAATCATTCTGCTAAAAAATCCATAGAATCCTTAGATTTACCAGAATCGCAGCAGCCATCGCAAGCTTCACTGTCACTGGTTTCATACCTGACGGTCTTCTAGACATGGCAGGCAACCGAATCACGAAGCTCCCTGGAACTGCTAGTTATGTTAAGTTCGTCGAAGTCAAGAACGTGCGCTACCAATCCTACACAGGCAACGTGAAAGCAATGATCAACAACCTCAAAGGAAGAAAAACGGGGGCGTTTGAACTAATAATAAGAGACGACACCAAATTGAGTCAACCGCCAGTACGCGAGCTTAAGCTTTTGCAGGCAAACGGTAAAGATGTCACTGTTACTCTAGTAAATCGGTCGAATCAAGCTCGATCAACATTGATTCTATAGTTTCTATACTTAGCTTATGGGGATTTTTGATTCGGTAGCAATTGAGTGTGAAATGAAGTTTTTGCCAGTAGCGCGGCCTGGAGGGTCCGTTCGGCGTCTTTTTGAATCTTTAATTGGTCCAGACAAACTTATGCCTGCCAGATGTTGGGGCGGTGAAATTGACCAGCCACTTCCAGAGGGCAATGAAATCTACGACTTCCTTGAAAGAAAATATAATCAGTCGAGCGAAGGCAATGAAATTAAACTAGGCATTACTGGTGGTCAGATATTCGACTGGAAATTTTTCATTTGTAGGGACGAGGTTGAAAGCGGCGATCAGCCTTTCCAATGGCGAAGCGGTATTCAAATACATGTACCGTTCTCATCTGGTAACGCAGTAAAACATTTCGACACAATTCTAGACTCAGCTTATACGTGTAATTCGCATCTGATTTCCTTTGACTATAGAGATCGCAACCGTAAACCCATTTCCACCCTATATAACGAGAAACTGCTTAGATCAGTGAGATCTAAAGTGCATAAAGTTTCTGCTCCAGGAGATTGGCGTGGGTTGTCTTGTGTACCGTGGCGATTGGCTTTAGGCGATTACTACATCGACATGTTCGGCGAGGAGCGTTTGCAGCAACTTCCGCGAGAACTTGGGTATCGACATTCGTCTGGGTATTGGGTTTTGCAGACCAGCGAGAACGCTGAAGACTCATTGGATGGAGAAGCTCGTTTAAATGAGCAGATAATTATTGACATTCTGGGGCAAGAGTTTTTCTTCAACAAAGAGACTGGCGAGTTGCCTCAAGTCGTGCCTGATTTCCCGCCTGAGTTAATCCCGAGTGATCAAGCGTTGATCGATGAGTATGGCCCAATGCTTGCTGATTAGCATGGCAGATGATAGAGAATAGAGAATAGAGAATAGAGAATAGAGAATAGAGAATAGAGAATAGA
>JAHDDW010000031.1 GCA_020629155.1 Acidimicrobiales bacterium | reverse complement strand
GCGCTGCCCTCCGAAGGCAGAGGCCAGAGGTTCGAATCCTCTCGGGTGCGCCATGATTTCAGTGGCTCTAAGTCACTGCAATTGTTGATTTATTAGCGCTCTTGAGGATTAAACCTCAGCCCTGTTCTCCAGACTTTTGATGCTTGTGACACACTGGTGACACAAGGAAACGAGAATGGCGTCGATCAACAAGCGAGGAAGCAGCTGGTTCGTACAGATACGGAGGAAAGGCTTCCGCCCTAGATTCAGATCATTCGCAAGCCACGCAGCAGCGCAACAATGGGCAAGAGAGGAAGAGGCTGCCATCGATAATGGCCATGGAAGGGTGGAAACCAAATGTGGTCGCGAAGGCACGGTTTCGCAGCTTCTTTCTCGGTATAGCAAAGAAGTGACACCCAATAAGAAGGGGGCTGAGACCGAGCTACTAAGGCTCGCCAAAATGCAAGATGCTCCTTTCGCGCAGCTTTCCATTTCAAATCTCACTGGTTCTGCCGTGGCAGACTATCGCGATCACAGGCTGACTCAGGTCAAACCAACCACTGTCCGGCGTGAGCTTGGCATCCTCCGGAGCATCCTAGAAACCGCCCGAAAAGAATGGGGTGTGTCGATGAGAGAAAACCCCGTTGCTCAAATATCCATTCCAGCTGCAAGGGATGCGAGAGAGCGTAGGCTTAAGCGGGGAGAGCTAGAGGCATTGTTGGCAGCCATTGATAGGGGGCGCAATCCTCTAGTCCGGCCATTGGTATTGCTGGCTCTTGCAACGGGTTTGCGGCGAGGCGAGCTTCTCAGGTTAACATGGAAAGACATCGACCTTGACTGCCGAACTGCTCTTATTCGCGATACAAAAAATGGCTCTGACAGGACAATTCCGCTCACAAAGCCAGCCGCCACTCTCTTGGAAGGATTGGGTAAGGGCGAAGGCTTCGCCTTTCCGCTGACACCAAATGCTCTTCGGCAAAGTTGGAGGCGAGCTTGCCAAAGAGCTGAAATTGCAGACTTAAGATTTCATGACTTGCGGCACGAAGCTATCTCCCGTTTCTTTGAAATAGGTCTGAGCGTCCCAGAGGTGGCTCTAATTTCTGGCCATAGAGATGCGCGGATGCTCTTTCGCTATACTCACCTAGCCCCGAACGCCGTCAGAGATCGTCTTGATAGACTCGAGGCAATTTAGATTAACCTCAGATTAACAAGAATGGATGAATCGCAAGTGAATCGATTCCTCAGACTCGATTCATCTTGGCAAGTCTATTGAAGCATTCGATTGCTTGGACTCTGTCCCGCATTCGTGATCAGCATCTCAATTCTATTTCTAACTTTAAACTCTCTTGAAATCTCCGCTCTCGATCAACTCGAAAATGATCAGAGACATGGGCGTCCTCATCGGAACCACCCCCAACCTAAGGAGATTTATCATGGGAAATCCGAATACAACTAACGCCGCAGCTACGCCTGACTTTCAAGCATTGTCGGACTTGGGCTTTTCAGTCTTTATTCTGCCACGTGGCAAGAAGGTGCCGAATATGCCTTGGAAGGCGTTTCAATCGAAGCGTCCGACAGAACAGCAAGTCCAAGACTGGCAAGGAGCCGGCGCCGAGGCCAATGTGGCCATCGTGACCGGTGCTATAAGTGACCTCTTCGTGCTTGATGTCGATAGCCCAGAAGCACAGGCGCTACTTGATGAAATGAACTTACCAAAGACCCCGACCGTACGCACTGCGAAAGGCCGCCACTATCTTTTCCGAAACCCACCTTTCGAGCTGCGCAACAAGGTCCGTTTGAAGGGTGTGGAATTAGATGTTCGTGGCGAAGGCGGGTACATCGTTGGCCCGGGCTCACAGCATCCAACAGGCTTTATCTACCATTGGGAGGTGACGCCGGACGATTGCGATTTTGCTGCATTGCCGAGCGAGGTGCTGGACCTATTGCAGCAAGACGCTTCCCCGACTGGAGTGGTTACGCAAACAGGTCGAACGAAGTATCTTGAGGCTGGCAAATACAGCTTCTGGTTCAATCGCCAAGTTACTGAGCAGCTGACCGCACTACGAGATGCGAAAGACGGCGCCCGCAACGATACTCTGTTTCGCGTAGCAGTACAGTTGGCCAACCACTCAGCCGCCCTTGAACTTGATTGGGCAACCGTTGCCGCGACCCTGCGCCCAGCAGCACTCGCTGTCGGACTAAGTGGGGGCGAAATCGATGCTACCCTGCAGAGTGCTTGGGATCGGGGTCAACAATCACCCACCGAATGGCTAGTCGTTGCTCGGCAGTGGCTATATGTCGCAACGCCAGACCGATTTTGGTCGCCAAGTGCCAATCAAGAACTGAAGCCCGAAGCCTTCTCTCGCCAATTCGCTGAATTGAAACCGCACGAGACGGGCAAGCTAGCAAATTTTCTCACTGGGGCTGGCCTGATCGATAAGGTCCTAGACTTTCGGTTTGAGCCAAGCCAGCCGAGGGGGGTCATCACCCATAAGGGGGAACGGTTCTTCAACACTTACAAAGACCCCGGCATCGAAGCAGTGGAAGGTGACTGGACCCCGCTGACGGAGTTCCTCGAATACCTTGTTCCTGACAAGTTTGAACGGGACCACCTGATTCAGATGATTGCATGGACCGTTCGTAACCCCGGCCAAAAGCTGAGCTACGCGCTGCTGCTGCAATCGAAAGAGCACGGTGTAGGGAAAAGCACTTTGATCGACATCTGGCGCAGTCTTCTCGGTTTCGAGAACACCCGCATGACCAATTCAGAGGAGATGGACAGTCCATACCAGTCCTATCTCGAAAACACTCTTCTCGTTGCACTGGAAGAGCTGAACCTCGGTAGCGGTATTGCGGTATACAATCGTCTGAAGGCTCTCATTACCAGTCCAACGGCGGTCATTAACGTAAAGTACCGACCGCAACGAGAGGTGCCGAACTACGCCAACTTTGTGTTCCTCTCGAACTTGGAGGCACCAATCTTCATCGAGCAGAACGACAGGCGCTTTTTCGTTATCGACACACCAGCCGAGCGGAGATCGTCTGACTACTGGAATGACTTCTACAAATGGTGGCAGGCCAACCTAGGGATAGTGAAGGCGTACTTCGATCAGATCGCGTTCGTTGATTTTGAGCCGAAGGGTCACCCCCCAATGACGCCAGCGAAAGAGCGTCTAATGCAGCAGAGTGAAACTCCGTTAGTGCAGAACCTTAGGGAGCTGCTCGAAGACATGCCTTTCCCCCTGAGGGAAGTCTGTACACTCGATGATATTCGTCAGGCTTTGAAGAAAAAGGGAATGCGTTGGGAAACTCCTAAGCGTCTCATTGCGGCGCTAAAATCTCTAGATTGCCAGCCGCTTGGGCAATCCCGCGTGTCTATTGGCAAAGCTAGCCTGTGGGCATTGCAGCGAGCAAGCTATTGGGAGTCTGCTTCAGATGAAGCGAAGCGAGAGGCCTACGAGGGGATAATCACTGAACCTCCAGAGTTGGAGGGGGCTGCGTGAAGTCTGTGTCTGTCTGTCTAGCTTGCTGAAGGAAACTCTTCGCCTCTATCGCCAGTTTTGTACTTTGATTTTTCCTATTAATTTCTCAATGTTCCTAGACAGACAGACAAAAGGTTCGGCTTTTCAATAGTCCAGCGTCCCGCAATTCTCGACTGCCTCCACCACCTTGGAAAGGCCGGTCAAATTTAAGACGCCCTTCTCGTGCGCACCCCCGACCAAGCTATGTGGATATTCATAACTGGAGATGGACACCCCAATACGCTTTCCATCGTGCTCCATCAGGTTCTGCGTGTGCTTCCAATCCGACCAAAAGCGCTCTCCCATGAGCCGGAATTGAGTTTTCGTACCGTTCCCGTGTCGGCCCTTTAACTCGAAGCGACCAACTCTTCCCATTGAACCAAACTTATGCCCCTTTGATACAACAAGATATGGAGTGCCTTTCCAAAAATGGTCAGCCACTCCTATTGGCACAGGGTGCGGCTTACCTTCCGCAGACTTAACCGCAGTGCAGCGAGTTCCCTCACGCGTTTCAATTTGCCACGTTCGCCAGCCTTGTTCGGAAGATAGAAGGGTAAAATAGTAACCCTCATCGACTTCGCGTTCTTCACCTACCGTCCACGATTGAGCCGCGAGCGGCGAGGCGAACAACCCTACAAGCAAAGCCACAACTACATTGAATTTCAAATGAGCCTCCAAGTTCCAAAGGGAGGCAGCCCGTCGAGCCGGGTGTTAGTAACCAAGCACATAGCACAAGGCGCTGCCGCTTTTTGGGCAGAACCTTGGACATGGCGACAGCCACCCGGCCAGAAAAACTCTGACCGGCCTATGTGCACTGAGGTTACTAAGCCTCACAGACGGGATTTACCGAGCTGCGGAGTCAATATGGCAGGTGGAAACGAGATGAGCAATCATTGCAGTGGCCGTTTGCTTCCTGCATTTTGAAAATTATGACTTCCTAACCACGAGAACGACGTGGCCTTCGACAGGAGCGAACGTGCATCAAATATTGAGTGAGATACCAAGGAGAATTTTGGAGAATGCCGAGGGTGCACTCACTCAAGCGAACACGCATGCCGTTTATATGGATCCTTGGAACCAGCATTGGGCACAGATGGCCGTTCTACATGCGGCATTGGCGGGTGAATTGTTCCTAAAAGCCATTATCGCCAAAGAACACCCGCTCCTGATTTTTCGGGACCTGTATAATCTCGACCAGCCGCAAAAGCAGAATATCAGCTTAGATGAAATCATCACGAACGGGCGAACTTACAATTTTGAACACCTCCCCCGCCTGTTGTGGGTAACGACAGGCGAACGGATTAGTCATCCAAGCAGTTTCGATAGGCTCCGCAAGGCCCGCAACTCCGTCCAACACTTTTGCTTGCCTGACGGAGTTGATCTGAAGGCGTTGTCGCTTGAGTTTCTCTACAAAAATATCGATCCGCTTATTCACAAGCACTTTGGAATGAATGCGGTTGAGCACCACGAAGATCACTCGGTGAGCTATGACTACGTGATAAGCTGCTTGATTGGTCACGAGTTGAGGTTTTCGATCCCAAGCAATTTTCGAGTTACAGAAATTGACATCGATGCTGAGCTAGCCAAAACTAGTGCAGGCTACCAAAAGTGGTTTGCCGATGCGCTACCGTGACGTGAAGCGGGTTCGCTTTTATTCATCGAACAACGAACTAAAGGTTGGTTACGACTTGGCTAATGGGTTGCACCTACAATCTTGCTGTCTAGTTGAGCGATTAGGGCCCTAAGCGTCTCAAGCCATGCCGATTGTGCGGCTCTTAGGTCGCGCATTGCCTTATTTACGGCTCCAAAATGTTCATAGACCTTGGCGGGCGCTTCTGCGCTGCGCTGCTTCACTTCTTCCCACTGTTCGTCAGTTAACGAGTAATCCTCTCCGTGCTGATCGTTGTGGTCTATCCAATGTACATCGTTGAGCGCCCGCTCAAGCTTGTCCAACGAATCACGTAGTTTGTCTTTTTCGGCCTCGATAGCGGGATTTTCGGTGTCACGGAGCGTTTTAAGATACCAGTCGAGAATGCCCTGGAGCTGACCGCCGACACCAAACGCATCATGGGGACCTATCTCGATCATTTCACCAACGGGATCGACGGTCAGGCGACTAAGGTTTCTGAACGGCTCAGCAGTAACCTTTTCGACCCTAGCAAACCGTCTTTCGGCATCCGTCTTGATCCCGACGATTGTTTCCCTTTGGGCTATCACCGCCTGTAGACTGGTGTCTCGAAGTTGTTTCCAAACAGGCCTTGCAGCTATCCAAGCGGCTAGGATAGCGAGGAGTCCAGCCGCAAAAGATTGGTAGTCGTACAAGGTTTTCGACGCCAAATCGAAAGCCGAAGAGCTGAACTGAAATAAATCTTGCCCCATCACTGTTTCACTTTTCTTGATCTCATTAATTTAATAGAAAACGCGCAAAAGAATAAAACACATGGGAATCATTCAAACAAGCTCCGAGCTGCGATTGCCAACCATCGAAGAAGTTACTAAAGTTATGATCGCTGGGGCTAATTATGACAGAGAATTACAAGCGAGCGTGGGATGGGAAGGAGTGGGAGACTTTCAGTCTTTTGCTTGTCCGACTTCGTCACGGCCACACCAATGTCCAGCCGATCCCCGACAGAGTAAAGGGCGACCTCGGTCTCGAATGCATCACAACTGATGGCTGTTGCTATCAGTCCTACGCGCCAATGGAGGCGGCTGATGTTGCTAAAGCTGCTAGCTCCATGAAGGCCAAGGCAAACAAAGACCTCAATAAGCTACAGAGCAATGCCAAGGAAATTGAAAGACTTCTTCAAGGAAGAAAGATTGAGCGCTGGGTAATGCTATGCCCATTTCTTGATGACAAGGCTGTCTTGCAATCAGTCGCTACTAAAGCGGCTGAACTGAGGAAGCTGGGACTGAATATACTAGCGGACGACTTCGAGGCTCTTGTACATGCCCAAGACGAGTTCAGCCAAGAGATTGATACGATCCGGCAGCAGGCGCTCGGGACATCTCTCGACCTGCTAGTTCCGACCAAGGAAGCAGTAGAAGAGGCTGAAAACAACCTCGACCAAACATTGGACGATAAATTGAAGCGGGGGTTTCCCGATCTCAACAATACGTCCAGAAGGAAACGGAAGCGGGGTTTCCTTTCGACCCAGATACGAGCAGACAATGCACTAGAACAGCTCAAGCGGGATGCGCCCGAACTTTGGGAACGAGCGACGACAGCCATCGCTCTAGAAGAAGATAGGTTACTGACTGCTGGGACAATTGATGGGAGCAGTCCGGGCAAGATCATTCTTGGTGAGCAGGATCGCCTGTTTGGTTCTCTGAGGGCTGAACTACCCACTATCTCCTCGAATAGTGTTAGAGCAATAGCTACCGGCCAAATTGGAACTTGGCTGATTGAATGTCCGCTAGATTTCGAAGACGCGGACAAGACTGGCTCGTGACAACAGAGACTCGAACGCTCGTTTTTCGAGAAAGGCCAAAGCCCTGCGCTGGCGATATGAGGATAGCATGGCGGCTATCCATGTGCTTACTTTCGCTGCTTCATTCGAGGGGCAAGAAGGCATCGTTGGCCAAGATGCATGTTTTGAACGACGCTTTACGTTCGAGCGCATCTAGAACAAAACTTGAAAAAATTATCTGCGGCGACATGCCCCCAATCTATTGGAGGTTGCGAGTTGAGCCAGCATTCAGTCGCGCCTTAGACTTTCTCGTTGGCGAAGGTTTTGCGAATTGGGAAGTTAGCAACGGCAAAACGTCACTTAAGCTAACTGAGTCAGGCGTGGTCGCGGCTAACGCAATTGAAGGTTCTGAGCAGGTTCTTGATGCAGAGCGCGCATTCCTAGGCGGTCCAGCAAAGAAACTTACCGAAGGCTTTGTTCAGGGCCTTCTGACTACGGGAAAGCAATTGCTATGACCCAGATCAAAAGAATTCGTCTTCGTTCGATAACTGCTGAAAGCACTTTTGAAACGGATATTCCTTTCGGCCCCGGACTGAATATCATTCAGGCTGACAACACATCTGGAAAATCCACGACGCTGATGTCGGTCGTATATTGTTTGGGACTTGAGAGGTTCCTCGGGCCAAAGCTTGATGTCCCTTTCGCTTATGCGATGCGCGAAGAGATCGAGACAGAAAAGGGCAGCCACATCAAGCTGCCAGTTCTGGAGTCATACGCCCAACTAGAGCTTGAGAACCCTCAAGGAGAATCCCTCACGATCAAGAGGAGCATTGTAGGATCAGAGGATCGCAAGCTAGTAAGAACATGGAATAGCCCGTTATCCGAAGTGGATGCTGGAGTAGCTGAGCAGCGAGACTTCTTTCTCCATGACGGCGGTGCTGCAACCCGCGAGCTTGGCTTCCATTTCTCTCTTGCGAAATTTCTTGGGTGGGAACTACCCCAAGTCCCTCGCTTTGATGGAGACGACTGCCCTTTGTATATCGAGACGTTGTTTCCCCTGTTTTTCGTAGAACAGAAGCGTGGTTGGTCCACTGTCCAAGGTCCCTTCCCAACATTTCTTGGTATCCAAGATATGGCACGCCGAGTCATGGAATTCATTCTTGACCTTGACGCCGGGAAAGTTCGGAGGCGGCGGAGCGAGCTGAGAAAAGAACTACAGCTTCAAGCGGCAAGATTTCGAGAGCTCCGTAAAGAGGTGATTGAGGGCAAAGGACGGCTTGTGAGAATTGAGGGGCTTCCCAACGAGCCAACTGCTGGTTTTGGTCAATCTGGCGAGGCAATGCTCTCAATTTATTCAGAGGGCGAGTGGACGCCATTGGAAACTGTGGTCAGTCAGGTTCAAAAACGCATCGACGAGTTTGATGAGAGTGAACTTGTGGCGCTTGACGATGCCGAGGATGGATTGCGTACATCGCTGAAAACTGAAGAGGAGAAGCTGGCTCAATCGGAGGCTGAGCTTCAAATTCTTCGGCAGGAGTACGAACTGGCCAAGAGCGAGCGAGATGCATTCCGGGACAGGGTTACGACTCTGGAAGTCGACTTGCTGCGGAACCAAGACGCTCTCAAACTCAAAAAACTTGGGTCCGCTTTGGGTGAAGCCGTGGGCCAAGAGCAGTGTCCAACCTGCCAGCAGTCAGTATCAGTTGAGTTGCTCCCGCCCGTAAGTCGTGAAGCTATGGGGCTTGACGAAAACATCGCCTTCATCCGCTCGCAGCTGGAATTGTATCGATCAATGCTTGGTACTGCCTCTGACACAGTCGATCGGCTAATTGTACGATACGAGGGAGTCCGTGCAGCACTTCAGGAAGTTAGATCATCCATAAGGTCGCTAAAAAATGATCTTGTGCGTCCTGCCAAAAGCTCGGCTAGGTCTGAACTCGAGGAAATTCTGAGGCTAGAGGCTAGGCTCGAAAGATGGTTGGAGCAGCAAGAAAATCTCGATGGAGCACTAGACTCGCTGAGAACTATCGCGAGGGAGTGGGCGGCGACTAAGTCTGAGCTAAGCGATTTGGGCAACGGGTCCCTAACAACGAATGATCGCACAAAAGTCACTTCCCTCCAAACCGCTATGCAGAAGCTTCTTGAGCAGTTTCACTTTGATTCTTTTCAACCGGACCAAATCACACTTTCCGACGATGACTTCCGACCGCAAGTTATGTCAGAGGCTGAGGATGGATCGTTCGTACAAAAAGACCTTGGTTTCGAAGCATCTGCCAGCGATGGCATTCGTTTGAAATGGTCCTATCTGCTCGCACTCCAAAAACTGGCCCAGCAATTTGCCACAAACCATATTGGCTTTGCGGTTTTTGATGAACCCGGGCAGCAGCAAATGCGAGACCTCGATTTAGCAAGCTTCTTCGCACAATCCGCGACTGCAGGCGGACAGGTCATCGTGACGACTTCAGAGCAATTGCAGCGAGTTCGCAAGGCGGTTGAAGGGCTTCCTGCTCAGATTCACGAGTTCTCAGGATACATCTTGAGCCGAGTCGAGTGACTAAAGCCAGTATGAGGCTTCCAAATCTGTTGCATTTGAGATTTTTGAAAAATTTTCTCGCATAGTTTGAAGCCCCTGTCAGAGGGAACCAAAAGGTACCAATAATAGGTGCATCCTACCCTTCCTCTGCGCCCCAATCTTGTATGAGACCAGCCGCTACACTGACACACTGGTGACACAAATTTAGAGACCTGCGGCAAGTTCTTGTGTTATGCCTCTACTCACAAGCAATCGAAGCCTGCGGAACGGTGTGGTTCTGGTTCAGCCCCAAGCTGTACTGCTGAGCCCGCTGCCCTCCGAAGGCAGAGGCCAGAGGTTCGAATCCTCTCGGGTGCGCCATT
>JAHDDW010000030.1 GCA_020629155.1 Acidimicrobiales bacterium | reverse complement strand
ATATACGCCAACCACTCCAGACGTCCCTAAATGTGAATTCGCAGATCTAACCGTCAACAACCTTACTGAAATTGTAGGGTATTTTTAATTTCTATAATCCTAGACTCGACCAAACAGACAGTGTCAGATTTTTCTAGCCCGATCGACGGGCTTTTGTTGGCCAATTACAGTTACTCGGTTGAGAGCACATATTTAGTTAGCTATGTCGGGATTACTGCTGTTACCGGTCTTTCTTGCCTATATTTGTATTGACGATGTTTTGGATTGGCTACAGCAAAAAAATTCAGAGGAAATTTTATATGTCTTCGATTAGGCAGACTACCACCCTCAGTAATTGACCTTCAACATCCCGGCCTACATTCGGCCGGGACAAAAGAAGCTAAACGTGATGAAGGTACTTGAGACATGCTTTAAATGAACAATAAGGGTGATGCGATTAAACTTGATAAACGATTCGTTGACACGCGTAAAAGGAAAGACATCACTATCATCAGCAGCGGCAGCTGTAGAACTACACTGGCGAATAATAGGGTTTCTTCAGATAATTTATTGCTATTAACGACGCCTGATTAAATCTGACTAATTTAACCAATTCGGAAATATTCATGAATAACCCGAAATAGTATATTAAGCAGAAATAAAATCCACAGCCCTGAAAGCATTACTCTCCATTGCAATACTTCTCTTATTAACCGATTACACACTTACAACACCCAGTGGCCTAATAAGAGGACCTCGCCACGCGATATAACATATTGTAAGCAATGCAAGCCCTTCCACCACCGAAAATACAATGTCATCCAAATCAGGATTTCTATTAAATACAGCAATGCTGACAAGCATAACAATGGATGCCATTATATTTAACCAGCGATTTATAGAGGTAGTCATAACACGGGACAGTACTGACATTAAAAGTGGAATTTGTAGTGCAATCGCTGAATAGAGCAATATTTCTTCAGTTAATTTGTTGCCGTTTACAACACCGCTTATCACTTGCTCTAGGTAACCGGTACGTAAGAATTCATGTACATCGCGAAAAAGTATATTAAGTAGGAAGTAGACCCACAGCCCTGTAAGAATATTTCTCCAGTGAATTTCTTCAATTTCGATCTTGTTACTCATTGTTAACCTCAGTTTCAGTTTTATTATTTCCCCGACCTGGACTAAGTTCATAGTGCTCAGGTTGGATGCGAAGGAAGTTCGTAGCCAATGTAAGGATGACTAACAAAAACCCTCCGGTAGTATCTGCAATAAGATCAAGCATGGTGTCGTATAAACCACGCTGAGCATTAAATAGACCAGTACGATCAATCGTAAATTCAAATATTTCCCACAGTGTTCCGACACTCAATGTTCCACCCATTACGATGATTGCAACGAATACCACAGGCAGCTCGATTGATTGACGAAGGCAGTAGCGGTGCAAAGCTAGCAGCAGTAAACCTGCTATTGCCGATGATCCAAGTACGTGCATAAATTTGTCGTAAATATAAGACGTCTCATACAGGGATGCCGACATACCCAAAACGACATGTGCGGTTATCAAAAGCGTAATAACGATAGTAGTCATGCCTTGTAGTAGTGAGTCTCGAATAATCACGCCAGGCAACAATGTCAGGGTCAAGGCACCAATGCCAACACTAAGTTGCAACACGTCACTCTCATACCACCAATGCACTACACACAGACCCATCGCAATTCGACAAAAAAGCACAAGTACCGCTGAGACGTTATAGACATTAATTCTAGTCACCATGGTTTTCTCGCGACGAGAAATACAGCAGTTTTGCGCGCAGGTGCTGATTCGTATTCGAGATCAAAGCCAGCATTGACTAGAACGTTCTCCAGATCGTCTCGAGTGAAGAAACTCATTAGCGGTATAAGTCCGACCAACCACCCTGCCGCTAATGGAAGCCTAGTAAAGGTATAACCATCGCTTAAACACATAGTGCTAGACACAAATACACCGCCTGGTTTGAGGGTGTTGAAGGCCATCGTAATGTGTAGACGCCAGTCAGCGAGCAAATGCAGCAGGTTTAGCATCAACACAAAATCGAAATATTCATCCGGTAACTGAAGATGATCCACGTCTTTATGTAGAAATTCTATATTGTCGATTCCCGCATCAGCAGCTTTGCTTATCGCTATCTCGATCATGCGTGATGACACATCAACAGCCTTGATGTGTTTTACGTAATGAGCGTGAGCAAGTGCGGTTGAACCGGTGCCACAACCAAGTTCAAGTAAATTTGCTTCCGGATGTAAATATTCGCGTGTGATTGCAAGCTTGCGAGCATAGGCGGCTTCATCTGCAACAGGTTTCGCGGCATAACGATCAGCTGCCCAGTCCCACAACCGTTCAGCGCGCTTATTTTTTAAGCCAGCCGGTAAAGAGCTATCGTAACTGTTAATAAAACCAAGATCTTGCCGGTTGCTTTGGGTGGTCATGAGCGTTGCTCCGTTTGTTAGTTGGAGTGCTTATGATCGGCTGATTGCCACCTACTTACATCGTTAGAAAGGCTCAATTTAATTGGGTCGACTGACCGATATCTTTTTCATCCTTTCGGACGATGCGATTCGCCGTGAATGCGGCCTGTCTCGTAAGCCCACATTGCCATCTCAACTCGGTTCCGGGCGCCAAGCTTGCCCATTAGGCTGGCAAGATGGGTTTTTACGGTGCTAAGGCTGATGTGTAGCTCGTCTGCTATCTCGGCATTTGTTCGTCCGCGCGCAACGGTGAGAAGCACTTGTTCTTCACGCGTCGTTAGCGTTTCAAGTGGCTGTGATGGTGCCTTACGGTGTGGAAGCTGTGCGAACTTCGTGAGTAGACGTGCGGTTATACTCGGCGCTATTAACGCGTCCCCACTAGCTGCTGCGCGAATTGACTGAGCCAGTAGATCGGGACCAGCATCTTTGAGCAAAAATCCACGTGCTCCAGCCCTCAATGCCTCATGAACGTAGGAGTCGAGATCGAAAGTAGTGATGACTACAATTGCCATCGGATCAGTAACATCCGGCCCCGCCAACAAGTTTACCGCCTCAATCCCATTCAACTTCGGCATCCGGATGTCAAACAAACACACATCCGGATGGAGCTCGCGAGCTAACTCAACAGCTTGCCTGCCATCGGCTGCTTCGCCTATCACATCGATATCTGGCTGCACGTCAAGAATCATACGAAGTCCAGTTCGAACAAGATCCTGATCATCTGCAACTAGAACGCGAATACTCATATCTTTTTCCAGGTTCCGTGCTTAGGTAAAGTCGCCTCCACTTTCCAACCACCCCATTTAATTGGCTCTGCCTGTATGCTTCCCCCAAGTATCGCCACACGCTCTGACATGCCTCGCAAACCAAGTCCTTGAGAAGGTAAATGCAAAATCGTATCTCCGTCGTTAGCTACGGTTAGGCTCACATTTTCTGAACCGACCTTGACTTCTACATTCACATTGCGAGCGGCCTTCGCGTGACGCGCAGCATTGGTTAATGCTTCTTGTGTTAGTCGAAACAGCGTTGACTGGATAGCGGAGCTAATCTCGTCAAGTTCTCCTTTGAACTTGACTTTGACGTGCAACGGATATGCTTTGTCCGCGGCAAGGCTTTTAATATCCTCAATTGTTGCTACGGGAGCTATAACACTTGGGGAATCTTCACGTAGCGTGGTGACGATTTGTCTCATTTCGACGAGCGTTCTCGATGCAGTCTCTTCAATAACCTCAAGTACCTCCAAAGGAGCCCCTGGTTGAGTAGCTGCCAGAGCCCGACCGGCCTGCGCCTGGATAGCAATTGCAGAGACGTGATGTGCAACCGTATCATGCAGCTCACGCGCGAGCTGTTCTCGCTCCTCTACACGAACACGATCGTTGGCGCTCCGACTGGCAATATCTTGGTAGCGAATAGTTGCACCAAGGGCTGCAGGAAACAATATGAACATGCCTGCCCCTAAAACCTCCAACCACGTATGTTGCTCAGCGAGCATTGCTGGAGTGATAAATACGGCTATTAAGGCAACTCCCAGAATAGACTCTCGACCTGACCCCCAGCGTAGTAACGCATACGGAAAGATGACCACAAACACATTGCAGTTGAGTCCGCGCCAATCCACACCTAGGCCAAGTGCGACGGTTTGCAGAACTGCAGAAAGGCCAAATGCAATGATCGCCATTTTAAGTGGTTGGATACGGCGCCAAGGTAGTGTTAACGCAATCCCAATAGTCAGCGCAATTGTCATCGCGCGCCAAGTGACATTTTCGAGGAAAAAACCCTCCATTATTGCCAACAACGCCAAGACGACCACAAGAATCCAATCTCGCCTAAGTGGACTGGACGCACCTGGGGCACGCGATATGTTCCACATTGTAGAAATTATTTTTGGCATGAACGACATGTAAATAAAAAACTAAGTAGAAGTGTATACAGCGCCTCCCAGCAACATCATCGGCCAAAAGAATGATACGCGAGCAATTCCCTACAATCTCTTAGTGTTCGGCACGCAACTGGTTCATATCTTGGTAGAGAGTCCACGCAGAACCCTTCAGTCCTTGCAGTACAAAAGGGCGAACTTCCGCTTTGGGCCGACTGCAGACCGATAGCGGAACTCAGACGCGCTATTCTGAACGGCAGCTTTCTTTCGATGCATTATACCAATTTCTGCAAATCAGCCTGTTTTTTGCATCCGGTGAGCGATGGTTTGCATATTCTCGCGAAGCCAGACGTTTCTAACTCCGCTAACGTTGAGATCGATCTGACACTGCTTTCTTAATTGGTTCGAGACCTGAATTTGCCCAAGATGCGGGCTATCCAGAGAGAACTCAATAACCGTATTGGCAATTTCATCGTCTGTTTGATTCCCATGATCATTGTCCTCATAGACCTGACGTTTCAGCGCTTGTATACCGCCTTCCTTAATCAAACGTCAGTGTTGGTAGATCGTGTTGCGCGAGACGCCGCTGATGCGAGAGGCTTCGCTGACGTTACCCAACTGCTCTGCCAGCTCTAACACTTCCAGTTTTTTCTGAATATCCAGATCAAACATCGTTGGCTTGGTCGGTTCGCTGACTTCAGAGACGAGCAGTTCTCCACCAGCAAAGTAGGCGCTGAACCCTGCTTCGTGCGTGGTACGGATTTCAATTTTCTGTTTCGCGATCGATTCACTAAGTGGCGATTCAATTAGATAGAATCTATTGCCATTATGGTTCTACGAGATTTATTTAGAAGCTTTACAGCATTAACGATTTCAATTTTACCTTCAGCAACCTTGGCAATAATATCCAAAGTTAGTTGGGATTTTGAATCCATAACAATCATTCTCTGTACCCCCCTGCCCCATGAAAAAAGGGCACAGAGAATCACTGAACGAATCGAACGTCAAATTCCCTTGGTAATTGGTTGCAACAGAATCGCTTGGTAGTTAAGCTACGACAAAGTCGCTTGGTTTTAACACATTTACTGCAGTGCCTGCATACTGCGGTGTCGATTTGGAGTAAGCGATAGAGTCATTTGATACGCTGTACGCGCGTCTTCTGCATTTCCTATCTCAGTCAACAGGTCACCCAACAATTCGCGTGCAGGAAGTACATGACCCGGAGTTACTGGAGATTTACCAACGGTATCTTCAAGGTCTGCAGCCATCGTTTGCAACTGGATCGCTAAGTCCTTGTTGCCTAAGCTCAATTCAATCCAAGCTTCAATACTCATCATTTGCACTTTGGTCAATGACTCCCAATAGCTGAGTTTCCGTGCATCGAGTACGGCGCGCAATTCTTCCAACTCCTTCAGTATATTGGAAGCTTTTTCTATGTCGCCGGAGCGGATCGCACCGATGCCACGTGCGAAAGTATTCATTGAAGTGCATTGAGGGAATTTTTCCCAAGGGATCGCCGAATGCATTTCTGCCGGCAGTGCTGCAGCCTCAGCCCATTTACCCTGCTCCAAAAGTACACGTACCGGTGAAGCTGCTAAAGCGTAAGCTGCCCCAAAATTCGGCTGATGATTTTCAACCGCAAGGAATTCATCCAAAATTGCTTGCGCCTCCTCCACCTCGCCACGTTGCAAGTGAGCATAGATGCGATAGTCCATTGCGTGCGCGAAATGCCCACTTACCAAATCACCATGGGGCTGCGCCAAAGCTGCGTCTGCGGAGCGGCGGTTCCATTCGATAGCCTCGTCCCAATAACCGAGGCGGATGAATATGTGCGACGGCATGTGAAGCGCATGGGGAACTGATGGGGCGATTTGATCATAAATACGCGCGTATGGTAGACCACGTTCGGCAAGTGGAGGATTATCATAAGCGTGGATTGCATAGTGAATCACGCCAGGATGACGCGGTGCCATATCATGAAGCATCTCAAGCAGCGCTCCTGCCCTCTTGATTTGTACCATGGATTTATCGCCACGGGGGGCAGTTGCAAGCAAGGATAATGCGTAGAATGCTGCGGTGTCGTGATCGTTTGGAGACGCCAAATACGCGTCATGCAGAGATGCTGCCCAGAACGCAATTCTTTCGCGATAGGATGCCTCAGCTGGTTCATAGAATGCACGAATTGAATCGACTAGATTGAGCTCAACGGTACTGAGGCCAGTGATTCCAGATAGCGCTTGAAATGCTGTTCTGCCGCGCTCTGTTTCAGGTGTTGATGGTTGCCCTGGCCAAAGGGGGTGGAAGTTGCTCATCGCAACACCCCAATGGAGCATAGCGCAGCTGTCATCCTGTTCAATACCCCGATTGAAAGCGGCCTCTGCCTGCAAGTACATCATATGGTGCAATAAGGTGAGACCTTCCTGAAAAGTCGCATTGGACTGGACAGTACATGTGGTCGGGAAGGTTACATTTCCGAGCGTTGAAGGGTTTTCATCGCTTGCAGCACTTATAGTTGGGAACACTGAGATTGTGATAAGCGGTGTGGTGCATGCGACGATCACGAAGCGTTTGATGCGATTCATATTTTTTCCTGCTAGTTGTTTTGTGCCAATTAACAGTGAGTTACAGAGTCTGCAGAGTCTTGAAATTCTTCTGAAATCTTTCTGAATTCTGTCTGAATCAATGGTTACGTAAAGTGCATCTATGGCAAATTCCCAGTGGTCGCGGTAAGTTCTATTTACAAACTCGGCAATCTCGCTGGATGAAATTTGATGAACGTTGATGGGCACACGCAATCTGTCAAATTAGGTCAAGCGCTATATACGCTGCGTCGAGGTGATTTGTTTGACTCCGCTGGCCAGCCAGTTCCGTTGCGGGCCAAAGCTGCCTCTATGATGGCCATGCTATTGGGAGAGCCAGGCCGTATCTTCAGCAAAGAGGAGATCGCCCGTGAACTCTGGCCAGGTGTAATAGCTTCTGATGAGAGTATTAGTCAATGCGTTTCTGAAATACGAAGAGCATTGAATGACCGTGAACATGTGGTTGTTAAGACGTATCCGAAGCGGGGCTACAGCATCGATGCTGATTTCCCTGAAACTCAAATTCGCTCTAAACGGCGCTTATTGCCTTCAGTATCTTCGACATTGGTTTTCATGGTCATTGTGCTCGCCGTTGTCTTTCAACTTACTAGACCGGATCAACATCACAATACAACCCAGACAATCAAAGAGCCGCTGCGAGATATGGTCGCGGTTTTACCCTTCCAAAGTCTAAACGGAGCCAGCGAGGACACATACCTAACGATCGGCCTAGCCGAAGATTTAATTATTCAGTTATCTGAGCTCTCGGCACTAAACGTCTTGCCGAGCGCTTGGTCTTTTACACTCGCAGACGGTGCCGAAGACCCACTCAACGCGGCGAGCAGTCTGAATGCGCGATATCTTGTCTATGGGCGAATTCACTATGGTGAGAACGCGTTACAGGTTTCTGTACAACTTATCGATGGGCTCGATGGAACCCATGTATGGGCTGGTAAATACGACGTAGACAGGGATGAATTGCTGACTTATCAGCAAGCGGTCCTAGGCAACCTGACCAAGGCGATGTCGGTGGCACTATCAGAGCGTGACGAGTGGTTAATCGATAAGCCGGCGACGTCGAGCAAACAAGCTTTCAATGAGGTTCTTAAGGGACGTGTAGCTGCTAATGAATTTTCGAATCAGGCAAGTCTGTTGGCGGAAAAGCATTTTCGCGAAGCAGTCAGATTGGATCCAAACTATGCACGCGCCTATGCGGAATTGGCAGCCGTATACGCAGTAAGATTTGAGAATGCCTGGTCCACTCTAGTCGGGGCTGACGAAGAAAAAGCGTTGTATTTTGCGAGAAAAGCCATCGAGCTTGACTCCGAACTCTGGCTTGCGCATTACGCGATTGGGCGCATTTATTCGACCATCAGCGAAAGCGATTTAGAAGCAGCAAAAAACCATTTACGTATCGCAATGACGCTTAAACCAGAAAACGATGATGCGCGGGTCTACTACGGTGTCGTCAAGATATTATCCGGATACCCCAAAGAAGCTGAGGCAATCATCGATGCCGTTCTGTCTACCCATCCAGCGCCCCCTCACTGGTATTTTCTAGGTCATGGTCATGCACTCTTTAATCTGGATCGATATGAAGAAGCTGCGTTGGCATTAGAGAAGTGTCTTGAACAAATGCCAACGTCGCCATACTGCTTGCGCTTTCAGATTGCCAATTATGGTCTGATGGGGCAACATGATGACGCTGAATGGGCCGCAGAGGAATATGCAATACTCGGACATGACCTCACTATTGATTTGATAGTTAGGTTATCACTGGAGAAGGACACGAGACACATCAAACGGCTGCGTCAGGGGCTCAGCGCCGCTGGGTTAGAATGATTTATTTAGCTCAAAATCTAAAGCGTATATTCGATAAGACAAGCTTGACTAATTTTAGAAACGATGACCGTTAGATGAGTTGTACATATGCTGCGTCATCAAATTCTTATAGCAGACGTACTCATCATAATTACAACAATTGGCAGATGTATAAAAATTGGCCTAACTTGTAGATTATTTGCTGGTAATAAAACTGCTAACTCAGAATCACTGCTTCGTACGTTCCAATCATGATAATTTGACTATCCTGCTTGCTTTATACGTCCTTTACTCACTAAAACAACGATCCATGCATTCGCTAAGCGTCAAGCATTTGCAAGCTATAATTCGTCCTAAGACGTTATCCATTTTCGTTAGCTGCTCAATTTGATCACGTAACTCTTGTCGTTTCGACAACGCCATATTTTGCCAATTTTCGGATGTCGGCGATGAGTGTTCGGCACTGTCGAGCAACAACTTCATCTCTTCAATGCTAAATCCTGCGTTCTGTGCCAATTGAACAAACCTCAGGGTGTTCAACGCTTTTTTATCAAATACCCTGTTGCCGGAAACTCGTTGAAGCTGTTGTAGCAATCCCACGCTTTCGTAGTATCGAATAGTCGATGCGGGTATATTCAACTTCTCGGACACATCACCTATTTTCATAGATCAGACTCGTTAACTTTCTTTAAGCGTTTGTTAGCAAAGCTTTTATAGAGAAGTACCAGCACCACTATACTCCCAACGGGAACCGCAACTTTTATCCAGAATGAAAGGTCTGAGAAAATGGTCATAGCAGAAAGACCGCTAAAGCCCACAATTGCCGCGATGAATGGCACACCACATACTAAACATAATACGGCGCCTGCTGTGACTCCAGCAATGCCTAAACGACGACTTAGAAATGACATGAGATAGAGTTCTCCTGAACCTCTGCGTAGAGACAGATAGTGTGGCACTTAAAGCTGGGTTTAAGTCAAGAGATATTTCAGGAAACAAATTCGTACGCTTGTTTTGAACAAGGACATCATAAAGTTCTAGCCCGCAGATATTCCAAACAGCAGTATTTAGATTATGTCGCGTAGAATTTTATTGTATTTAGATAATGTCGCTTGCAAAACCGCCAACGAGCGAGCTTCATAAGCGCAGCAGAATTAAAAGCTGAATGGATGCTTTTATTGCCTCGCGCCATCTTCGCTCTTCTGCGCTTCATCAATTAGTAGCACTGAATCAGTTAGTCTATAGTCCCCTGTATTGAGATAATTGATCAGCGCGTCATGACTTCCACAGCACTAATCGTTGAAGTTCCAGAGTCCGAAACT
>JAHDDW010000059.1 GCA_020629155.1 Acidimicrobiales bacterium | reverse complement strand
CGTTCACAGTAAAATGCTAAGCGCGATGAGTGTGTGAGGCAGTTTAGCTTTTTTTGACGGTATAAATGTTTGATGTCCGTCGCTTTGTCTTAACTGGCATACACTCTCGATCCGACAGTACTGCTGACGAGACCCATCGTATGAACATAACTTTGATTAACCCCAACACGACAGTGAGCATGACTGAGAAAGCGGTGGCAGCAGCTCGCCGTGTTGCTGCCGCTGGAACCGTCATTAGCGGTGCACAGCCGTCTGTTGGGCCAGAAAGTATCGAAGGCTACTACGACGAAGTGTTTTCGGTTCCTGGTTTAATTGAGTGTATTCACGCGGCCGATGGTGCTGATGGGTATGTACTGGCTTGTTTCGATGACACCGGGCTTGATGCTGCTCGATGTGCCACTGAGAAACCCGTTGTTGGTATTGGTGAGGCGGCTTATCATTTAGCCAGCTTAGTGGCAAACCGGTTTGGCGTTGTCACTACTTTGTCTCGTTCTGTACCCGCACTTGAGCATAATCTAATGAAGTACGGCTTAGCGTCTCGCTGTTCGGGTGTCCGGGCGTCTGATATAGCCGTTTTGGATTTAGAAACTGACTCATCTGCGGTGGCAACCTTGTCACAGCAAATTGACCTATGTGTGCAGGACGGAGCAGAAGCGATTGTTTTGGGGTGCGCCGGAATGACGGATCTTGCAGAAAACCTTCAAACCGAACATGGAATGCCCGTCATTGATGGCGTGGTGTCAGCGATAAAGCTTGTTGAGAGTCTTTCTGCGATCGGAATTCAAACGTCGAAGACCGGTGGATATGCCAGCCCTCGCGCAAAGCGGTATTCAGGGTATCTATCGTCATTCGCACCGAAGTCTTAATCAATTACACGCGTTTGCGCCTTTCCAACCACCAGTAGGTGGTGAGAAAAAGTCCGATAATAAAAAATGAAAATACGGTAGTCAGTGTGCCCAGGGCATATAAAACAGGTGTGGTGACGCTGGTAGTCATACCGTATATTTCTAATGGAAGCGTGTTGTAGGTTCCAGCGGTTAGCAGCGTTCTGGCAAATTCATCGTAGGACAAAGTGAAACCAAATAAGGCAACACCGATCAGGCTGGGTGCAATTATTGGGATAACGACATGTCTCACGGTTTGCCAGGCATTCGCCCCCAAGTCGCGTGCAGCCTCTTCATAAGCACTGTTAAAGCGATTGAAGACTGCAAACATAATCAATAAACCAAACGGTAAAGTCCACGTTAACTGCGAACCCAGCGCTGAGGTTGACCAATGTACATCCCAATCCAGCAAGTTAAAAAGAATACCTACGCCAAGCGAAATCAGAATGGAAGGGATGATAAGGCTACCGATGACAAGGTAAAACACAATCGTTGAACCTTTAAAGTGTGTACGAAAAGCCAAACCTCCCATGACAGAGACGATAACAGTAATAATCATAACCAACGTGCCTAGAGCGACTGAACGTCTGAACGATCCCCAGATATCACCTACGGCTTGCTGCTCAAAAAGATTACGAAACCAGTGGAATGACGTTCCATTCATTGGAAACGTTAAGCCACCCTGCGGGCCTTGAAAGGATAAAATGGCAATGGTGATTGTGGGGCCGTAAAGAAACAGCACAAAAACTGCGAAGAACGCGGCCAGCAGATAAAATTCTAATGAGCGCTTGTCGTTCACGTTACAGCTCCTTTCGAATGTTCACGAAGCGA
>JAHDDW010000029.1 GCA_020629155.1 Acidimicrobiales bacterium | reverse complement strand
GTTTTACTGCTATTGCACTAAGCACCCACCATTCCTATGGAATGATGATAATTTGGTTGCGTTGTGCGAAGTGATTAGCTTTCATAGGAATATACTGATTATCTTACGGTCTTGTGTCAAGGGGCGCCGGGGAAAAAGGTAGCCGGAAAAAAGCATCTGCAATGCACACCGTGACCAACCATTTCTAAAAAATAGCAGTGATGCGTTGGTCACTGACACGAAGAGCCCAGATGGGTTGTATCCAGTACGGCACCGTCGAAACCCATTGCACTGACCCTGAGGCAACTGGACACTCTCTCTTGCAGATTTAAATACATCTGTGACCGAGTGAATCCCACACGTTGACCATTAAGCTCGATTTCATAGCCATCTATCAGGGGTTGCTGATCACTCTCAATCGTCCAGTACACTAAGCTTCCTCTGGATGCCGCCGTGCTATTGAGGCTGGTAAAGATGGACTCCGCCGTAAAAGCATTTTGTCTACTGGCTGAAACAGGTAGTTCACCGTTAAATAAAATTGTGTTGCTTTGAGTATTGACAACAAGTTCGGGGGACAGCGAGCCAACCAAACCCAAATCGTTCACCAGCCGAATTTGGTAAACGTTATCGGTTAAAGCGGCCCGATCAACGTAACTTTGTCGAGCTGGAGTACGCTCCAATAAAACGCCATTTCGAAAAATCTCCACCTCAACATCGACACCAGCCTGTGAGACGGGCGTCCAAAAAATTTCAACTGAACCTACCCCATAAATGCGTGCATCCATATCGAGTCTCATGTCGATCGTGGATTCTGCAGATGAAGCACTGTCATTAGCCAAATCCGGGAATAACGCGCTGGGGGACCAACAATCAATACTGCCGTCAAAACGTTCACCGCACAGCGTTGTCCCGATCAAACCAAATTCTCTGGAATTCCCAATTCCAGAAAATCCCGTCTCGACCGACTGGATACTGACAAAGGATTCACCTAAGGGGTAATCATCAAAATCTGGCAATCCCGTGAAGGAATACCGTGCCGTATTACAGTCCAATGTGTTGTTGTCTTTCAAACCACAAACAGCGCCGAATGTTGTCGCCAAATCGATATAGGGGCCATTAGTAAGTACAGGTACTAACGAATTGATTAGCGAATTACAGACAACATTGCCTGAGGCTGTTAGCCCACACACACCCTGAGTCTGCATATCCAGATCGATAAAAGGCCCACTGAGATCCGACGGCGCCCGCTCTCCATCCGTAGACCAGCAGCTAATATCACCATTCACCAGAATTCCGCAGGATGAGGTAAACGCTGCGTGAACCTTTGTAAACAAGGCACCCGCGGGCGGTTCGGTTTGCTTATTCGTATTTAAACCCCAGCAATGTGCTTGCCCCGCGGTATCTACGGCACAAGTGTGATTATGGCCCGCATTAATTTGGGTCAACGGTAGCGACGTTGTTGGACTATCCAATTGATTAAAGCTGTTATCACCCCAACAAACGGCCCTACCATCTACCGTTATTCCGCAAGCATGCGAATCGCCCGTACTCACCGCGGTTAATTGAGGAAGATTGGATGGGGGCAGTAAGCGTTTGAAACCTGGTGAAACTGTGCAAGTCACTTCACCATCATCCGATAAAACGCAAATCTGAGACTCACCCACGGAATAATGAGCTTGTGGCTGTGCACCTACCCCTGACGATGTTGACCAAAGGACTAACAGCGTAACAATGAATTTCAAATTATTTGGCATGAGCTTAGGCTTTCAATGGGGCATTGGCGGAACTACGCCGGCAAAGGACAAACCTTAACCTTATTTGAATGATCGGTTTGTGTCGAAGTGTATTTTGATCTAGGTAATTTTCACTACCCCAGTAGTGATAACCGCATGGAGCTCACAAATCGGACGTTACCACAGAAGATTACTTTACTCACGAATGAGCTCTAACATCGACAACCGGTGAACCAGCAGCAGTTGCAGCCATAACGCCTTCGTCCGAATCCTCGAAGACGAGACACCGAGAAGCCGGCAGACCGAACCGAGCAGCTGCAGTGATATAAATTTCTGGATCCGGCTTACAGTTAGAGACGTCGTCAGCGGTCAGAACATATTCGAAAAAGGGTAGCAAGCCGACGCCACCAAGTGCAGCAAGGACACTTCGCCGCTGCCCGCTCGAGGCAACTGACAATGGATAGTTACTGGCTTCACGTCGAACAATACTCGCTACAGTAGCAATTTCAGTTACTTCATGAATGTGGGATAAATAGTAGGTTTCGCTGTCGGTCACAGCACGGGCTATATCTATGCTGCCGCCATAAGCTTCGTTGAACGCCGTTAGCAACTCTATGCGTGAGAGACCAAGTCTCTGTTGATACCAAACTTCACTCATTGCTGCATTCTGATCTTCTAACGCTAACGAAAACGCTTTAAAATGCGTTGGCGCGCTGCGCACTAAGGTGCCATCAACATCAAACACCATTGCGTCAAATGAGTAAGTCGATAGATCTATCTTGGTCATACTCATTAGCAAAGTAATTAAGTAAATACGATGGAAACACCTGAATCAGTGCTCTATTGAATCGGTAATAGGACAGACTTACCATCCGAAATTCTTACATGTACAGAAGTACCACGTTGAAAATAAGTATCTGTTTGCTGATCGACAACGAATAACGCACCCGCATCTGTTCGTACATCATACTCAACGTGCTTACCCAGGTATGTGGCTTGCAAAACTTCCCCAGGAAACGAGTTCTCGACAGGGGTCTCAGACAAACTGACATCATGCGGGTGTACGGCTAGCCGAGCCTCATTTGAGACACTGCCGGTGAACTGGGTACTTAGCTGTGCCCCGTTTAACTCAACAACGGCATGCCCATTATTGCTTGACAAAACCTGGCAGGTTACGACGTTCGCATCACCAATAAAATCAGCGATAAATTCAGAATTAGGTTTCTCATAAATGTCAGATGGGCTACCTGATTGGGCTATGACACCAGCCCGCATGACAATAATCTGATCAGAGACTGCCATGGCTTCTTCTTGATCGTGCGTAACATACACCGCGGTAAGCCCTAAATCCCGCTGTATCTGTCTAATTTCACTTCGCACGTGCCGTCGCAATTTTGCATCAAGATTTGATAAAGGCTCATCGAACAAAAGCACCTCGGGCTCTAGCACCACAGCTCGCGCGACTGCTACCCTCTGCTGCTGCCCTCCGGACAGCTCACTGGGCAACCGACTCTCATACCCTGCGAGGCCCACCATGTCTAAACCTTGAAGCGCAACTCTCTTCTGTTCTGCCTTTCTCATATTAGCTGAGACACTTAACCCATAGCAGACATTTTCCAATACCGTCATATGTGGAAATAAAGCATACGATTGAAACACCATCGCGACATTTCGATACGAAGCGGCCTGATGTGTAACGTTCTGATTTCCAATAAATATATCTCCAGATGTTGCTTCTTCTAGTCCAGCAATCATTCGTAACATCGTGGTTTTACCACAGCCACTGGGCCCTAGCAGCGTGACCAACTCCCCAGCTTGTATTTCTAGTGACAGGTTATCTATAGCCACAACATCACCATAACGTTTGTGCACATTTGACAATCTGACACTGGACGAAGTCTTGTTAGTAATCATGCGGAGAGTGCCTTGTCAGATGTGGGACGTCTAACGTCCTGTTGAACTCGATTGTCTCGACGTAGTTTCCGTTGGCCGACGAGCAACTGTAGAATTAATATCGCAGCGAGCATCGTCAATATGAGTACTGCTGAATACGCGATGGCGATTCCAAACTCACCATTCTCTACCCGGCCCACGATGAATGATGTGGCCATGTTATGACGCGCACTGACCAGGAAGATCACAGCACTCACCGAGGTTATGGCGCGCACAAAGCTGTAAATTAATGCAGCCAATATGGCAGGTCCTAATAACGGTACGATAACGCGTCGCAATGTTGTGAAACTTGATGCGCCCAGGGTTGTTGATGCTTCATCCAAGCTTTTATCCAACTGTGACATAGCAGCGATACCACCACGAACACCGACAGGCATGTTTCTGAACATGAAAGCTATGATGAGTATCAAACCAGTACCAGTCAGCTCTACAGGTGGAACGTTAAAGGCCAAAATGTAACTTACCCCGACAACCGTCCCCGGTATGGCGAAGCTCAGCATGGTACTGAACTCAAATACTGCTTTACCCGCAAAACTTTGCCTCACCAACAAATACGCAGTCAGCAAGCCAACCAATGCCGTTAATGGTGCAGCAATCGTGGCTATTTCCAGTGTGGTGATGTAACTGTCCCAAGCCGAACCCACCAACTTGACGCCCCCATCAACACGTATTCCAAACGCATCAAGGTAGTGCATAAAAGTAAACGAGTTGTCATAGCCCCACAGTTTGACAAAGCTCCCGTAAATGATCATCAGGTAAACCACAGCCGTAAACAGCGCCCACGGGATAGCAGTGAGATAACACACCCAACGCAGACCAACGTTCAACCCACTGTGAGAACCCGCGTCGGCTTTCCCGGTTACTGTCGCATAGGATTTTTTTCCAAGCCACCACCGCTGGATAAGAAAGGCAATAACAGTTAAGGTTAATAACACCATACCCAGCACTGCAGCACGCGAGGTGTCAGCTACCGCGCCAACAATGGCGAAGTAAATCTCAGTAGACAACACATTGAAATCCCCACCTAACACCAATGGGTTTCCGAAGTCGGCCAAGCTTTCTATAAATCCCAGTAAGAACGCGTTCGCTAACCCTGGTCTCATCAAAGGTAGCGAAACCAGTCGAAACGTCTGCCAGCGGTTAGCATTCATCGTTTGTGAGGCTTCCTCCATCGAAGGGCTAACGCCTTCAACAACACCAATCATCACCAAAAACGCGATGGGTGTGAACGAGAGAAGCTGGGATAAGTAGACACCTGTGAAACCATACAACCAGCGCGTTTTCTCAGTATCAAACAGTTCATGAGACCACTCAGTCACCACACCAGTGCGACCAAAAAGCAATATGAGTGCAAGACCGATAACAAACGGCGGAGTGATTATTGGTAATACGGTCAATAATCGAAGTGATCTTTTAAATCGAAAACCGGTACGTGTGGCAACCAGCGCAAAGGATAAGCCCAGCAGCGTAGTTCCAGCTCCGGTTGCCACAGCCAACATCAACGAGTTGATTGCCGGGCCACAATAACCAGCACCATAAAAACATGCTACACCCCAAACGTCGGATGAGAAGTAGCGAGATAGAAAGCGAGTAGCCCCGTAACCGCCGTCAGGCAACTCAAACGCCCTCACTAACACATGCGCGATAGGAAAAAACACAAACAGCGCAACCAATAAGATAATGGTGCCGATCAATCCAACAATAAAGTTGTCGCCACCGCCCCGTTTTAATCCAGAGATACCGAGTGTGATGAGGTATAGCGAGGAAGCGGACACCAGTAACGCCCCCACCCCTAACGCGGATTGTCCCGCCGCCGCCCCCGGGAAACTACCTGCCAAAAACTCCGGACCTGTTCGGCCAATCCAGAATCCTTGAAAAACAATCCAGAGTAAGCCAAGTAATCCCATAGCGAACAGGCACTTTGCATTGGTTTGTTGGTGTTGAACAATCGCTATGCTCACGAGCGTAACTAGGAGGAAGACAACCGGCGGCAGCAACCACCACCGCCCATGCCGCAGAACCTGTATGACGGCTGAGGCATGATCGACATCGGCAGGCGTCTTAAGCCATGTAAATGACCAGAAGCCGTCATCCGTGGCATACCAAGGCAGCAGAGCGGCTCCAGCCAATCCGGCAATTAGCCAGAAAAAGGCGGTTTTGTTCATGTCTATCTTTGAAAAGGATGAAGGTGAGGAAAGTGCTACTGACCGACGTAGCTGCAAGTCCGTCTGCAGCCACGGGTTCAACGACTACGGAAAAAAGGCGTATCTCTTCTTACTGGGAAACGCACATCAGTTTTTCGGTGCGTTCTTCACTTCTGCATCCCAGCGGGACAACAGGCGTTCCCGCGTAGCGGTAGAACCATAAGTCGCGAAATCATAGTCAATGAGCTTGATAGAAGCGAGATCCGGTGATTCAGGTGCCACGGTAGCTTTGGAGTTTGACGGCACTTGAAACGCCTTCACTTCTACAGAGCGAGACTGAACAGCCGCATCCAACGCAAACTCAACCCACTGCTTGGCCGCTTCAAGGTTCTTTGCCCCCTTGATTATGCTAACCGCGCCCACTTCATACCCGGTCCCCTCACAGGGGGCCACAATTTCTATCGGAAATCCTGATGAGGCCAGTTTCACCATGTCGTGCATGAAGCCAATCGAGAGGGTGGTTTCCCCTCTGGCAGCCGCCTTACTCGGTGCTGAACCTGACTTAGTATACTGATTAACGTTTTTTCCAATTTCAGTTAAGAGGCCGTACGCTTCGTCTTCACCGAATAGCTGTACAAATGTGGCGAGCTCGGTGTAGGCCGTCCCTGAACTGTTCGGATTTGCCACCTGAATTTCACCTGCATAAGCAGGGTCAGCTAAGTCTTTCCAGCAGGCCGGTGCTGGCAGGTTTTTTTCAGCCAACAATTCACGGTTATAAGCAACGCCTAAAGCTCCTGCGTATATACCAACTGTTTTACCTTCCGAAATCCTGGACATGTTTTGCGCCCAGCCCAGTAAATCACTGGTATCCACACCCGAAGGTTGTAGCAAGTCTTCAGACGCCGCAATGAGATGCGGATCCCCTGTTCCACCCCACCATACATCGATTTTCGGGTTATCGGCCTCTGCTCTGACTTGAGCCAGAGTCTCTCCCGTACTTTTTCTAACCATGGCAACGTCGATGCCAGTGGCATCCGAAAAACCCCGTGCCATTAAATCGCACCACGACTGTTCGGCACCGCAAACAACGTTGAGCGAATTCGCAGCCTGAACTCCCTGCGCGGATATCACCGAAAGACCGAAAGCTGTAATGGCTAGTGTGCGTTTTATCATGAGTAAACCTCCGCTATTAGTATTTTTAATCGACAACGAATTGAGCGATACACTCGACTCTAAAGCGATTATGATGAACGGACCCACCGAACTCTATTGACAGTATTTCGCGTTTGTTTCAATTGTTACAACTAGCTGGTATTTTCTGGGTTGATTTAAGAATGTTTCAATTATTACAACTTTATTTTCCAGATCATTTACAGCGTTCCAGGATTAATGCGATGCGTTGTATAAACAACCCTACTTTTCCCCTTAACTCACGACATACACTGTGAACTCCAATCGGCAAACCATAGCAGTGATTGACGACGATCCTCTATTAAGCGCAGCATTGGAGGAATTACTGCATGACAATGGTTTCGCCGCCTACACATTTAAAGACAGTGGATCACTGGCACAATCAAATCAACACCATTTCGATCTTTACTTAATCGATTTACGACTTGCCAATGAAAGTGGCTTAGACATCACGCGAGACCTTTACAGAAACAGCAACGCACCCGTCATTATGCTCAGCGGAGTCGGCGACGAAATTGACAAAGCAATCGGTCTGGAGGCTGGAGCCGATGACTTTGTCTCTAAACCCTTTAATCCAAGAGAATTAATAGCGCGCATTCGAGCGTTACTCAGGCGCTATAACGCCATCCAACAGGCGCACAATGAGTCACCAACCAACGAAACATCCGGGCAAATTATCTTTGGCACACACACCGTCGATATCAACCAACGTTTACTGTTCAATAGCAAAGGGCAGGAAGTATCTCTCACCAATGCCGAATTCCGTTTATTAGAATACTTGGTTATAAATCACGACCGAATTATTGATCGACCCGAACTCCTCACTCACCTTGGGGGTGATTTGACTCAATACGTAGACAGGACGATCGATGTCATGATTTTGAGATTACGGGGAAAGATTGAAATTTCACCTTCCAAACCCGTGCATTTGCAGACTCGTCGCGGTAAGGGTTACGTATTTGTTCTGCAACCCAGTATTGGCCAGGACTAGCGCGTGTTTGCCCGCTTCACCGCACTACACCATAGCATTCAGACACGCCTACTGATCGCTGTGACCTTGCTGGCATTAGCCACTATGCTTATCGGATTAACATCGCTTTACTGGTTGAATCGATCTAACACTATCCTAAGCGACTTACACAGTGTGACACTAGAGCAAGTTAACCGATCACACGAGTTAACTCGCCAAAGCTCCGTTTTCGCTACATCGGTGCCGTTTTTTCTGAATTTGCGCTCATCGTATCTGATCAAATCAGAAGGCAATAAGCTATTGGATTTGATTGATTCATCCATTGATGTCTGGCAGCAGGATGTTAAAGCAAACTCCATACAAAACACTCAAACCATTGAAATAGAGAATACATTGCAAAAACTGCGTATCTCCATGGTTGAACTAGTGGCAGTCGTTGAGAATTTAACCGCAGTTGAAGATCAAACGCGCCGCTACACAACAGAGTTATCGAGCCTATCCAAGACCATACAGACTCAGAAGAGCCGTTTGAATTCGTTTGAAGAATTGAGTGCTGCAGCACATGCCGAAGTTATCTCCAGTTTGTTATTCGCCGCATCCCATGCCAACAGTTTTCTAAGCCTAGGCGAGTATCGACGGCAATACCTTAAGAAAACAGAAAATCAATACTGGAAAGACCCAAATTCTACGTTTCATGATGCCTTCAAGTCCATGCACCAGTTAGCTGTAGGAAATGGAGGATTATTTGTAAGCCGCTATGCTGTATTACAACAAAATATAGCGACTCGAAGAGCACTGAATAGCGTCAGTGGCACAGTAAATTCATTGAGTGAACAGGTGCTAGACGTCATACAGCGATCCGAACACGATATTGCGAACCGTCGTGAAACGACGACCGCTAGTCTGACACGGGCTATCGTACTGATCGCCATCGTAAGCCTCGCTTCCATACTGTTAGCCATTTTTTCTGCAGTCTATATCGCAGGCTATGTCATTAGAAATCTTAATACCGTTACGACAGCGATGACCGCTTTAGCTGAAGGAAACCTCTCATCGCCCCTACCAGCTATAGATCAAAGCAGCAATGAAATAGGCAGACTACAGGCTGCATTGAGTGTCTTCCAGAAAAATGCGTTCAGCCTCAACCGAACAATAAGTCTGTTGGAGCAAAAAACCGCTCAGTTTGAATCAACTTTTAACAACATCAATGATGGGGTAGCGATTACCAATCCCTCTGGCTTGGTACTCGCCAAAAATCCCAGGCTGAATGACCTTCTTCGCTTATTTGGCCATGAGTATGAGGTCTCTGTTGGTTCCAGTCTTTACAGCAAAGTTTCCAATGTTTTTGCTATGACGGGCCACTCCATGACCACCCTAAAACACACGGGCTATTCAGATCTTCAAAATTCACTAGGCCAAATGGTCGAAGTTCGACTAAGTCCTCTACCCGATGGAGGCCACGTGTGGCTATTTTCTGATACTACCGAACGTCGACGCGTAGAGGAAAAACTTCGCCACTTTCAGCGTCTAGAGAGCTTAGGCCAACTTACCGGCGAGGTGGCACATGATGTCAACAATGTACTGAGTGCAATTCAAACGACCATACCAAGAGTAATCTCACGACGAGAAGACGCTGACTTGCACCATGCTGCGGTAAACCGGATCAGCGACGCAGTCGATCTAGGCAGCTCACTAACGCAGCGGTTGCTGGCGTTTGCACGACGCCAACAGCTAAAGCCAAAAACAGTCGAACTGAATGAATTGGTCGCGGGTGTTGGTGATCTTATCTCTCTGAGCTTAGGCGAAGCAATAGAATTTGTGGTAACCGAGTGCACTCAGTCGATCCATGTAACGATTGATCCTTTGCAGTTAGAGAGCGCTCTACTAAACCTCTGCCTAAATAGTGCTAAAGCTATCGACGGGCAAGGTAAAGTTACGATTACGGTATCACTACTACAGAACACGTTGGCAAGCATCGAAGTTCGGGATACCGGTTCTGGCATGACCGAAGAAGTTGCGCGCCGAGCCATCGAACCTTTCTTCACGACACAAAGCGGTGGCAACGGCAGTGGATTAGGTTTAAGTATCGTATACGGTTTTATTAAACAGTCAGGCGGGGATCTTCACATTGACAGTGCTCCGGGCGACGGCACACGAATAACCTTGACGATACCAATTAACGACAGTGCTTTTAGTCCAGTCTCACCCATTTCGTCAAATAGCTATGGCGGGTACAAAATACTTATTGTTGAAGATAATCTAGAACTGTTAGATCAAGCCATTTCATCCCTCAGCATACTCGGAGCTTTGATAATGAAGGCTACTGAGGCTGAAACCGCTATGCGGCTTATAGAAAGTGAGGATGACTGCGCACTGTTGTTCACAGATGTTCAATTAGGTAGTACTGCGACCGGGTGGGAAGTTGCTCGACACTTCTTAGAACACCACCCAAATGGCAATATCATAATTACCTCTGGGCGCTTTCACCGAAACGACCCACCACCTTCCGATTTACAGAACAAAATTCGCCTGCTTCAAAAACCTTACACTGAAGAAGAGCTGATTGAGTTGGTTCAAACGAATTTAGAATTGACCTAGGCAAATATGAGTATCAGTTCGGGTGCCGCCTATGTAGCTTCAAACGGGTTTTAATAATTAGGAATAATTAAGAGCAGCCGTCAGATTTTCTGCACCACGCTAATGCTCGTTCTTCGTGAAACACGACAAAATCGTTTTTCAAGTCACAGTAATCGGCAAGATCACCATCGCTCTGTTTCGCGGCCACGATTTTAAGGCATTCATACTCTCTGGCAATCTGTGGATGAGCTTGTAAATAATCTCGAAACGCTAAATGCCGTTTACTGTGATAACTATTCGTTGCAAACGAATGAATATGGTGCGTGCGCCTACTGGTTCCTTTGCGAAAGTAACGACGGCCAGAAATTCCATACTCGCCCATAATTTCATAACCGAGCTGGATAAATTCTGTGCTCCAACAATCCAGTAACTCGACTTTCGGTACCTCTAATAACATGTCGATGATGGGCTTCGCTGCTAACTGAGGGACGGCTGTGCTTCCAATGTGGTGCACGCGCATT
>JAHDDW010000028.1 GCA_020629155.1 Acidimicrobiales bacterium | reverse complement strand
GCAGCGGATTGCAAATCCGTGTACACCGGTTCGATTCCGGTACTCGCCTCCAAATCTTTTCAATGACTTAGAATATTTTCGCCCTCGTTAGGCATCGGCTTAGGCTCAGTTTAGGCTCAAAGATGTGTATCTTCAGCCACGATAGCTGATCTAAACTCTCTCCATTTCTTCGAACAGACGAACCATCGCGTAGGTGTCGAGCTTACAATATTCCAGCATTGAAGCCCGAAGTTCCTCTCGCGCCTCTCCCGGTTCCATACCGATCAAGCGCTTCCAAGCCTCCATCGCGTCGGTGCCACTCGCCACTTCCATATCCTTGTAGTCCAAGTCGTCGGCTAAGACTGGCAACACTTTCTTAATCGAAGTGGACCCGCCAAAAGCGATATCAACATAGGCTGTCGAGAATATGTCTTCGAGATCGAGCGTTCTGTCGATCAAGCTTTGCAGGAAGCCCGCCTTACTTGGGAACTGCTTCGACATCGTCTTGTTTTGAGTGTTCTCGAACGATGAATGCCATGAGATCACGCTTCCAGTTGCGCCAATACGGCGTTCCATGTGCTCGATCATTTGTAAAGGCAGAGCTGCTTGATCAGCGAGGTATTCAGCATGCACCAGCTCTAAATCATCTGGGGTTCGCTTGATGTGAAGCGAATACTGAAACGGGATTGGCGCTTGAGGTCTCGCACCATCCAAAATTGGCACCGCTGAAGCGTAGGTTTCATAATCAAGGAAATAGAGCGGGTACTCGGCCTTAGAGAACCAAGCCGCTAAAGCGTCTTGGTTGACGATTGCCTCCTTGAATTGTGCGGACTGAAGGACCAAGGCTTGTTTTGCGGTCACCTCTTCAAAGCTAATCTCATCAAGACAAAACCGTCCATCTTCGACGAATTTTTCAAGCTTCGACCGAGAAATGCGCGGCAAATCATAGATCGAAGGCGACGGTACAGCTGGGTTAAAGATGTCAAAGCTGTCGCAATGGTTGGAACGAGTCAGTGTCAGGCATGTGCAAGAAGATGCGTCTATCTCAGGTTGCCCTAAAAGCGAGAGCGCTTCCGCTATTTGTGCACCCGTTTCACCCTGAACTTCACGCACACGTTGCGTCACGTCTGCGAAGACCAGCATGTCACTCTCATCAATTTCGCCCTGCCTCACATAGTCGCCATTGAGATGAACAATGAACACTTTTGACACAGCTCTGCCGCACTCTTCAGCGGCTAAGGTCTGAAAACAGGCGTCTTTGATCTGGTTGTGTTTGAAGTCCGCCTTTACGCTGGTCGAAGACTTAATCTCATATAGGTTGATCGTTCCGTCTTCATTCACACGAACCACGTCGGCCTTCGCGTATAGGCCGCGTTCTGTTTCGAACACCGTCTGGAACGAAAACCTCTCTGAATCATCTTGCTTGCCCAGCAACGCCTTGACGTAAGCCTCAACTTCGTACCCCTCAGCCGCCAACTTCTTTGCATAGTCTGAAAACTCACCATGCGGGTACATCTCGGGCTTCTTTAGAAGCAGCCATAATGACTTAGGGCATTGTAAATATTTAATGAAATCAGTCTTCGAAAGCTGCATCGTACATTTACGATAGCTCAGACTAAGCTTTCCGGCAAACTCTGATCGGCTCAGAACACACACTTGGTTTGGTTCGGGACCTTGGCCAGTCGTGGTATGATGGCAACCTCTACTGTCGGGCAGCTTGCAGTCCATTTGTCTTAATCTTGTCGACCTCGGAAAAAAGCGTACAATTTTGCTTGCTGAAGATCAGTGATTTCGGTGAAGCGAGCGTATGTTTTCAAGAATCAATTTAATTAAAGACTTAGGCCTCGTTTTCTCAGACTTTTCCTGGAACGCTAGCGTGGCCTCGTTTCAAGACGTCAATATTGTGTATGGGTGGAACGGGTGCGGCAAGACCACCCTCACCCGCCTGTTTGACCAACTAGCTGACCCCGCTGTTGGCGACGCAACGTTTGAAGTGGAGACAGCTGATGGCACGACGATCACGGCAGGCATGCCGCTGACAACTCCGGTACGGGTATTCAACCAGGACTATATCCAAAACAACGTGCGGCTGCTGGAATCTTCCGCAAATACTATTTCCTTAGTATTAGGAGCCGCCAATCAAGACTTGATTGATCAAATTGCGCAAGACGAACAGGCACTGCATGGCGACCCCAACGACGCATCTGCAGTCGGGAAAATCAAAGAACAAGACGATTGTGTCGCGACGAAGCAGCGATTGGAAAAAGAAAACGATACCGCTTTTACCGACATTGCTCGAACCATCGGTGCAGCGCTGGCAAACACCGGCGCTGCCTCTCGCACATACCGAGCCCCGCAAGCCAAAAAGGACTTTGACAAGCTAACTGAGCCGCAAACGCTCTCGGAAGGTGATTTGCTTGGGTATGTTTTGGCGCTGAAGCAAGACATGCTGCCGAAAGTTGAGCAGATAGCAGTGGAGTCGCTCGGTGTATCGACACCAATTAGCACCTTAGACTTTATCCAAACTAGTGCGGCCAAGGCAAAGATGCTTTGCGACAAAACAGTTGCGTCGGTGGTGATCAGCCGGATTGCCGAACAGCCAGATATTTCTGAGTGGGTCGAAACTGGTTTGCACTTGCACAATGAATTGGGGGCAGCAGAGTGTGAGTTTTGCGGAAACAAGCTGGCTGCTGAGCGACTGACGGAACTGGCCCAACATTTCAACGATGCCGACGGCAAGCTGAAGGCTGAGATCGAAGAGGAACTGGCAAGACTGCGAATGGCGCTCAAGCACGTGCAAGCGCTAAGCGTCCCCGACCCTGCCCGCCTGTATGAAGAGTCGCGCGAGGCATACACCGAGGCAGTCACCGCAGTCGAAGAGGCCAAGCAGTCGTTGTCGCGACAGATTACAACGCTTGGACAAGAACTGGCCAAAAAGAAATCTCAGACCACCACTGCCTTGGCGCTTGATGTATCAATCGATGCCACGCAACTGACTGAGGCAATCAAGCAAGCAAATGACTTGATTATCGCCCACAACCATAAAACGAGCGAATTCAACAAGATACAAAATACTGCGGCCAGCGGCATCAAACAGCATTATCTCAGCACTATACATGCCGACGTCCAAACCCGCCTAAACAGCATTGCCGAAGCGGATCAGACTATCAGGACGCTGACCGAGGATATTGCGGTCATCAGTGAACGCATTGCAGCGGCCAGAAAAGAAATATCGTCGGCGCACGCTGCCTGCGACCAAATCAATGAGAACCTGAAAACGTTTCTTGGTCGAGACGAACTACAGTTCGAACCGCACCTGGAAATGGTCCAAGAGGCAGACGGCAGTCAAGTCGAGACCGTGACCAGCTATCGCATAATGCGACACGGAGAGCCTGCTGTCCGTGTGAGTGAAGGCGAAAAAACTGCGCTGGCTTTCATCTACTTCGTCGTTCACCTAAATGACGGTCAGTTTCAGAAAAGTGACGGCGTCGTGGTTATAGACGACCCGATCTCTAGCCTGGACTCGAACTCACTGTATCAAGCCTTTAGCTTCTTGAAGAACGCCATTCTAGATTGCAAACAAGTCTTCATCCTGACCCACAATTTTGATTTTCTGAAACTCCTGCTGAACTGGCGAAAAAACGTACCCCGACGACACGGCAGAACCAGCTATTACATGATAAAAAACCAGATAGGTGACGACGCTCGGCGGGCATTAATCGACGACATGGACAAAGAGTTGCTCACGTACGAAAGCGAGTATCACTACCTATTCAAACGCTTGAAGGAAATGCAGGCAGCACAGGACGGCTCGATCATGCAAGCATATCCGGTTCCAAACATCGCACGAAAAGTCTGGGACACGTTCCTGATGTTTCAGGTTCCCAATGGTGACAGTCAGTACAGGAAAATGGCGGTGCTGAAAGCTGATGGGTTTGATGAGCAAAAGCTCGATGCCATATACAAGTTCACCAACGATCAATCACATATTTCTGGAGCTGGCTTTGACCCTTCCCTAGTGCCGGAAACTCAGAAAGTCTTGGGTGAACTGTTTGAAATGATGGAAGCTATCGCGCCAAAGCATTTCGCGGTTCTGGACGAGGCAACTCCTCTTTGAATACGGTTAAGGTTGGGAGTGCTGGAACCTATTCCACTTTGGAATCCAGCCGGGATATGTTGTGTTTTGATAAAAGTTCGAGAAGTGGTCCGACGTGGTTCACCATAGGGGTCAGTTCGCAAAAATCGCGACTGATCAGCCAAGAATATGGCTCAAACACAGGCTCATTTGCCTGCACGGAAAGGTTCGAGAAACAGTTTTTCAGTAAGAGGCGCTTTTCGTCATGGTCGAGCGAAGTATGAAGCTCTGCAAGGCTGGAAATCAGTTCGAGAAATTTCAAAAGGTTGTTACGAGAAAGGTCTGATTTCTTTTGTTCTAACAGGTCTTCGCGCAACCCGGCCAACTCATGGACTAGACGCTGTTTCCGTTCGTCATGCGTCTCGCGGTCGATTGCATCATCGAGCAAAAGGTCAGTGAGCTTGTGTTGACGTTCTTCCGCCTTTGCGATCCGCAGTTCGATGGATTGGGTTAAGTCACGTCGTTCGGAGGTGTTGAGTGACCTAGCCCCCTGGAATCAGGCCACTGGGGTGCTAGTAATCCGTCCAAGCAAAGGATGGACTATGAAACGCAGATTTAGTGACGAACAGATCATTGGGATGATCAAGGAATACGAGGCTGGCGTGAAGGCGCAGGAGCTTTGCCGGAAGTACGGGATCAGCGATGCGACGTTTTACAAATACAAAGCCAAATTTGGTGGCATGAACGTATCGGACGCCAAGAAGCTGCGGGCGCTAGAGGATGAAAACAATCGTCTGAAGCGGATGCTGGCAGATGCGATGCTGGACAACGCCGCGCTGAAAGACCTCGCGACAAAAAACTACTGACGCCCGATGTCAAACGACGGGCTGTGTCGGACGTGATGGACCGGCACGGCCTGTCTGAACGTCGGGCGTGTGAGTTGGCTGATCTGCACAGGTCCGTCTTCCAATATCAGAAGCAGGATCGGGGCGATGAAGTCCTCCGCAAGCGGTTGCGTGAATTGGCAAATGAACGACGCCGGTTCGGGTATCGCCGTCTGGGCATCTTGCTGGCAAGGCAAGGCTTTAAGGTGAACCACAAGAAGCTGTTCAGGCTGTACCGCGAGGAAGGGCTTGCTGTGCGCCGCAGACGGTCGCGCAAGCGGGCCTTGGGGACGCGCAGGCCAATCCTGGTGCCGGATCGCGCCAATCAGCGCTGGTCACTGGACTTCGTGTCCGACGCCTTTGAAGATGGCCAGCGGTTCCGGGTGTTGTGCATCGTGGATGATTGTACGCGCGAGGCCCTGGCAACAATCGTGGATCGTTCCCTGTCTGGTGTCCGCATGACCCATGAACTGGATGAGCTGATCCGCAGGCGCGGCCAGCCGGAAATGATCGTCTCTGACAACGGCACGGAAATGACGTCTCATGCCGTGCTGAGATGGTGCCAGGAAACCGGCGTTGGCTGGCACTACATTGCGCCCGGCAAGCCAATGCAGAACGCCTTCGTGGAAAGCTTCAATGGTCGACTGCGAGATGAATGCCTGAACGAACACATCTTCGGCAATCTCGCCGAAGCCCGGAAGATCATCGAAAACTGGAGGATCGATTACAACACACAAAGACCACACACATCGCTTGGCGGATTGGCACCAGCCGTCTACGCCAAACTCAACCGTGCCACCCGGCCTGCTTCGCTTGAGCTCCGCAAGGGCTCCGCTCAGCAGGCCTTGACCGCAACCGTATCAACAGAAAGAAGCAGGAACGGATTCTACACCTGAACGGCCCGGATCAGGGGGCTGGGTCACTCCACATCACTAGCTATCCTGCCAGTCCTTGTGCATCATTGGGTATCAAAGGCTCAATTGCCACAATGCTCACAATCAACTCATTGTAGCTGTCTGCCATGTTATGCCCACAGGGATTAACATTGACTAACGCTTATCATATCAAAGAACCATCACCACACGAGAGACATATGCGAAACCAACAGCAAGACAGTCATACCCATCTAGCGAGCCCATCGAAAGTTCGCAAAGCGCTTGTGGATAGCCGCCTTATGTCGCCTGACGAGCGCCTCAGCCTGATCTACCCGGGTTCGGGTTGGGATTTTTCGTCGTTTTGGCCAAATATTGATCCTGATGATGTTGTTATGGTCGACCCCGCACCAGTAACACTGGAGGGACAGGGCCTAGATGAATGGAAAACACAACTAGTCTCACAGTTAGGTTTGCCGAACAATTTGGAGTTTGAAGATCTGACGTTCGATGCCGAAATGTCGGAAATTCGCCCAAAGGCACTTGGTGAATGGAAGAAAATTGATGTGATTGACTATGAAATAGTAGGATCAATTCGCCCCGGTTTTTACTGTGAGTTCATTCTAAAGGCTAGGAAGCGAACACTCACGTTTATAGCGACGAGAATTGAAGACCTAAAGTTCATTGGCCAACTCAAATTGGACGAGAAGCTTACTTACTTTTCTGGCCTCCCCAAGCCGCTACATATAGTTTACGAGCACAAATCAAACGTCTCTTACGAACTGCTGAGTAGCTCGATAGAGAGAAGAGGATGCCTAGTGTGGGGCCTACCTGACGACAAGCAGACTTTCGAAATGCTACTAGAATGACAATCATGCCCCAGACCGCAAATGGTAGCCTTATGCTAGCGACACTGGCTGGCGGTTGCTACTGGTGTACAGATGCTGTCTTCAGACGTGTAAAAGGCGTTCAAAACGTACAATCGGGATTTACTGGAGGGCACGTCCCTAACCCAAACTACCACGAAGTTATGTCAGGCAGAACCGGACACATTGAGTCCGTTCAGATTAGCTTCGATCCAAGACAAATCTCATACCCAAAGATACTTGAAGTTTTTTTTGCGACTCACGACCCCACGTCGTTTGATAGACAGGGCTATGATACTGGGCCGATGTACCGGTCTGTGGTTTTTTGGCATAACCGAGAGCAGCTCGAAACCGCCAACGATATGATCGACAAGCTCAACGGTTCAGGGTTGTACGGGGGCAAGATTGTTACTGAGCTGCGTGAAGCCTCAGATTTTAATCCTGTATCCGATGACCAGCAAGACTTCTACGGAAAGAATACTCAAGCCAGCTATTGTCAGATAATAATCGACCCGAAGCTCCGGAAGCTTTGGAAGGATTTCGCCAATCTAGCTCAAGAGAGCAATTGATATCTCGACAAGTCCTCTTCGTGGCGACAGATTTGAACGGTTTTTCTGACTAACTCGTCTAAGCTACTCAAGACATCTAAGCCAAGATCCTCGATACCTTCTGCGCCAAAGAGACAAAGCTCGGTACAACCTAAGAAAACGGCCTCGACCTCATATTTAGAGATCACACCCAACAACCTTTCCGATAGTGATCTGTCGGCGGGTTTGACACCGGAGTTTGCAGACCAAATGATAGAGTGAATTTCATCTTGGTCCGTATCACTCGGACGCACCTCTCCCGCCGAAAGCGATTTGAACGCAGGTCGATAGAGACCATCGCGCACCGTTTCGGCTGTTGCAAGCATCAGAACTCGTTTCTTTCTAAGCTGCTCACACTCGGCGATTATTTTGGGCAGCGATAATATGGGAACGTGGTTGTATTCTGGGATAGGCAAATAGAGGTGTGCGGTATTGCAAGGAACGACCACAAACTGAACGTTTGCGAAGCGGAACACATCAAAAGCACTCTTCACCTCTCCCGAAACAAATTTTGTGGACGCAGGATCGCTAATAAAATCTGCCGAAGGCACCGTCTGCACCGTCACTGCTGGAAACTCAGAATTCAACGTGGCACCGGAAACACGGTTCAGGTGTAAGAAGAAACGTGTGAGAAAGGCCGCTGTCGCGCCCGGCCCCATCCCACCCAATACACCAAAGGACTTTAATCGGTATGTAGAGCCGGTTTCTGATTGCGAGCGCATGGACTACTCCGGGATATGCGCAACGGAGATGCAATTTAGGTGCTTTGAAGTATATGCTTCTGATTTGTATCCACCATACAAACCTCTTAGCTTAAAACCGTGTAACAAATGTAGCAGCTCAATTTCGCCCACGGAAACTATCCGATTTCGCCAAGTAACGACATCGGAACGAATACTCTTCCCTTGCTCGTCGATGGTTTCGAACACGCGCTCCTGTTCGACAATCTGGCTTGGCAAGTCGCTGGTAATCGAACGCGTTATTTTGAGCCGTTTTCCATTTTCCAGCGCATTTTCAGAGATGGTGACAGGCTTCTGACTTGGGTTGATCCAGTTCGGATGCATAGACATATAGTCAATCATCAAAATCCCTTTGGGTCGAAGGTGTCTGACGAACGATCGAAATGCATTTATCTGCGCGCTAGTATCGGGGAGATAGTTGAATGTCATGAAAGGAACTATGATACATGAAAAAGTTCGACCGAGTTCCATAGCTGTCATGTCACCAAGTACTGTTTCTATTTTAGGTAATAGTTGCGGAAACTCGAGCTGTGACCTTTGCGTCAGCCGCTCCAGCATCGCCTTGGAGCTATCGAGTGCAGTAACTTCGAAGCCAGCTCTTGCTAACGGAAAAGTCAGTCTCCCGGTTCCAGAACCGCACTCCAGTATTCCGGCATGCCCGTCGCATTCCCGAATGTAGAATTGCAGATCATCGGCAAAGTCGTTGTGATACTTATCGTAAAGTAAGGGTTGTTCAGTTACAGATCCGTGCCAAGGGTCATTGTCTGCTGATTTTGTCATCGCTCATATTCTATTCTGGAGTAATCCCCATACCGTATGCCTCCAAGAAACAGCGCTCAGCCTCATCATGGAGCTTTTGAGACTTCTTCAAACGAGCACCCGTCATCCGCCTTGCGCGATTGAGATCTACGCTGAAGACGAGATCATTGTCGATTGCGACAAAATCCCAAGTCCCAATTTCCTTTATAGCTGATTGGATACTAGAAACACCTTTCAATTCTGACGCAAACGCCCAACGTACGTCTATGCCGAGCTCACTCTGGGCTTTCATGACTTCTTTCAGAGCTTCCCTTTCAACTTCATCATCCAGAATGAACACCCGTCTGATTAAGCAGCCTTTTTTTAACTGCGATAGCTGAAGAGAGTTTGCAATCTCAAGCGCCCAACCCTTCGTTGCCCATACTTGAGCAGAGTCCACGTAGTTGAAAGCCAGAAATCTAGAGGATTCTCTAAGGCTGTCCGCCCAAAGCTCGAAAGTCCTATCGGACCCAATAGCAATTTCGTCTGTAGAAATGGCCGCAGCGTATTCCCTCATGCCATAGACAAATTTTATTTCCGAAAACCTCTCACCGTCCAACGCTTCAAAGAACGAAGTCGCATTCGCGAGTTTTTCGTTTAAGTCTCGAATTTTGTTTGATAACGCTCTTGTTTGCTCCGCAGATCTTCGAATAATGGTTTGTCGTTCGATCAACAAATACATGGACATCAGTCCAATAGCGAGCATCGTGATAGTTGGGGTTCTGTCCAAAACTGGAGACCAAGAAGACACCCCAGCAAGGTCAGCGACGGCAATAATTACGCAAACCAATGCAGCCACCAACAACGGCACACGTTCCAAAAAAGTTACTACGCGCGCTCCGAAACTTACTTCACTTTTTTTCATATCTCATACTCAAAACGTTAGACTTCCCACGGTCAAGCCACAAACCCAATGTGATAGATGTGCTAGGTTTCATGTGGTGTTAGACTTCATTGAGACAGGTAAAAAGGCAACATGCAAAATTTGGCGATTGTATATTTGACAAACCCATGGATATATGCGATAAATAACTCAACAAGTTAGAGGTTGTCACAATGTCCGTTCTCTCCGCCCCATACATGCACGACGAAGCCGCTGCATTTGAGCATGTAGAAGCCATGCTCTGGGCTGATGGTCCGGTATGCCCTCACTGTGGCGTTGTCGATAAAGCCTATCGCCTGACGGGCGTTCGCACGAAGCCTTCCAAGAAAAACCCAGAAGGCAAAGAGCGTCACGGCCTTTGGAAATGCCGCGAGTGCCGCAAGCAATTTACAGTGCGCAAAGGTACGATCTTTGAAGAAAGTCACTTGCCTCTGCACCTTTGGCTTCAAGCAATTCACCTGATGGTTTCCAGCAAGAAGGGTATTAGCAGCCACCAACTACACCGCGTTCTGGGCATCACCTACAAGTCCGCCTGGTTCCTAACGCACCGCATCCGCGAATGTATGCGGGATGGCGCGCTGGCGGGCTTTGGCAGCGATGGCGGCATCGTTGAAGTGGACGAGACGTTTATCGGCAAGGAGCCGGGCGTGAAAAAGGCTAAGAATGCTCGTGGCGGCTCTCACAAAATGAAGATGCTGACCCTTGTGGATCGTGACACCAAACGCGCCAAGAGCATTGTTGTGGACGACCTAAAGAAGTCTACGCTTATTCCAATCCTGCAAGAGAACATTGCCCGTGAAGCCTTTGTGATGACTGACGAAGCACGTCAGTATCAGGGCATCGGCGCGGGTAAGGTGTTTGAGGCACATGATTGGACCAACCACAGCGCTCGCGAGTATGTACGCCGCGAAGACCCAGAGGTTCACACCAACACCGTCGAAGGCTTCTACAGCATCTTCAAGCGCGGCATGAAAGGTGTGTATCAGCACTGTGGCAAGCAGCACTTGCACCGCTATGCGGCTGAGTTTGACTTCCGCTACAACAACCGGACTGCTAACGGTGTGGATGATGCAAAGCGCGCTGTTCTTGCACTGCGTCAAGTCGCAGGAAAGCGCCTAAAATACCAAACAGCTAGTTGCTAAAGGTAAAAAACTGACTAGATTCTAAGTTGTCCTGGGTTCCGAACCTCTGGGTCTACTACCAGCTTTTCCGCAAGGAATAGGGCCTTGGACCGCGTTTATCGGCTTGCGCGAGCATTCCATTTGTTCAGCGACATATTCGCGATGTCTGTGTTGCCGAGGACGTTTGCCCAGCCTGTCTTGTGCAGGGTATATTCAGCCAGCTTTGCCTTAATTGTGCTATACCCTTCGTGCGAAGTTCTGCCGTTGCGTAGGGCGGCGAGCGCACCGAGGGGAACATCAAGAAGTTGCAGTAGAGGTTCTCGTGCAGAGGATCGAGGCTGGACCAATTTTACACAGCCGAGAGGATCACCTCCAAATTTATTCAGGCACTGGTGGTTAAGCGCCCCAATCTGATCTGGTAGTAGCGCGGTGTATTCTCCGTCATCAGGATGGATAAACAATGGATGATCCCGATAATATCTGCATGACCGGTGCAATAGAAGTTGGTAGAAGGCTTTACTGACAGTATCTATTTTTCTCCTCTCGCCGCTAAGGTTGTGATCGTACTCGGACATCTGCGAAAACCTGATGTGAAACTGAGCCTTTCGCTCTGCAATAAGAAGAAAAAGATAGTCAATATAGGCGGTATGTACCCTGCCACCAAACGACTTGGCGTTCTTCCACTTGACCTCTCCGGTTTTTCCAGAGGCTGCTTTAATCGCATCAAGATCAGTGATAACTTTCGGTATGTTCTTTCTGTGAATCGCAAGCCCAGCAACGGCTGCGAATTCGTCAGTGACCTGGCTGGACTCATCACAGAAATACAAGACATCGTCGGGGGAGGTGGGGATCAACTATGCACACCAGCGTTACGGGTTTTTCGGACAGATATGAGAGGCACCTAAATAAGATCATGCATAAAGTGAGTAAGAGTCAACTAGACCGCTTCAAGGAAGCCGCTCGCGAGTTGGGTGCGGACGACGACGAAGCGAAGTTCAACGAAAAGCTGGGCAAGCTGGTGAAGTCGAAGCCCGAGCAGAAAGGCGAAGACGATGGCAGATGAGATAGGTACGAATTCCGTTCAGTATGTGGCTGAAAACGCCAGTACCTATGACGGCTTAAGCGATCATGAGGCGCTGCCTAAACTTGTCGTGGCACTTCGTAAGCATGTGCAGGATGAAGGTTGGGACCCAGCCGATTTCCAAGTCGATTTAAGGCAGATCGCGCTAGACGGCCTTAGAAAACACCGAGGGCAAAACTAGCGGGTTTGTCAAATATACAATCGCCCAAAATTTGGATCGTAGACCCGTCTTGGTGATGGAACATGGAATAAGGCTCTGCCGAGAGTGAGCTTCGTCGCTGCTGATTGGGCCAGACATCGTTGATGCTCTAAAATTTGCAAATCCCTCGTGTAAGTAATCCGCTGTCAAGAATTTCACCGAAACCTAATTCGTAACGCCTTGAAAGCACTGCGATTACACTCGTCAATACCTTACTATACCCGAACTGATGCCGAAAACGCGACCATCTCCATTTTACTGACGTTGAGCAAAACCTTGGCTCTACTCGACTACTTTGCAGACCTTTTTACAATTTTAATCAATAAAAACAACATGCTTCATAGGATTGCAAATCCGTGTACACCGGTTCGATTCCGGTACTCGCCTCCAGCCAATT
>JAHDDW010000027.1 GCA_020629155.1 Acidimicrobiales bacterium | reverse complement strand
GGGCTTGCAGGCGTGCCCCCGGCAAGAATCGAACTTGCGCTCATGGTTTAGGAACCCGCATGTCTTTCGTAGAGTTTTGGCTGATCAGAAGCCTAGCGGGGTGTTGTGTGGTAGGGTTGTACCCATGGAGTACCCAAAAAATAAAGGAACTGGAAAGGGTAAGAAGGTACGGGTTTGGGGTGTGCAGGATCGCCGGTCGAATCCTAGGTATGCTCGTCCGTGGGTTGTGCGTTGGCAGGTCGGCGACAAGAAGTTTCATGAGCATTATCGGACTCGTGCCGAAGCGGAGCATCGTAAGTCGTTGCTGCTTGTAGCGCAGCGTGACGGGCAAGCATTCGACGGTGAGTCTGGTGAACCGGTTGGCTGGTCATCAGAGTCTGGTGAGGTTGGTGTCCATGTTTGGGTTCGTACGTGGCTGGCGAAACAGTGGGATGAGTGGCAGCCCCGAACCCGTGATTCAGCCGTAGAGGCTTTGTCTCGGTTCGTGCCGTTGTGTGTGAAACCACAAGCGCCGGATACCGATGGCGTGCGCACGTATTTGAAGAAGGCGTTGACTCCTGACTTTGTCGAAACCGGCGGCGTCGTTAACAACGATATTGAGGTTTGGCTTGATCGCTGGTGCTATGAGTTAGGCGAGCTTGATCGTCGTGTTCTCGCTGACGTTGACCACATGCTCGGTGTCGGTGTTACGGGTCAGCCTCTTGGCCATCGGACAGCGTCAAGGTTCCGTACGATTTCTCGTTCGTGTATCCGCAGAGCTGTTGATTTGGAGTTGATTGATAAAGACCCATGGCCACCGATCCAGCGTGGAGCGGCTAGACGTAAAGCCCGCCGCAAAGACAAAGGCGTCGATGTGTCGCTGTTGCCGAACCCTGAGATTATGGAACAAGCATTAGCGGCTATTGTTACTCATCAGCCAGCGTCGAAACGGTACATGGTGATGACCGCTGTCTTGTACTACGCAGGGCTACGTCCATCAGAAGTAGTGATGCTGCGGCCTCAAGCTTTTGATTTGCCCCAAGAAGGTTGGGGGCAAGTCGCTGTGACCGAAGCTGACATTTCATTCGACGAACCAGGCGAACCGAAAACAGGGAAACGCACAGTGCCGATCCCACCAGTGCTGGTGAAAATCTTAAACGACTGGATCGACGCAGGTAGCTACGCAGACGGTGAACTTATTTTTCGTACCCGCACCGGGAAACGGCCATCAACATCGAACTGGTCAAGAGCATGGCACCGAGCGCTCAAGACTATCGACCATAAACCGATACGGCTTTATGATTGCCGCCACGCAGCAGCCACCACGTGGCTAGCCGCTGGCGTCCCGTTGGGTGAGACAGCGAGACGGCTTGGCCATAGCGTCGAAGTTTTGGTTTCTACCTATGTCGGAGCTTTAACCGGTGATGAACAGAAAGCGAATCAGATGATCGAGCAGGCTCTGAACCATCATCGATAATATCAATCGCTACTTCCAACAGTTCCATCAAAGCTTTGCGTGGTATGACTATACGTCTGCCGAGTTTGACTGACGGTAGTTCGCCTCGGTGGACGCATTCATAGGCGGTGCCGATGGCTATGTCGAGCATGTCGGCTACTTCAGCGACGCTGTACACAAGTTTCCTATCCATAGCTGTTCACCTCCTTTCAAAATATGGTGTGGGTTATAGCGAGTAGGGTGACGGTTCTGATGGTGTGGTCGACGGTGGGGAAGAACCAGCGGAACACGCTGGATGTGATTCGGGTGATGGTTCGTTGCAGACTCATAGCTGACTCTCTTTCAATTCTTGTTGGGTGATGTAAGCGATCTGGCTAGCCATCACACCGCTGGTGACACGGCTGTTGGTTTGAGTTGCGAGCGCTCGGCCTGGTGTTGAATCCAAGATTCGAATCACATCGGGGTCGAGGGTTCCGTAGAGCATTTGACGTCCTTGCTGGTCGAGTGTTCCGATAGCGATTCGTGCGGTGATGTTGTTACGGAGCTGCCCGCCATAAGGCCCGAGCGCTTGTGTGTCTGGTCGTTGCGCTGCTACGACGAGGTGGATGCCAGCGGAACGTCCCATCGCAGCAATAGTGTTTAGGGCGACAGCGATATTTTCTCGTAGGTCCTTATCGGTTTTGCCCATTAAGAGTGTCGGGGTCTCGTCTATGACGACGAGCTGACGTTTCCAGCCTTGGTGGTGCCAGGTTTCCTCGCCTTGCTCATCCAAAATTTCTTGCCGCCTGTACAGCTCCTTAAGAGTCGCTTGAAGCATCTGCTCGGTTTCGTGCAGGTTGGTGTGGGTGGTGACGCCACGGTTCTTGGTCCAGTGGTATTCACCGGATCGTTTCGGGTTCACCACAACTGTCTCCCAACCAGATTGGACGGCGTGGAGTAGGCAGAGTCGGATGACGCTGCCTTTCCCTCCGCCGGTTGCTCCTGCTATGAACAGGTGCGGCGCGTGGTCGACATTCCATGTGAGGTCTGTTCCGTCTGCGCATACTCCGAGATAAATTTCATTCTCAACTACAGCTACTTTTCGGTGGTTGAGTTTCAGGATTGTGGGTAGCGGTGTTTTGGTTAACGTGATTTGGAGGTGGCCTGGTGTGGTTTCTTTCCACGTGGCTGCTGCGTGGTTGGTGAGCCGTCGTAGGGAGTCGGCCATTTCAGCCCATTGTGTGATGCGGTGGTCGGCTAAGGGTTGCAGTTCGAGAACGGTTCGGCTTGGCTCGATTGTGAGTGTCCGTAGTTTCGGGGTGTGTTGCGTTCGTCCGTAGGTTCGTGCCCAGCCGAGCTGGGTCGCATACGTCGGCCAACGCCGTCGCCATACAGAGTGCCGGTACCGTTCAACCGACGCACGCCACTCAGCAATAGCAGCTTGTCGTAGTCGTGGTAGCGGCACGATCGTGACCATCACGAGAACGGCTGGATGTATAACTATCGCAGCCGCTAGCAGTACAGCAACGGGTGTAGCGAGGTTGCGGAAATCCCAGAACGTCTGCCCCACCCAGACGATTGTGCGGACGAGCATTTCGGCTGCTTGCTCCACGAAATCAGGTCGCTGGTTCTGTGATTGTTGGTTGCCGGGGTCAAACCCGGTCATGTTCGTCATCACGTCTCCCCACTTTCATCAGCTCTGGCTGGCTGGTTGTCGCCGTCGAGCTGGTTTTGTTGGAAGAGTGGGAGTTGTTTTTCTTTCCAGTAGGCGTCTTCGAGACGCCGCGCCCAGCCACGAATAGCAGGTTTCTTGGAGCGGTACATACGTTTAATCAGTGTGAGGAATTCGTTTGGTTCAGTCATAGAGAATCGGTTCTTTCAGATAAGGGTTGGTGGGAGTCGACCGGGGTTGTGTCTTCCGTGTCGACTCCCGAGGTTGATAGTCGGGTCATTTAGCTAGCGGCGGGTGCATGCGCCGTTGGCTTTTTGTTTCCTCCTGGTTTGGTTGGTTTCATCGCGTCAGCGACGAATGTTTGAACGAGGTTTTGTTCGATCGCGTAGTTCGACGCAGTCAAGTTCGCGAATTCGACGTGTCCGTCGAACTCGCCGATTGGTTCGTCGGGTCCGGCGATCGTGACTCGTATTTGTTGGGATGTTTTGTTGTGGTGGTCGACGACTTGCGCGTCGATTTTCCATAACAGATACCCAGTGTTTTCATCTCGTTCTTGTTCTTCGTGCCGCACCCCGTTCGTGTACTTGTGGACCGGTATGGTGTCGTAGTACCTGAATTTGAGATGTTCGGTGTTGAGGGTCATTTTGGTCATAGCCATTGTTCTGGTTTCCTTTGTTTTGGTTTGATTTGGGGGATGTCCCCGGTTGTGTCGAACACGGTCCACCACAATTTGTGGTGGATGATTCGAAACACCTGTGTCGCGCCTTCGTTTTGTTGCGCAGAAATTATTTGAGCGATCAACTTTGGGTGACGGTCGGCGATGTGTCGCCACACGCTGCGGTTGATGAGTAGCTCGGTGTCGCCTTCCTGCTTAGCGTTGGCGATCTCCTCGTCAGACTGTTCAACCTCTTCGGGCGGGTACATTTGTTTCAGGTTTTTTGTGATCGTGATGATCTGGCGTCCTTTCGAAGCAGATACGTATTCGACCCAGAGGCGGCGGTCGTTCGGGTGGCGAAGGTCGATAGCTGCTTCCAAAATCTGGAACGGTGTACGACTGCCATACGCCCTAGCTTTCTTTAGGTCTGAGCGGGCGAGTTCCATATTGATTTTTGAAACATACGTTCCGACACCGGAAGCGTTTTTGACTGATTCTGCGTGAACGCCGAAGGTGTCATGCACGGTCTTGCCAGTGAGGTTGCCGATTCTTGTGGTCCAACGATGCCGGAACCAGGCTTTCAACTCCCAGAATTCGTCGTCTAGTTCGGTGATGGGTTTGTTGAGGAAGATGAGGACGTGGAGGTGTGGGTGCCAGCCAGTGGTTGGGCTGTGTGTTAGGTCGAACGCACGGATGAACCCGACAATCCCGAACTCTTCTTTCGCGCCGGTTGTGGTTTTGTTGCCGTAGTACGCTTTCCCGGTGATGATTTGTGACCATGCCTTGGCGACGACATCCCAGAGGTCGGCAAGGTTCTCCGACAGCGTGTGCGGCAAGGTGACGGTGAGGAACACGAGTCCGCCGCCAGGTTCGAGGTGGGCTTTTGCTTTGTGGTCGATCTCGGTGGCTCGTTGGTACCGTATTTTCGCGGCGCATGGCGGGCATGCGTGCACGCTGCCGCATTGCATGAGCCCTGATGCGTGTACGGTGCCGTTTTCGGTTCGTTTGAGTGCGATGTTGCTGCCGATCGGACGTCTCGCGCAGTTCCCGATGCGGGTATGTCCGCCGAAGGTGTGGTGGTTGTAGTTACGTGCCGCCCAACCGAAGCAACGCCGTTGTTCGGTTCGCTGTTTCTGGGTGGTTGTGATTGATGTTTGGTTACTTACCAAGGAGCCAGCTGAAGCAGAAGAAGGAGAAGTGGTGTGAGAAGAAGAGGAGAGGGAGAGGGTGGTGTTGGGGTGCTTCGGCTGCGCCTCCGCACCCCCGAGGTTGTAACTAGAAGTCATCACGAAACCTCTTCGACGCGAATCTGGCGCAGCTCAGATGGTTGGTTACACGCGCTACGCCCTGACACGTCGACGGTCATGGCGACCGGTGTTGCGTCGCCGTCTTGTCGCCAGCGGTCGCCTGTTACGACGAAATCGGCTCCACCTGCTACAGGCGGCGCGTGGTCAACGCTGCGCTGCTGGTAGCGAGCAGCGTCGACGGTGGCGAGACCGCAGGTTAGTTCGCCGCTGTTTCTGTTTGCGGTACGCGTTTTTGGGCGCGTTGAATGAAGGTGGTGTAGGGTTGGTTTCATCGCTTGTCCGGCTCCTTAACGGGGTTGGGTTGGTGGAGTGTTGACTGGGGAAAGAAGTTTTGCTTTATCGGGCTTGCTTTCTTTCCCCAGTCGTGCTGCAGACAACACGTGTCGTGTCGCTCTATAGGTGAACATAAACCATTGGTGAACGGCCCGGCAAACACCGGGATTTTGCAGGGTTTTTCGGGATTGGTTGGGTGTGTCTGCAACGCGGTGAACTGTTTTGCCTGTTCAATGCTGTGGTACTAGAGCGTTTCAGCGGTTTCGTGTACTTTGTTTAGGTGGGTAGACCAGCTGGTAAAGCAGAGAAAAAACTTCATAGGCTTCTACATGATTTGCGTGATGATGTCGGTTTAACTCAAGGCGAGCTTGCTGATGTTTTCTGTTCGCTGGACCCGATGTGCACGATCGATGACCGCCGTATTTCTGAGATAGAACGGATTTTGTTGCCGTCGTGGAAGATAGCGATTCTCTATGACACCTATTTCGGCACCGGCGATAATATACGGAAATTGACGAAACAGGCGTGGCTTGAACGCCACGGATTCGTCGACGACGTAAGCGCGGTCGGGTTTCGTTTCACCGCCGAGTTAACAACGATCGACGCGTCCTCAACGATTTACCCGCACGACGAAAACACGTTCATCACCGCAGATCCGGGGTCGGATTGGATGCCGTCGTATCGTCGTCTGAAACCAGTCGCGATCATCGACCCTGGCGAACAAGGTTATGTATCGTTTGTGTTCGATTTCGGGGTGACGGTGTCGCATCGGCGCCGCACTGTTGTGTTTGACTCGGTCGCTGATCTTGGGAAATGGCGCGAGGAACACGAAACAGGTAGCTGTCTAGCGGTAACGGTGATTGGCCATAACTGGACCGGGCAGCAACTCCCGGCTGCGTTACGGACGTTAGCGTCACCGAAATCGGTTTCTCGTAGCGAGCGGGTAACGGTGGATTTGACAGGCGAGTTCGAACGCCGGTTCATCAATGACGATATGTCGCCGCCAGCGACAACTGATTTTAGTGTCGCCGAGTTTTTCTACGGCGCTGCGACAGCGACAAGTTACGCTGCATGCAACTTTGATAATTCAACGGTGATCGACGACGAAATCTTGTCGTATTTCACGCAGCTACAAGCGGTGAAATATTTCGCGAACCTCGCTATCAGCCGTCAACGAGACAGTGATCTGAAAACACTTCGAAAGCTTCGCGTCGCGTTGAAAAAACCGTTACAGCAAGGCCGTCAGTATCGCCACGTGATCGAAGCGATCAAACAAGCATCAGAAATCGACGTTGTTGTTGATCACGCTATCGAACACCTCGAACTTGACGATACCCGACCCGCTATCGAACACTAGTAACCAGCACTGTCACGCTATTGCGTTCAACGCCAGTTGTCGGCTATCGTAGATATCGCTGCAACAAAACCACGTATTCGTGTCGCTTCAAACAACTCACTCACGTTTGGAGCAGAATAATGATGTTGCCTTTAGCAACTAAAGCAGAGTTAGAAAACCATAGCGAACTGGCTGACCACGCACACGGTCTGGTCTCTTACTGTCGTAGAAGCGACGCTGCTGTGGAGGTGATCGGCGCAGCACCACTGGTCACCCGACCGCGTGTCTACAACCCCGGTCGGGGTAGAAACATTTGGACTGTCACACGTCTTGAGGACGACCCGCTCATCCGTAAAGGCATCATGGCGATCCCGTCTGTCCAGCTCGACAACCTGAAACGGATTGACGACGCTGGGGTCGAGTTCACCGAACTGTTGATAGCTCATGAACTCCCACCTGACGCAATACCGGCAAACAGAGCAAGTCATGGTTGGCGTGAGCTGGATCGCTACGACCTCGCAGTCCTGGAAGAGACAGCACGTGTCCCAGCTCCGTTACCGGCAGTCCGTGAAACGCAAAAGGTTGGTGACCGGATAGAACATGTAACCCGCCGCACCATCGATGGTGTTTCCCAGCTCGCCAAGACAGGTGAGACGACGGGTCGTGCTGGCTGGAAACTCGGGCTAGGTACAGCTGCTGGTGTCGCAGCCGCGCTCGTTGCGTTAGATCCGATCATCATCGGAACCACAACAGTAAGCGGCCACCCGAACGAGGGCGAACTGGCAGCACACTATGTGTTAGCTCGCTGGGACTGGTAACCAATCATGCGGCTCGATCAACTCATTCAACAAACCACCACCCACGAAAAAACCGTTGTAGAGGTTGATCGTCGAGTCACCCTTGCTAGCCGCACGACATTAGGTTGTTGTGCGGCTAGCGCTGTCATCTATAACCAAACCAGGGTCGATGAGGCCACTAACCTGGTCGGGTTTATCGTTGATTGGTTCGGGTTCCCGACCGCTGGATTCATCTACACCATCATCGTGTTGCTCGTCGGGGTAGTGTTAGCGTTTATATCGAAGGGTTTCACCTCCGCCGACCAGCAAACCCATCAAATCATCGTCGGGTTTATCATCGCAGCCACCGTAACCGCCATACCGATAGTTGTAGCGACTGTGGTGTGGGTGTTGTTCGTTTTAGCGATCATCGCCATGTTGACAGCGACAATCGGGTTCGCCGTCCTGGTCCTATGGGCGTTAACACAAATCAACTAGCAGCCAAAAATAGGGGAAACGATAGGGCGTGGCCGTTAGCCGAGCCAAGTTGAGCTAGCGGATCTGAGTCTTGTTGGTGTGTCACGACGGTTACGTCCCGTAAAGAACATCCCTGACGGGATGGTTTTTCTTCCAGCATTCACAAACCCCACCACACTCCCTTTTTGCGCGCAGAGGCAGATCCAAGACCGTCGCTGCTAGTTATCTGCGTCGGGGTTTCGTGAGGTCCAGAAAAACCCAACCACAGCATCTTTGTGCTGGTTGTTGGTTGGTTCGTTGACAGGTCTACACCGCCGCGTGTTGATGCGGGGCATCGAAATCGAGGCGCAGCCTCGACCCCGAAAAACAGACGGGGTCCTAGACCAAAGGATCAAACGATGTACAGCGAACGAGACAAAAAGATTTGGAAGCAACGCTTAGACGGGCTCTATAAGACGCAACCTGAAGCGGTTCAAATCGCACGCGAGATTTTGAGGTGCGATGAATATAACGGGTGGGTCAACCGGGAAACATGTATCACAGCTATGCATCTTTCATCGGATGAGGACCTGTACCGTCAAACGTTAACCAAAATCGGTGAAGCAGGCGGCGGTAGTGCTGCGGTGGTGGTTGAACGGTGGGTGAAAGACCATCACACTATTTTGCATCACGAACCACCGAACCGGCTACCACGAAACTGGTGCAACCTCCTCGCTGATGTCGGGTCATTGTGGCGTGTTGATTGGGAAGAAGTCGCAGCATACTTCGAAGGAGAAGAGGCGGGGTTGTGAGTATGTATAGCGAACAACAACGACGTGTTTTCAGGCGTGATCTGCAACGGTTACAGCCAACCCAGAGCGAAGCGGTAGCGATAGCGCAGAGACTGCTCGACGGTGAAGAGTTCTTGGGGTGGGTGAACAAAGAAACATGTGTCGTCGCGTTACATTTATCGTCTGACTACCGGTTGTATCACCAAGCGAAAACGATCATTGAAGAAACCAGAGATATCGATGACGCAGCAGACGCCGTCAAACAGTGGGTGAAACAACACCACGAAACCATATTCACCGAGCCTTCTATCTATGAGCCGACCAGAAGAGTACCACAGCAATGGTCAACCCTTCTCGGCGAAGCGGGCAGTTTATGGCGAGTGGACTGGGTCGAAGTCGCCCACTACCTCGCCTACTAAACACACTGGTGGGACGAGACGGCGGTGCCAACCCAGGTACCGCCGCCTCCCCAACCAGCCCTCAACTCTCCCGGCTTTAAAAGCGACATGTTGGGTATAGAGCGTTTGACCTATCGTAGAGCGATTATTGCTCTCACAGGGGCCTGGTGCGGGGTTTTACACTTAGACAGGTGACTTCCCCCGTGCCAGACCAGCCAGCGATCGTCGATGATGGTGCGGGTTTGTGGCGCAACGTTATTGTTGACATTGTCGACAAAGCCCGCAAGACCGCAGGCAACGCCGAAGCACTTTCGCAGCGTCTTGAACGACACGGCGTCAACCCCGAACGTGGCCGGTACTCAACATCGGCGGTCAGTAATTGGGCGAAAGGCCGTACCACACCGCCAGCTGACGTGCTTTTGGCGTTAGCGGTGATCGCTGGAGTGTCGATCGACGCGACACTCGCAGCGCACAACCGTGAACTCGTATCGCCTGAAATCGTTGAACTACGGAAAGTGATCGAGAATTTACAGTCACAGGTTGCCGTGTTAAACAGCCACACCGGCCTTGACCAATAAGAAACATCGCACCGCAGAAAAGCGGTGGTGGTGGTGAAACGCCTGTGGTTTGTCAACTGGCTCGACTTATTAGTTGACAATCAACGAAATGTTTCACCACCACACAACACGGGTAGCGCGTTTCGACTACGTGTTAGGCGGCAACTCCGACGGCAGCAGCGGCGAGTACCGTTCTTGCCGATATCGGCGTTTGGGCAACGGTAGTGAACGTGCATCTATACCCCGGGCCGTTCCACGAAGAACGCTACACACAACTCAGCGAGATTGTAGCAACAGACCAAAACCAGCAACTTCTCGTGATCGGCGATACAAATCCGAACCCGCAACTCCATTATAGTTGGCGACACGAACATACGAGCCAGAAGTTTCTGACGCTGGCGATCTTACGAACGATTTGTTCAGGTGTGTGCTTAGGAATAGATCAGTGCGCTGCTCACACAAACAGCCAAATCCGCGCAAGTGGTAATTGCTACTCGATGATCCACCTAGCTTGAGTTTCTTCATAGCTTTTGGTTTGGATGAGAAAGTCATCAAGCCGCATCAACTGTCTACCAGTCCCAGCAGGCCAACACATTATGGTGTTGACGTATCTAAGTTTGATGCCGGAATTTGTCGATTTGCTTTATTATCGAGGCGAACACAATTCCCGCAGAAATCCCAATGAGGTTTCTTAGTATGTCGATACTTTCGCAAACACCTAGGTCAAAAATGGCTTGAACGACTTCCAAGGATGCCGCGAATAAAGCGATAAGTATCCAAACTTTTACCCAATTGCGTATAATAAAAGACCAAATTAGAGCTGTGGGTATATATATTGCTATGTTAAGTAGTGATTCTGCTTCCCGCCAAGATGTCCCTTCGTTTAGGTTTGAACATCTAGATAAATTGCGAATGTGTATGCCTGTAAATTCGAGATCTCCTCTTCCTAAAATAAGGACCGCACATGCGGCTGTGGCCATGGACAGGCAAGCTGCGAATTGAAGAAAGAAGCTAGATTTTAATCTCTTTGATATCGGCTTCGTTGAGGCCAGGGCGACCACGACTGCGATTAATCCAACGTAGAAACTAAAAGTATTGAAAACTAGTTGTTGGATTGCGTCAATCAGTTTCATAGTCGCCCTAACCTGGCCTTAGAGAGTTAGACATTGACTCTCATGCAGTATTTACTTTACCCGTGAACTTCGTCTGCACGGTTGCTATGTTTACCTAGACTTGATCCGTAGCCACGGCTGAGTTCTAGATAAAATCGATCACTGCCAGTTGTGTCCCTCAGGGCACCTATATCGCTTCCTCCCTGATTGTTTCTCCATGAAGAAACTTGATTAGCGAATCCATATGCGTTGAGGTCTTGCCAGTATTCATCTTTGAAGATTAGGCGCCGCCCAGTTCCGTTTTCTCCATCGAAAAGACATAACCAGCCCCTAGCGCATCTAGGGAAGGCTGATGCAGATTGCCAAGTATTATTAGAATTTTCTTCCACGAGACCAGATTTTTTTATGAATTCATCAGCTTCTTGATTGCCAGTGAAACATTCTACTTGGTCCTTGGAAAGCACGACACATGATTCAGCATTATCCCAACTCTCAGCAAGCGATAAACTTTCTCCTTCGAAGGACGCAACTACCTCATTTGTATCGCCATGGGCGGTACCTGTAAACAACAAGCTTGCGGCCAAGAGAACGGCTATAATGGTACTTTTAAATAGAGTTTTTCTATACATCAAATTTTTCTCCTAATCTTTCATCTTACGTCAACAAATCTCAGCTAACTTTCCAGCTCTTGAAGCACTTTTTGACCAGTTGACAGGTCTTGTGAATAGCGATTAAGCGATTCCGGAGTTAAACTTCTTTCCGTTCAACAAATATCTGGTATCTCGCTCTTACTTGCCGAATGTCGAGACCTCATACATGTAAATTTGATGAGACGTCGACAAAATAGGTGTTCATCGCCTCCACAATTTCCCAGGCTGACAGCTCAGCGATTTGCTGAACGCCTATTGACCATGCTCGCGTTCGAAGCCTGAAGTTGTAAACCTCAACTTCAGGACATCTTCAAGACATCCCAGGATGTTCTGCTTTAGGCGCAACCTCAATAGTGTCTGATTAACCGAGGTACGGTTCGGATCGTTTCAGGTAGTGCTCGACACGAAGCCGTTGACTTTTAGCCATTTTCAGCGAGTCTATTTTATTTTCTCCTGCCCAAACCACTTCGGTTGTTTCGGGACTTGTGGTTGCTGTTCCGGACAAGAGAGCAGCTCGGTAGACGACGGCGAACTCTTGACGGACTTCGCCGTCAGCGTACTCAATACGATGTTGTGGGTTCGTATAGATGCCAACTAGGCCAGTAATCGCAACAAGATAACCCGTTTCCTCCAGGCATTCTCGAATTGCTGTATCAGCAAGCGACTCACCAAACTCTTGCGTGCCACCAGGTAAAGCATAAAAACCATTGTCACTTCTACGGATAAGTAGCAGTTCGTTCTGTGGGTTAGTCACCGCTACCGCCGACGCTGGGACGATACTATTTGCTGCTGGGGCATCTGGGTCGTTTATATGGTCAATGCGTCGAGGTTGCACTCACGCCTCCTTCAAAGGTTTTGCCAAAGACCACACTTTCTCATAGGATGCGAGATATTGGGCAAAGACAGTGTCATCGGCACTGTTTCGCAAGTGTAGCGTCGGAGCGTTCGCAGCGATGGCACCGTAGATATGTGTGTTCACGATCATCTCGTTGTCAAATCGATAGATCGAGTTGTAAAGCACAGTGTCATGTATCCGGATTTGGATGCATGACCGATCACATCCTGTTGAATGATTGCAGGCATCTGTGTACACCTCAATAGCGCGTCTAGCACGTCTCGCTACTGGACCACTGATTTGTTCTTCATCTCCACGTAGCGCAACTAGCGCACCGTTAGGGTCGCCTAGAAGTAGTCGTATTCGTACATCGTTGCGTCCTTGCTCGCACAACTTGGCCACGTAGTTCGGGATCTGTTCATAGAGAAACCCTGCGGCATACACTAACATGTCAATTTGCTTGGTAGCAGTGGGTATTTTCTGCCATAATTCGGTTGGCACCGAAGTTCGATGTGGAAACATCTCAAGGAGCGATGGCGGAACGTCAGGAGAAACGGGCCTTACGGTTGCATCAGGCGGCCAAAGAAAGTCACTATCGCAGCTGAGTAGTTCCGCTGTTCGTATTCGGTGTTTCGAGTAAGGTGTGCTGCCGTTGGATATCCAACGTTGAACAGTTTTGGGATCTACTTTCACGGCAGCCGCTAAATCATAGACAGTGAATCCTGCTTCTTCGAGAGCATTCTCTAACCGTTTGTTAGAAGCCAACGGAATCAAAACCTTGCTGAGTCGCAGTAATTTAATATATCAGATCCCGGATGTATTTGGATAAGATCTCGGCTGACGCTGGCTTGCAGAGGGCTTAAGCGACGCTTCCAACACTATGCCACAACAACACCAGCACCTGAATATTGACCGCTGAGCTGGATCATTTGAACTATCGCAAAGACACATGCCAGGATCAAAGGACATTCATAATCCCAGACCTAGGAAGAGCGCTAGTTCGCTTGAGTGATAGTCCGAGAATTTCCAGCTACTACACCGATCCACAAGTGATCGCTGGCGTGTCTATCGACGGGACACTCGCAGCGCACAACCGTGAACTCGTATCGCCTGAAATCGTTGAACTACGGAAAGCGATCGAGAATTTACAGTCACAGGTTGCCGTGCTGAACAGCCACACCGGTATCAATCAATAAAAAAACCTCGCATCGCCGCAGAAAAAAGGCGGTGGTGGTGAAACACCTGTGGTTTGTCAACTGGCTCGACTTGTTAGTTGACAATCAACGAAATGTTCCACCACCACACAACACGGGTCGCCGGTTTACCTTGCGTTAAGCGGCAACTCCGACGGCAGCAGCGGCGAGCACAGCAACTGTTGCCGCTATAAACTGTACGCCACGGTTGACGATCGCTCGGATCGCTAGTTCGGCGGTGAACGCTATAGCGAACACAGCGAACATGACCGTGGTGAACCTTGGTTCGTTACCAGAGGCGATCACCGCGATTGTGGTTGTAGCTGCCACGAGTTGGAACAGCCTCGGCCCGGTTACATCTAGGTCGAATAGCACAGGTTTCGTCGCTACGGCCATAACAAATTTGTCCTTTCAGATGG
>JAHDDW010000058.1 GCA_020629155.1 Acidimicrobiales bacterium | reverse complement strand
TTGCCCTAAGGTAGTACTGCATCAGTCCTTCGTCATGCTGTTCACCTGTGAAAAGATAACTATTATTGGTCGCGCCAGTGTGATTCAAGACTTTACCAAAAGCTGTGTACTCGTAGCTGTCAGTTAACCCACCGTTAGCGTCTGTCAATAGCCTCGTACTTCCCAACCCATCCACATGAAAGTAATGCTTACCCCCTGTTCGGTCTTGACCGATTAAATCATCGTTCGCGGTAGGGATACCGGTCGCCCGGTACCCCCCGCACAGATCCGTACGTGCGCTACTAACGCATACGGCTCCTACTGAGAGTATTTGGCGAGAAACCGTTCTCCCGGATATGGATGAACAATGCGCGCTCTTGGCATCAAGCGATTTACCCACTCACAAAACCAGCTCCAAACAATTGAAGATCGCTGACTACGCCGCTTAAGGATCTTAAACCATCTCCTAACTATCTCATCACGAAACAGGCTAACCTGAAAGATGTTTCCAGGCACAGAGTAATAGTTCATGTGTCCTTGCATGACGCGAGCTAACCATCTAAGAGTCTGCAACGGTTGAGAGTGTAGTCGTCGCCTCAACTCAACTTGAATAGCCTTGATTTGCCGTATCAACCGAGCCCTTGATGTTCTACGTCCAACTTGGAAGTCACCGTTGCGCTTTGTCGTACAGAAATGGGTGAACCCGAGAAAATCAAATGTTTCCGGTTTACCTAATCCCAGCTCAGCGCTTTGGCTCGCGGCAAATCGACCAAACCTAATAAGACGCGTTTTATCACTGTTCAGAGTGAGACCAAACTTGATAAATCTGCGCTCAAGCTTTACACGATATTCATTTGCGTCCCACTTGCTCTGGAAGCCCAATACGGCATCATCTGCGTACCTAACAACAGTGACATCGCCTCGCGCTCTATCCGACCGCCACTTGTGACTCCATAAATCAAAGACGTAGTGTAAGTATATGTTGGACAACAGAGGTGAGATTACAGCGCCCTGTGGCACACCAATATGTGCCGGACGACGACTACCCTCCTCATCAACTACAGCAACCTTTATCCAAAGTTTGATCAGCTTTAATACACGCTGATCTTGCACGCGGTGTTGCAACATCCGGATGAGCCAATCGTGTTCAACAGTGTCGAAGAACTTACGAATGTCCAGGTCCAACACCCAATTCACTTTCCTGTCAGTGATGCCACACGTCAATGCATCCAATGCGTCATGCTGGCTACGATTTGGCCGGAATCCGTAGGAGAAGCCAATAAATTCATCATCATAGATTTGCGTTAATACTGCAACAACCGCCTGTTGGACGATTTTGTCGGAAACGCACTGGATACTCAAAGGTCGCTCCGAACCATTCTCTTTCGGAATGAAAATCTGCCGAGAAGGTTTTGGCTTGTAACGACCATCATGTATCCGAGCATGTAACTCAATGATGTTGATTTCAAGGTTCTCTTCAAAATTCTTCCAAGTCTGTCCATCAATCCCCTTCGCGGCTTGTCGTTTCAGTTTGTAGAAACTGATTTTCAGCAACTCAGGTGACACGTGATGTAGCAGGGCTGTGAAAGTTTGCTTCCTATCCTTTGAAGCAGCTTCTCGCACGCGGGCAAGTTGCGACATCGTGATACTCCGGCACTGAGTCCGGTCACGGGGTAACTTACTCACGTTCCTCTCAGCCAAGGCCCTTCCCTCCGCACACTCCGCTACCAAGGTATGTGGTTTTGTTCGCGTGCTTCTTCAGTACTATGACCTTGTCCGACTTCCCGTGTGTCATATAAATTGTATTACTCATTTAGATTCACAATTCACTCTCCAAATTATGCTCACTGGCTGGAGCACACAACGGGACCTCCCAGGTTCCGCACGTTGAACGTACTTGCATGCATAGGGTCTACGACCCCGCCGGGTTGATAGCTGCCTAACCATATCGGCAGAAACCATTTTGCCTTCCGCATCGCTTAAAAACGTCGACACCCGAAACACCATTTCGAGGCTCAATACCTAGCCTGCAAGTTCCTCTACTAACACTTCACCGATACAGTTACCTGCAGCAGCGCATAGCTCGAGGCTGAGGCGAATGGTTAGTTCTTACCCCACAGGGACTTACACCCTTTATTCAACGCCAGCTTGTCCTGGCGATCTAAGCGTCACACGAACTGCATCTTCTCTTTGATGTCGGCTTAGTCAATGATAACGCTCCATCTTCAACTACGGAGCGATCATGGCCCACA
>JAHDDW010000026.1 GCA_020629155.1 Acidimicrobiales bacterium | reverse complement strand
AATAAGCTCCGCGTAAGATAGTGGCGAAAATTAACCCTAGTGCAGATGATTCAAACGTTCGAATTTTTAGGAGCAGCACCGCCGGCTGACGTTTCAATTTCAACAACGTCACCTTCGCGCAGGCAAACACCGCTTACCATTCTGTGCGACTCCTCTGTACCGACGTCACGAGAAACGCTTAAGCGGTTTATCCCACTCGTTGTTGCAGGCTCTATTGACCAAACGCCTTGCACAGCATGAGAATAACCGGCGGACAAAACCGCATTGCCTCGCATACGATATTTGATGCGCACACCCGCTCCACCGCAATGATATTTGTCATGAGCGGAGTCACGATCAGCCAGGCTTTTCTCTACCACTTCAAAACCATATCGTGCTTCTGCAATTTCTACCGGACAATTAAACGTATCGCCGTGACTGGTTGAAAACATAGCGCTTTGTCCATCACGATTGCACGTAGCGCCCCACCCACCCATCTGAGGTTCTACCATTGTGTAGCGTCTTCCATTGTCCGGGTGTCTACCTGCGATAACAGTGCCGAAGATGGTTCCGAAATGACCTGCAGGCAAACGTTCTGGCATCTGCTTAGCCAGGCAATGCCACAACATATCGAATAGCTTTATTCTAGTTTCAAAATAATAAGCATGCGCAGCTGTTGGACCGGCGTGGAAAATAGTACCAGGGGATGTGAGCACTTTCAAAGGCGAAAAAGAGCCTGCATTCGCAAGCCTTTCAGGATCTGTTAGTGCTTTAAAAAACATCTGGCACGCTATTACAGCGCCATCTCGACTCGTATTGTGCGGCCCATTGCTCTCTGTCGGTGCGCCACGTAAATCAACAATAAATTCGTCGTTAGTTATTTCAATTGTCGCAGTCCATATCGCCCCATCATCTTGCGGTTCTTCAATGGTAAAAACACCATTAGGAAGTCTACTCAGACCGGCTCGTGCTCGACGTTCACTTCTAGTACGGGCATTCGAAATGGCCAAATTGAATTCCTCATTACCATGATGCGCGCACAGCTCAGAGACAATTCTGGAGGCTCTACGTCCAGCAGAAACTTGTGCCCACAAATCGCCAATTACAAAATCAGGTAGGCGGGAGTTTGTTCGAATAATGTCGAATATCGACGAATTGGCAATACCTTTATTAAACAATCGTACAATGGGGATTCGTAAACCTTCAGCGACAATTTCCGTTGTGTCGGCAGCCATGGAACCCGGTGTGCGCCCTCCAATGTCTCCCCAATGCGCTATGGATGCGGCCCAGGCAATACACTCCCCTTTTAGAAAAACAGGTTCAGCAACAACTACATCATTAAGGTGAGTCACACCACCATGGTTAGGATCATTAGTGACAAAGATGTCCCCTTCTTGAATCTCCCGCCCATACTCTAGCAAAATTGCTTTTACAGATTTATCGAGCACACCAATGAAAGAAGGTATGCCAGCACCAGAACTTATAAGCGATCCGGCGGAGTCGGTGATACCCGTGCCCACATCCAATACTTCATAAATGATGGGGCTCATGGCTGTCTTACGTAAAACTTCAAACATCTCCGTCGCCGCTGCATCTAGCCCGGCTTCTATGACGGCGCTGCTGAAAAGGTCAGCCATTGATGATTTTCACATCTCTCGGCAGAGTTGAAAGAATTTCTGGCCCATTCTCTCTAAGGATGACTATCTCTTCCAACCGTATACCAAATCGGCCCGGCAAGTAAATTCCAGGCTCTATCGAAAAAACCATACCGGCGTCTAAGATCGTTTGAGAGCTTGCGGTTATGTACGGTGGTTCATGCGGCTCTGTGCCCATTCCATGTCCGGTTCGATGCATGAAAAACTCTCCGTAACCGGCATTTGAAATGACTTGCCTAGCGGCATCATCAATCGTATGCGCTCGAACACCAGGTTTCGCAGCCTGAAGCGCTGCTACAACAGCTGCCTCTACAATGGCGTGGATTTCATCATATCCATCGGGCTTGTGACCCATAATGGCCATTCTCGTAATATCACTTGAATAGCCGCCTATCGCTCCCCCAATATCCATAACGACGGCATCACCAGCTTTTAACAACGTGTCTCCAGTGTGATGATGTGGATAGGCACCATTGCCACCTGCACCGACAATGGTGAAAACGGGCTTAACGTTGTGGTCTTTAAAGTGTTCACGCACCACGTCGGCCACCTGTGACTCACTCATACCCACGTTCATTGCATTCCAGGCTTTTTGCATGGCGGCATCTGCCACATTGGAGTTGTGTTTAATAATCTGGAATTCGGAGTCGTCCTTTCTCATGCGCAAGGCGCCGATGGTGGACTCTGCGAATTGCCTTGAAGCATTAGGCAATGTATCTTGCACAAGTGCCGCGAAGTCTGCACGCATAGCTTCATCAAGGGCTATGGATTGAGCACCTGTCGCACCGGCTACCTGCAGCAATTCTGTAAAAGCAGCCTGCGGTCCTTCATCGTCTGACCAGGTGTGCAATGGCAAGTCAGTTTGATTTTTAACGCTATCAGCTTCCAGTCCCGGCATTAGGAAACCAATATAGGTGGCGGTAACACACAGCAATAAATGACGTTCATCGGCATGGGGGCGAACACCCAGAAGCCATGCTAAATGAGCGCCAGGACCAATGGCTACCAGATCGATGCCCTGATCGGTCATTGCCTTACGCAGATTGCTAATTCTGATTGAATAGTCGGTATCTGGCTGCATGCGTCTGTCGTATCTCTCGAAGTTAAACTCGTTTCCCCAGGAAGTTATCCTAGTAGTAAATTTCTTTAGCCCGTTCCTCTGTTAGCAAACCATTTTGAATATCGGTTTTAATCGCCTCAGGGTCGCGCTTTTTCGGATCACCATATCCTGCCCCTGATGATGTAATCACTCGCACAACATCATCTGTCGTTAATGACAAGCCTGACACAAAAGAGTAAGTCTCTGTCGTGCCATCGGTCTTAATGACTTCCACAAAATTCCCGGAACCTTCCTCACCACCTTCCAAAGACCACGGTTTGATTTTTGACCGGGTGTAGCCTGCCGTTAAGAAGCCATTTTTCGTTCTTATGCGGTATTCCAATATTAGACCACGTCCACCCATATATTCACCCTCACCGCCGGGCGCGGTGTTCAGCTCCATACGATCGACGAACAAACCATTCCGTGCCTCGGATATCTCAGCCGGCGTGTTGTATGTCTCGCCATGAAAGCCCGAGAATATACACGGGTTTCCATCACGTCCATCCCAGGCACCCCAACCACCAATTTGAGGCTCTATGATTGTGTACTGACGTCCGGTTTCGGGATGAGTGCCACCAATGAAGGTTCCGCAAATAGAACTGAAGTGACCCGCTGGTAGTCTTTCCTTAATATGCGGCGCTAAGCATCGCCAGATTAAATCGTAGACACGCACCTCTGTTTCAAAATAAAAACCTATTGCTGCGGGTTCTTGTGCGTGAAAAACAGACCCTTCACGTGTCAGCACTTTCAACGGGCGAAACGAACCATCGTTTGCAGGTGTGTTAGGGTCTGTGAGTGACTTGAATACCATCTGCGCACAGACGATGGTTCCATCACGGCTGGTGTTCGTGGGTCCCGCGTCTTGGTCCGGGTTATCTCGTAAATCAACAATAAATTCTTCGTCGTTGATAGTGACTTTGATATTAAAAATGCGCCCATCGTCCTGCTCTTCAGATAGTTCGAAGCATCCTTTAGGTAGCTTTTTAATTTCGGCTTTAGCTGTCGCCTCGCCGAATTCCATAAAATTATCGATAGCTGCGGTGAAGACCGAGTTACCGTACTTCTGGCTTAACGCCTCTAGACGCTTAGCTCCAATGCGCACTGACGCTATTGCCGCCCACACGTCTCCTTTAAGGAAATCCGGCATTCGACTATTGGTTGTAATGATATCCATCACAGCCTGATCTGTTACACCTTCTCTAATGAGTTTTACCGCAGGCAGGCGTAAACCCTCCTGAAATATCTCAGTTGCTTCACCTGATAGAGAACCAGGAGCCATTCCACCCACATCAGAGTTGTGAGCAATGTTAGCCGCCCAGGCGATTAATTGGCCGTTAGAGAACACAGGCATTGCCAGCACTAAATCGTTTAAGTGCGTGACGCCACCGTGCCATGGATCGTTCGTGATGAAAACATCACCGGCCTGTATATCATCACCAAATTTTTGAACGATGTATTGAACACTCTTGTCCAAAACGCCAATGAAAGCAGGAATACCAGCACCTGAGGAAGCTATGCGACCAGTTGCATCCGTAATGCCAGTGCCCATATCCAGCACTTCGTAAATGATTGAGGACATAGCCGTTTTACGCATTGCCGCAAACATTTCATCGGCTGCTGCCTGCAACGAATTCTGAATAATCTCCAGCGTAATTTGATCGGTACTCATGAGGATGCCTCCAGCGTGATATGAAGGTTGCGATAGGCGTCCACATGAACGTGGTTTTCAGGATGCACAACGGTTGTACTACCCGTGTCTTCAATAATGGCAGGCCCTGTAAAACGCATACCCGGGGTTAGTAATTCGCCGTTGTAAATGACCGCCTCATGAATGCCTTGCAAGGCATAGTCAACAGAACGAGTCGCCTTAACGGCGGGTGTCGCATCCTCACTCCCCAGAGGCGCAGGTTCAATAACCAACTTTCCCACCTCCGCACGTGCTACCAAATGTATGCCGACCATTTCAACGGGCGCGTCTAAACGGTAGGTATATTCTTTCTCGTAAGTCACCCGAAAGTCTTCAGCAATTCCATCCAGAACGGCATCTGTAACTGTGCCCTCGAGGAGCACCTCTGTGGTGTGCTCCTGATTTTGATACCGAAACTTTCCATATCGAATAAAGCTAATGCTACTAGCCTGAACACCTTCTGCAGAAAACGTTTCAAGCGCTTGTGTCTCCGCCTCGGCAAAAACACCTTCGATCACAGTGGCTGCACCTTCTGTTAAATCTGCTAGCTGCGTAAAGAAGTAATCCCGTCGTAGATCAGACATCATCATGCCAAACGCTGAGAACACACTCGCAGCAGCAGGCACAATCACTTTTTTCATTTGCAGTTCTTCAGCTAACGCCACAGCATGCATGGATCCCCCCCCGCCAAATGCTAGCAAGGTGAAATCTCGTGTGTCGTGCCCACGATTTAATGACACTAATTTCAGAGCATTAATCATATTGTTATTTGCAATACGCACGATACCTCGTGCCGCATCCACAGCACTAACCCCTAACTTCTCTCCCACTTGGGTTAGCGACGTTTCGGCAGATTGCATGTCTGCATCGATAGCTCCACCGCAAAAGAAATCTTTATTGATTCTTCCCAGTAAAAGGTTTGCATCAGTTGTGGTGGCGTCTGTACCGCCTTTTCCATAGGCAGCAGGCCCAGGCAAGGCACCAGCCGATTGCGGCCCAACATGCAGTTTTCCAAAGTCATCAACCCAGGCAATAGAACCACCGCCGTTGCCTATTTCAACAAGATCGACAACAGGCACCATAATGGGATAACCGGCTGACTTCCGTGATCGCTCTATCCAGTAGTCCGTCATGATACGAACTTCACCGCCCTCTATTAACGAACACTTAGCGGTCGTACCTCCAATATCCAAGGCCAGAATGTTTGGCTCACCGATCATCTTGCCAAGCTCCGCCGCTCCCCAAAAACCTGAAGCAGGCCCACTCTCAACCATGGTAATGGGTACAGCAGAGGTAGCCTGAAGACTGTCCACCCCACAATTTGACTGCATGATGTAAGGACTTTGTTTTAGCCCTTGCTCTCTCAAGGCTTCATCCAAATTATTCAAATACTTGGCTGCAACAGGCTGCACATAGGCACTTAACACAGTGGTATTGCTTCTTTCATACTCACGCCATTCACGGGTAATCTGATGAGACGCCACCACGGATACTTCAGGCCACTCATCTCTTATTGCTCCAACCAGGTCGCTTTCGTGACTCGTGTTCGCATAGGCGTGAAGCAAAGATACAGCGATGGCCTGAACGTGTTGAGAGCGAAAGTAATCTAAAATTTCTTTTAAGCCAGATAAGTCCTGTGGTGTGCGTTCCTGCCCTAAGTAAGTCATCCGGCCAGGGAGCTCTGCGCGAAGATGGCGGGGAACAAACGGTAAAGGCTTTTCATAATGAAGGTTAAAAAAGTCCGGCCGATTGCCTCGTGCTATCTCCAAGGTGTCGCGAAAACCTTCTGTAGTAATCAGCCCTACGGTAACGCCTTTACGTTCGGTGAGAGCATTGATGACAACGGTTGTACCGTGTGCCATGAAGTCTACATCTTCTGGTTGCACACCCCCTTTTTCCAAAACGTTCAGAACGCCCTGTTCAAAATTTGGCGGCGTTGTATCAGTTTTAGCGGTGATGATTTTCATACCCTCATCACTGCTTTCAAAAGACACTAAATCTGTGAACGTACCACCGACATCTGTCGCTACGCGTCGCGTTACCTTACTCATGATCACTCCTCGCTGTTAGCGTGCTCGACAGTAAAAAAGCCAAAGCACCCGCTTGCTGCAAATTCTGGGCAGCAGCGACCCGTTCTGCTGTGTAATAGCCCGCCTCGTGAAGACAATTAAGGGTGCCGATCACGTGGCCAGAAACAATAATGGGCAGATTCAAGCAGCTCTCACATCCTAATGATTGAATCAGCTCATAATCGGGGAAGACCGCGGCAATCTCATCGATAGTGTTGGCCACGAAAGTCTGCTGTTGCTCTTCTACTTGGATACTCCAACTGTTTCGCTCCATCGGCTTTTCACCACTGGCAGGATACGCCTCTGGCATGTTGGAGTAATTACGGCGAGCAACCCGTCGTTGTCTATCTAACGCCATTAGCGTAAACAGCTTTACGCCAATAGTCTCGTTTACCAATCGTTCCAACCCTCTAAACGTTGCCGTAGGTTGATCCTCAGCGGCCAAAGCTCTTACCATTATGTCGCTCATTCTCTACTCGCTAGCTTGTTTCGTAGTGCCATCTCGTCGTTATCAACAACCGGTACTGCACTAATAAGTGAACGTGTGTAAGCAGCTTCGGGAGCGGTAAATATTTGTTCCGTGTCCCCAAGCTCGACAATTTCGCCCGCCTGACACACTGCCACCCTATCAGCGACGTTTCTAACAACTGCTAAATCGTGTGTGATGAAAAGGTAGCTAAGAGCGCGCTCTTTTCGTAGCTCGTTAAGCAGGCGCAGAACTCGGGCCTGAACAAGCACATCCAAAGCCGAAGTCGGCTCATCAAGCACCAGCAACTTGGGTTCGCAAGCTAATGCGCGAGCTATGCTAATTCTTTGTCGCTGCCCGCCAGACAACGTGGACGGAGCTCGGTGACGCATTTCAGAGGGAAGTCCTACAGACTCTAGCGCGTGTTCAACTACGGACCAACGGTTAGATCGGGCACCCATGTTATAGGTGTCTAGCCCCAGTCTTACCGAGGCACCCACACTTCTCTTCGGGTTTAACGAAGACAAGGGATTTTGTTGCACCAATTGGATGGCCTTGCGTTGCACTTTAGAACGCTTGCTGGGCAACAACTCTCCGTCGAAATAAATCTCTCCGGCACTTGGCGCGAGGATACCCAACACCATATTGGCCAAAGTTGTCTTACCCGAACCGCTCTCCCCCACAATGGCTAGGCATTCACCTTGTTGGATATCCAGGCTGATGTTTCTAACCGCATGAACAGAACCTGCTGGCGTATCAAAATTTTTAGACAGTAGATCTGTGGATAAAATGCTCATGACACCTGCATATGTCCAACATAAGGCGCTAAGAATTCATCGCTGACTTCAGGTACATCTGGCAATCCTGTGCCTGTGATACGCGGAACGGCAGCTAAGAGTGCTCGTGTGTACGGATGTTGAGCATTGTTGAAGATGCAGTGCGTGGGTCCATCTTCAACAATATTGCCCTTATATATGACGTAGATCCGATCGGCAAACTCTCGAACAACGCCTAGGTTATGTGAAATGAAAAGCACCGCCGTATTATTTTGTGTGACTAGATCACGCATAAGCGAAAGCGTTTGTGCCTGCACAGAAACATCTAAGGCCGTGCCCGGTTCATCGGCCAAGAGCAACTTGGGATGATTAGCCAGGGCCATAGCGATCATCACTCTCTGATTCATTCCACCGGAGAGTTGAAAGGGGTAGGAATTCAGCACACGTTTTGGGTCTGTGATAGAAACCGTACCCAGCAACTGAGTTGCCCTATCTACTCTTGACTTACGACTTAACTTCTCATCACCTCTTGATAACACTTCAAGAAATTGTTTTTTAATGGTAAATACCGGATTTAACGATGATGTTGGGTCCTGAAATATCATCGAAATATCCTTTCCACGGAGAGACGCTCTATCTTTGGGTGACAGCGTGTTGATATTTTGTCCGTTGAACTGAACGTCACCCGACACCAAAGCATCTCGATGTTCTTGTAGCAACCCTAATATTATTCTTGCCGTAACAGACTTACCCGATCCGCTTTCACCCACCAACGCCACTTTTTCACCCGGCTTTATCGATACGTTGATGCCTTTAAGGACATCAACATAACCGGCAAGTGTATTGAACCCAAGCTTCAAGTCTTTGATGTCTAGCAATGCGCTCATTTGTCTACGCTCAATATCTCTCTCAGGCCATCACCTAAGAGATTGAAACCGAACACAGCCACTAGAATTGCCAGGCCGGGAAACACACTTAACCACCAACTATCGGGTAGGTAACGGGCACCCTCTGCCACCATTGAACCTAAATCGGGAGTTGGCGGCTGAACACCGAGGCCCAGAAACGATAATGATGACGCAATGATGATGACAAAGCCCATATCGAGTGTCATTTTGGTGATGATGGCCGGCAAGCAATTAGGGAGTATCTCGCGAAAACTGATATGTACCGCACTAGCGCCGATGACTTCAGCGGCGAGCACATAGCCCTCCTCGCGCTCTGCACGAGCAATTGAATATACCAACCGCGCGTACCAAGGCCACCACACAACAGTAACAGCAAGCATGGCGTTGGTGAGAGTAGGTTCAAGTACCCCCATCATGGCAATGGCCAACACCAGCGGCGGTATAGATAAAAAGATATCTACTAGGCGCATTAAAACGTTCTCAACCCAACCGCCTACATACCCTGCCAACAAACCAATTATAGTGCCGATCGGTGTGGCAACGGCTAATACAACAACACCCAACGTTAGACTAATTTGATAGGCATAAATAATTCGGCTGAATATATCCCGACCAACTAAATCCGTACCAAACCAGTTTCTTGCTGAAGGAGGCTTGTTTGCAAACGCAAAGTCAATGACCGATCCGTTGTGTGTTGGGTAAGGCACAATGTATTGCGCGAAGACGGCCGCGAAAATAATCAATAAGACCAACACTAGACCCACAACCGACAACGGGTTCCGAGCCAATATACGAAGAGTGCGCATTATGCACTCCCCCTGGTTGAATACCGAACCCGCGGATTTAGGTAGCCAATCAACAGATCGACAATGATATTCACAATTAGAAAAGTGATGCTGATAATGAGCACCGTACCCATAATGGCGTTTAGATCTTTCCTAAGAATGACCGCTACGCCGTAACGCGATAAACCGGGCCAGGCAAACACCGCCTCTACCAAAAATGCATTCCCCAGCATGGCGGCGAAGTCGAGACCAATAATGGTCAGCGAGGGAATGAGTGATGGTTTAAACGCATAGCTTCGGGCAATTCGGGACGGAAAGAATCCGTAGGCTTGCGCCATTTCTATATACGGTTTTTCATAGGTCTCCACCATGTTGGAGCGCGTCAACCGCGCCGCCTGACCAATGCCCGATAAGGACAGAGCCACTGCGGGTAAAACCAAATGCCTTAAGGCATCGCCAAACGCTGCGTAGTTGCCTGCTAACAATGTATCAATAGTTAGAAAGCCCGTGACTCGTTCAATCTCATAGATATCTGAGATACGTCCAGCGATCGGAAATATGGGCAAGTAGAACGCAAATAGCAGCATCAGAATGACTGCCCAGACAAAACTGGGTGCCGACACCGTTAATAGGGCAAACACGCGTATGAGGCTATCCGGCCATGAATCACGATAGCGTGCTGCGAGCATTCCCAGCGGTAGCCCCACTGATACCATGATGATCCCAGCTAAGAACACAAGCTCTAGTGTTGCGGGCAGAAACTCGGCTATATCAAGTGTAACCGGACGATTAGTATACAGAGAAGTGCCTAAATCTCCACGGCTAAGATCGATTAGAAAATGAAAATACTGCGACGGAAGAGATTCATCGAGATGCATCTCTGCACGTAGTTTTGATATCTGTTCTGTGGTTGCATTCGGACCTAAGGCGATCCGGGCAGGGTCGCCTGGAATGACTCGGGCAATACCAAAAATCAACATAGACACGCCAACCAGAACAATCAGCGATATAAGCAGTCGATTTAAGAGAGTACGTAAAACCACAGGATTAGATTGAGTATCAGCAGAAGTTTGGATTGCGTGAAATGCTAGTAGGGTCTAAGACGTATCGAGCCACGAACACCAAAGGGATTCGTGGCTCAAAGCGTTCTAACTTACTCAACCATTTCCATGAGTCGGAAACTGAACCCCATTCCGTCAAGTCCAAACGCTTGACTGGCATCAGACATAGCAGGCACTTTGACTCGGTTGGATGCTGCGAACACTGATTGCCTGTCAAAGCCATAGATAGTCGGTGCGATAGCCAACAATCGTGCGTTCAAAGCACTGTATGCTTCAGTTCGTTCTGCATCGGAGGACGCACTGCGACCCGCTACTAAATGTTGATCAACTTCAGCATCGTTTAGATGTTCGGGTGACTGCCAAGTACCGGGAGTTGACGAGTGATACATGCCGTACAGCAAAGTATCCGGATCGCCAGTCACCGCGTTTACAAACAATTGGCTGATATGAGGCGTATTTTCAGGTTTAGACACTTGCTCTGCAAACAAGGCCCAAGGCATTTTCTGAATCTCAGACTTAATACCCAGCTGGCTGAAGTTTGATTGCATTAGTAATGCGAAACGCTCTTCTAATGGTACTTCTGCGATCCAGCTGACTTCTATGTTCATATCAGCCGCATCGTACTTACACGCTGCTAAGTATTCTTTCGCCTTATCTAAGTCTTGCGACATTTGCATATTCGCGCTATTAGCACCAAACATACCCACTGGGATAGCTCCGGTTGAGGGGCTGCCTGCTGACACCTCATCATTAATTGCAATCATTTGAATTGCAGTTGAATAATCAAACGCATGCGATAGGGCTAGGCGGCAATTAACGTCATCCAAAGGTGCCTTTGTAGTGTTCATTTTAAAGTAAAAGCCACCCGTACCTGCCTCTGTTAAGAGTTGCGCACCATCTTTGGCCAGTGCAGATATAACTTCGGGTGGTAACCATTGGCTGGCGATATCATGCTCGCCTTGTGCAATTAAGGTACGTACTGTCGCAGGCTCTAAGCCGTAACGCAGGCGAACCGTATCGGGCGCTACATCCGGCACCCCTAGGAAGTAACTATCACTCTTAGTCATGACCGTTTCTTCTTGAGGGTTGTGCGAGCGAACCCCGTAAGCACCAGTACCTGCGGCATTTGCCGATAGAAAATCGCCGCCCCACTCTTCGTCTGAGTTTGCTTCAATCAACGCTTTATCAACAATAGGTAAACGAACCAGTGAAGCGACAAATGGCGCATAGGGAGCTTCTAGGGTGAACGTCACGGTGTTTTCATCGACGGCTGCCGTGGTAACACCTGCAAACAAATAGCTAAGCCCTGCACCCAAAGCTTGCATGCGCTCAATGGAGTACACGACATCTTCTGCGCGTAGTGGGTTACCCGACTGGAACTTCACATCGTCACGCAATGTAAACGTGTACGTGGCACCATCGTTTTCCCAAGACGCGGCTAGGTGAGGCGTATGCCCTGGCCCTCCCTGCTGTGGTAGCACCAGTGTGTCATACACATTAAACATCAAGATGCTATCAGCGTAGTCGGATGCCTTTGCAGGGTCCAGCTCACCAACGGCGACTTCATCTAATCGCAATACCGATTCAGCCATTGCCGGAGCGGCAACGGTCATTGCAGCCAGCAATGCGCTGGTCAACAGACTGTACTTATTCATCATGCGCTTCTCCTTTTGGACGTGTGTCGTTATCTTGCGTAGGAACTTCTTTATGAATGGGTTCAGGAGCATCACCGAAAATATCCATGGTGCCGCACCACAGAATGGACGCTTCAGCGTCTGTGTGATTCCAGGTTGAATGCACGCGTCGACTATCGAAATGAAGCGAATCACCTTGACGTAAAATTTCGACCTTGCCCTCGATCTCAACCGTTATCTCGCCTTCGAGCATGAAGAACATTTCTTCACCACGATGACTGATCGGTTCAACTCGATGACCCGGTGGTTCACGCACAATAACCGAGTGCAAGCGAGAATCTTTAAAGGTTGTGGAGAGTCTCTCGTACGATATGGAGCCGCCTGCAATTGAATAAGGCTCGCGACTATCGCTTCGAGTGGTTTGCTGCTCGGGTTTCGGCTGATCTAGGAACTCACCAATAGAAGTTTGCAGCACCTCGGCAATTGAGACGAGAGAACCCAGTGACGGCTGAGTTATACCCCGCTCAACCTGACTGATAAATCCCACAGAGAGCCCCGCATCGTCAGCGACGCTCTGCATGGTCAAACCCAAATTCTTGCGCCTTTTGCGCAAAGCGGGCCCAAGTTTCTCTGATTTGCCCAAATATTCTGGCTGATTTTTTAGCATGACTAAAATAATCAGCGAATCTGCAGGTCTTGTCAATCAGTTTTTTAGTGTGGCTAAAATTTAGGCAGAAATCATATTCACCTGCTGTGCCGGTCTGCTTGCTAGAAAAACGACATCAGATAAAACTTTGAAGATAAAAATAGACAGTTTGGACATTAACGATCAATTGTTCGAGGTTGAGCTGGGTTCCAACTATTTGCAAGCTCATTCTGTTTTTTTATCTGAATACTTTCTCTGTGCTCTAGTGCTTCTGCTTTCATTGTCCAATGACATTTCAATTCGAGGGCATCAATCTCTCGCTTGATCTCATTCAGATTCACACTAAAAAATTCCTTCCTCAGATTAACCTTATTGAGCCGACCATCGTTAAATCTAGTATGTAGAGAGCGTTCTAACTTGGGGGCGTCTTCAGAATATATAATAGCGTGTACATCAAAACTAAATGGGACTGAAGCGTCGCCAAGCTCTTTAACCCTATCGAGAGGTTCCAATCGACGGGTCATACCAATTTTCACAACGTCTTCTCCGAAAGAACCTACGTTGGAGATAATATAGACATGCCCCTGTTTTGTTTGTTGAGCCATTGACATAACGCGCTGATTTTTGGCTTCAGCCTCACTGAGCTTTCCCATTAATTCGTCGAGCTGTGTTTGGAATTCAAGTCGTTCAGCTTCGGCTGAAACAGCCAGTTTTCTTTCGGCTTCTTTCACTGCTGAAAGTATTAATTTCCGTTCTTTTTCAGCTTTAATTTGAGCTTTTTTGAATTCTCGTTGAGCACGCTCTTCCTCCCTCATTTCAGCCTTGATCCTCTGCTGCTCTTCCTTATCACGCTTTTTTAGCTCTTTCGTTTGCACTGCATACTTAAGCTGAGATTGATACAACTCAGCGTATCTAGGCAAAATTCTAGCATTCCTGAACGGTAGTCCATTATGATTTACAAGCCGGTAAGCATCATCTAGTCTCTTTTTCATTATCCCGAAATTATCGGTTTTAACTTTTGCTAGTATTGTCTCAGCTTTTCCATTGTATGCGTCGAGTGCGAACTCTATAGAACGTTGCCTACGAACTGCTTCCTTATAATCACAGTCTGCTGCTTTACCATCCTTTATAAGTACCTTTATTTGACTCCGTACCATCTTCAACTGTCGCCCGGCTTCTTCAAAGCTGTACTCTTCGGCCAAGTCATCAATCAATGTTTCATTTGGAATTAGATACTCATCTCCATAACCCTTGATTATGTTTTCCATTGCTTGCGCGGTTTTTCTAAATTCCTCACTACGATGCTTTGCTTTCCAAGCATCTCCGGCTATTTGCTCGGCCTGTTTATCTGCATCGGCTAAAACTTTATCGGCACGCTCTCTAGCTTGCTTCAAGACTAAGTTTGATTCCGCTGTTATATCGTTCGACTTTTTCCTTGCTTCAATAATCTGCTCGCCAAGCTCAATTCTCTTATTCTCTAATTCCGCAAAAGCATCTGGCATTTCTTTATAGACAGAGAGCGCCTTAAGCTTCATATTTAAAGAAAAAACAACATCATTACTTTCACGCACTCTTAAGCTGTAACCGTCTATCTCCTTTTCTAGCTCGGCAATCTTCACTCTTTTACTCTCATTTTCTCCCGTTTTTCTTGCTAGCTCCCTTTGCAGATCATGGAATCCCTTACTAGCATTTCGGATTTCATGTTCCTTCCGCTCCAAATCCATTTTATATTGCTCGTTTAACTGCCGAGCATTTGCTATTTCTTTTTTATGCCTCGCATTAGAAATACAAAAATAGATAGACAATATCAGCATTAACGCTAATAGAGTAACGGAGGCTACATGTACAAACAGCAAATTATCGGCTGTTAGGAGGGTTGTCATAGACCAATCCTTTTAATCTATTTGTGTGGTTATAGTTATTTCGTGAGGGCTTTAAATCACCGACAGACTATATCAGATGAGATAAGCTACAGATTAAATCTAAACTTGATATGGCAGCGCTATATCTGCATCGCACATACCAATTAAAATTATCTATACATATCGAAAGCAATTTCGTACGCATTAAGCGGTTATCAGCTTTTTAGATGATTATCCGCCTTTCGATGTATTATTGTAGTTAATGAAACTACTTCACCAGCATAGTTGGTAAACCGGTTTTCTCTTTCCACTTCGGTATACAAGGCATTTAAATAATATACTCGTCAAAATCCAAATTCCCTCTCTTTCACAGCAACTAGATTTTAACTACCTGAGAAAATATTATTTCTTGATAAATTTGAATGTATCCCATCCGACATACATCACACGAAAAATTGCGAATCAATGCTGCCCCAACTGACACCGACAATCAGTCCCTTCTGGAACCGCCAACTGGCA
>JAHDDW010000057.1 GCA_020629155.1 Acidimicrobiales bacterium | reverse complement strand
CGAATGTACATAAGGTTCGTAATCCAGTCGGTACTAAAGTGCCAGTAATGATCCGTGGCGGTCGTTTCTTCGTCGGTATCAGTATCACCCGTAACCTGGTTAAAATCCAGTCCAGTGTTAGCACTCAAACCTACCTTGCACTTAATTCGTTGCCTGACGCGCCACAGACCGATACCACTCATGATAATTTCTTGACTAGTCAGCCGGTAAGGTCGAGCAAGTCTGGTATTGGTCTTCATCCGCTGCTTCACAACGTCATTGGAAAACGTTTTTGAAACCGAGTGCGATAGAAACAGGAGTGCTTGCGATAGACGGCGGCGGTACGCATTGCCGGATTGTCCTGGCTATGAATGCATCGCGTGTGGTGGTGAATACGGGGCCGGCCAATATCAGTACAGACTTCGATGCAGCCATTTGCCAAATTAAAGACGGCTTGCACGCTCTGGCCACAAAGTCGCAGCTCCCGTTAGAACGTTTGATTCAACTACCAAGTTTTGTCGGCTTAGCCGGCGTAAAAAGCCAAGAACACATCGACAGATTGCGTCTTGCCCTGCCATTAACAAACGTACGGTACGCTGAGGATCGGGCCGCCGCAGTTAGAGGTGCGTTAGGAGATTCCGACGGGTGTTTGGTGCACTGCGGTACAGGTTCTTTTTTTGCGATGCAACTAGGTGGGAACGTACGCTACGCCGGTGGCTGGGGTGCGGTGCTCGGTGACGAAGCATCGGCCGCATGGATCGGTCGTCTTGCACTAAGCCTGACGCTTAAATGCGAAGACGGTTTCTATCTACACAGTCCGTTAACACAAGCATTACTGGTCATGCATGATGGGGCTGATGGCATTGTGGCTTATGCAAGTCAAGCCCAGCCCAATGACTTTGGAAAACTAGCGCCTCTTGTCACAGAGTACGCGCTAAAAAACGATTCGCTGGCTGAACGCATACTCCGCAAGGCCGCTGATTGCATAAACGATGGCTTGAAACACCTGGGCTGGTTACCCGAAATTCCCCTGTGTTTAAGTGGCGGTATAGCATGCGCCTGCCAGCCGTATTTATCCAAAGTACAACAGGCCGCGGTGGTGTTACCAATAAACACACCACTTGAGGGCGCTGTTCGCATCGCGCTCGACTTTGCCCAAGGCCAAAGTAAAGACCAGAACGAAGAACAAAACGAAAGACCTTACAAACACCCGAGCGGCAACACACTATGACAGCATCCAGCGTGGCCTTTACCGATGGTGTGGTGTTTAACGGCCATACGCTTATCAATGATCATGCGCTGTGTTTCATGAACGGCATCCTGACGGACGTGATACCGCAAAGTAACGTTGGCTCAAACTTTTTGAAACAATCAATCGACGGAGACATAATCAGCCCGGCGTACGTGGATCTGCAAGTCAACGGCGGTGGCGGCGTCATGTTTAACGACGATCCGAGTACAGAAACGCTCAGAATCATAACCTCAGCGCATCAGCGTTTAGGCACAAAAACACTTCTTCCCACCCTGATAACCGATACACCAGAAAAAACAGCCGCAGCGATTGCTGCTGTTTCGACTGCGGTTAAGCAATCCATTCCAGGTATTGCCGGGTTACATTTAGAAGGGCCGCATATCAGCGTAGAACGCAAGGGAGCGCACAGGACACAACATATTCGCCCAATGACCTCGGCCGATGAAGAGCGACTAATTCAGGCGCGCGGGCAAATACCGGTTCTTATGGTTACGCTTGCTCCAGAAAACGCCACCACACAACAGGTTCAGAACTTAACCCAACACGATATCATCGTAGCTTTAGGACACACCAACGCAACATACTCAACGTGTATTGAATACGCGGCAGCGGGTGCGTCCTGTGTCACTCATCTTTTTAATGCCATGAGCCCATTTGGTCACAGAGAACCGGGTGTTGTGGGCGCAGCATTAAGTCAAGGGTCACTATCAGCGGGTTTAATTGCTGATGGTATACACGTACACGATGCAGCGGCGGCTATTGCATTTCGTACGAAACAATCACCCGGTCAACTGTATTTGGTTACAGACGCGATGGCGGTAGCGGGTAGTACGAAATCGAGTTTTCAGCTAAACGGTCGATCGGTTACACGCGAAGACGGCAAACTAAGTTTACGCGATGGCACACTTGCTGGTGCGGATTTAGAACTGACCGCTGCAATCGCCTGGCTGGTCAATACGGTAGGCCTATCTTTGGCGGATGCATTGAAAGCGGCGACTACTACGCCCGGAAACTTAATAAATATCGGATGCGACCTACAACCTGGGCACACAAGGCTTTCCTCGTTGATTCGTATCGATAAACGCTTGCAATCGGTTAGCTTCCTGGCTTAGCGACCTTAACTTCGGGAGATAGCAAGCCCGGATATAACCACCAACAAAGCCCCCATTAGCATCGATGGG